>NZ_JACJPX010000005.1 GCF_014696315.1 Calothrix membranacea FACHB-236
GTACTCTAATATCTAATGGTGAAGCTGTCATGCTTCCAAAATGCAGCATTTACATCATTTTCAAAAATACAGCATTTACGATCGCACCTGCGGAATGTGGGTTTTAAGTACTAAAAATAACCTGGCCGTTAATCACTGCCACTAGTTTTACTCTCAGCGGCCCAGCGGTGAAAGTATCCTCAGCCGCGATCGCTTTAATCTCTAATGCTTGGTCGGATTGCCTGAGTTGGGAAACAAAGCGTAGAAAAGTACCATCTATTTGAACATTTTCAATAATGCCAGCATTTCGGGCGCGAAATTGCGAAGCAGAAATTAGTAGATCCAGCCTTTGCCTAAGTTGGTAAGATGTCATGGTCTTGGGATCGGCAGTAGTACTGGCTAGTATCTGCCCTCCAGAAAAGACAAGCTGGTTTCGTGCTGAATCAGCAAAGAATTCGATCTGCTTTTCTCCCCTGACATAATTACCAGCAGAGAAAATGCGGATGACATATTCTCGACCATCATTAATCTGCTTAATTAATTGCTCAATTCTATCTGGGGTAATGTGCAGTATTTCTACATTATTGAGAGTATTTGTCCCAGGCTCAGCTAATTCGAGGATAGCATTCTGATTGGCTTCTTGTAGCAGTTGAGTAATTGCTTGACGCGCCGCCGTCGGCTGAGTTACTTGAACTACAGCCGCAGCCAGAACTTGACCCCGCACCAAAGCCAGTTTCCCTAAACGTAGGTCACGGTATGACTGGTAATATTTCTCCAGCCTGGCTACTTCTTGTTCTAGATAGTTCTGTTGCTTTTCTAATTCTTTCAGACGAGATTCCCGTTTGGTAATTACCAGTTCGCGGGCTGCAACTTCTTGATTGCGTTGTTGAATAAGTTTATCCAACCGGGCAATTTTTTGATCCCGTTGTTCAACCGCTTCTTGTCTGTTGGCTAATTCGCGATCGCGTTTGGCAATTGCTGTTTTGGCTTCATCAATCGCTTTCTTGGCTTCAGCGTAAAGTCTTTGGCGTTCTATTTTGCGTTGCTCAATTTCCGCCAACAGATTCTTTTTCTCATCCTCAACGCTTTGGAGTTCTGTGATTGCTTTTTGATATTGTGCTACGACTTGGCCCAGTTGGCTTTGAGTGCGTTGCAACTGATTTTGGGTTTGTGCTTGTTGCTTTTGAGTGCGGTTAAGTTGAGCTTGCGTTACCTGTTGTTTGGCATTCGCCGCCTGCAAGGACTGATTAATCACCTGTAAGTCTCGCTGGGCTTGGGCCTGTTCTTTCCTTGCTTGGTTTAGTTCCCCTTCTACTTGACTTTTCTGGGTTTCCGCGGTTTTAAGTTGTTCGCGCTTTTGTCTGAGGTCTTTTTGAATATCCTCTAACTCAAACACCCCTTTGCGTAATCCTTCATCAGCAGCAAATAAAATTGCGAGAGTGGATGCTGAAATTAAAGTGCCAGTAAAAATAGTTACTAATACTGCCGTATTTTTCGGACGTAACTTAAACAGAGAAAGACGCGCCTTGCCAACTCGTGTGCCGATGCGATCGCCCACGGTGGCAAGTACGCCCCCTAGAATTAAAATTGCTGCAATGAGGATGTACCCAGTGGTCATCTTCAGCTACCGAAATGCTTCCAGATACAGCCTACTACTTTCAAACATCTTCTGTGGGAAATCAGAGATTGGCAATTGCTGAACTTAATCAATTTTTAGATTTACCTCCATAGTGGTGTGATTTCTAAAAACACAACATTTGCCTCCTCTGCTTTCCCTAATTGCTTTTAAGTAAATTGCCTACTTAAAGTCACAGGTTTATGCACAGTAATCTTCTTTTTGTGGATAGAAATCATCTTTTTTTCACGTAAATCGCCAAGTAACCTGGTAACTGTAACACGAGTAGAACCGATTGCTTCTGCGATCGCTTGATGAGATAGCTTCAGATCAATTGTGATCCCATCTGCACAAGGAACACCAAAATCTCGACAGAGAATTAATAAAAAACTCACTAACCTTGAACCCATATCTCGGTGCGCGAGGGTTTCAATCATCATCTCTGTTTGCAAAATTCGCGAAGAAAGACCTCGCAGCATTAACATGGATAATTCTGGATTTTCCTTGAGTGCCTGCTCCACTTGTTCAATAGGAGCTGACAATAATTCTACAGGGGTAAATGCAACGGCATGGTAAAACCTATCCGATTTGTTTCCTGTCAGCAATGACAACACACCAAAAACGCTATTTTCCCGTAGCAACGCTACCGTTATTTCTTCTCCTGCCTCATACACCCTGGAAAGCTTTACAGCGCCTTTCAAAAGAAAATAAACTCGTTCAGCAGGATCGCCAGGAAAAAAGATCGTTTTATTGCGTTCAAACGTTTCTACAACTGGAGGAAATGCTCCAGTTGCCATCTGACGAAAAACATTTGCTAGGGCTTTATCTTGTGTCACGATCATCTCCCTTCCCCTACCCAATGCCGGAAAAACAAAAACTGATTACCTAAGAATACACCTGAAAAATCAATAAAGCACCGTCAACCTTTCTGTACTTTCCTATACTCAAAATTATTGTTTCCTAATTATTTGTTTATTATGATACATAATTTTTGATATTTTTAGCTAGTACTTCTTGAATAGCTAGTTATATTAGCTGTATTAGCAATGTTTTTTTAAAGACAAAATCAAGAGTTCTTGAGATTTTCTTAAGGAATAAACTGTAATTTTATTCTTGTAAAAACCCTTACCAATAACATTTTTACAAATCCTTTGTAAAACAAGACAAACTAGCCTCAGATTCTAGTATGCTCCTAATGATTGTTTACACTAACCATTTCTCATGCTGAATCTGACTGGAAAAAACGCCCTTGTTACAGGTATTGCAAATAACCGCTCAATTGCCTGGGGAATTGCCCAACAACTACACCAAGCTGGAGCTAACTTAGGTATTACCTATTTGCCAGATGAAAAAGGCAAAATGGAGAAAAAAGTTGCGGAATTGGTAGAACCTCTCAACCCCAGCTTATTTCTTCCTTGTGATGTCCAAAACGATGAACAGATTCAATCTACCTTTGACACCATTCGGGATAAATGGGGAAAGCTAGACATCCTCGTTCATTGCTTGGCTTTTGCCAATAAAGACGATTTGAGTGGTGATTTTAGCCAAACAACGCGCGCTGGCTTCAACACAGCACTACAAATTAGTACTTATTCACTCGTGCAGTTGAGCGGTGCAGCCAAACCTTTAATGACCGAAGGCGGAAGTATCCTCACCCTCACATATTTAGGTAGCGTTAGAGCGATTCCTAACTATAACATTATGGGAGTTGCTAAGGCAGGGTTGGAGGCTAGTGTACGTTACCTAGCGGCGGAAATGGGGCCAAAAAATATCCGCGTGAATGCTATCTCCGCAGGGCCGATTCGCACCTTGGCATCTAGCGCCGTCGGCGGCATTTTAGATATGATTCACCATGTAGAAGAAGTTGCTCCCCTGCGACGCACAGTCACCCAGCTAGAAGTAGGTAATACAGCTGCTTTCTTGTGTAGTGATTTGTCCACAGGTATTACAGGACAAGTAATATATGTGGATGCAGGATATGAAATTATGGGGATGTAGTAGATATTGGGCGTGGGGCATGGGGCATTGGGCATAGTTCATTAGATTCTTAGCAACTCCCAGTCCCCATTACCCATTCCCCATTACCCATTCCCCAATCCCCACTAACTATGCAAATCAGCGATCGCGAAATTAATTTCTCTCACGAACCATCTCATCCCAGTCCTCGGATTGCTTCTGTTCATCGCAAAACTGGTGAAACTGATGTTCAAGTTACTGTCAACCTTGATGGTACAGGGATTTGTAAGGCAGCAACAGGGATTCCCTTTTTGGATCATATGCTGCATCAAATTGCCTCCCACGGGTTAATTGACTTGGATGTCCAAGCTAAAGGAGACTGGGAAATTGATGACCACCACACTAACGAAGATGTGGGTATTACCCTAGGACAAGCTTTCAGTAAAGCGCTAGGTGATAGAAAAGGTATTATCCGCTTTGGTAACTTCCTCGCGCCACTTGATGAAGCATTGGTGCAGGTAGCATTAGACTTTTCCGGCCGTCCCCACCTCAGCTATGGTTTAGAAATCCCTACTCAGCGGGTAGGAACCTATGACACTCAACTAGTTAGGGAATTTTTCGTGGCGGTGGTCAACCATAGCCAATTAACATTACATATTCGTCAGTTAGATGGCATTAATTCCCACCATATTATTGAAGCAACCTTTAAGGCATTTGCTAGAGCAATGCGAATCGCGGTGGAAATCGACCCCAGGCGTGCTGGTATGATTCCCAGTTCCAAAGGGGTTTTGTAAAGTAATAACCATAATATGCTGAAGCTCATCCCACTTCCTTTCCAGGGAGTGGGATTTTGCGTGTATAGGGAAATAACCATGCCCGAATTTGCCGGGCTTTCATCGCGCCTAAGAAGGCAAGAGGCTTTGCTGTCAAGTCTCTGTTAAGTACTTTGTTGGCAACAATTTTCACAATCATGTTAGTTATTGCTAACCAATGGGTACCCTTGATAGTGAACAAAGTTATAGCCCTAAAGCATAACTTTGGCAAATTTGGTAATTGTTTATGGAACTGCGATGAAGTCTGTTGTAGACGCTCCTAACTTTCAGCTAAATACCCCCGATGCACCACCCGTAGTCTTTACTTCTGAGTTGCGGAAAGTCTACCGTACTGGATTTTGGATGCATCAAAAAGTTACATCCCTCAAAAGTTGTTCTTTAACTGTTTACCAAGGCGAAACTTTTGGGCTACTAGGGCCAAATGGAGCTGGTAAAACTACTCTATTAAAACTTTTACTGGGGATTATCCGCCCTACCTCTGGAAGGGGATTATTGCTAGGTAAACCATTAGGCGATCGCAGTGTTAAGCAATATATTGGCTATCTACCAGAAAATCCCTATTTATATGACTATCTCACCGGCTGGGAATTTTTGCAGCTAGCGGCGGGAATATTCCAAATTCCCCAAAATATTCAACGCCAGCGTATTCCCGAACTATTAGAATTAGTTGGTCTATCTCAGGCTGATGCACGCAAAAAACAGATGCGTCGCTATTCCAAGGGTATGTTACAGCGCGTTGGTATGGCTCAGGCACTAATCAACGATCCCAATGTCGTATTTTTAGACGAACCAATGTCTGGTCTCGATCCTGTAGGTCGCTACCAAATGCGGGAAATTATTTTAAAACTCAAAGCTGCAGGTAAGACAATTTTCTTCAACAGCCATATCCTGAGTGAAGTCGAAATATTATGCGATCGCGTTGCCATTCTCGCTCAAGGTGAATTAATCTGTACTGGTTCTTTTCATGAACTATTAGGCGACTCCAGCATATATCAAGTCAAAGGTATAGGTGGTAACGGCGACATCCTCGAGAAATGGTTACCGAATGTCGTATTTAAAGTTGATGGCTCTTGGCAAGGGACACTACAACAAGAGAATTACTATGATTTTCTAGCTAGTCTCCGTCTCATGGGAGGACAAATTATGGCGATGAATTTGTCTCGCCTTTCTCTTGAAGAATTTTTTATGCAACAGATCCAACACAAAAATAATTTGTCTCAGTAATTCAATTAAGTGTAGGATTACTATTGGCAATTACTGCTAAGTATACTGAAAATTAAGTTAGGTTGTAGCTAAGTTAAAGTACTGACAAATTACCAATAACACCCCATAATTAAGTAAATAAAAATGCTTAGTTAATATGAGCTTGCACTTTTATAATAAAAATTCAGTAAAATCACGACAAGATTGATCATCAATTAAGATTTAAATCCCTCAAACTTTAAATTAGCTTTACTGAAAGTTCAAACTTCCGCAATAAATACTTCTCCGGAAGGTCAAGTTTTTATAAGAAAATAAGAATGTGACGGAACTTGAGTAATTCCATATAGTCAAGATTAAAATGTTTAGACAGTATTTTAGCAATTGTAGTTTCAGAGTCTTGGGTAAATATGCTTAATACAGGTTTGCTGAAAATCCTCACTCAATCAATTATGGGTGTGGTTGTGTTAACGGCTGTTAATGTTGCTGCACCATCTGCCAGTCAAGCTCAGGGACAACCGATATCACAGAATAGAAGACCAGTATTACCTAATGCTCAGTTAACAACACCTACTACACCACCTGTTGCGCCATCTGTATCATCTACTATAGATACTAATTATTTATTAGGCGGCGGCGACCTGATACGGGTAAACGTATTTGAAGTACCAGAATATACTGGTGAATACCAAGTTCCCCCTGGTGGCTCGATTAACTTACCCTTAATTGGCAGTATCTCAGTTCTTGGCCTAACTACCGAACAGGCCGCTGATTTAATTAGCGAACAATACCAACGCTATCTGAAACGTCCTCTAATTTCCGTTAACCTGCTATCACCACGCCCCATCAATATTTTTGTAGCAGGGGAAGTTACACGCCCAGGAGCTTATACTCTCAACTTACAGGGAGGCGCAGGAAATAATCCTGGTGTACAATACCCAACTGTATTAGCTGCCCTAACAACAGCCGAAGGCGTAACACTCGCAGCCGATGTGACTAAAGTGCAATTACGTCGCAAGGTGGGAAGGACTGGCGAGCAAACAGTAACACTGAATTTAAAACAATTTATTCAAACAGGTACAATTGGGCAGGATATTACCTTAAGAGATGGCGACACCATCGTTGTACCCACTGCCACTACTTTTAACGTAGCAGAAGCACGCAATTTGTTTGCAGCTAACTTTGCTGCCGACCCCACTAGACCACGCACTGTAGCCGTAATTGGCGAAGTTAACCGTCCTGGTTCTTATCTTGTTACTCAAGGTAGTACAGAAGGACAGGCAGGGGGAACCATTGGTACTGGTTACCCAACTCTCACACGCTCAATTCAACTAGCTGGGGGAATTACACCACAAGCCGATATTCGCAGTCTGAAAATCCGCCGCCCCACCAGAACTGGGACAGAACAAACTATAGATATCAATCTTTGGCAACTATTGCAGAGTGGTGATGTCAATCAAGATGTAATCGTGCAAGACGGAGATACAATTGTTATCCCAACAGCAACTGAGATTAATCCCGCAGAAGCTACTCAATTAGCGACTACTACTTTATCTCCCACAGTTATTCAAGTTGGTGTCGTAGGCGAAGTTAAAAGACCTGGCTCTGTAGATCTGAAGCCGAATAGTTCGTTAAACCAAGCATTGTTAGCAGCTGGTGGATTTAACGATGCTAGAGCTAAAAGCGGGGCTGTGGATTTGATTCGCTTGAATCCCAACGGCACTGTCACTAAACGTGTAGTAGAAGTAGATTTCTCTAAAGGAATCAATGAGCAAACCAATCCTATACTTCGTAATAACGATGTGGTTGTAGTCAGCCGTAATGGTGTCGCTCGCACTGGAGATACCCTGGGTGCGATATTTAGCCCTGTAGGTGCTGTCTTCGGGATTCTTAGAACTATCTTCTCTGGATTTTAGATTTGGCTAGGTACTGGGGACACTGCTTGCGGATTTATGTCCCCAGACTGCAACAAAAGTGTATATTGACAAGTCACTGTTATGGGTTATGAAATCTTGTAACTAATAACTAATGGCTAATATGCATTTTTGGCGTAGCAAACAGCAGCGTAAAATATCCTGGGTGCAAGGGTTACTATGCAGCATAACCATTGCTCTTAGTTGGGGTGTGGGAATGACCTCAACTTTAGCAGCCCAAAAGGTCACTATCCGCTTAGGGCCATTTCAGCAAGCGATCGCGATCGCCGACATCGAAGCATTTGCCAAAACTGGAAAACTCCCAGAAAACCTGCAACTTTTTCGCCCTTTCTTAACCCCGCAAATTCAAGAATTACTAAATCGGCGGGTACAAGTAGATCCAGGATTAGCTGATAAATTTTTTGATGAACTAGTGCGATCGCCACAAGGTCAACAATTAATTTCATCATTGGGAGTTGCGATCCCAGGTAGTACAGTAGAAGGTCTCCAAGCCGCACTCAACCTCTCTCTACGTCAAGTTAACGGTTTGAGTGTTCTGGGGTTTTTACGAGCCTACCCAGAAGAAAATGTTACCGTTGACGCAACCAAAGCCATTCAAATTGCAGTAGAATTCAACGGCAATTACCTGCAAAGCCAAGCTTTAGGCACGTTGCTAGAAAGAGATTTATTAGTAAAAAATCCTACAACTTTTCAAGCTAGTTTTGATCCTGCTGCTCTTGGTAAAGAAGCAGTACAGCAACAAACCCTAACTCTACAGGACAAGCAACGAAAAAGAAGCATTCCCGTAGATATTTATTGGAGTAAAGGTAATACCCAAGCACCATTAGTTGTGATGTCTCCTGGTTTGGGTGCAAACCGCAAATTTTTGAGCTACTTAGCGCGTCATTTAGCTTCCTATGGAGTCACTGTAGCTGCTATTGAACATCCAGATAGCAAGATTAACGGTTCTATTTATCAAAATTCAACGCCAACAAATTTAAGCCAAATCCTACCAGCTACAGAATTTATTGATCGTCCCAAAGATATCAGTTTCTTACTGGACGAACTAGCCAAACTCAACAATCAATCAGGAACGCTACAAGGAAAATTCAACACTGATAAAGTGACTGTCATTGGTCATTCTTTGGGAGGTTATACTGCTTTAGCCTTGTTAGGCCCAGAAGTAGACTTAGAAGCAGTCAGACAATTCTGTCAAAATTCTCTTTCTTTCAACGAATCACCTGGGGATTGGTTACAGTGTGCGGCTGCGCCCTTAAAAGAGAAGAAACTACAATTAAAAGACCCAAGAGTCACAAGTGCGATCGCTTTTAACCCTGTAGTTGGTAATCTGTTTGGTAAAACAGGTCTAAATAAAATTAATAATCCAGTATTAATTTTAACTAGTACCGAAGATTCTTTAACCCCGTCCTTGAAACATCAAATAGCACCTTTTAACCAACTGCAAAGCAGCAAATATTTATTAACGGCTATTGGTGGAACTCACTTAAGTATTAGCGATCCCAGCTATAGCGCTAGTACAGCCACTACTATTTTTCAAGAAAAGCGTGGATCGGAAACTAATTCTCTGCGTCAGCTAGTTCGTGGTGTCACCTTAGCGTTTGTCAAACAATCAACCCCAGAAGCGAAAATTTATCAACCGTTTCTTACACCTGCTTACGCTCAATCTCTTTCTACACCAGAATTACCCCTGCGTCTGAATTCTGATTTACCTAGAAATATCAAACCCTGGTTAGGTTTTGTAGTTGATAAGCTGACAAAATAATTGCTAATTCGTAATTCATAATTCGTAATTAAATGGAAGCTAACACAAGCATAAGCATTTAAACCCACCCAAGTGGGTTTTGTTTGTTTAATCTCAAATTGGCTTGGTCAATATGCGATCGCAACCACACTCAGCAAAAAATACAATGGTGGAGTTGAAAACCTTTGTTATGAGGAGCCTAGACCTTGCCAGTATGTAATCAAGGTGCTTTAATAGCGATTGCATTGAGGCAAAATGTCCTATCTGCACAAGACGAGTTGAGACTTGCGATCGCATGTTGCGGCTCGTGTTCGGAAAATTACAAACTTAAAACATTAGACTTAAGATTTAGGACAAGATAGTACCATGTCCTTTAAACTAAAATTTCTCCAAAAGCTAAATTAGGAGCAGATATGGAGCCAATTATTGCTATTGTCTTAGCGCTTATAGGTTATGCCTTAGGATCTGCGAAACTGATTAATCAGGGAAATGTCGCTTTAGTAGAGCGATTGGGGCGATATCATCGTAAATTAAGTCCAGGGCTGAACTTTATTGTTCCCTTGGTGGATCAGATCGTCATGGAAGATACTACACGTGAGCAGTATATAGACATCAAGCCCCAGAATGTCATCACCAGAGATAATATTTACCTGGAAGTTGATGCTATTCTTTACTGGCGCATCAAAGATATAGAAAAGAGCTTTTACGCTATTGATGATCTCCAAGGCGCACTGGTACAGCTAGCTCACACCACACTCCGGGAAATTATCGCTCAGAATACGGTAGAAGAAACCAATGTTTCTCGCTCAGAGATGGACAGAGCCATTTTAGACCAGTTGAATGATACAACAGCTGGTTGGGGTGTTGAGATTATCCGCTTAGATATCCAGCGCATTACTCCACCTGAAAGCGTGCGGAAGTCAATGGAAGAGGAAAGAGCCGCTGAAATCAAAAAACGGGCGCTAATTTCCGAAGCTGAAGGAGAACGCCAAGCAGCAATTAAGAAAGCAGAAGGAACTATGACTTCTATGCAAATAATTGCTGAGGCTTTACGGACAAATCCTGAAAGTAAGGAAATTTTGCGTTATCTGGTGGCTCAAGATTACATCAATGCTAGCTACAGGCTAGGTGAAAGCCAAAACGCGAAAGTTGTCTTTGTCGATCCTGGCAAATCAGGTGATTTGATGAAAGAGATGATTGCTGAGAGTACAAATATAGAAGGTAATGGCACACCCAATGGTAATGGGAATACCTAGATATGTGGCGTAGAATTTAGGTGGTTTTGCGATCGCTAGTTTTCTAGTTAATCGGTATATTTATTTACACCATATTCACTAATCTTGTGTTATTTGCCGAAACAAAGCATCGGCTACAAGTGAAACATCACGCATTTCTTTCACATCGTGAACTCGGAGGATATCAGCACCATTAAAAATAGCCGCACAACAGGCCGCAGCTGTTCCCCAGACTCTTGCTTTGGGATCTGGTTGATTGAGAATCCGACCAATGAAACTTTTACGAGAAGGCCCTACTAAAATAGGGCAATTAAGCGCTCTCAATGACCCCAAGCGGCGAAAAATTTCTAAATTTTGTTCGTAGTTTTTAGCAAAGCCAATACCAGGATCAATAATTATTTTCTGCTGGTCAATGCCTACTGTAATTGCAGCAGCTATTTGTTTTGCAAGAAAATTATAAATTTCTGCTATTAAATCTTGATAATCAGTTTGTTGATGCATTGTCTGCGGGTTTCCCCGGATATGCATCAATACAATAGGCACGCCCAAACTAGCTACTGTTGGCAACATTTCTGAGTCAAACGTGCCGCCAGAAATGTCATTTATCATATCAGCACCAGCAGCTACAGAGGCTCTAGCTACATCTGCCCTAGTTGTATCTACAGAAATTGGTATATTAATTCCGGAGCGTAGCGCCGTAACAACTGGTACGACTCGCTCTAGTTCTTCCGCAACAGTTATTTGCTCTGCTCCTGGTCTGGTAGACTGACCACCCACATCAATAATATCAGCACCAGCAGCTACCAATGCTTGGGCTTGTGCTACGGCCGCAGCCGTAGAGTTAAACTCACCACCATCACTAAAGCTATCGGGCGTTACATTTAATACACCCATAAGATAAGTCTGCTGTCCCCATTGGAAACAACGTCCCCGAATCATTAAGTTAGTTGGCATATGTAAAATAGGGGCTAGAGGCTAGGGACTGGGGAACTCGGGGCCCCACGACCGTAGGGAGTGGGGATTAGGGGTAATGGGGACTAGGGAGACAAGGAAGATAAGAAGACAGTCCCGATGAAACAAGTTTCACAGCTAAATCTGAAAGTGGGACTGGGATTTTTACTCAGCACTTTTTCAAGCTAGAGGATAAATAAGCAATCAGTCTTGACTCTTGTACAGCCGCGATTAATCGCGTCTCTCCAACTCTTGACTTTTAACAAACGCCAAATAAAGGCTACTTCTTATAATTGACAATTCTGGCGAAACTTTCAGCTTCTAGGCTTGCGCCTCCTACCAGAACACCATCGATTTCAGGTTGAGCCATAATCTCATCAATATTATTGGGCTTAACTGAGCCACCGTATTGAATCGAAACATTAGCATTAGTCAACTGGCTACGAATTAAGCCAATTACCCGATTTGCTTCTGTGACTTCACAAGTGTCGCCTGTACCAATTGCCCAAATCGGTTCATAGGCGATCACCAAATTATCCTGATCGACATTTACCAGGTCTTTCTCTAGCTGACTGATAATCAACGATTCTGTTTGATCAGCATCTCGTTGTTCTTTAGTTTCGCCTACACAAAGAATGGGGGTAAGACCATGCTTTTGCGCGGCTTTCAGCCGCAAGTTAACAGTTGCGTCTGTTTCGCCAAAGTATTGTCTTCTTTCGCTATGACCAACAATTACAAAGCGCACACCAATTTCTGTCAGCATAGGGCCAGAAATTTCGCCAGTATAGGCTCCATTTTCTTCCCAGTGGACATTTTGTGCGCCTAATTGGATACGGCTACCATGCAAATACTTAGACAAAATACTTAAGTCAGTGAAAGGAGGACATAGTAGTACTTCACGTTCTTCAGGTGTTTCCTCTAAGTGAGGCAGAAATCCGCGTAAAAACTCTTCGGACTCTGCCTGAGTTTTGAACATTTTCCAGTTACCGGCAATTACGATTTTCCGCACAGGTGATTTAGTCAAGTTCCTAACGCTACTAGATGCATTTTTCAATGTACTACTTTTTCGGACACTCCTCTCTTGAGGAGTTGTGTATTACGCACAATAAGAGCAAATCCAGGTTATTCATCACAAAAATTTTATTTTTAATTACCCAGCCCTCATCGCCTAAGAATGAAGATAAACTCAGGCTATCCAGCAAATTGAGAAAATGAGTATTTATGCTCTACAGTCAATTTACCATTGAAAAAGTGAAACAAGATTTTCACTTGATGATTTAACAGATTATCTTCTACCACCGATTGAAACTATTTTGAGTTTTCTCGTGTGGATGGTGAAAGCCGGTAAAAAATAACTAGGATCAGATCTGAGGTAAATCCCAAATCTCACATCTAAAATTCACATGACTTCGATATTGCCCGAACCTCATCACAGCGACTCACCCAACTGGGAGGAAGAACTAGATAGTGCCATTTTTAGTTTTGAAGATATTCAAACGGAACTCAACTATAAAAGGGCACAAACGGCGTTACAAAATTTGGTAGCTAATCTTGACCTCTCTCCCCAAGAAAAACAGGGCTTAGAGGCGGAAATTAATGATTTAGATACCATGCTGGGGAAGTTAGAACGCATGGTGGTGCAGATTGCTGCTTTTGGCATGGTGGGGCGTGGTAAATCTTCTTTACTCAATGCTTTAGTTGGGCAAAGTGTATTTGAAACAGGGCCCCTACATGGAGTGACTCGTGATGCACAGCGTGTAAATTGGAGTATTAACGAGGAAGCGATTGGAGAAACTGAACGTGCTTTAAGAGTCACTTTACCAGCCGTGGGCAAATCTCAGGTGGAATTAATTGATACGCCTGGATTAGATGAAATTGATGGTGAAACCCGCGCTGTATTAGCCGAACAGATAGCAAAACAAGCAGATTTAATTTTGTTTGTCATTGCTGGTGACATGACAAAGTTAGAACACCAGGCCCTTTCGCAGTTACGAGAAGCTGGTAAACCGATAATTTTGGTGTTTAACAAAGTAGACCAGTATCCGGAAGCAGACCGGATGGCAATTTATCATAAAATTCGCGATGAGCGAGTTAAAGAGTTACTCTCGCCTCTAGAAATTGTCATGGCTGCAGCATCACCATTAGTCAAGACAGCAGTTCGTCGTCCTGATGGTAGCAAAGGCGTGCAGTTGCGTACAGGTAATGCTCAAGTTGACGAATTGAAGTTAAAAATCTTAGAGATTTTGCAGCGTGAAGGTAAAGCTTTAGTGGCTTTAAATACGATGCTGTATGCAGATGTTGTTAACGAACAACTAGTACAGCGTAAATTGATGATTCGGGAACAGAACGCCAATGCGCTGATTTGGAAAGCCGTAATGACCAAAGCATTAGCGATCGCTCTCAATCCGGTGACTATAGTAGATATACTCAGCAGTATTGTCATTGATATTTCGCTAATTGTGGGTTTATCTAAACTCTACGGCATTCCTATGACGGAAGCTGGCGCTGTACAATTACTGCAAAAAATTGCTTTGAGTATGGGCGGTATTGGTGCTAGCGAACTACTAGCAAATTTAGGATTGAGTGGATTAAAAACTTTACTGGGTATCTCTGCGTCAGCTACTGCTGGTGCTGCTATTGGCCCTTATCTTTCAGTAGCAGTAACTCAAGCCGGGGTAGCTGGTGTTTCTTCTTACGGTATTGGTCAAGTAACTAAAGCTTATTTAGCTAATGGCGCGACTTGGGGGCCTGATGGCCCAAAGGCAGTCATTAGTAAAATTTTGGCAACTTTGGATGAAGCTTCTATTCTCAACCGGATTAAAGAAGAATTACTCACAAAAGTCAAGTTGAGAAATTAGACTTATGAATTAGGAATTAATAATTGTCGCTTCTTTTATTCCAGGTAATGATCAATTAATCATAGGTACAAAAGTACTAAAACATTGAGTTTATCTCTATGAATCTGGTTTTAAATCTGGAACAGTGATTGCTTCATAAAATAAAAGCATTATTGTCGGGTGGGTACTACTATATCTTTTGTTCAAACCCTGATGAAAACTAGTGTTTATCCTACATACAACGGCTAAAATATACCCATAGCTTGCTTCTTTGACGCGACGGATTACTATAGCAAAATTGAAAATACATATTAAGTAACATAGCAACTGTGACTACTTCCGTGAAATCCTAGAATCTAGGAAATTATGGCAGAGTAATTCGCGATGGCTATGACTCAAGGCGCACGGGCAAATAAATCTGGCAATATTCTTGAAGGAAATGTAGAAGCAATCTTAAACGGACACAATTATTTCCAAGTAGGAAATCATGTATCAAGAGAGTTTATTTTATCAGCAAATTTATTGCCAAAACGTTATGCAAAACAGGTTTATATCGGCGCTGGAATTTATCAAACTTCTTTAAAAGTTGACTTTTTTGTCGTAGGTGTATCCACTAGTTCCTCAGGATTAATTATCGAATGTAAATGGCAAGAAAGTGGTGGTTCTGTTGATGAAAAGTTTCCTTATCTAAATTTAAATATTAAAGAATCTTACCCTGCACCAACTATTGTAGTTATTGGCGGTGAAGGCATGAGAGAAGGAGCAATTAATTGGCTCAAAAGTCAGGTTGCATCTAATCGGAACTTATTAGCAGTTTATAGCTTAGATAGGTTTATAGCCTGGGCAAATAAATATTGCTAATTAGCTTCTGAGTTTATTTATTAATCAGCTATAGTTTTGTTATTTATGAAGATTAGTCTGTAACTTGATGAATTAATATGATGTAATTAATAACTCGTAAATCATGCCTCTTTTTTTTGTATTAGAATTAATAGACCGTGCTGCTTCTATGGGGTAAATCTTAAAATTAATTTCCTGATAAAGTTTTCTGATGAAATCGCAATCAGAATTGCATACCATAACTTTAACACCACGTTCTGCTAATTTTGCACAAGTATCTCTTAAGCGTTCTTGGTCTGTTTCATCAAAAGAATATTTGCTGTAACCTGTAAAATAGCTAGTACTACTTATCGGATAATAAGGCGGATCGCAGAATACAAAATCATCGCTACTTGTCTGATAATTTAAAACTTCTACAAAATCTGCTTGTTTAATTTCGGTGTGTGACAAAGCTGTGGAGGCTGCTCTGAGTAAGGGTTCATCACAAATATTAGGATTATCGTATCTACCTATAGGTACATTGAACTGACCTTTAGAGTTGACTCGATACAGCCCATTAAAACATGTCTTATTAAGATAAATTAAACGAGCAGCTTTTTCTAAATCTGTACCTTGATAGTTACTTCTTACACTATAATAATAGTCTCTATTATGTTGATGTTTATGCTCTTTTAATAGACATATCAATTCCTCAACTCTATCGCGAACACAACGATAAGTGGTAATTAATTCTGCGTTGATATCCGTTAAAATTGCTGCTTGGGGTTGTAGATAGAAAAAAACTGCACCACCCCCAATAAATGGTTCATAATAAGTCTTATATTTTTTGGGTAAATAAGGAATATATTGCTGAATTAACCGACTTTTACCACCTGCCCACTTCAAAAACGGACGAGGGCAAATTTCTTGGGGAATTTGACTTACCATTTCATTAGAATTTAATTACGAAATCTAACTAATATAACTAAGAATCATATTTTATCGGAATTTATTAATTTTCAGGCGGTATCGATTACAATTAAGTTAAACAAGCAGATGAAAACAAACTTATAGTCTATAACAAGGCAGTCTAAATAAATGTTTGACGGATTTTGGGATAACGTCTCACGCTACCCCCGCTACTTGATTTCTCTCATCTTAGGTATTTTTTTGAACACACTTGAACCTTTGTTTCCATTGTTAAAACGTCCAGTTACTTTGATTGCTCTTGTAGGTTTATTTATTGGCAGCCTAGCCTTTATTACTTTCACCCTACGTGCAATGCTGGGCTTAAGTACAATTTAGACAAGGGTTTTAGGGAGGTTATCCTAAAGACAATTGCTTATAGCATTGTCAATGTCAAGCACTATCCTCCCAAAATTGCATTTATATTCTTATTGATGTTGTTCAACCTCTGTGAGGAGGCGTAATTTTTATGGCTACAAATCGCCGCATTTCCCGCGTTGCTGAATTGATCAAACGGGAAGTTAGCCAAATGCTACTTAACGGGATTAAGGATGACCGTGTGGGTACAGGAATGGTAAGTGTTACCGATGTTGATGTCTCTGGTGATTTACAACACGCCAAAATTTACGTCAGTATCTATGGCACAGAAGAGGCTAAGGCAGAAACAATGGCTGGCTTAAAGTCAGCAACAGGTTACGTCCGCAGCGAACTGGGAGCTAGGGTAAGGCTGCGTCGTACACCAGAAGTTATATTTATTGAAGACCGTTCTTTAGAACGCGGTACAAGAGTACTGACGCTATTGAACCAACTCAAGTCCGATCGCCCATCCGCAAATTTGTCAGGAGACGATGACAACAATTCGGACGAATATGATGATGATTTTGCGGAATAAGTAATCTAAACAACAATGTAACTTCGGAAACAATCTCATTCCAGGAAATTCGCCAAACTGTTTACAGACGTGAACAAATAGCGTCTGTTTCAATGTGACTATAGCTGGGGATAGGTAATAAGCTTTTCAGCATATAAGAAAGCACATTAAGTCCGCAAGGGGCAGGTATCAGGGGGTAAGGGAGAGAGTTTGCAGCTTTTACCGGCATAAAAATGATGCAATTTAAATGACGATGAGCTTAGTCAAGAGGTAATGGGTAATGGGGGATGAGGAAGCAGGAAAAAATAACAAACATTAAACACCAAAGGTTAAATGAAAAACTGGTTTGCTATATTTTGTGTCCTAGTTAACACAGTAAGTGGGAAACTCTTTAAGAAATCATTAACAGATGATATGCCGCAAGCTTTTCTGGTGTAGGGTAGACGCTTATATTAGGCAATAGTTTATACCTTAATCGCTGCTGCTAGAGACTCCTAGCTATAATTTATATATAAATAAATAGCCAAATAGCCGCAAAGCTAGACAAGGTTTTACGGTGTAGAAGTATTTTCTCTGTACTATTCCTAATTACCCAATTAAGCTTTAGGGCTTTGAGAGTCAGCCTTTAAACCCTCTTGAATAACAAACTAAATATTTCCTAAGCAGGTTATGTTGACTACCCTGATATCCTTATATGAAGCCCATTGAACGTAAATGTCAGAAAATGTTGACTTTGTTTACATTTCTTTAGATAATTTGAGGGTATGTAGCGTCAAAATGGAATTAGTTCCGTATAGCAAACTACAAAACCTTAGCCACAAGCCTAATCCTTGTAATGTTTGTTCCAAGTAAATATCGGGAACACTATCTACGTGTAATTTGTGAGTAAAAATCATGAGTGTGAATACGGTGCCCTCTATCAGTTACTACTCTTTAGATGTAATTCAAGATGAAGCACGCCGACTGGTGCAAAAGGGAATGGTAAGCCGACAACAGCCAATATATACACTCTGTCAATACATCCCTGCGAGAGAGTGGGTTTGCGTTGAATGTGAATTAGAAAAATGTGACTTTTTGTTACGCGATCGCATTGGCGATTTGATTGGTCGTGAAGAATGGGACAACGACTAATTAAAGTTCAATTCCAGATTTTGGATAGGGACTTGGTGTTGCGTATCCAGCCTTGACAACAAATAATTCAAGTGCCAATTTTCCGGGATAATCTCTGTTTTTAATTAATATTTCCCGATCCAGGATCTTTAATTTCCCATTAAGACAGAAGCATTAGAGTCTGATTTATACAACTTCACCAGTAGCGATCGCATCGGGAATCTATCCTTGTTTACACCCGATGTCGCCCCTGAATATAGTATGTACATTCCCTAACCGGGGCAGTTCTCCCATGAAACTGCTCCGGTAATTTTTCAGGGAAGATAGGCATTAATAAAAATTAGCTAACAAACTTTTTACGCAAATTGCTCTAAGTAGTTATTAACATCTTCAATCACGCGAGTCAGTTCCGCTTCTGTTGTTAGACGAATAGTGACATCGCGGACGGTGAGTAAGACTTTCGCAGCGAAGGGAGTAGGCCAAATATTAGGGTTACAAAAAATTTCTAAAAATACCTCACCTGTGTAGCGATACTCAACAGGAGACTGGGGAGTGACTTTACCACCCCCTGGAGTGGCTTTAGCAGCAACAGCTTTGAGACGAGCCATTAATTCATCCAACGCGGCTTTTAATTCCCGTGCAGCTTGGACAGAAAAGCTGAAAGAAACAGAACCTTCAACCAAGTTTAATGTTAGCGGAGCCGAAGACATAAGCTGTTTATTAAAAGTTATTGATATTTACTCATGGTACAGGAAGAGGGATTGGGGACTGGTGATTGGGGATGAGGGAGATGAGGGAGATGGGGGAGATGAGGGAGGAGAAAGGGAAATTACCAACACCAAACACCCATTACCCATTACCCAATTGCGTGAATCATTTAGATACACTCAAAAATGGATTCTACTGGGACAGGATGAGATGAAAGCTGTAATGGCTATGACTTCAATCTATAGTGAGTAAGAAAAAAAGTGTAAAAATTATCAGTTTTTATACGGATTGGTTATGTTTTGGCACGTATATCTGGGATGGAAGGACTGAAATCTAACTCCCGGAGGTTGCATTATGAAATATGTATCTTGGAATACTCTAACTAGAACAGCTGTGAATGGTTTCTCTGCACATGGTAGAGGTGCTGTGTATTTCTCTAAGGATGGGAATGTGCATTATTGCTGGGAAGGTCAGATATCCTTAGCTGTATTATTTTATGATCCAGAGACTGAATTTGTACTGGTAAAAGAATGGTATAACTCAGAGACACAAAGAACTCATTTTGCTACCGCTATTATGCCTTTAGGGTCAAATGTTGTTTTATCCGAACTATGAATGATGAATTAAAGCGTGCCATTTTTACCGTAAAGGCAGGGTTCTGCTACGCTGCACAAATATTATGTATGGGCAATAAAGTAGACGATCGCTCTTGTTGTGAGTAGCTAGGTAAGCTGTTGAGCGATCGCCTGAGGGTTTTAAATTTTCATGCTTGGCACATCTTGTTCTTCACCTTGATATTCCGGAAGATCATTAGGTGCGCCACAAGCGGAAACCTCAATGTCGTTAGGTGCGCCACAAGCGGAAATATTGCCTGTAAAATCAACATCTGCTTTTAATTCAGGATGTTGTTGCTTGCGTTCAGCAATTTGTTCAGGAGTGAGAATCTTGGACTCGTCAAAACCTAACTCGATTTCTGTATGTAGTCCTTTATATTTCACCCGCTTCAGGTTGTAGAAGCGTTTGTTGAGAGTAGTTTGAGCAAAAGCCTTTAAGCAACCTAAAAGATATTTCCGCTTAAAGGGATCTTTTACAAACCAATACTCTATAGTTTTACGCATATAGAACCGAGCATAGTTCCGCAACACGCCTTTGAGAACCTCTTCCCGTTCCATTGCGTTTGGCTTCATGATGGGCGTAACAAAGTTATATTGCGAATAATCTCGCACTTCAACGCGATCGCCTAATTCTTGGAATAATTCGGAAAATGGCCAAGGGGTAAACATATTCCAGTTCACCATGTCTGGTTTCCAATCCAGTGCCATGTGATAGGTTTGTTCAATTGTTTCTGGGGTTTCGTTCTCTAAACCCATAATGAATTGCGCTTCGGCAACCATACCATTTTGTTTTAACAGTTGGATTGCCCGCTTATTTTGTTCAATTGTCGTTTCTTTGCGGAACAAATTCAACTTTAACTGAGCGGCTGCTTCTGTTCCTAAAGACACGTGAACTAATCCAGCTTTGCGATACAGGGGTAATTCGTTTTCGTCGCGCAAAATATCTGTGACTCGCGTATTAATTCCCCAATACACGCCCAAATTACGCTCGATTAATTCGTTACATAGCGCAATAAATTTGGGTTTGTTGATTGTTGGTTCTTCGTCCGCCAAAATGAAAAAGCCTACCTTGTGCTTTTTCACCAAAATTTCAATTTCATCAACAAAGCGCTTGGGAGAACCAGAACGGTATTTGCGCCAGAATTTCCACTGGGAGCAAAAACGGCAAGTAAATGGACATCCTCTAGCATAGTTGGGTACAGCTACCCGCACGTTGAGAGGAGTGTAAATATATTTCTTCCAATCTAAAAGATCCCAATCTGGGGTGAGGGTATCTAAATCAGCAATTGGGGGATGGGCTGGTGTAGCGATTACTTGACCATCTTCTAAAAAGGCAATACCTAAAATATTACGGCGATCGCTCACATCTGTACCATTGGCGATCGCACGTAGTAAATTAACTGTAATCTCTTCACCTTCACCACGGATAATATAATCTACCCAAGGTGCTTCGGTAAGAACTTCAGTATACATATAGGTAGGGTGAACCCCGCCCATAATTGTTTTTGCATTGGGGCAAACTTCTTTAACAATTTTTAGGGTGATTTGCGATTGATAAATCATCGGCGTGATTGCCGTTGCTAGTACCACATCCGGCTGATATTTAGCGATAATTTCTGCTAAGACATCATCCGGAATATAGTCTGTCATCGCATCAACAAAGCGGATATCGGTAAAGCCAGCTTGTTTTAATGCTCCACCAACATAAGGAACCCAACTCGGTGGCCAATTACCAGCAATTTCCGCACCACCAGAATGATAGTTGGGCTGAATCATCATGATACGCATAATTTTCTTCCTGCTGCTTGAAGAGGACAAAGGAAGGATGAAGGATAAAGGATGAAGTGTACATTTATTGACTTCATCCTTAATATTTCACACTTCATCCTTCAAATTAAATCGCTTTAGAAAAAGCGGCATTTTTTCGCTTTTTGGTATGAGCATCGAAGACTGAGGCAATGTTGCGGATCAGTAATCTGCCGCTCGGTGTTACCTCAATACCATTAGGTATCATCCGAATCAGTCCATCAGCTTCTAGCAATCGCAACTCAGATAATTCTCTAGCAAAATATTCATTAAAATCCGTATCAAAAGCTATATGATATTTTTCTTCAACGTCATTAATTGACAATTGAAACTGACACATAAGTTCCATGATTACAGTCCGGCGGAGTATATCGTCTCGATTGAGGCTTACTCCTTTTTCGATTGGCATTAAGCCTGTATCAATTGCTTGATAGTAACTTTTTAGCTGCTTAATATTTTGCACGTAAACATCATGCAGCATACTAATTGAAGTAATACCAAAGCCAAATAAATCTGATTCTGGTTTTGTGGTGTAGCCTTGGAAGTTTCTGTGCAGTTGACCTTCTTTTTGTGCAATGGTGAGTTCATCATTGGGTTTGGCAAAGTGATCCATGCCAATAAACCAATAACCATTTGCAGTTAATTCTTCAATAGTCATCTTCAGAATATCTAATTTTTCTGAAGCTTGAGGTAATTCCGATTGGGGAATTTTTCTTTGTACAGGCTTCATCCAAGGTACATAAGCAAAATTAAAAACAGCAACTCTATCTGGGTCGAGTTTTATTGTTTTTTCAATGGTGTTTTTAAAGGTAGCAAGGCTTTGGAAAGGTAAGCCATAAATTAAATCAACGTTAACACTCTCAAATCCAGCATCCCGAATCCATTCCATGACATCAAACAGCATCTTTTCTGGTTGGACACGGTTAATAGCTTCTTGTACTTGAGAGTTAAAGTCTTGAATCCCAAAGCTAATGCGATTAAAACCTAAACTTTTTAAGAAAAAGATATAGTTTTTATCTACATATCTAGGATTAATTTCTATAGAAACTTCTGCTTGATCATCTAATCTAAATTGGCGATTGATTTTGTTCCATAAAAAATCCATCTGCTGCATCGTTAAATAATTTGGTGTTCCTCCACCAAAATGTAATTGATGCACTTTGCGTTTTGAGGAAATTACGCCGGAAAACTGTTCGAGGTTACGCACCACATAATTTAAATATGGCTCTACGATTTCTTTCTTTTGAGTGATGATTGTGTTGCAACCGCAAAAATAGCAAGCAGTTTCACAAAAAGGAATATGGAAATAGAGAGACAGGGGAGTATTTTTATAATTGCCAACCGCAATACCCGATCGCAAATCCAACTCGCCAAAATTTTCTTGTAACTCCGTTGCTGGCGGATAACTTGTATATCGAGGTAAAGCTTGGTCGTATTTTCTGAGTAACTCCGAGTTGAATTGGACTGTTTGCGTTGCAAGTTTCATGATGCTAGTAACCTTGAATGTTGTAATCCTGTGTTAGCGGCTATATAGAAATGTCAACCTTTTTGGGGAATTAAAAATTCATAATTCAAAATTACCCTTGCTGATTGGGTAAGCATGGCTTATCAAAAGCCCATATAAAGAGGATTTGAAGTACTAATACCAATTAGAAAAATGATTGTGAAAGACGCATCGCCTCAAAGCTTAGTTACTTATTCTTTCAAAATCTAAGATGGTATAAGTTACACCAAATTAAAAAGAGAATGCGACAGATACACAGCCATAAACCTTGTCCTATCTGGATTCTTAATTTTGAATTTTGAATTTTGAATTGGTATTACTCTTAATCTTTTCTCAGTGCAGGTATCTAGTTTGGAGAGCAAAGATAAGATACCTACACTTTGAAAATGCCAAAAATCAAGAGTTTCCCTAAATTTCACTGTTGATGTGTGATGTTTAGTCAGCAGCCACAAGTTCTACTGAAGTACTACCAGGTGAACGTTCTGTGCTACCGGGTTTATCTTGGCGTGTAATCAAGTCAAAAACATGATCGCCAATTGCAATTCTCACATCATCTTCTAACTCATGGACAACATCGCGATTGAGTGCAAAAGCATAATTTGCTTCTGCGACAATTTTCTCAGCTAAAGCATCATCTACTGGTAATGCATTTAAAGCATCACGATATTGACCTTTAAATGCTCTAATGGCTTCAACCGATGGTAATTGTTCAAATTCATGCAATCCAGTACCTTGATCTGGTGGTAAGTCTAGCGCTGAACGGATAATTTTCTTTAAACTTTGACCCCCAGACAAGTCTCCCATATAGCGCACATAGGCATGAGCTACTAGTAATGCAGGTTCAGTTTCAGCAACTTCATTGATCCGCGCTACATAAGTTTTACCTGCTTCCAGCGCTACGATTTGCTCCCGCCAGTTCTCACCGTAGTAAAAAGCCAAATCCTTTTCCAAATTAGCTGTACGGTTCAATATGGGAAAATAAATCAGACTCACTACAGGATGAGTACTATAACGCTGAAGTTGTGCTTCTAAAGCGCTATAAACTAAATACAAGTTAGCTATGAGTTTGCGGAAAGGCTCTCTTTCGACAATCCCTTTAAGAAAACACTTCATGAAGGCTGTATTTTCCGCCATTGTATGGGATTGTTTTGTTCCTTCCCGCAACTTGCTTGCTAGATCGCTACTCATACTTGATTCCTTCAGTTTTGGATTTCTATATAACTTTATGGCTATATAGATACCTAGATGAACTAAACTTTTCAAAAATTAACTTGAGGTTAGCAAAACTAAAGGACTACGCGAATAATTGGGATTGGGGACTGGGTACGAGATACTAGTATTTTTACTCATAACTCAGCACTCAGAACTCAAAAGTTAGCTTTGAGGGGAAATGCTAACTGAGAACTGTTGTATGTAAACCAAAATCTTTAAGAGCGCTAACACAATTATTTTGCAAGATTCCCGTACTGAAAATTGCTCTGTAGAGTTTGGCTGAATTAAGTCTGACTTGACGAAGAAACGTTAGACTGAGTCTAGCATAGCTCAAATCTGTACCACTTAAAAAGGGTTTTCCCAGATCTGTTCGCTCTCTTAACTCAATTCTATGTGCGATCGCCCGCCAATTGATCAGCAAATTACTTTCTTATATACCCAGGATCTCGCAGTCTCAGCACGCTTCTATGAAGACAAGCTGGGGTTTCATCTTTGGCTCGATCAAGGAACTTGTAGAATTTATACTGTTACTGGTTCTGGATACTTGGGTTTATGCCAAGAAGATAGCATTTTAGCTACAAAAACTAACGATAAAAAATCAGGTGTAATTTTTACCTTAGTTACACAACAAGTAGACGAGTGGTATGAGTACCTACAAAAACAGGGTGTGGAATTTGAAAAGCCACCTACATTCAATGAGAAGTACAAAATTTATCATTGTTTTCTGCGCGATCCAAATGGTTATTTAATTGAAATCCAACGATTTGAATCACCTCCAATTACTGCTTCATAACTGGCGATAAAGTATATCTATTGATGCTCTGCTATTATTACTATTAAGCCCATTCTCTAGCCCATGATGTTTTCTTCCAGATAGTAATAAATAAAGCTGCAGCAACTAAAGCTCCCAAATTAAATTTTACCGAACTCTTCAGCAAATTAAAATGTCTAGATAAATTTGTAGCTGGTAATTTTTTATCTGGATGATTCTGGCTTTGATTCACCTCTACTAATGTTTGAGTTTTTACTTCTTGCATACTCTTATGTTCAAGAAGATTATTGAATTCTGTGGCTGAAGCTTGTCTGAACTGCTGTTTCCAGGTGCTATTGAGTAGCACCTGTTGACTGTAATCTCGATTTAATTCTTCAAGATTTACGTTATAAAGACTGATAGTGTTATTGATTCCTAATGGGATGAGTAATAAATATAATAATCCTACTAATAAACATAACCTTGAGAAGCAAAGTAAAAATGGGAATTCCCATTTTAGACGTTTCTCTAACTTACCCGAGAATACTAACACTAGCCCAATTAAGGTTATAGGAACTAAGTCTACTAGCGCTCCTATCGTCTGAAATTCCCATACGGGATTCATAAAATTCAAGGGAACAAATATATCAATTAAGTCAATAAATACTAAACCTAAAATGCTATAGCCGACTGTACGAAAAAGTTTAGTTATCCATAGCAGAGAATTAATAGTTTTACGTAGTTGTGATACTTCTATCTCTAGCGATTGGGGAATGTTAAATTCTTGCATTTCAGTTATTGAGAGAGAATTTTAAAATTAAATCACAGAAAATCTTAGATAATATTTTCCTTAGCTAAAAACTCAAAGCTTTATATTTCAATCAATTTGAGATTATTTACTCTAGATATATGCTGAACTTTTTTACAGCAGTTTATCCATGAGGAAACTTATTTAACTCAAAATTAACTGAAAAATAAACATTTTCTATTTATAACTGAGAGTGGTATAGGTAAAATTCAACTTTTGAGTTTGTGAAATTTTTAGATAACTCAAAACTATACCAAACAGTAGTAACACCCAAATATTTTAACCATGACAAACAGCAGCTATTTTTTCCAATAGATAATTATTATTTTTTCTGCTTTGTCCTATGATGATGAAAAAGTTCTGGTAAAAACTCGTAAAGAGATTTTCGAGACATTTTCTTTAGTATTATTTAAAGAGCTATAATCGCAAATGTCTATAAGTAATTACACGTAAATTTTAGCTATTTAGAAAAGTGCTGAGAAAAAGTTGGCGATGTTTGAATGTTAGCTGTTTAAGCTCACTCAGTTTTAGCTTAAATAAATTTATCTAGCTATAAATAGTAGCTGATTGTATCTGTAGAATTACTCATAGTAAAAACACTCCATCGCCGCTAAGTTATCACGTCAACAGAGTGTTATCTGGATTTTGCTGATATGAGGTTCAATTAATGCACAGCGAGCTATTTCCGTTGTTGGTAATCTTCCGAGGACATCGGATCTAGTTCCCAACGGCGATCGTCGCGTTCTTCCAATATATCGTTAGTGCGGAGGAAAGAGCGATCATCCATTTCTAGCCCTACTGCTGCTTCTAAATCTTCAGTGACGTTTTGATCGGGGGTGGGAGCCGTACCACCAACTGCTTCATCTCCCACAGCATCTGCATCTTCCCAATAAGCATCAACATCACCACCAGTCAGTTCGGGACTGGTTTCTGTATACTCACGCCGTTCTGCTTGTATGGAACGTCCACCGATATTGTACCCTGGCAAGTCTTTCACTCCAGTACCATAGGATTCGGTTATTGCCTGAGGCAAATCATCAGAGTTAATTTCTTGATTAGAATTTTCTTCTGCCATAATACTAGCCATTTGGTGCATCTTCACCATAACCTTTTACTAACAGAACCTTGTCTAACTAGGGATGTATAACTTTAGAAATAAAAGAATCTATCCCTTGGGAACGAAGATAATTTCAAATTTGAACCATAACCTTGTAAGTATGAATTCATGGTCAAACCCCGTGTAGTTGAAGTATTAGTTATGAGTAGTAAGTTAATAAAGGAAATTTTGCTTAGTAGCTTATTACTTATAACTAATTTTTATTCAAAAAATTAACGATATAAATCAATTAATCTTTTTTGAATTTTCTGTTTGCTCTCAGCTACCTGAATGCTTACTTACTGCATTTATGGGGAAAAAAGGAGGTAGAAAGTGCAATACGAAGAGTTTATTACCCACGTACAAAGCCTGGCTCTATCAGATTCTCGTGCAGAGGCAGAACGTGCTACCCGTGCGACATTAGAAACAATTAAGGAAAGAATTCCTGCAGATGAATTACAAGAATTAGCAAAGCAGTTACCTGGAGAACTCAGGAAATATTTAGAAACCAGTCAAGGAAAACCTGGACAAAGTTTTAATTTGCAAGAATTCATTAACCGTACTAGTCAAAAAGAAAATATTGAACCTACAACTGCCGCAATGCACGTTAGAGCAGTTTTTGCGGTGCTACAAAATGCAGTTGTTCCAGAAAAGTTTGCTAGCTTTCATGCATATTTTTCTCACGATTACGAAGAACTCTTTACTAGCACATCAAATAGTGAAGTACCTACATAGAAAATATCTCCAATAGAGGAGCAAATAAATTAACAAAATTGTTGACTATTTTAGCTAGTTGAATTTACAGATACATAGGAAAAATTAGATGGCACACACTAACAATCATTCTGCAAAGAAAAAAGTGGCAATTCTCATAGAAAATGGGGTTGAGGATGCGGAATTTACTGTCCCTTACAATGGCTTAAAACAAGCCGGGATGGAGGTAGTAGTCCTTGGCGCACGCATGAATGAGAAATATAAGGGAAAACAAGGTAAAGTTAGTATCCAAGCCGATGCTACCACCACAGAAGCGATCGCATCGGAATTTGATGCAGTGGTGATTCCTGGCGGTATGGCTCCCGATAAAATGCGGCGTAATCCCAATACAGTACGCTTTGTGCAAGAAGCTGTACAGCAAGGCAAATTGGTGGCTGCAGTTTGTCACGGGCCACAACTTTTAATTGAAGGCGATTTACTCAAAGGTAAGCGCATCACTGGTTTTAGAGCCATTCGCAAAGACATTATCAATGCTGGCGCAGATTTTAAAGATGAGGCGCTAGTAGTAGATGGTAATTTAATTACTTCCCGTGAACCTGGAGATTTGGCGATTTTCACTACAGCGATTCTTAGCCGTTTGGGTTACGGTGGTAAAGATGCGGCATTACCTAGCGAGAAGGATACAACCGCAGAATGGTGGAAACTGGCTGATGCTTGGGGTGGCTCAACCAAAGGTGATATCGTTAAAAATTTAAATACTGCTTTGGCTGGTGAGCGCTATTCTCTAGAAGCATTAGAGAAGTATCTCGAAAAGGAATCTAATACAGAAGCGCGATCGCTGTTTCAAGAACTCATCGGTACTAAACAGCGCCATATTCAAATCATCGAAACCTATCTTGATAGGCTAGGTGAAAAACCCTCTCTAGCTGCAAATGTCGCAGAACAATACGCCAAGGTAAAAACTGCCTTAACGGGAAGTGATGACGTATATCAAATCCGTTTAGCTTTGGGCGACATCCAAACAGGAATTGGCGATATTGGCAATTTGTGGGCGAAGCTTACCGATCCCGTAGCCACCGCTATTTTCAAAGAAATTTACCAGAATTTGTTGCAATACGAACAAAGATTAGTAGGGCTGTATCGTAACGCTCCAGGTGCTGAAGTTAAGCCACCTAAGCCAACTACAGGCGCAGCAACAGCTATGTAAATTTTGCCTTAACCACAGGAGAGGACACTTTTCAGCAGGGATAACCCAAAGTGGAAAGTGTCCGTTACGCAAAGAACTAGAGAGAGAAGAAAGTCTTTGCGTCTTCAGTGGTCATTGTACTGTAATCGGGAGAGAAAAAAGTGACTGCGACTCCGGGAGATCAGATAAATACCAATCAGGGTGAAGCCAGCGAAGCCGAACGTTGGGCTTCTTTAATTGGTGGCGGAGCTATGGTGTTAATGGGTTTAAAGCAAGGCTCTTTGCGAGGTGCGCTAACGGCTTTGGCTGGTGGCGGTTTGATATATCAAGGTGTAACCAAACAAAGCACAATCCAGCAAGCACAGGAAATAGTGGGCATGAATAAACCGATCAAAGTTGAAAAGACAGTAACAATCAATAAACCAGCAGAAGAACTGTACCGCTTTTGGCACGACTTTGAAAAGCTGCCCACATTTATGAAGCATCTCAAATCTGTGAAGGTGTATGACGATAAACGTTCTCATTGGATTGCCAATGCACCTTTAGGTAACAGTGTGGAATGGGATGCAAACATTTTAGAAGACCGAGAAAATCAGTTTATTTCTTGGGCTTCCGTAGAAGGCGCAGACGTAGATAATTCTGGTTTTGTGCGCTTTCAAAAAGCACCAGGCGATCGCGGTACGGAAGTCAAAGTAGTTCTAGAATATAACCCCCCTGGAGGAGCCTTAGCAGCTGTATTCGCCAAACTTTTTGGTGAAGAACCAGAACAACAAATTGGCGATGATTTACGGCGTTTCAAAATGCTCATGGAAGCTGGAGAAATCGCTACTACCGAAGGTCAACCCGCAGGTAAAAGATGAAGGCTAGAGGCTAATACCTGAACTTTAGTTAATCTCTCGATATTTCTTCATCCTTTACAGTTCATCCTTATTTATGAAAGCTGTCTGTTGGCAAAGTGCTAATGAAGTCCGGGTAGAGACAGTACCAGACCCTACAATTCTCAACCCGCGTGACGCAATTATCAAAATTACATCCACAGCGATATGTGGCTCAGATTTACATATCTACGGTGGCTATATCCCCACAGTGCAAAAGGGTGACATTATCGGTCACGAATTTATGGGGGAAGTAGTAGAAGTAGGTAGGGGAGTCAACAATTTAAAAGTAGGCGATCGCGTCGTTGTTCCTTCGACAATTGGCTGTGGTTTTTGCAACTATTGCCAGCGTGATATGTGGTCGCTGTGCGATAATTCCAATCCTAAAGGTTGGATGGAAGAAAAGTTATACGGCAACATTACCTCAGCAATTTACGGCTACTCTCATCTGTTAGGTGGTTATGCAGGCGCACAAGCCGAATATGTGCGCGTACCTTTTGCGGATGTGGGTGTAGTGAAAGTTCCTCCCGATTTACCGGACGAGATGCTGCTATTCATCTCCGATGCGATTCCCACCGGTTATATGGGAGCAGAATTATGCGATATTCAACCCGGTGATACCGTAGCCGTGTGGGGTTGCGGTGCTGTCGGACAGTTTGCCATGATTAGCGCCTACATGATGGGTGCAGAGAGAGTGATTGCAATTGATCGCTTTCCTGAACGTCTAGAAATGGCGAGAAAGTTTGCCAAAGCAGAAACGATTAACTACGAAGACGTTGATGCTGGCGAAGCGTTGAAAGAGATGACTGGTGGCCGTGGGCCAGATGCTTGCATTGATGCAGTGGGTTTAGAAGCACATGGTGTAGGTCTAGAAGACTTCTACGATCAGACAAAACAAAAGCTGAGATTAGAAACCGACCGTCCCCATGTACTACGGCAAATGATGGTGGCTGCACGTAAAGGTGGCACTCTTTCCATTATGGGTGTTTACGGTGGATTCGTAGACAAAATGCCCTTTGGTGCTGCAATTAATAAAGGTCTAACCTTCAGAATGGGACAAATGCACGGACAGAAATATATGCATCTGTTGCTGAATCTCATTTTGGATGGAAAACTCGATCCATCTTTTGTTGTTACCCATCAATTACCGCTAGAGCAAGCATCCTACGGTTACGAGATTTTTCAACAGAAAAAAGACAACTGTATCAAAGTTGTTCTTAAACCTTGAAATAGCTTTTAGCTATTAAAAACTTACACATTGTAATACAACAGAGGATGTCTATGACACGTGTATTTGCTTGGGTACAAAATGTACTAGTCCGCCGGATTGCGATGGTTTTTCTATTAGGTTTGGCGTTTTTGGGAATGCAGTTTTCTGGCTACAGTAATGGAATGCAAGCACAAGCTGAAACTGTCAAAACACCAGAGGGAATCTATTATAAAGGCACACCCGATAACATTGGGAACGGCAGCAGCAGTGGCGGTAACTTGATAGAAAAAGCTGTAGATAGCCTCAAATCAAATTCTGGCGATAATATCAGACGGAACTTCAATGACGATCGCAGTTCTTACGATAGCCGAGGATACTATGGCAATACTTCTAGCAATAGTTCCAATCGGGGCAGCATTAGTGAGACAGTAAAAACACCAGAAGGTACCTACTACAAAGGCACTCCTGATAATAACCTAATTGACAATAGCCAAAATAAACTAGGTAAAGCTGCTAATAGCATCCGCGAAAAGCTCAACCTAGATGAAGATACTCCTCAAGCTACAAAAGACTTTGTTGGTTCCGTAAAAAACAAAGTCGGAGAAGTAATTAATTCCGGTTCTAGGGATTAAATTATCACCCTTAAATGTTAGGTCTTGCCCACCATAACACCCAGCTATATAGCATTTAGATTGTATTGTTAGGTCGGGCAACATACCCAAAACACAAGAGATTGTCAGCAATTGTAGAGACGCGATTAATCGCGTCTCAAGGATTAATCGCGTCTCAAGGATTAATCGCGTCTCAAGGATTAATCGCGTCTCAAGGATTAATCGCGTCTCAAAGATTAATCATGTCTCTAATTCTGACAGACCCAAAAGTTTAAAGGCTAAGGATTAATAATTATGAAAGCAGTTTGCTGGCATGGAGCAAACGACGTGCGGGTGGATACAGTTCCCGATCCCACACTGATTAACCCCCGTGATGCCATTATCAAAATTACCTCCACTGCAATCTGTGGGTCAGATTTGCATCTTTACAACGGCTATATTCCCACAATGCAAAAGGGCGATATCCTTGGGCATGAATTTATGGGGGAAGTCGTTGAACTAGGGAGTCGCGTTACTCATGTAAAAGTGGGCGATCGCGTCGTTGTTCCTTTCACCATTTCCTGTGGTTCTTGTTTCTTCTGTCAACGGGATTTGTGGTCTCTGTGCGATAACTCTAACCCTAATGCTTGGTTAGCAGAAAAGCAGATGGGCTATTCACCATCTGGTCTATTTGGCTACTCTCATTTATTGGGTGGTTATGCTGGTGGTCAAGCAGAGTATGCCAGAGTCCCTTTTGCGGATGTCGGCTTGTTTAAAATCCCCGATGGTTTAACGGATGAGCAAGTACTATTTTTAACCGACATTTTCCCCACTGGCTACATGGCAGCAGAGAATTGCAATATCAAACCAGGTGATGTTGTCGCTGTGTGGGGTTGTGGCCCAGTTGGACAATTCGCCATTAGAAGCGCATTCATGTTGGGTGCAGAGAGAGTCATCGCCATTGACCGCATCCCCGAACGCCTCCAAATGGCTAAAGACTATGGCAAAGCCGAGATTTTAAATTACGAAGAAATAGATGTAGGCGAAGCACTCAAAGAAATGACCGGTGGTCGTGGCCCTGACGCTTGTATTGATGCTGTGGGGATGGAAGCACACGGTACAGACGCGATGGCAGTATACGACAAAGTCAAGCAAGCAGTACGTCTAGAAACAGACCGCCCCACAGCCTTAAGGCAAGCAATTGTCGCTTGTGGTAAAGGCGGACACCTATCTATACCCGGAGTCTATGGTGGGTTTTTAGACAAAATACCTATGGGTGCTGCCATGAACAAGGGTTTGACTTTCAAAATGGGACAAACTCACGTTCATAGATATGTAAAACCATTGCTAGAACATATCCAAAAAGGTGATATCGATCCGTCGTTTATCATTACCCATCGCCTACCTCTAGAACAAGCACCCCACGCCTACGAAATTTTCAAGCACAAAAAAGATAACTGCATCAAAGTTGTACTCAAACCATAAGGAAATCAATGGAATATGAGTGACACCAGTGTTAAAAAAGTAGACTCAACTCATTCCCCTAAGGGTAAACTCGGCCAAAAATATCTTGCATCTGGCAAGGCTGTGGCTATGCGGATTTGGGAAAACGAACAACCCAGTGAAGGAAAACCATCAGCATCCCGCGACTATGAAACAGTTGGTTATGTAATTAGCGGTCGTGCCGAGTTACATATTGAAGGGCAAACAATTTTATTAGAACCAGGGAATTCTTGGGTGGTTCCTAAAGGTTCAAGCCATACTTACAAAATTTTAGAACCATTCACCGCAGTGGAAGCGACAAGCCCACCTGCTCAAGTTCATGGGCGGGATGAGGAATAGGGATGGGGGATTGGGGACTGGGTATTTGGAAATAGTATTTTCACTCAGAACTCAGCACTCAGAACTGTACTCTACCTTCTTTGATAAAAATTTAACCTCAGATCAACACAGATTCTCACCGATAAATTAACTAGATTTATCGGTGTTTTTTTTATTAGGATTAATGATGCGATCGCCTAAAATCTTCTGACAATATTCTCTTAAAATTAAATACTTAAAACAACAACACCCAAAATCTTACTAACTTAGTTATTTCCTCTCTTTTCTCAGAAATATCTAGGGTTGTACCGATTTAACTCACGCTCACCGTGATATTCTAAAAATCAGTTACATAGCCCTCTTTTAGACTAATTTGAGGAAATGTAAGCGTTCGATTTGGGTGTTGCCGTCCGTTGACGAGACAGATATTTAAACAGTGGTTTTACCTCTTTCTTTGTTTAACTGTTGGATCTGCCAGGGAAGCTTGTTTGGCTTCAATTAATAAGTTATCACTCTTAACTGAAGTAAATTGCTATTGCAACTAATGTTTACTTGTATAGAAGTTTTGACTTGCATTATGTAAAGTAATTTGAATTAGAAGCCAGCCTTTCTTAAGGACTTACCTAACTCCAAAATTTTTTAAACATTGAGCAATTTTGGTAAATTTGAGCGAATTCAAATCTTGGAGAATAACTCACTGTACTAACTGCATTGTCAAGGCTCAAACCCTGATTATTTAGCGGTAAACTCGCTAATATGCAGTACCACTTCGCCATGATCTGGAATCCAAGCTAGCCACTCGTGTTTAGAAACCGGACACAATAACAGTGCTTCATCAAAACTGTATGGATTAGGAAGCTGTAACAGCTTTACCCAGCGAGATACGGTAAACTGCTGTGACTGGTCTGGTACACAAGGTTTACTGATACAATTCAAATTCTGTCTTTTGAGTTGCATTGCAAAATCCGGTCTATCAAAATCTAGTTTCATGGCTAATGGGTTAGCAGTAAAATAATTCTGTATCTAAGAATACAAAATTAATATTACTTCTGAAAAGTAAACTTCTTATAACTTTACGTTGTATTAATGTGAGTTTGTGCTGCTGTTGCAAGTGCTATAGGAGTTTGAGACATCGATTTTACGCAAGCGATCGCATCTCGTCTCCTCCCACCACCGCAAATGCGACGATTGCATTCAATAACTCAAGTATGGTTCGGTTAAGAATTTTTCGTCATGATTTTGGGGTTGTGGAGACGCGATAAATCACGTCTCTACAGGATTTAAACGTCAATCGATTTGTATTATGGGAACCTTATTGCTCAATAACTAACTTCTTTTAAGATGTGGTGCTTTCTTATTTCTCCTCTGCTTTTCCCAGTCCCCATTCTCCATCGCCTCATCTGTAGGTTCTGTTACGTTTTCCGCCAAGTTATAAAGGTAGAATTCATTTAACCAAAGTTTGATGGAGTAAAAAACAGCAGCAGAGAGAACAGCTAAGCCTTTGAAATAGATATCAAAGAGAAGTTAGTTGTCTTGGTAAAGATAGCTACAAAATCTGCTCCATAGTTGACTATAAACTTAAGGAAAATGCAATGTTAGGAACCCCTATTTTGATATAGCAGTTCTGATTCATGCTGGAAATCTTCTGCAAGGTTAATCAACTAGCTAGAAAAGTTTAGATCACATAAATCTCGATTGTTCATGAAAGGTAAGGTAAATTATTGGCTGAATTCAATTACGTTATATCTATCAAAATCATGCCAGTAATTTTGCCACTTTAGTGAATTCATACTTTAGAACTATCAAACTTCACAGTATCAACTCCAATGGCGGCGTAGAAGTCGCTGATTCTAAATTCAAAATTCGACAACATTTTATTCCAGGCTTGTGCGCTGTTTAGTAAACACAGAGCTATCATTTATCAGTAAATAGACTAAATTACTGAATGAAAAGCTGGCTGGTTACTAAAAACCCACTTTAATTAGTTGTCTACCTCATTAATTTTGTTGGTTAATTTTCACACTTCAGAATTTTAGTTAGTGCTGAAGAGTAAAAATTTTAACCACCATAATTCATCTGACCAAATATTGTACTTTATTACATTCTTTTTGATGAGTTCATCGTTAGTACTTACCTGCTGACAACTTCAAAGCTAAAGTCCTGACCATCAAGTTATTCAGCCATCAAAATTAATGTCATAAAGCACTAATTTAATTGTGCGTCATACCAATTCTCTAAAATTCGGCATCACATATAGCAATCCTCAATGATTTGTGAAATCTGATCTGAAGGGTTGTTGGCTGTTAACCTTTGACAGTCAACACTCAACAGCCAAAAACGATATTTTTCACAACTGAAATAGGATGGCTATAGATACAATGTGAATTTTTTAATTATGAATTACGAATTGGTATAACTCGCTTTTCACTTCTATCAGCAAAATTCAGATAAACGGGCAATATATCATGTCAAGGGTGACTGAGAAGCCAAAGTTAAAGGAACAGCCACTTGATCAACCTAAAATTTTATGGAGCATAGCTGTAGCCCTACCCATAGTAATTGCTGCCGGTGTACTGGGTACAGCTAAGGTTGAGCAGTTGAGAAAGCTAGCTTCATCCGTACCCATTAGGCCAATGGTCAATACTGTTACTGCTGTGGGTCATATTGAACCACGGGGAGAAGTAATTAATTTATCTGCACCGATGGGGGGAATGCAAGCTTCGTCGCGAGTACAAAAACTGCTGATTAAAGAAGGCGACAAAGTCAAACAAGGTCAAGTACTGGCGGTTTTGGATAATCACGATACCCAACTAGCTGCATTAGAAGAAGCAAAAGCAAAATTGCAAGAATCTCGTGCTAATTTAGCGCAAGTTAGAGCCGGTTCACCTAGAGATATTCAAGCCCAAAATTCTGTAATTGCTCGTTTAGAAGCTCAGTTACGTGGGGAAAGGGATGCACAGCAAGCAACGATCACGCGCATTGCAGCTCAGTTAAGTGGCGAGAAAGTCGCGCAACAAGCAATGGTTAACCGTTTAGAAGCTGAGTTGAGTGGACAAAAAGATACTTTAAGAGCCACACTCACACGTATTCAAGCTGAACAACGGAATGCTCAAGTTGATGCTCAACGCTATGATATGTTGTATAAAGAAGGTGCGATTTCCCAGCAAGAGCGAGATAGAAGACGCTTGAGCGCCATTACTAGCAATCAGCAGGTGGTGGAAAGCCAAGCAAGCCTCAGACAGGCGATCGCCACAATCAAACAACAAATTGCAGAAGCTAGAGCGAATCAAGTCAAAACTTTATCGACTTTGCAACAACAGCTGGTGGAAGCTAAAGTTAACCGCGATAAAACCGTGGCTACTTTGCAAAGACAAATTGACGAAGAACGAGCCAAACTCAACCGATTGATCGAAGTCCGTCCGACTGATGTACAAATGGCGCAGGCTCAAGTGAGTAATGCGATCGCAATGGTAAGAAAAGCCGAAGCAGAACTGAAATTGAGCTATGTGAGAGCACCCATTGATGGTGAAATTTTAAAAGTTCACACCAAATCGGGAGAAGCCATCACTCAAATGGGAATTGCTGAACTTGGACAAACTGATCAAATGTTTGTCATCGCTGAAGTATCAGAAGACAGTATTGGTAGAGTGCGTCTTGGCCAAACTGCAACTATATCTAGTGATAACGGGGCCTTTGCTGGCGAACTTAAGGGAACCGTCGCTGAAATTGGCAGAAAGATTGGTAAAAAAGATGTGTTAAATACAGATCCAGCAGCTGATGTAGATGCCAGAGTTGTAGAAGTGAAAATTGCCCTCTCTCCAGAAGATAGTACAAAAGTGGCAGGTTTAACCAACGCTAAGGTGGTTGTAGAAATTAACAATTAAATAGTTTGAAATTACCAATAAAAGCTCATTCGGGGTGATAGTTGCTATTACTAATTAGCTAATTCATCTACTTAGAATGTAATTTTTTGTCCATAATTTTTGAATTAAATATAATCTCATGTAATTACTCTATGGTGGTCAATGGCTACCATATTCCGAGTTGGCTGGTAAAGACTTAGGACTATTCCCTAATTGAAAAATTCATCTAATATGGCTAATGATTGCTGAAAGAATTGCTAACTTCTTATCTACCTATTTAATGAATAAAAAAATCCCTTTGTCATGGCTACAATTAACCAGGGAAAAAACACGTTTAGCTGTGGCTTTGGCAGGGATTGGCTTTGCTGATATTTTAATGTTTATGCAACTTGGTTTCCGAGATGCTTTGTATTATAGTAACGTGCGTTTACATAGCAGCTTGGAAGGCGACATTATTTTAATTAACAGTCAATCTAATGCTGTGTTGTCGATGAAGAGTTTTTCACAAAGGCGTTTATATAAAGCTTTAGATTTACCAGCAGTTCAATCAGTACATCCTATATATTTAGATTACACAGCCTGGAGAAATCCTGAGACAGGTCGCCCTCGGAGTATTCTGATATTTGGTTTTAACCCGGAAGTTAATATTTTTAACTTACCAGGAATGGTAGAAAATTTAGATAAACTCAAACTTCCTGATGTCGTTTTATATGACCGTTCTTCTCGGGTAGAGTACGGGCCAATTGCTGCTGATTTTGAACAAGGTAAAAATGTCACAGCAGAAGTTAGAAGACGGCGGATTAAAGTAGTAGGATTATTTACTTTAGGTGCATCCTTCGGTGCTGATGGTAATTTAATTACTAGTGATGTTAACTTTTTGCGAATATTTAATAATCGCCAGCGCGGTTTAATCGATATTGGTGTAATCAAGCTCAAGCCTGGTGCAGATGCGAACGCAGTTACTCAGGAATTAAGGAATTATTTACCTCAAGATGTTAATGTTTTAACCAAGCAGGAATTTATTGACTTTGAGCGTAATTACTGGGCAAGTAGTACTGCGATTGGTTTTATTTTTACTTTAGGGACAATTATGGGATTTATTGTGGGAACTGTAATTGTTTACCAAATTCTTTATACTGAAGTTGCGGATCACTTGGCTGAGTACGCAACTTTAAAAGCAATAGGTTATACCCAAAACTATTTATTAACTGTTATTCTGCAAGAAGCTTTCTTATTAGCTGTGATTGGTTATATACCTGGATTTGCCTTTGCATTATTTATGTACTCTACTGCTAGAAACGCTACATTGCTACCAGTTTTTATGAGCATTGATCGTGCTATTTTAGTACTATTTTTAACGATAGTAATGTGCTTTGTTTCTGGTGCGATCGCAGTGCGTAAGTTACGTTCAGCCGACCCTGCTGATATCTTTTAAAGTATTAAATATTAGTTGTATAAATTTATAAATTCACCAATCATAAAATCAATATTAATGCTCAATACTTATTAAAAAAGATATTTTATAATCAATAATTAATAACTTATTTTTGTACTTACAGTTACGTTGGTAAACTCCTAACCTATAGCTACCCCCTTTTATGATGAGACAAGAACCTGTAATTGCTATTAAAAATATCAATCATTATTATGGTAGAGGCGCACTCAAAAGACAGATTTTATTTGACATTAATCTAGAAATTTTTGCTGGCGAAATTGTCATTATGACCGGGCCATCAGGTTCAGGTAAAACTACATTACTTAGCTTGATTGGGGGATTACGGTCTGTACAAGAGGGTAGCCTAAAATTTCTAGGCGAAGAATTACTAGGTGCCAGCCAAAATCAGTTAGTGCAAGTCCGCAGGAAAATAGGTTATATTTTCCAAGCTCATAATTTGCTAGGATTTTTAACCGCCAGACAAAATGTACAAATGGCGGTAGAGCTAAATGACGCAGTTGCCCAAAGCGAAGCGATTGCTAAATCAGAAGCAATGTTAGCAGCCGTTGGGTTACAAGAGAGAATTAATTACTATCCAGATAATCTTTCTGGTGGTCAAAAACAAAGAATTGCGATCGCTCGGGCTTTGGTAAATCACCCTCCTCTCGTACTAGCCGACGAACCAACAGCAGCTTTAGACAAACAATCCGGTCGAGATGTTGTAGAAATCATGCAACGTCTTGCCAAAGACCAAGGAACGTCTATTTTGCTGGTAACACATGACAACCGCATTTTAGATATAGCCGATCGCATTGTGGAAATGGAAGATGGGCTTTTAACTCGCGATTCTCAAAGTGTAGTCAGCCATTACGATTCTGGAGCGAGAAATCATAACTCATAAAGTGGAAGAGCTGCACCCTACAAACCTCAATGATTTTTAGCAGGGCCTGATGGTTTGGCTACAGGCTGCTGCACATTTTTAGAGGGAGTAGCTTGACGGCTAGTACGGAAAGAGACATTGACACCATCATTGGATTGCTCTAGCACTAACAAAGGAGTAGGCTTAGCCTTCTGATCCCAATGCATATTAGCAATCCGTCCTTGAATTGTTGGTTGCCAAGTATCCTCATCGTCTGTAGGGCTAAGATAAGTTTCAATACAATCAATAATCTGGCTAATAGTGGCAGAAGTCGCTTGTGTAGGTAACTTCATTAAGCGAATTTGTACACGAAATAGTACTCGCTTTGCAATATTGGGTGGAGTTCCAGCTTCATACTCAACATCAAAAGTCTCATCTACTTGCCGTCCGGTGTTAGTAGCAATCCCTACAGATCCCTGTTGGGATTGACTTGGACGCAAAGCTTGAGAAATTTTTTCTTTGACCTGGATTTTAATTTGATTAACGATCGCAAAGTGAAATACCTCTTCTGCCATCCGCATCCGCAGATAATCTAAGTTGAAATCCCGTGAGTTAACCAAATCGGGGTTTGTTTCCATTTTCCGAATGGTTTCTAGCGCCAGCTTAAACTTCTTCTCTAGTTCTCGGGTGCGGAATTGTTCAAACTTGAGTTTTTTATCTAGCTGAGTCTTGAGGAATTTGCCATAGACAACCAAAGCAATCATCGCTAACAACAGTCCTCCAGAAGTAAACATGAATATAGGAGGGCTTTGTGGAGTGTTTGATGGTACTTCTTGGGTTGCCTTTTTAGCTTTTCCCGCTGAAGTTTGGGCTGCAAAAATCAAATTGTACATGGTTGGCAAACTGCTAAACTTAATTCCTGATGCTAGGATGCCCAAATTTTGTGTGTCTATTTGCGGTATTATTACTATTTTTTATCCCTTTGACTAAATCGTATATGTACACACACCTTAGCCCTGATGGTAAAGGTTTTATAAATCCCTTGCCCTTGTCTGAAGCTACCTCAAGTTTGTGGAAAAATATTCGGCTAGTAGCTTCAGACATGGATGGTACATTAACCAAAAAAGGCAAATTTACCAGCCAACTTTTGCAATCTTTAGAAAATTTAGCAGCAGCAAATATTAAAGTGCTAATTGTTACTGGGCGCTCCGCCGGATGGGTGAGTGGGCTGAATAGCTTAATGCCTGTAGCGGGTGCGATCGCAGAGAATGGTGGTTTATTCTATCCTGCTGGGAGCGATCGCCCAATCACCTTAACACCTATTCCTGACTTAGCCAGCCATCGTCAAAATTTAGCTGCAGCTTTTAAACAATTACAAATTCAGTTTCCACAAATCCGAGAATCTACTGACAATAGGTTTCGCATCACCGATTGGACTTTTGATGTCGCATCGTTAAATCCCACAGAATTACAAACCCTAAGTCATCTGTGTCAAGAAATGGGATGGGGATTTACTTACAGTAATGTTCAGTGTCATATTAAACTGCAAAATCAAGATAAAGCTATAGGTTTGTTGCAAGTATTACAGAAAAATTGGCCAGAATATTCTTCAGAACAAATTGTGACAGTGGGTGATAGTCCTAATGATGAAAGTTTATTTGATCCGCGTTATTTTTCCATGTCTGTAGGTGTAGCTAATGTATTAGAATATGCCAACCAATTAAAGCATCAGCCTGCTTATATAACTAACGCTACAGAAGGCGAAGGATTTTGTGAGTTATCGAAATATATTTTGCAAGTTTGTTGACTGGTAAGAAGGATGAGGTAGGGGGCAGGGAGCAGGGGGAGAATAAATTACCAATGCCCAATGCCCAATGCCCATTTTTAAGTTAGAAAGAATCCCTGACTGTGACACAGCTTTTAATTAAAAGCTGCGAAATTTCTGTATAAACATTCTGATATCATCATTTTTGTCTAATTAATCCAAAATTAATTATGGAAGCCAGCTTTTTTACCACTGTTGCTTTACCTATTGCCTTGGCTATCATTATGCTAGGAATGGGTTTATCTCTTATTCCAGAAGATTTTCAACGTGTAAAGAAGTATCCCAAAGCTGTGGCAATTGGCTTGATTAGTCAGTTAGTTTTTTTACCAATTATTGGTTTTGCCATTGCTAAAGTTGTACCCATGCAACCTGCGATCGCTATGGGGTTAATGATAATTGCACTGTGTCCTGGTGGTGTATCCTCAAATGTCATTACATATCTCGCCAAAGGAGATGTAGCACTTTCAGTAACTCTGACAGCTTTTAGCAGCGTGATTACAGTATTTACAATTCCCGTGGTGGCAAACCTTGCATACCAGCACTTCATGGGACAGACAGCTGCGATCGCCTTACCCATTGGTGCAACAATAGTCCAAATTTTTCTGATGACACTGCTACCTATAGGTTTGGGGATGGGTATAAGGCAGATATTGCCAGAAGTAGCGCGTCGTCTGGAAAAAGTTACTAGCCGCCTAGCAGTTGGTTTCCTAGCAGCAATTATTCTGCTGTTGATTGTTCGTGAGTGGAACCGTCTCCCTGGCTTTATTGTGCAAGTGGGAGTTGCCGTGGTGCTATTAAATACTATTTCAATGTTGGCGGGGTTTTATATTAGCAAGCTATTTAACCTTAATCTGCCACAGCAAATCTGCATTGCCATTGAGGTTGGTATTCAAAACGGCACATTAGCGATCGCAATTACGGCTGGATTACTCAACAATCCAGATATGGCAGTCCCGGCTGCGGTTTACAGTCTGTTTATGTATGTCACTGGTTTAATTGCTATTAGCTACGGTAGAAAGTTGACTACAACTAATCCTGTTCAGCAACCTGTAGAGAGTCAAGTTTAATGGGGTAATTTTAGATTTTAGATTGTTGAATTCACAATTGCTCTCAAGAAGCAAGCTACGTGGAATAAATGCAAAATCCTCAATTTTTAATTGTTAGCGTAGCGTTCCCGCACGGTAGTCCCCAATACGGTTCGGATAAGTATTTTGTATCTCCCTCGTGATTGGGGAAAAGGGTAATGGAAAAAGGGGTAAGGGTGAATTCAATCCTTTTCTCCTTTTCCCTTTCCCCCTTACCCAAACTGTATTGCGGTAGCCCCTACATTTATACGCCAATACAGTTCAGTTAAGAAAATAAATTGACAACAAAACAATAATTTTGGAGGGGGTTTGGGGGACGCAACCGTCCCCCAATCGGGGGCTTGGGGGAGAATCCCCCAATTGTGCTAGCTGTTTCCACAAGTGACAAATCAATTACTAATGAGCTTATCTGAACTGTATTAATTTATAAGCAACTGCGGTGGACAGGTTCCCCGGTATAAAGCAAGTGGCGTGCATAGGGTCAATCTAAAATCTAAAATCCTAAATCCAAAATTGATTTATGACACTTTAGCTAGTACTGCTTCTGGCTTAGGTGGAGCCGACGCTGTCAATGGATCGTAGCCTAACTGTTGAGTAATTCGTTTTCTAGCTAAAACGCGATACTCCCAAAAATGTTCGCCAGCAGCACATAAACCCAAATACATATTAAGAACTTGCGGCTTGCTCACCAAAATTGTCCAGAATTGTCGCCAGAATTGTCCACGAATTTCTGGCCTTTTGAAGCCTTGCAGCCAGATTAATTGAGCAACGATGCGTAGTCCTTGACCTGGAGAAAACTGCATGGTTTGTTTTCGCTCTTTTAAGGAGCCAATATTGAGACATTGCTGAAAACATCGTCTCAGATAGTTTTGCGGCTCATACAACGTCCAGAAAGTTTCTACATAGTCTCTGGCAATTTCAGCTAAGGGGCGAGTCGGTTGAAAATTCATCAAGGAATTCTGATCTCCGACTTCCGTTGCACCCACACCCTTGACTAAACGTTGCTCTGTTTGCAGGCGGTTCCATAAAGCTGTATTGGGTAAAGCTTGAAGAATACCTAGCATGGGTTGAGGAATGCTGGTTTGTTCCACAAAAGCTTCAATTCGTTTTCCTGCACCTGTGCGTTCGCCATCAAAACCGAGGATAAACCCTGCATATATCAACATTCCAGCTTGATTAATCTTGCAACAGGCTTCGATCAGGGGATTGCGAGTATTTTGTAATTTGTTTGTCACTTGCAAGCTATCTTGATCGGGTGTTTCAATACCCAGAAAGACTGCATAGAAACCTGCTTCTTGCATTAAATGTAGTAGTTCATCGTCTTCTGCCAAATTTACAGAAGCTTCTGTGATGAAGGTGAAAGGGTAATTGTGTTGCTTCACCCAAGGAATCAATTCTCTTAAGAAACGTTTGACGTTACGTTGATTACCAATAAAGTTGTCATCAACAATAAATAGTGAACCCCGCCATCCTAAATCATAAAGAGCTTGCAATTCTGCGATCGCCTGACTCGGTTCTTTAGTTCGTGATTTTCGCCCATAAAGGGTAATGATGTCACAAAATTCGCAGTTAAATGGGCAGCCACGAGAAAACTGCATCGCCATCATTAAGTAAGCTTCCCGCTTTAACAAATCAAAACGCGGCATAGGACTCAGGGTAACATCCGGTTTTTCTGGAGAACGAAAGATTCCTCGGCTTTTACCTTGGCTCAATGCTTCTAGAAACAGGGGAACCGTCATCTCTCCTTCATCCAAAATCAGGTAATGCGCGCCAGAATCCAGAGCATCCTGCGGTAAAGATGTGGGATAGGGGCCACCAACTGCGACTTTTTTACCTAATCGCACAGCTTTTTTGATTAAAGCGTGGAAATCTGGCTTCTGCACCAACATAGCGGAGATAATTACCAAATCGCACCATTGCCAATCTGCTTCCGTTTCCAAAGTGACATTGCGATCGCAAAATCTAATTTCCCAATCTTGAGGTAGAAGTGCAGCAACAGTAATAATCCCCAATGGGGGAATCGCCGCCTTCAACCCAGCAATTTCCATAAAGCGATCGTAAGACCAAAAAGACTGAGGAAACTGGGGATAAAGCAATAGTGCTTTCATAAACATCCTTGTTGCATCTGTAGTGGACTTTGAACTAAATCAAGATGCAGGGATTAGTTAAAGCATTGGCGCATTCTAGTCCCTACAATAGATTTCTCAACGAGTAATAATTTGCGATCGCAGTGGCTACAACGCTAGTAAAGTAGCTAAAAATCAAAGCTCAGTATGTTTTGCTCTTATTTATTAGTTAGAAAATGCCTTGGCATCAAATAGATTTCTTGAGATAGTTTCAAACTCTATTTCTCTGTGATGTTTGTCGCAAATTTAGCAGATTCTTCAGTTGATTATCTCTACCTGAAGGCAGGTTTGAGGCGAATTTTGGTGTTTACGCTTATTAATCTATATTTTCAACTTCTTCTCACCTCAAAGGTATATTTTATTATTTCATTTGGATAATTACAGAGGAAATAATTACCTATTTAATCCTCAAATACTTACATATATAAGCTTTTACTTAACTGGATATAACCATAGTATGAGTAAGTAAATAATATTGAAGTAATTAATTACCTCGGTAGCATGAGGACATAATTCTCTAATTTGAGAAAATGAAATTGTAAGAGTGAAATATATTACCAATTAACAAACACAGTTTCTTTAGTAAAACACATCCGTAAATCTTTTACTGATGCTTAAGCTTTTAAAACTGCACGGAGGAAGAATTATGAGACAGACATTGTTGACAGCAATAGCTTTATTTAGCACGCTATCTTTAGCTGCTCCAATTTCTGCTCAAGCAGGGGAAACCCAAACTCAAGTCAAACGGTTACTAGAAACTGGAGCCTGTTCTGGATGCGATTTAACAGGTGTTAATCTCAGCGGCGCTCACTTAATTGGTGCTGATTTAAGAAATGCTAATTTACAAGGTGCTAATTTAAAAGGCGCAAATTTAGAAGGTGCTGATTTAGCCGGTGCAAATTTAGAAGCAGCGAATTTAACAAAAGCCTTCGCCAGTGGTACCAGCTTCAATAACGCTAACTTGACTAATGCTAATTTAAGCGACGCTCATCTACATAATGCTCAAGTAGATGGCGCAGTCATGATTGGAACTAATTTAACTGGTGCTGATGGATTTGATATCAATCTCGGTATCGGTGGTGGAGAAGAATAGTTAACCCCGTTGGGGAATTCAAAATTCAAAATAAATACCAATTTGCATTTGAACAGTAGGGGCAAGGCACTGCCTTGCCCTAATAATTTCTTGTGCAAAGCAAAAATTAGGAGTAGATGAATACTCCTAACTTTTAAATGCTAATCTCCGGTAATTGATAATTCATTAACCCAGATGCGAGGACAAACTCCTCCTGGTGTTAACTCAACCTCTTTTTCTACACAAACAATAGACTTCAAAACTTCTAAGAAATCACCAGCAACTGTTGCTGATTCAATACTCGTTTTCACACCTTTATTAATTAACCAACCATCAAAAGGTAGAGAAAACGAACCTTGTAAAGCTTTTACCCCTGCATGGAGAGCTTGTAAATCATCAATTAAAACCACATTTTCAGCATTTTCCAAACTTAATTCTTGCTCGGGATCGGCGGCTCTAAATACATGAAAAAAGTTAGGACTAACGCTAACTTTTGCCCCAATACTCGCATTTCCTGTGGGTTGGGCGTTCATTCTTTTCGCAGTTCCAGCACTGTGCAAAAAGCTGGTTAAAACGCCATTTTCAATTAGAGAAATGCGACGAGTTGGGGTTCCTTCACCATCAAAACTTTCTGCGCCAATGTTAGCAGGATGCAGTGCATCATCTGCAACTGAAAGCATAGGAGAAGCAATTTGCTTACCTAAGTCATCAGGAGTAGATAAGCTTTGATTGTCCAAAATATTTTGAGCATTGTACAAGTTAGAAAACGCGCCCAATAAACTTAAAAAAGCTTCGGGAGAGAAAACCACTAAATATTTACCAGTCTTAATTTTTTCATAGTTCAAGTGACTAATAGTTTTCTCGGCTGTTTCTTGAATGCAACCATTAATATCGAGATTTTCGACACCACGGTTGATTCTAAAAGCACCTGCACTGCGTGGTTTTTTCCCTTCCTCTTCAGTTTTGCTGTAAAGATAAACTGAGGCTATGGAGTGGGATTCAATTCTGGCTGCACCTTCACTATTGAGATAAAAACGGTCAATATCTCTTTGCGCTAAACCGTTATAAGGTACGCCTTTAATTGCTGGGTGCGCTGAGAGTAATTCTTTTTCAGCTACCACTAATTTTTCTATTAGTTCCGCAACAGGTGCTTGTGCTGCTTTATCGTGAGGTGTATTGTCGATAGGAACTGTAGCCTCTGGGCTAAAATCAGGCACATTTTCTTTAACACCAAAGAAACTAGCTTCGTAAGCAGTTTTTAAAGCTAATTCTAATCCTTTGGGGTCTACATCTGTGGTGCTGGTGACACCCATTGTATTGTCTTCATTCCAAACACGAACTGTTACACCAGAACGGTTAGAAGCTTTAACTTGTTTTGGCTCACCTTGGTCTACTTGGACGCTAGTTTCGTCTACAGTGGAGCCATAAATGTCGAATTTTTTAATGCCAAGCTTTTCTGCATTTTCCTTGGCGTAATTTGCAATTTCGTTGATAGTAGCCATAGTCAATAGTCAGTCAATTTGAATTTTAGATTTTTAACCGCCGATGAACACAGATAGATATTGATTTATGTCCAGCTACAAGATTACCTTGATAAAACGCTTGATTTATTTCGTACCAAATCGTTTTCAGATACTCTGCGTAACTTTGCGTTTCCTTTGCATTCCTCTGCGTTTAAAACTCTCAAGTTTTAAAGGAAGCAAATAGAACAGAAAAAAGGTAATCTTGTAGCAAGCAGAAATAGCTATTAACGACCACCTACAGTAATAGAATCAACCTTAATATGTGGTTGTCCTACTGTGGTGTAAATACTGCCGCTAACTGAACCACAGAAACCAGGTGCAAGTTCTAAATCTTGAGAACACATGGAAATTTTATTCATTATTTCCGTTGCTTCCCCAATCAGAATTGCACCTTTTAATGGTTTGGTGATTTTGCCATTTTCAATCAAATAAGCTTCATCAACACCAAAGTTAAATTGACCAGTAGCACCTACGCTACCACCACCCATTTTCTTGCAGTAAATGCCTTTATCAATGGAGCTAAATAAATCATCAATACTATATTCACCAGTAGCGATGTAAGTATTACGCATTCGACTGGCAGCAGCATAGGTATAATTTTGACGGCGACCGCTTCCTGTTCTAGGATGTCCAGTACGCCAAGAACCTGTTCTGTCTGCTAAGAAGTTTTTCAGAACGCCTTTTTCTATTAATAAAGTTCTTTGAGCTGGCATACCTTCGTCATCCATGTCGATTGTGCCAAAGGCATTGTCAGCTCGCCCTTCATCCCAAGCTGTGAGGCTTTCGTGGGCAATTTTCTCGCCTTTTTTGTCAGCAAAGGGAGAAGTATTACGTTCAATTTGAGTAGTTTCTAATAAGTGTCCGCAGGCTTCGTGGAAGATTACCCCGCCAAAGTGATTGGCCATGATAATGGGGTATGTGCCAGATTCCACGTAATCTGCATAGAGCATTTTCCCAGCAGATTCAGATATTTGTTCGGAAGCTTGTTGGTAATCCCAAGTTCTGAGGAAGTTGGCATCACTGGTATTACCAGCGCGTTCACCAATGGAGGCGCGGTTAGCTCCATCTGCACACAACAGGTTAAAACCTACAGATTGGGTGAGGCGAATATCACGGGCAAAAGTACCGTCACTGGCTGCAACTAATACTTCTTGCCAATCGCGGAAGTAAGTAGCACGGCGAGATTGCACATGGCTAGCTTTGCGCTGCAATTGGGCTGTACCATCAAGTAGAATTTCTCCCATTTCTCGGATGGAGCTACACAGAGGTAACCAGCCATCTTTTCCTCTTTTTGTGGCGTAGTCTCGGAGTAATTCTAGATTGATTTCTGGGATAAAAGCGTTGGGTGCAGGTAATTGTAATCCCAGGATAGAAAGACCTTTTTCTAAGGCGGCTTTCAAACCGGAAAATGTAAGATTATTGGTACTGACGTAGCAATCAGCTTTGCCGCGAAATACTCTAACTCCCGCACCTGTAGCGAGGCTGGGTGAAATACTGGTGATCGCGTCATCTTCTGCAAGACAACTAATATAGTTGCGACGCTCTAGAAAAAATTCAACAAAGTCGGCACCAGCAGCCCGTCCTAGTCCTAAAAGGGTAGCCAGAGGGGCTTCCCAAGTGTCATCGAATCGTTCCGATGTAGAGGAATACTGTAAATTGGGCAGTTGGTTCGAGAGAAGTAGCGTACTTGTAAGCATGGATAGCCTCTTCTGCTGGCGTATTCAGAGATTTGACCGGAAGTTCCTGGTGTGTTAAGTCTAACAAATCAGTGAAAGACGCAGTCGGCAGTTAAGCTGTAGGGGTTTCCTCACTTGAAAAAGTCCTACAGCCTAATTTTTGCCTACAAATAAAGCGAAAGGAGCAAAACTAAAATAGTTTATTAGTAAATTATCCTGCAGTAAGCCGCTACGCCTCTACGTACCTCAAACGCCAGTTGCTACAACGGTGGGAAGCCCAACAGAAAGTTTGACGGCAGTTGCTACTCTTCGGGTTCTGCGTTAGCGGTACAATTCGGGAAACCCGCCCACGCAACTGTCCTCTGCAGCGTACTGGCTTCCCAACCTATACCAAATCAGGTTTTTGACGCTAACTGAACCGTATTGCTGTAGAAGGGAATCGCTGTAGTTTATAAAATGTAAAGATAAACTACAGAAAATTTACTTTACTGCGATCGCCGTGAATCTCCAAACCGACAAAGACAAGCCACAAACAAGCACCAGTACAAATATCGCTCCCGAAACCGAAACCATTCTCTGTCCTCATTGTCAGCGTACAGCTACCAATGGCATCAAATGTAAGGGAATGTGTGTAGCTGACAGTGACTATTAACTCTTTTACATAATGGATAACAAGCGAAAGGGAACAGAGACTTTTTCTTTTATCCTCTATGCACTCTGTGTTCTCTGTGGTTAAAACCATCTTTTTACTAACCGCAGAGGACACATAGATTGCAGAGTATGACTAAACGCACAAAACTCAATTTATTTTTTACTTTACTTGATTAAATTGCTGCCATAATCCCAGGCGCTTATTTTTAGCATTGGCTTCTGCAATTAAAAATTGGGTTTTGGTTTCGTTGCAGAATTCTAAAGATTCCTGATCAACAACAGCATTACCCTCTTCTACCAAACGCAGATTTACTGAGCGATTATCTACATATACTTCACCCAATGTCTGCCCCCTGTCATCTAAATTGACGCTTCTGATGACAACTCGGCTACTCGGTGGTAGTAGCTGTTTGAGCTTTTTGGTGGCTGCGGAAACATACTGCTGTTTAGTTTCTTTGGGTGTATTAATACAAGCTAATTTAACTGTTTTGCTTTGCCCAGTTTCATCTTTAAAGCGAATTGTATTACTATCTGCTACGCCAATTACTGTAGCCAGCACTAACATTAACTCTATTAAATTCATCAAGTGTTTAGTATTTTTTTATGCATGGATATTAATTTTATAACCGTAATATCTCATATAATGTGATTTAACTCACTCTTAAGCGTATTGCTACAGATGGGAAAAGGTACAAGGGTAAAGGTTTTCCTTTCCCTCATTCCCCGTTCCCCCTTTACCCTACATTCAACCCCATAATAAGTGTGAAGCCAGCCCGATCGCACCTCCTGCTAGAACTAACCAAGCAGAATTGATTTTGAACCGGAAAACAGCGATCGCACTCAATATTGCCAAGATAATTGTTAACCAATCCACTAGTGCGGCTCGTCCTAATGTGTAGGTAACTCCTGCCATTAATCCTAGAGATGCTGCATTCACACCATCGAGAAAGCCACTAGCCCAGGGTGATTGACGTAATTTAGCCACCCAGGGATTAACCACCCATACCAGCACAAAAGCTGGTAAAAATATACCAATGGTAGCCGCGATCGCCCCAGTGTTTCCTGCTAGCAAATAGCCGATAAATGTTGCGGTGGTAAAAACTGGCCCTGGTGTAAACTGTCCAATGGCTACTGCATCTAAAAGCTGCTGTGATGTTAACCAGTGGTTGCGCTCAACTAAATCCCGTTGCAGAAATGCCAACAACACATAACCGCTACCATAAAGAACACATCCTATCTTCAGAAAAAACAAAAAGACGTTAACCCAACTGATTGATGTGATTGCTGCTGTACTACCAATCTGGGCGAAAACACCGGAAAAAGGTAATAGGAATGCTCCGGTTGTGTTACCTCTGGTTTGCCAATTTTTCACTAGCATGACAGCGATACCTAGCAAAATCAGCACCAAAATTTCATTTAATCCAGCGAAATATGCTGCGATCGCAACTACTCCCGCAATGCTTGTTGGTACATCTTTGGCTGCTTTTTTACCCAAATTCCACACAGCCAACAGCACGATCGCAATAATTACAGGTTTAATTCCATATAGCAGCCATCCCACTTGAGGGACGGTTTGATAGTGGGCATAAATGGCGGCTAATACCCAAACTATCACCATCGCAGGCAGAATAAAGCAGCTACCTGCAACTAGTAAACCAGCCCATCCAGCGCGCTCATAGCCAATGTGAATGGCTAATTCCGTCGAGTTGGGGCCGGGAATCAAATTCGTAATTCCAAGTAAATCTAGCAGTTTCTCCCGACTCATCCATTGACGGCGATTAACTACTTCATTGTCCATTATGGCGATATGGGCAGCCGGGCCACCAAAGGCGATCGTTCCTAATCGCAAAAACACCATTGCTAGTTGGGTTAATCGCTGCTGCTGTTGTTTGCGAGTCAGAGCATGAAAGGAAACCGCTGCTGGCTCTGTCTGAATATTCTCAGTTTCCTCGGTCACTATAGTTTGCCTGATGATTTGATGATGTTGACAGCATCAATATATCGAAATTCGATAACGAAAATCTATATATGAAAGGTTAATTCATGCTACCATGCCGTTGATTGTCAAATACGGTAAATCTATCAGAATTATGAGGTATACATGAGTAATATCAAAAAGGTGAGCGATGAGTTTTCCGCAGGTGGACAGCCAACCCCAGATACACTAAAACAACTTGCCGATGAGGGATATAAATCTGTGGTGAATTTGCGCGCACCTGATGAAGCTGGCGTATTAGATGACGAAGAGCAACAAGCTCAAGCTGTAGGTCTGGAATATGTTAATGTACCACTCAATTCCACATCAGCTAAGGATGGCTTAACGGCGAAAGTTCTCAGAGAACTAGAACAATTACCAACTCCTGTATATTTTCATTGTGGCGCAGGGGGAAGAGCTAACGCTTTGGCGCTAATTGCGTTGGCAACTCAACAGCAATTGAATCGCGAACAGGTTTTAGCAAAAGCCCAGGAACTTGGTATCAATCCAAAGCAAGCTCATCTCAAGCAGTTTTTAGATAGTCTCTCTTAAATAGTGCTGAGTGCTGAGTAAAATAATTCAGCACTTTTTGTTACTGCTCAAATAATTCGCCAAATAATTCTCTTACTTTTCCTTTAGCATCCTCTAGAGTAATTTTTCCTAAATCGGTAGCGCGGTAAAGCCGTCGGCTTTGTCGTCCCGATCGCTCTTCAAAGGAAGATAAATATCCCTTACGCTCCATATCGTGCAACATCGGGTAGAGCGTTCCCGCACTGAGTTTATAGCCGTGACGTGCCAGTTCTTCAATAATACCTAGCCCAAAAATTGGCTCCTGAACTGCATGATGCAGAATGTGAAGCCTAATCAAACTCGAGTAAAACTCTCTTCCATTCATTGGGCAGACGATTGCAAAACTTAGAATTTTATTTTCGCTTATATCGCTTGTGTTACATAAATTGCAACAAAACAAGCTTCTATTGTGCCATCAGCCATACTGAAATTAATTTCATCTCTCTCAGGTTTAGATTATGCCAGCCTTGACTCAATTACCCGGCAAATCTGCTTTATTTGTCAGTGCGCTGTTGGGAAGTGTGATTTTTACTAGCTGTGCTTCAGTGTCGCAAACAGGGAGTAGAGCATTACCTCCCAGCGCAGGTGATACCGTTAATCAAGCCGCACCCGCTGTTGAAAGTGGCGGTGAATCTCAAAAAGCTAATGCTGCACCAGTACCCCAAACGCGTCCGCAATTAATTAAAAAAGCAGCGATGACTGTAATTGTTAACTCTGTAGATCGGAGTATCGATACAGTCACCAAAATTATCAACAACAAACAAGGAGACTTAATCGGATTAAACGAACGCCAACCAACTAAAGAGAATGCGCGTCATACTGCATCTATTATTCTGCGAGTACCGCAAAGCCAACTAGACTCAACTCTCAATGAATTAGCTAAATTAGGTACAGTAGAAAATCGTAATATTACGGCAGAAGATGTCAGTAACCAACTGGTAGATATCCAAGCTCGATTAAGTAATCTACGGAAAACAGAAGCTAATTTGCAAAAAATTATGGATCGCTCTGGTTCCGTTAGAGATGTATTAAGTGTTGCTCAAGAACTTAGTAATGTTCGGCAATCAATTGAGCAAATTGATGCTCAACTCAAAAATCTTCAAAATCAAGTTGCCTATTCTACTATTACTTTAAACCTGGAAGCAGCAGTTTCTAGTAGCAGCCCTCAGCGGGGTTTAGGTTCACAAATTCAAGAAACCTGGAATAACTCTAGCAACTCTGTTGGGGAATTTACCGTTGGTTTGCTGAAGTTGGGTATTTGGTTAATGGTATACAGCCCTTACTTGTTGATTTTGGTTGCGGCTATTTATGGTTTGAACCGTTGGCGACGCAGTTCTCAAGCTGTAAGATCAACACCACCAGCAGAAAATTATGAGTAAACACCAACTGAGGTTTGAGGCAAAAACAACTCCGGGTAGCAACAGTTTAATGCAGCTATTTTTACTAAGAAATTACTTAATTACTTAAATAATCAGAGTCTTACCTTTTTTATTCAAACCGTAACGCACTAAAAGGTTTGGTGCTGATGCGTTAGCGATAGCGTAACGCATCCTAGGTGAACTGGCTCTCCTACGTGAACTCCAAAAATCAAATATGAGTCCTATATTCCCTACAGGTTTTCTTGATAGCTTCCTGTTCTTAATTCCTGATTGATTACTAGAGTTACTCAGCCTCAGTTGTAATTATTAAGATTGTACCAATTAACACGAAATAATTAGGCGCAGGAATGCCAAGATCAAAAAAGGACGACCAATGCTATTGACAGTACTATGCCAGAAATACACCAATCAATTGCTCAGCACTACCACGAACGTACTAAATATGACCCTGAGACTCTGTCTGCAAAAAGCCAGAGGTTAGATTGGGCTAAGCAACCAGTACCGTTTAAAGAATACAGAATTGGCTCGTCTTTTGATCTCAAACCCTACATTCTCGAAAATACCCCAGTTCCTGACATTGCAAATGCTCAATGGTGGCAAAGAATTTCCCGGTTACTGTTTCGTAGTTATGGACTAACGGCGAAAATGCCTTCTATGGGCAGTGCCGTATATTTAAGATCTGCGCCTAGTGCAGGTGGGTTGTACCCAGCTGAGGTGTATATAGTTTCCCGAGGAACGGAGTTGTTACCACCTGGGCTATATAACTACCAATGTCGGAGTCATTCGCTGATGCATTATTGGGAACGCGATGTGTGGACAGCTTTGCAAGAAGCTTGTCTTTGGCATCCTTCCTTAGAAAGTACACAAATCGCAATTGTCATTACTGCGGTATTTTACCGTTCTGCTTGGCGATATGAAGACCGCGCTTACCGCCGCATTTTTTTAGATACAGGACATTTATTGGGGAATATTGAGTTAGCGGCGGCGGTGAATGACTATCGCCCCCATTTAATTGGCGGTTTTGTAGATGAAGCTGTTAACGATCTACTTTATATCGATCCGCAACAAGAAGGTGCGATCGCAGTTTTACCTCTGGCAGACTTATTAGATATCACACAAAATTTACCACCAGGAAGAACAGCGCTACCTTCTGCTACCGAAACGGATTATCCTCACATTCCCGATGGCCAGTTACTAAAATACTTTCATCACCAAACTCAAATCCAATCTGGTACAACTGGCAAACTCAATTTACCAGCAGTCAAACAAGAAAAATCCCTTGAAGATAAATACAACTTCCCCTTTTGTTTAAAAATTCCTACAGCTACTACACCAATTGAATGGGGAGAAAAGCTAGTAGAACTGGAAAACACCATGCACAAGCGCCGTTCTACCCGTGCTTATAGTGGTGAAGATATTAGTTTTGATGAACTCAAAGCTTTACTCGATTTCACTTATCAACCACAAAATTACATTTATCAAAGTTTAGATCCTGCTCCCGACTACTTTGACTTGAATTTAATCGAAACATTTATTGCCGTGTGTGGAGTTAAACGCCTAGAAGATGGCTGTTACTATTACGCACCTAAAGCCCAGGAATTAAGGCAAATTCGCTTTAAAAACTTCCGCAGAGAATTACACTACCTATGCTTGGGACAAGATTTAGGGCGAGATGCCGCCGCTGTAGTATTCCATACCGCCGATCTTAAATCTGCGATCGCTCAATATGGCGATCGCGTTTATCGTTATTTACACATGGATGCTGGACATTTAGGGCAACGGCTCAATTTAGCTGCTACTCAACTCAATGTAGGCGTTAGCGGTATCGGTGGCTTTTTTGACGATCAAGTTAATGACGTTTTGGGTATTCCTACTGATGAGGCGGTTCTTTACATTACCACTTTGGGAAGACCTCGTTAATCTTGGCAATTAGGGATGATTCACTAATTTCAGCACCTTTCCCAAAGGTTTGGATGTGTTACGGCTTATGCCTAACACATCCTACATAATACTGCGATTTTCTCAAAGTTAAAATTTGATTCCTGTATAATATAATTAGCGATCGCTCTTCATTGACGCTGCAGTTAATACAATTCATGTTACAAAACTTAACTATTCGCTGCTAGTAATTTTGAGGGGATAGTATTATTTCTCTTAATGACAATCTAATTTATAGGAATCCTATTTAATTTTAGTGAATCCATAACACCGATTCACTCTTTGGTCAACCATAGTAAACCCTAGGGTGGAATGAATAGATGTTTTATCTGTTGTCTGTTCCTTGTCCCTGGTTCCTCCGCAAACTACTAATAATTTCCCAACTCAATTCAATAAATTTTTTTACACATAAGCACTAATGCTGTTACCCGAGCGAGAAAGGCAACGAATAGAATTACTTGATCAATATCGAATTTTAGATACCGTACCAGAAGAATTTTTTGATGAACTCACGCAGTTGGCTGCGGATTTATGCGAAATGCCAATTGCAATGATTAGTTTAGTCGATGCTGAACGTGAATGGTTTAAGTCTAAAGTCGGAGTTAATCAAGCTGAAGTTCCGCGTAGCTTGGCTTTTGGCGCGTATACGATTCTCGAAAGTGAAAGCTTGATTATTCCAGATACTTTAGAAGATGAGCGATTTATTAAAAATCCACTTGTAATTTCTGATCCTTATTGTCGCAGTTATCTAGGAGTTCCTTTAATTGCCTCAAACGGCTTGGCTATAGGTAGCTTTTGTGTAATTGATATTGTGCCTCGCTACTTCAATTTGCAACAACAAGCAATATTAAAAAAATTAGCCAAACAAGTATTGAGGTCTTTGGAATCACATCGAGAAAAAGTTACTAATTATAGCCAAAGGATGATTAATCTTCTATTCCGCCATCATCCTAATCCCATGTGGGTATATGACGGTAATACCCTAGAATTTTTAGATGCCAATGAAGCAGCAGTTATTCATTATGGCTACTCTCGCAAAGAGTTATTAAGAATGCATGTTACTGACATTGATTTATCAGAAGACGTGCGTTTATTACAGAAATGTTTAGTTCACAAAAATAGTAAATTTAGCTTTTCTGGAGAAGCTCAACATCGTCTCAAAGATGGGCAGATTATTGATGTTGAAGTTGTGAAGCATGCCATCGAATATGATGCAAAATACGCTTGCTTAGTTTATAACCGAGATATTACAGAACGGAAAAAAACTGAACAGGCTATTAAAACTCAACTGGAACGAGAGCATTTGATGAGAACTGTTTCTGGGAGAATTCGTCACTCTTTGAATCTCCAGGATATACTCAATGCTACGGTACAAGAGGTACGAGATATTCTTCAAGTCGATCGGGTAATAGTTTTTCGCTTTGCCGCAGATATGAGTGGTACAATTGTTGCCGAATCAGTAGAAAATGGCTGGACTGCTTGTATTGGTGTAGAGATAAAAGATACCTGCTTTCAAACAGGTGCAGAATTGGCGTGTTATCAAGGCCGTAACAAGGCGATCGCGAATATTTACGAAGCTGGACTTACTGATTGCCATATTAGGATGTTAGAACAGTTTGAAGTCAAAGCAAGTTTAGTAGTACCAATTCTCTTGCAGGTAAGTGAGGAAAACCCTAGCGCTAGCCTCTGGGGTTTATTAGTTGCACACCAATGTTCTCATCCTCGCAAATGGGAAGAACATCAAATAGATCTACTCGATCAACTGACTGTGCCAATTGCGATCGCTATTCAACAGTCTAGTATTTTACAGCAAGCTCAGACAGAAATTGCCCAAAGACAGCAAGCTGAAGTGAAGCTTAGAAGCGCATTGGCCGAAAAAGAAGTATTGCTTAAAGAGATTCATCATCGAGTTAAAAATAATTTACAAATTGTCTCTAGCCTCTTGCAGCTTCAGTCTCAAACCCTCGACGCGCCGGAAGCTATTAAAGTCCTTAGAGAAAGCCAAAATCGTATTGATTCTATCTCTTTAATTCATAAAAACTTATACACAACACCGAATATTGGACAACTAGATGTTGCCGAATATATCGAAAATTTAGCAACTAATTTGTTAATTTCTTATCAAATAGAACCTGCCAAAATTAGTTTAGAAACTTATATAGATGCAGTGAGCCTGAATATTGATCAAGCAATTGCCTGTGGTTTAATTATTAATGAATTAATATCCAACGCTCTGAAACATGCTTTTACTAACCACCAAGTAGGCAATATTATAATTAGCTTGCATAATCTCGGAGAGACGATAGAAATGGTAGTGCAAGATGATGGTATTGGCTTACCCAATGATTTTGATTTAATAAATACTAACTCATTAGGTCTTTCGCTAGTTTATGATTTAGCCACTGCTCAACTAGAAGGAAATATTACTGTAGACAATAATCAAGGAACAATATTCAAAATCCAATTTCCACAATTAACCTTATATTAATAAATCTCAAATGGTTCATGTGAGGGTTTTAATCGTAGAAGATGAAGTGATTGTGGCTAGAACTATTTCTAGCCAACTTAGTCAACTTGGCTATATTGTTACGGGTACAGCTTCTTCAGGCAATGTTGCTATTGCCAAAGCTTTAGAAACTAAACCAGACATAGTGTTAATGGATATTATCCTGAAAGGAGAAATGGATGGTATTGCTGCATCTAGTTATATACGTGAGCAATTGGATATTCCAGTAATTTTTCTGACGGCCTATGGCGATGCTAATACTTTAGAACGGGCAAAAATTACTCAACCTTTTGGATATATTGTTAAACCTTTTACTATTAAAGATTTACAAATAGCTATAGAAATAGCCCTATTAAAATATCAGTTAGAATGCGATTTACGAGAGAATCGGGATCAATTAGCAACGCTGTTAAACTCAATGAGCGATGCAGTAATTGCTACAGACGAGCGCGGAATTGTCACATTTATGAATCCCGCCTCGGAAAAATTAACTGGCTGGTGTAAAGAAGAAGCATTAGGAAATGACATATCACAGATTTTTCGTTTAATCGATGATGTAATCAACACAACAATAGAAAATTCTGTTACACGAGCGCTGCAAGAACAACAAGTTATTTCTTCAGGAGACTATACTTCTCTAATTGCCAAAAATGGTAAAAAAATACCCATTGGTGACAAAGCTTCACCCCTAATGCGAAGACCAAATCAAATAACTGGTGTAGTTCTAGTTTTTTGGGATCTCAGCGCTAAGCGTGAAACAGAATTACTGAAGCAAGCTTTAGAAAAAGAACAAGAAGTTAATCGGCTGAAATCTTTATTTATCTCTACGGTGTCTCATGAATTTCGCAATCCCTTAACAGTAATTCAAACCGCAGTTGAGTTGATTGACCTCAAAGGCGCAAATTTAGCAGATGCTAAAAGAACAACCTACGTCAAGCGCATTCTCACTGCTGTGCAAACCATGAAACATCTCATGGATGATGTACTCTTCATGGGTAGGTCTGAAGCTGGAAAACTTTTGTTTAATCCTGTTCCCTTAAACTTGCATAAATTCTGTCAAGAAGTAATTGAAGAATTTGCACTTATTGAAGGTAGCCTTCATGAATTTGTATTTACTTGCGAAAGTCAAAATACAGATGCTGTAATGGACGAACGTCTCTTACATTACATATTAGGAAATATACTTTCTAATGCAGTCAAATATTCACCAGAAGGTGGCAGAATTGAACTACATCTCAAATGTGATTCTTTAACAGGCATAGCTACTTTTGAGATTCAAGACCAAGGAATTGGCATTCCCGAAGCAGACTACAATAAACTTTTTGAATCATTTTATCGAGCTTCTAATGTTAAATTAACTCAGGGTAATGGTTTAGGTTTAGTAATTGTTAAAAAGTCAGTAGAAGCTCACAAAGGCCAAATCAGTTTCACCAGTCAAGTTGGTGTTGGTACTAAATTTACAGTGAATTTGCCCTTAAGTCCTGAATTATCTGTGACTACGATTGAATAATGGTAATGGGTAATGGGTAATGGGTAATTGGTAATGGTTAATTGGTAATTGGTAATTGGTAATTGGTAATGGTTAATTGGTAATTGGTAATTGGTAATAGAAAATTCCCCCTTGCTCCCTGCTCCCTGCTCCCTGCTCCCTTGCCCATTAAGGCTCCTGCGTCACCCCGCCCACAACTGGCTTCACATTCTCTCCGGAAAATGGATCAGTACCGCCACTCCAGTTAAAGTCACTAATGCGGAAGCTAATACCGCCTAATTGCAATACGGGATTGTAACGTAAGGTTAGTCCGTAGGTGCGGCGGCTATATTCTAGAAAGTAATCGGTGCTACTTTCTCTCCCTGTATCTAAGTTGACCGATGTCTGAAAGCCTAAGCGGAATGGGCCATAGATTTGCTGTGTAATTCCCGCACTCAAAACTCTAGTATCAACAGCGCGATCAAATAAGAAAGGTGATAATCCACTGTTGAAACCTTGGGAATAGCTGACATTAAAGGCCGTATAGTCGAAATAAGGGCGCGAAAAATGACCAATCTGCCCTTCTAAACCAATTGTGCCAATGAGGGTGCTTTGGTTATCGCCGTTAGTGTAATAACTAGAAGTACCTGTAATCCCAGCGATCGCTCGCAAGTAAGGAACCACGGGGTTGGCTGTGTATCGTAAACCCTCAGTAGCAGTGGGTGGTAATCCTTGCCCTTGCCACAGCAACAAACCACCACTTAGAGATGCGCTAGCTTGCAGACGACCGAGAGAAATGCGATCGTTGTCTCTTGTTACTTCTAACAAGTCGAGGCGATCTGTATTGGCATTAATATATTGAGCGCCTGCTTGATAGCTCAGGTTAATACCACTGTTACCTAAAGGAATGATTGGCGAACTCACTACACCGCCAAGGCTACTTTGCACAGTTTGATAGCCCAGCGTACCGTTATAAAGGCGATCGCGGTAACTATATTCTAAATTCAATAAATGGGGATTTTGATTGCCTAATTCCTGGCGCAAACGCACACTGGCTTTGAGGTTATCTTCGACTTTACTGAGGTTGAGACTGGTTAGCTCTCCATTACCCTCAATTACAGCTTTGGGGTTCAAATTCACACTCAGCCGACTTCTAAGACCAAATAAGGCTCCTAAATCACCAGTACCGTCTTGCACTGCTTTTTGAGCAAAAAACTGCGGCGAGATAGTCCAGCGTGTCTTGTCTGTAGTCACAACATCAAAACCACGCTCAAGATACAAACCACCCCGCTGATCGCCATCAAAACCAGGTGAGACGATCGCGGGAGTAACATCACGTTCCCGGCGGTCAATCTGCTGCTGCTCACGGGGAATACCAACGGCAAAGTTTTGATCAAAAACTAACCTCGCTCCCTGACTCCTGACGTTGTCTACTAAGGGCGATTCTCTAGTGAGAGTGACATTAGCTGCCCTTAAGACTAGTTCTGGCGGTGAAAAGGGGTCATTAGTAATGCTCACATCTTGCGCTTGCCAGCCACGCGGGTAAAAATCAATACGTTCTGCTTCAAAACGTAGGCGCTTAATTATACCCCCCGATTTTGGAGGAGGAATGTTTCTGGCATCAGATCTGCCACCTAAGGCGACATCAATTCCGCCTGGGCTGTTAACACCAGTAAGGGGCTGATTGGCACGAATGCGATCGCTATTTGGACGCTGGGGAAATCCACCTGCGGTTACATCTGTGGGTAAAAATGCTACATCTTTTTCTGCTGTGGGGATGTAAATTTCACCCCGACCTTTTTGCAGTTCCCCATTATCTTGAATAAAGTTATATGTAAAACGTTGTCCTCGCAACACTTGATCGCCCCGTGTCAAGGCAACGTTACCTTCTCCCACAGCAATTAAGTTATCTAAATTGATTTGTAAGCGATCGGCATCCACCACAGCGCCATCAAACCTTACTACTACATTTCCTTCGGCTGTTACAATCCGGCGTTGCTCATCAAATACTTGGCGATCGGAAATGACTTCTACAGTTCTGGGCCGAGGCGGTGTATTGGCAGGGGGAGTTGTATTTGCAGGTTGACTTGGTTGTTGATTTGTAGTTTCACCTTGAGGCGCTGTTGTGGGCTGGCTGGGGGTGGGAATTGGCGCAGGAGACGTAAATTCTATAGCTGAGGGCACTGGCGAGCCATTTGTCGGGCTGCGAGATTTAAACTCAATAGTATTTTGTACTACTTGCGGCGATTGCTGTATGTTTTGAGCAACAGTTGTGGGTGTAGTTGGAGTCTGGCTAGGCTGTGCTACTTGAGGAGAGGGGAATGAGCTTTGATTTGTAGCGTTAGGTGCGTAGGCGTAGCCCGTCGTAGACATCGCATTTGTTGAAGGGAAGTTTTCATTGTTGATGGCGTTAGGTGCAATTGCACCTCCTATATTTAAGCGATCGCTGTCATTCTGCTGTGGGTAAGCAATGCCCAAAGGCTGTCCTAATAACGCCGCGCTCATTGGCGCATTCAGGGGAGAAAATTCTGATGGAAGAGTTTTTGGTGGGTTTGGTTGATTGAGATTTGGGGAAACTACTAATTTATCCCGCGTCAACTTGTTGGCATCGGGCTGAGTTTGAGATTTGTCCCCCACAGTCGAAGGCTGTGGCGTTGCTTGTTGCGGCTGGGATTTCTCTAGATTTGACTGCGTACCAGTATCTGCTGCTACAGATAATTTGAACTTAGTATCGCTAGCAGATGAGGTAGGATTTGCAGGTTGTAACGCTTCCGCGACGGGAGGCAGGGCGGGAGGCAGGACGGGATGAAGCATATTTCAGCACAATCAAGCAAACAAATAGCCAATTAGTAGCCGGAAGGAGAATACACCTTTTGCCTTCCGACTATGCCGTCTGCCTATTTGCAGCAAGCTGGCCGGAGATGGACACTTTTTACTAAAAGAATCCGCTAGGAGGGTTTCCTTTGGGAATAAATTTAGGGTTCCCTCCTTTGTAGCAAATGCCGTCAGCTTTGACTATTCATAGATGTTTGAGAGCCGTGAGTCATCTCAAAGCCGAACCTACAACATAGAGTAGCAAATGCCTTGGGGAACCCCATAAAAGCAAGTGTCCATATAGCTTTTGGTGTCTTCCGCCTTCCGGCAATCCTACGCGGATAATAAATCGCGCTTTTACTCGAAATCCCGACGACCGGGGTTACGAGCTGGATCGTTAGACAAGAATCCCAAGACGAAGATAGTTACAAAGAAGGCAACAACAATATAAACAACGATTTTTAAAGTAAGCATCAGAGAAATCTCCAAAAGGTATGAGAAACAGCAAATCTCTCTCTCGGTATCTGCTATGCAGAAAAGATAGCTCCTTTATATTACCCAAATCTCGTACCTTTTTTGGAGGACTCTATTGAGACAGGTCGAGTGTTTGGTTGTTGTTGCTGTTGTTGTGTATCTATCTTTGAGATATTCCCAATCAAGAACTTGTGGACTCGCTACTCTTGTGACGTTTACTCACGCCTTAGGTTTCCATCTGTAAACAAAGAATTTGTTTGGTGTTTGGTGTTGGGTAATTAGTAATTGGTAATTGGTAATCGGAATTTCTTCCCTCATCACCCTCATCCTCTAACCTCCACCCCCTCACCTATACGGCTTTTAATCACTTTTGCCGGTATACCTACAGCTACAGAAAAAGGCGGAATATTTTTACTCACTACTGCGCCTGCACCAATGACACTACCTTTACCGATAGTGACTCCATCCAATACAGTTACTCCATGCCCTAGCCAACAGTCATTCTCAATGACGATTCCCTGGCGAGTGATCCCTTGATTTCTAATTGGTTCGATCAGATCTGCAAAATTGTGATTATTCGCATATATTCCAGTGTGGGATGCAATCATGCAGTGCTTGCCAATTCTGATATCCCCAGGGCCAGCAATACACACATTTGGCCCGATGAATGTTTCTTCATCAATATATATGGAAGTATTATCCAAAGAACCAATATCTACATTGCGCTCAATTGCAACTTTATTTCCTAGATAAATTCTATTGTTATCGCCTCTGGCATCTATCCGCACACCTTTAAAGATAAATACATTCTTGCCGATTTCAATACAATCAGTGCCAAGAAATTCAACGCCATTTTGAATATAAACCTGACTATCTATACGAGCAAAGATACTACGATAAGCAAAGTTGCGTAATTTTGGGCCTAGTAGCAGTGAGGGAATTCCCCCTAGTAAACTTGTGGCAATAATTTCTTCTAAACGCTGAATTTTTGCTAAATATTGCTGAATTTTCATGATTCAATGTGTCTCTAATAGATTTTATTGGCTGGTAGGGATAATTTGTTATCACTGGATTTCGGGTTATGCTCATGCCATTTATCTTGAGTATTTCTCAAGCGCAGTATTGCCATAATTTTGAGCAGCAAAAATGCATATTAAGTAGTTAGCGCTCAAGCACCCACTACATCAACTGCAAAATTTGTTTAGTGAAGAGGAATATGCTGATTAAGCATCAGCTAACACATTGCTGATTTCTTATTGCTTATGCTTAATTTCAAAACCTGGTTTTTAGCAAAATGCTATGCAATACTCAAGATATAGCAAAATATCAATGTTAACAAAATTACATTTTTGATAATAATAGAATTCCTATGGAATGTTTTCATCCTAGTAATCACGGGCTAATAATGCCTAATAAAACAACTCTATTTTTGGCACATTAGTTGTGAGAATTTACTGGTGGTCAGATCCCCGACTTCTTCAAGAAGTCGGAGAGCTAAAAACTCATCAAAAATAATGGGGAAGACCACTAGATTGAGGATTTCTATATACGCAAGCTAGCAAAACTTACATTTTACCTAAAATGTAATTATTGTTAAATAATTATGAGTATTTATGCCCTAGTAAAAATCTGCTAGGGTGGAGTATCTCCGACTTCAGCCATCACATTAAAATTAACCATCGGTGCAAACAAGTAAGCGCTTCCCCGACTACTATGACGGCTTTCTTGCAACGAATTTCTAGAGTATGCTGCTCTAATCATGTTGCACACAGATGTTACTTACAAAACAAAGCACTCTTGCTATTACATGAGTGGCTTTTCACAACAAGTGACCATCAATATAACATACTTTATTTTTATTTGGTTTCTATGAAAAATTAATTTGATGCTTGATTACTTGCTAAAAAAATAACAATATTAAGCTGTAATTTTCATCTTACGCTCATAGGAAGATTTATTTTATACAACAAAATAAAAATATTTCTAGTGTAGAATTTTACCTTTATTAATCCTTCAAATCATGGCTCATATTTTAAAAATTAACTGAGCGCTTATACCTAACAATTTGTAAATCACCCGCCTGGATAACCCATTCGGGTGATGTGTACTCATCATTGGGCATTATACATTTTGAAGAAAACCTAGAGATTATTGGCTAGCAACGTAACTCTTCTCGCTAAGAGGGTAGATGTAAAGCAGCTTGTCAATGCCTAAACTTAGTGACAATTGTGATTTATATGAAAGAAATTGTTGAACACGCTTTAACCACTGGCTATTTAAGTGTTGCAGCCCAAAATCAGATCCAATCGCTGCTTGCAAGTGATTATGACTCAGATGACTTAGATGCTTACATCATTTTACAGCGGGCTGTTGTGGCAGGTGATGTGAAAAAAGAAGCCCATCATCAAAAAGCTGCTGTTTCCTCTAAATCTAAAGATAAAGCATCGAATATCAAACTGGCTTATCAAGTTGCAGCTGAGCTTGCTTCTGTGGCTGCTATGGCTTTGAGTCTACCAAAAAGCACTAATGATTCTCCTTACTTTGGAGCATAAAATATTACATTATCTACTGTCGAAGGTAGCACATGTTACTTTATGGAAAAAAATAACAAGCAAAATTGCATGATAATAGTTTTTGGCGCAAGATTAACTATGTCTTAACCGAAAAATTTGTTAAAAAATAATTAAAAATTTAGTTTTTACTGGAACTAAAAGCAGACTATTTTTAGCCGCATCCAGAAGCCGCGAAAGTGAGTGCAGAAAAGTGTTTAGCTCATCTAGGCTGTCTATTCAAGAATATTAAATAAATATAAATACTGAACTAAATTAAATACACAAAGCAATCTTGATAGTGAGTCCGAAATCACAGGCAATAGTTAAGTTTTACGAGCGTCAGCAGCAACAAAACAAGACCACGTAAGATGAAAAATACTATATAGTGTAAACGTTAGGAACTATTATCAAGAATGATTCTCAATGCTTAACAAAGTCATAGCATTTTCACAAATGTAGTATAAAGAATTGGCAACATTGGGTAAAGACAGTAAACAATAACCATAGCTACACTTGGAGTTTTGCCAACCTATGCAGCCAATTCGTACATTTAACGTTTCTCCTTCTCTACCGCCGCGACTCGAACCGCTGCGGCGGCTGGCATATAACTTGCATTGGGACTGGAACGTTGAGAGTAAAGATTTATTTCGCCGCTTAGATCCCGATTTGTGGGAAACTAGCCATCATAACCCAGTCTTAATGCTAGGTACAATCAGCCAAGGGCGACTTTTAGAAGTTGTAGAAGATGAAGGCTTCTTGGCACAAATGGATAGAGCTGCGCGTCAGCTAGAAGATTATTTACAAGAACGGTCTTGGTATCAAAAACAGCGCAGTAATTCACCTAAAGAATGCTACGCTTATTTTTCGGCTGAATTTGGCTTAGTAGATTGTCTACCTGTGTATTCGGGAGGCTTGGGGGTTCTCGCGGGGGATCACCTGAAATCTGCCAGTGACTTAGGGTTACCCCTAGTGGGCGTAGGGTTACTCTACCAACAAGGATACTTTGCTCAGTATCTTAATGCCGATGGTTGGCAGCAGGAACGCTATCCCATCAATGATTTCTATAATATGCCTTTACACCTGGAACGTAATTCTGATGGTTCAGAATTGCGGATTGCCGTAGAATATCCAGGACGTAAAGTGTACGCCAGAGTTTGGCGGGTACAGGTGGGTACGGTGCCATTGTATTTGTTGGACACCAATATTGAACCCAACAACCCCTACGACCATGACATTACCGACCAGCTGTATGGTGGTGATATCGATATGCGTATCCACCAGGAAATCATGCTGGGTATCGGTGGTGTGCAGATGTTAAAGGCTTTGGGGTATAAAGTTACTGCTTACCACATGAACGAAGGACACGCCGCCTTCTCCGCCCTAGAACGGATTCGGATGCTGATTCAGGAAGACGGGTTGCATTATGATGATGCTAAACAAGTAGTAGCTTCGAGTAATATTTTCACTACCCATACCCCAGTACCAGCAGGGATTGACTTGTTCCCACCTCAGAAAATCTTAGACTACCTGAGATATTATGCAGATATCTTTGACTTACCTGAAGAACAATTTTTAGGTTTGGGACGGGAAAATACTGGTGATTTATCTGCACCCTTTAGTATGGCGGTGTTGGCGCTGAAAATGGCGACATTTTCTAATGGTGTAGCCCAGCTGCATGGTGTGGTATCGCGCCAGATGTTTCAAGGATTGTGGAAGAAAGTTCCTGTTGAAGAAGTCCCGATCGCAGCCATTACTAATGGTGTCCATGCGCGCAGTTGCGTAGCCAAATCTACACAGGAGTTGTACGATCGCTATTTAGGGCCCAACTGGTCATCAGCACCACCAGATAATCAGGTGTGGGAACGGATGGACGCGATTCCTGATGAGGAATTGTGGCGCAATCACGAACGCTGTCGCTTAGACATGGTTTTGTATGTGCGAGAACATTTAGTCAAGCATTTACGCGATCGCGGTGCGTCAGGTTCAGAAATTGCTCAAGCACAGGAAGTTTTAGATCCCAACGTTTTAACAGTTGGTTTTGCCCGTCGCTTTGCTACTTATAAGCGCGCTACTCTGTGGATGCGCGATTTAGAAAGAATCCGCCGGATTTTGCTAGCTGATAAAAACCGCAAAGTCCAATTTGTAATTGCTGGGAAAGCGCACCCGAAAGATATCCCCGGTAAAGAACTCATCCGTGATATCAACCATTTCATCCGCGAACAACATTTAGAAAAACAAGTTGTATTTGTTCCCAATTACGACATCCACATCTCACGGTTAATGGTGGCTGGTTGCGATATTTGGTTAAATACACCCCGTCGTCCCCGGGAAGCTTCCGGTACTAGCGGGATGAAAGCCGCTATGAACGGCTTACCCAATTTAAGCGTCCTTGATGGCTGGTGGGATGAAGCTGATTATGTTCGCACCGGTTGGGCGATCGGACATGGTGAAAATTACGAAGATCCCAATTACCAGGATGAAGTAGAAGCCAACGCTCTCTACGATTTGCTAGAGAAAGAAGTTGTGCCATTATTCTACGATCATCGCGATGCTGATGGCTTACCCCGTTCTTGGGTTGCCAAAATGAAAGATGCAATTCGCCTGAATTGTCCATTTTTCAACACCGCCCGCATGGTGAGAGAATATGCTCAACGTGCTTACTTCCCAGCTAGCGATCGCTTCCATACCCTGACTGCTAATAATTATGCGCCAGCTAAAGAATTAGCCGCATGGAAAGCTAATCTTGGTGAACACTGGTTTAATATCAAAATCAAAGATATTGACGTATCAGCATCAGCAGATATTGAAGTTAACCAAACCGTTGCAGTCAAAGCCAAAGTAGATTTGGCAACTTTAACAAACAAAGATGTCCAGGTAGAACTTTACCAAGGGGCCATTGATGCCAATGGTGATATAGTCAACGCTATCCCTGTGATCATGGATTACCAAGGCGAAGATCAACAGGGTTTAAGTGTTTACACCGCTAATATCATTTACACCATCTCTGGTTTACAAGGCTTGTCTTTGCGCGTGTTACCACAACACCCGCATTTGTCAAATCCTTACGAACCACGGTTAATTGCTTGGGCTGAATAAATTAAGTAAAAAGTAAAAGGTTAAAAGTTAAAAGAAATTTCTTTTAACTTTTTACTTTGAACTTTTTACTTCCCTCTGGGATGACAATGTAACCAGTAGCGCGATCGCCTAACACTAAGTTACGTTGTTCACCCCAATACCACCAGTGTGCAGCTACATAAGCGCAGATGAGGCTATCTAATTTATCTTCCACAGCTTTTAGTGCTGCACCTGTGTGGGGAATTTCTGGTAAAAAAGAACTACTGAGAGTAGGAGAATGTAGCGGCGGTTCTAAAGTGGGCAAGATTTCCCCAATATAATTATAGAGTTTGAGCAGTTCTAAACGGCGATCGCCCAAGCGTCCTTTTTTGTATTTAAGAATTCGTTCTAAATTGAATAAATGAACAATCGCCGGGTGGGGAAAAACTTCGATTTGATATCTACCGGGTTTTTGCGGTTCAATACTAGGTGCGTGTGCAAAACCGCGAGATTCTAATTCTAAGCCAAAGTTAACAGTGCGCTCTGCAAAAGCTAAACCCAAATTGGCTGGGTAGCATCCCGCATGATATTTACCAAAATATTTGTGAGTTAGTTTATCTGGTAATCGACTACCATCTGCATTGGGGATGAGAGTGGGTGCGTCTACACCGATTAGCGCTGGTTGCTCTGCTGGAACAAAAGTATCAATCCAAGTGAGAATATCTGCGATCGCTTCTTTTCTATTTAAATCTAGAAGTTGTAATTTACCATCAATTAATTCTAAACAACATAATCCGCTGGGTTGAGATTTCCAGCCTAAATCAATACCTAAAAATTTCATCACTGATGATCTCATTATTGGGTAGGATGCGTTATTAACGCATCCTACTTGGCATAAACATTTCAATATTTCGCAACTTATATTTAATTACAAACTACGAATTAATCGCAAATTTATTTGTTGCTGCAATCAATGCACTACGTATTCCTGGTTCGCTCATCGAATGTCCCGCATCTGGAACCACAATAAATTCTGCTTCTGGCCAAGCTCGATGTAATTCCCATGCTGATATCATTGGACAGACTACATCATAACGACCTTGAACAATTACAGCCGGAATATGCCGAATTTTATCAACATTTGAAAGTAATTGATTTTCTGATTCTAAAAATCCTTTATTGATGAAATAATGGCACTCAATCCGCGCAAAGGCTTCAGCAAAATCATTCTGCCCAAAATTTCGCATCAAGGCTGTATCAGGAAATAATCTACTAGTGCTAGCTTCCCAAATTGACCAAGCACGGGCTGCTTCTAATCTAATATTTGAATCTGGACTAGTCAATCGGTGATAATAAGCTGTTAATAAATCATTCCTTTCATCAATGGGAATTGGTTTAAGATATTCTTCCCATGCATCAGGAAAAATATAGCTAGCACCTTCTTGATAAAACCAGCGTAATTCTTTTGGTCGCAGCATAAATATGCCACGTAAAATTAATTCGGTACAGCATTCAGGATGAGTTTGACTATATGCTAATGACAGAGTACTACCCCAACTTCCACCAAATACTGCCCATTTTTCTATTCCTAAATATTCCCGCAATTTCTTAATATCACTCACCAAATCCCAAGTAGTATTTTCTCGTAGTTCAGCATGAGGAGTACTTTTGCCACAACCACGTTGATCAAACATTATCAAGCGCCATTTCTCAGGATTAAAATATTGCCGATAAAAAGGTGGACAGCCACCACCAGGCCCGCCATGCAGTAAAACTATTGGTTTTCCTTGGGGATTTCCTGACTCTTCAAAATAAATTTTATGTAATTCTGATACCTGTAAATAACCTTGTTTATAGGGTTCAATATGTGGGTAAAGTTCGTACATTGCTATAGAATTTATATTTGATTATTAATTATTGGAAAACCTCATAACGAGGTGATGGATTCTGAAAGTATCAAAGTACTGAGTAAGTCGGTGGAAACAAATCTCAGAAACGTAAATAGACTTGATACTTTTACCAATGACAAATGACAGCCTTAGCTATCTTTAATTGCACCGCTCTACTGACATTATTGGTAAACCATCCTGAAACACTAGGAGTTGTCCTGGTTCCAAAATCGTCCAGACTTCATTGTCAGTCAGGGGGGTAGTGGCAATAATGGCGACGCGATCGCGTGGTGAAGTCAACTCGCGAAAATCCACTGTCATATCCTGATCGATTAAGTGAGCCGCTGCAAAAGGTGCTTGGCGTACTATATAGCTTAGTTTAGTGGAACAATAAGCAAAAAAGTGTTCCCCATCTGATAGCAAGTAGTTAAACACACCCTGCGCTGCAATCTCGGCAGTAACTTTACTGAGGATAGAATACAATTCCGCTAAAGGTGGTTTACCTTCAGGAAACTTTTGCCGCAAAGTTTCTAAGATAATACAAAATGCTTTTTCGCTATCAGTATCACCCACCGCTTTGTAAAAGCCCATATTCGCCGGATTAAAATCTGGTAAATTGCCGTTATGAGCAAATACCCAATATCTACCCCAAAGTTCTCTTTGGAACGGGTGACAATTTTGTAAAGCGATGTCACCTTGTGTAGCTTTGCGAATATGAGCAATTACGTGAGTAGAATGAATCGGATAACGGCGTACCAAATCTGCCACCGGTGACTTCACAGAGGCTTTAGCATCTAAAAAAATCCGACATCCTTTACCCTCAAAGAAAGCAATACCCCAACCATCGCAATGATCGTCAGTTCTTCCTCCCCTGGCAGAGAAACCTTCAAAAGAAAAACAGATATCTGTTGGGGTATTGCAATTCATTCCCAGCAGTTGACACATTGTAAAAACCCAGGGCTGCACTATGGAATTACAATACTTCAGATCGCTGCAAAATTTCTGGTGCGATCGCTTCAATCTTGGAATTTATCTTGCCTCTACGGATCTAGCAACTGGGGAAGATTCAGTGGCGCAGCAGCTTCAAGGCTTGCGGGTTGCGACTATCTTGGCTGCTAATGAAGAATCTTTCAAACCCTCTCCCTTGCCCTTTGCAACTTCAATGTGCTTTCTTATATGCTTAAGAGATAATTTATAAAGTAAACCTTAAATTGTAGGATGCGTTAGCAAAGAGTACGGCATCGACAAAGATGGTGCGTTACGGCTAAATTTTATTGTTTCTAAGTCCGAAATCTTTGCACAGCCGTAACACACCCTACTTAATATTTACTTTATAAATAGCCTCTAACAGCTTATGAATAAATACAGTTCGGTTAAGAAAATTATATTGATAACAAAACCAAAAAACTAGTTACTCAACAAAAAACAGAACAATAATTTTGGAGGGGGTTTGGGGGACGCAACCGTCACCCAATCGGGGGTTTGGGGGAGAATCCCCCAATTGATCTAGCTTTTTTAACAAGTGACAAATCAATTGCTCATAAGCTTAACCCAACCCTATTGGCTCATGAATCCTTGTGCCGAGAGATGCAGTAGTTCTGTTTGGCTCTTGACTTTTGACAATCTTTGCTAAAAGAATATGACACGCAGCTTTAGTTGTAATTGAAATGAGGATGGCGCTTGCAGTTTTATAATTGATAGAGAATTGGGATACTCAACTTTTTGTTTGGAGTTTGCTTTTAAATTATGGATGCAATGGAGTTTTTTGAACTAAGTACTGGTAGATGGCGATCGCAACGCACGACACACCACCTAGCCTTCAAGAGATCTGAAGCTGGAGAATCCGATATTCATGTTCAAGCCCTTGCTGCCGACGATCCTAAAGTGATCGAGATTTGCCAACTCCATGAGGTTGACCCCAAGTTGGCCATCGGTGGTGCTTTTGTGTCTTGGCAAGGTGCAATGGGATGGGATAAAGAAGATGAGAACCACGAAGGTTCCACAGTATTTTCTCTGATTCCTGATATTGATAATCCCCGTCAAGGATCGCTGCTGCGAGAACGAGGCTATGCAGAAATTGTCCCAGTAGCAGGACGCTATCACATGGATGATGAAGATGCATTAGTCTTGATCACCGAATATGAAACCATGAGTTCGATTGAGAGATTCTGGTTTGTCAGTCCTAGCATCAGGATGCGAACCAGTACAGTCAAAAGATTTGGTGGTTTTAGCACCGCCACATTCTGTACCGAATTCAGAGTTGCAGATGCTTCAGAGGTTCCTTCTAACCAGGATGAAGCTAACCTCTCAAATCCGACTTCCGATCAGATAAACAATGCGGCTGAACCCAGAAAACACTTCTCCTTCTTCGGTTGGTAAATTAATCTTCACCACCAGCACCGATCCCTTTACACGAGGGTTAGATTATCTCTATGGAGTTAGAAGTCTAGCTCTTGATGCAGAGATGATCGATGTGGTGTATGATCTAGAAAATCGTAAATCTCTGTGTGTCTGGATCTGCGAACATATTGATGCGGTGAACCAACAACTGGAAAAGTGTCTTCAGGCTTGCCATGATTGTTTTCACCCTTGGGAGCAACCTACGATTCAAATTTTTGCTGCTCCCATTGCTCAATCTTTTGGGATTGATGCCCTCTGCAATCTTCAGACAAATCCTATTACCATCCTCATAGATGTGGGAAGAGTAGTGCCGGCAGACTGGTTGGCATTAGTAGTCCATGAATATGCTCATGCTCATGCGGGTTCTCCCGGACATCACGAGCAATTTGCGCGATCGCTCTCTCACCTCTGCCTGGGATTGGGTATTGCGCCCCCCCCTTTACAACCTGGTATGGAATCTTACCTGCGGTTTTATCCTGATTGCCGTCCCACTCACAACCCATTAGCATTTTGGCGAGGAGAATCAGGGACTGCTAACGAAAACTAATATCCCATCACTATTTAATCAGGGGCAGCGAGCAGGGGGAAGAACAATCTTGCTCAGTCCAGAGATTGGGATAATTTATGGTTTGGATAGAGATAAGCAAAATTACCTATAAAGTGTTAAAAATTATTGCTTTATCTCGCAAATCACAGGATGAATCTACCAAACAAGATTATTCTGAATTTTGAAATTCCGAATTTGGATAGCAGTCAATTGGCTGCGAATTAGAAGCTGCGGTTATCGAGTGCGACTCAAATCGATCAACCAATGCTGTACTTTTTCATGTCAGCTAATAGCGTAAAGGTGTTTATCATGTCGATTCCTCTGTTGGAGTACGCTCCTTCATCTCAAAATCAGCGTGTTGTTAGCTTTGAGATCCCTGGTGATGAACAACCCAGAATTTACACAACCGACAATCTGCCATCAGCTACTGAAATGGATGTTTTGATTTTGGCAGCTTATCGGCAAATTTTTCATGAACAGCAAATGCTGTCTAGTAATCGCCAAATCATTCTAGAGTCTCAACTAAGAACAGGAATGATCACCGTTAAGGAATTTATTCGCGGATTGGTTCTATCCGATTCCTTTAGACGGCTGAATTACGATGTTAACAACAATTACCGCTTTGTAGAAATCTGTGTACAAAGGATTTTAGGGCGGACAATTTATAGCGATCGCGAAAAATTTGCTTGGTCAACTGTTCTTGCTACTAAAGGTATAGCAGGCTTCATTACAGAGCTGCTCAATAGTGAGGAATATCTCGAGAACTTTGGTGATGATACAGTTCCTTACCAACGGCGGCGGATTTTACCCCAGCGTTCTCAAGGCGAGTTACCCTTTGAACGCATGGCACGCTACGGCACTGATTATCGTGATAAGTTGCCCAAGAGAGGCTATCAGCCCTTTACTTTACAAACATTCCTACGTAGTCCTAACAGAGATTTGGTGTTATTGACCATCGGTTCTGGGCTGGCTTTGATAGCAACCTTATCTTTGCTCACCTACTTTGGCTTGTTCCCACAAATTGGCCCGTACTAGGGGTTTTTAACTGACAAAAATTTCTTGGCAAGGGGGCAGGGAGCAGGGAGCAGAGGCAGAAAAGTAAAATATTATCTGAGTAAATTGGATAATTTATTTTCTTCCAAGTCTCTGAAAAAATATCCCTTCGCTGCTTACCCAAACAGTTATGCTGTATGGATTGAGATAGGGAATTTTCAACTCTTTCTCCCTTTCCCCCTGCACCCTGCTTCCCTGCCTATTTTGTTAATCTCTGTAAAACCTGCCTTAAAACGATCGCAGTCCAATCTACATCTGCTGCGGTTGTTTCTCGTCCCAATGTCAACCGAATTCCGCCCAAAGCAGCTTTTTCTGAATAACCCATTGCTAAAAGTATTGGGCTAGGGCTAAGTTTCCCACTATGACAAGCTGCACCAGCACTGATACCAATTCCTGCTAAATTTAATTGCCGGACTATAGTTTTACCGCTAAGTTTTTCGCCATCGGCAGATTCTAAACAAAAACTCAGGTGATGGGGTAAGCGATGCTCGAAATCGCCTGTGGGAATTAAACCAGGTATATCGCTTAATTGGGCAAATAAGCGATCGCGTAATTTAATTAATCGTGGTGTTTCTAGAGAAATTTCTTGCGCTGCGAGTTCAGCAGCTACGCCAAAACCAGCAATTACGGGTACAGCTTGTGTTCCAGAACGTAGTCCCCTTTCTTGTCCACCACCACCAAACAAGGGTATTAACTCTACACCAGGACGCACATACAAAGCGCCCGCGCCTTGTGGCCCATATATTTTATGACTAGATAAGCTCAGTAAATCTACAGGCAATATTTCTACATCAATAGACAAACGTCCTGCAGCCTGTACCGCATCTGTATGGAATAACACTCCATGATTGCGGGTAATAGTTCCCAGTTTGGCGATCGCTTGGACTGTACCAACTTCACTTTGTCCGTAAATTATCGATACCAAAACAGTATTAGGACGCAATGAGGTTGTTAAATCTTGGGGGTTAACTCTACCTTTTGCATCCACTGGTAAACGAGTCACTTCCCAACCCCACATTTCCAGCAACCGCACCGTTTCTGAAATTGCCGAATGTTCAATACTAGAAATAATGATGTGTTGTGGCACAGCATACAATCGAGCCACACCCATAATTGCTAAATTATCTGCCTCAGTGCCACCAGAGGTAAAGACAATTGATTCTGGAACCGCAGCATTAATTAATCCCGCCACTTGGATTCTGGCTTGTTCCAAAATTGTCGCCGCCCGGTTTCCCCACTCATGTAAGCTGGAAGGATTGCCCCACTGTTGAGCGAGAACTTTTTCCATAACTGCGATCGCTTCTTTTCGGGTGGGAGTAGTAGCACTGTAATCTAGATATATTTGCATAGCGAGGGATTGGGGACTAGATAATGGGTAATGGGTAATGGGTAATTGGAACAAAGAAGACAGAAGAGAAGTAATTTAATAATTCTTGACCAATAACTAATGAAAAAAATGATTCATCTACTGTCCCCAGTTCATAATTATGACTACCTATATTGTCACTCTAGTCAGTATCGCAGGATTTGAAAAACTCCCATTAAGTTTAAGATTATTTGGGTAATATTTTCTTTGTTCCAATTATTTTCTTCTTAACAGCGTTGCAACTGTGTTAACAACACCACGATCTCATCAATTGCTTGCCGTAAATTGCTAACTGGCTGTTCGCTTTGATTTACCATAATACTGAAAACCAAAGGCTCATACTTAGCTCCATTGACATATCCTGATAGGGAAACTGCACCAGTTAATGTTCCAGTTTTTGCTTGTACAATTCCTTCCGCAGGAGTGTTGCGAAAGCGATTTTTTAAAGTACCGCTTTTCCCCGCCACTGGTAAGGAAGCGCGATAAATAGCTGCGCTTGGTGTTTTGGCTATTAAACGCAAAGTTTGTACTAAAGCTTCAGGAGATATTAAGTTGCGGCGTGATAAACCAGAACCATCTACTAACAAATAAGTTGTAGGGTCAACTCCTAATTGAGTTAAACTCTTTTTGAGAACTTCTAAGCCACTATCAGCAGTATTTTTATTTTGAACTCTGGGCTGTTTGATAGCTAATGCTCTGAGTAAAGCCTCAGCATAAAGATTATTACTATCTTCAAGAGTTACCTTAATTAACTCAGATAAAGGCGGTGAATCTACCGCCGCAATTTCCTGCTGATTACTACCACCATTTAGTACTAATGTTTGTCCTAAAGTAATGTTCTGTTTTGCTAATACAGTCCGAAAACTGCGTAAAAAGTAATAATTAGGATCAACCACAGGTAAGGTAACTAAATAAGGTTGAGAATCTGCTGATAATTGTCCTTGAATCCGCAATACTGTTCCTGTTAAATCGCGGGTAATATTAATATTATTCGGTTGATTTTTGTTGACTGTGGTTGATTGATTAACTATCCGCCACCTTGCCGCTTCATTCTGATCATTCCAGGTAATTTGTAAAGGTTTACCAATAGTTTGGGGGATAAGTTTAATACTAAAAATATTTTCATTTAACATAAAGCTGCCAATGGGCGCACCATAATCTGACTGCACATCTTCCCATTGCCAAGTTGGATTAACTATATCTCCTTGAATATAACTATCATCAGCAATTAATTGTTTAATTTGAGTAATACCTTTTTTTTGTAATTGCTGGGCTAATGCTTGCAATTGGGTATTTCCCAAGCTTGGATCTCCTCTACCAACAACACGCAAAACTCCATTAGCATTCTGATAAATAGAGGTACGAATACGGAAATTTGCACCTAATTGTTGCAAAGCCGCAGCAGTTGTCAAAACTTTTGTATTAGAAGCGGGAGTAAAATATTTTTGAGCATCTCGGCTGTAAAGTGTTTGCCCAGATGACACAGGTTGTACTAATATTCCCCAGCGTACTCGATTAAATACGGGACGATTGATTACAGTATCTATAGATTTTCCTAGCTGGTTAGGACAAATTGCTTTGGTGGTAGATGCTGGTGCTACTGGTGTTGGTGTTTGGGCTGTAGCTGCTTTTAGGGTAATGCTAATCTGAGTACCGACAAACAGTAACATTAAACCAACAGTAATTTTTTGATTCATCATATAGTACGTAAAACTATTAGATAATAATACAATTCAAAATTCCAAATTCCAAAAATCAGATTTTTTAAGTATTGCTTATTAAATCTTAAGTAGGGTGTGTTACGGCTATGAATGGATTTAGAGCTTAGAGACAATAAAATTTAGCCGTAACGCACCGCTGCGTGGATGGTGCGTTAGGCGTTAAAATAATTCTTTCGTGACAAATCATATTGGTAATGAGCGCCTAACACACCCTACAGTAATTGGATTTTTACTTTATAAATAACCTCTAAGGGAAGCCGTAGCGCGTCTACAAAAATCAAAATTCTAAATTAAGAAAACTCAGATTTTTTAAGTGTTCCTTAGATAGGATATTGGCAGAATTTTGGAAAATTGATATTAAAATTCAATCGGCAACCGTCATTATTTAAATAAAAAGCTCATGATTAGCAATTTAAAAGCTATCATGAGCTACACACTTGAGTAATCTGCAATTGAACAAATGAATTAACTGATTATTCAGGTAAATCCTGCCTAATCAAAAGGCCAAAGAATTATTCATCGTCATACTCCGTTTCATCTTCTTCGCCAAAAATCTCGTTGATAATCTGTTGTGCGCGTTTGTCAGAAATATTTAAGTCTTCTTGCAGGCTAGAAATATAATCTTGCTCAGAATCCGGTATTTCTTCATCAATCCCTACTACCAACAGCGCGGTAATGTAAGCAGCCTCGCAATAATCCTGATCTGGTAAAGAATCAATCGCTTGTGCTAATAAATTCTCTGGTTCTGTTGAATCTAGCAAGCTATAAACTTTGTCTGTCAAGTTTCGGTAGTCTTCATCAGAGTAATTTTCAAATTGGGAAATCCCACCTAGCATTTCACTCAAAGCATACTCTTCTTCTATAGTGATGCCTTCACCATCTGATGCTGCGGACAAAAGTCCAATAACTGCGATCGCAACTTCTGGTTCTAAAACTACTGAACTACTAGTACGGCTTTTGCTTACATTGGGTTTAATCATAATTAACCTTTAAAAATCCCGTGATTGCTGGGCAATTTATCTTTTATTGCTGATGGCGCATCTTGGGAAACCAAGAATTTTGTATTTCATACCAGAAATGCTACACACAGCTGCTTGAAAGTTATGGTTCCCACGAAAATCGCAAAAATCTCAACATTTGTGATTTTTCTGAAAATTTTTTCGCAAAAAAAAGCAGGGGATATTATCCTCTGCTTTTTCAAACGCTTGGCGCGTCTCTAATTTAGAAAGTTCACCACTCAGTACTCACTACTGTATTTATAGTTTTGTACCGCACTCAGAACAGAAGTTATGGGTAGGTAGGTTTTTAGAACCGCAGTTGCTACAGTAAACGGGTTCTGTAGATGTTTTTGGTGATTGCTTGGGTAAGCCAATCATTTGGGCGTTGTTTTTACCTGGCGCTACCATTGGATAGCAGTTTTCATCTCTGGTAACGCGCACATCTACAACTACAGGGCCATCATGAGCCAGCATTTCGGCGATCGCATCCTGGAGTTCTTCCCGTTTGCGAATCACCATGCCTTTAATACCATAGGCTTTGGTTAAATACTCAATATCTGGCATTCCTACTTCCATGTTGGAGCAGGAGTAACGCTCACCGTAAAAGGCCTGCTGCCATTGGCGTACCATTCCCTGCCAACCGTTGTTGAGAATTACAGTCTTGACATTTAGACCATATTGTGCAAGCGTACCTAATTCTTGCAAACACATCTGGAAACTAGCATCGCCACTGATACAGATGACTTCTTCATCAGGGAATGCTGCTTTTGCGCCCATCGCTGCAGGTACACCAAAACCCATCGTTCCCAAACCAGCGCTAGAAATCCAGCGTCGGGGGCCATTCTTGAGGAATTGTGCTGCCCACATTTGATGTTGACCAACATCTGTGGTGTAGAAAGCGTTGGGTGATTGGCGACTGAGTTCGACAATTACCTCTTGGGGGGAAATGCTATCAGGATACTGGGGTACAACTAGGGGGTAGTCTTCACGCCAACGGTTAATCAGGTTCAACCATTCTTGGTTCTGGTTGGGTTTAGCTTTTGTACCTGTGTGTTTGCAGCGACGCAGCAAGTCACTTAAGACATTCCGCACGTCACCAACAATGGGTACTTCTGGAACGCGGTTTTTCCCAACTTCGGCGGGGTCGATGTCGATGTGAATGACTTTCGCTTTGGAAGCAAATTCATCTAACTTCCCGGTTACACGGTCATCAAATCTCGCACCTACACAAATCAACAAGTCGCAATCAGTGACAGCAAAGTTAGCGTAGGCTGTGCCATGCATCCCCAACATACCCAAAGCTAGGGGATGATGTTCGTCAAAAATCCCGATTCCCATCAAAGTGGTGGTAACGGGGATATTGAATAACTCAGCTAGTTCCTTAACTTCTTCGTGTGCCCCAGATGCGATCGCACCACCACCGACATACAATAGCGGTCGGCGGCTTTCGCTAATTAACTGAATTGCCGCATTAATCTGGCGGGGATTTCCCTTAACAGTGGGACGATAGCCGCGTAATTTTACAGAACCAGGTTCTACTGGTACATAGTCAAATTCTTCTAAGGCTACATCTTTAGGCACATCAATTAACACTGGCCCTGGTCTGCCGGTGCTAGCAATGTGGAATGCTTCTGCCACAATGCGGGCCATATCTTTCGGATCACGCACTACATAAGAGTGTTTGACAATTGGTAGGGTAATACCGTAAATATCAGTTTCTTGAAATGCATCTGTACCAATTGCGGCCCGTGGTACTTGTCCAGTCACCACAATCATGGGGATTGAGTCCATGTAGGCGGTAGCGATACCTGTGACCAAGTTAGTCGCCCCTGGGCCAGAAGTACCAAAACACACTCCTACCTTACCTGTAGCACGGGCGTAGCCATCAGCTGCATGAGAAGCACCTTGTTCGTGGCGCACAAGAATGTGCTTAATACCACTTGTGGCTTCCACCTTGTACAGGTCATCGTAAATTGGCAAAATTGCGCCACCGGGATAACCAAAAATATACTCAACACCGTGACGCTGGAGGCTGTCCAAGAGGGCGAACCCACCGGAGGCCCGTTGCGGCGTTACCACAGTCTTGATTGTATTAGGCTGGGTGTGATTCTCGGTTTGGGGGGGACTGATTCGGGAAGGCGATCGCACTGTCAAACCTCTGAGAATAGCTAAGTTAATGCTTGGATTCTGTAATTAAGATTTCATTTTAATAGAAAAGTTTAATAAAATCCTTAATATTCATATCTAATTTTCCCATCAGCTTAGGCCATAGGAAGATAATTTGTCTGGAATTGTTGACAAAAGGGATTGGGAATTAGGGATTGGTGACTAGGGACTGGGTATTAGGGATTGGGTAATCAGAAATAGTTATTATGTATTGGGGATTGGGTAATTAGAAATAAGAAATAGTAAATAACGATTTTTAACACTAACTAATAGTATTTTCCTAAAATTAACTGTCTTAAAAATATTGCTCAATAAAAATACTAAATCCTAGTACCCAGTCTCCAGTCCCCAGTCCCCAGTCCCCAATTCCCAACTAAATCACGTCTTGCAATACGCGCCGGGTATTTTTCCAAGCCCAAACACCTACAGCCGCTACTATCACGCTCATGGCTACTAGGACAACACGCAACCCAAGCATATCAGTTAACGGCCCAGTAATTGCTAATGGTAAGGATAAGGCAATATTCACCGCATGATTCTGGAAGCCAAATACTTTACCATGCATTGTGGGTGGTGCTTGTTGTTGGATTAAAGTTTGCATCGGTACGCCTATTAAGGAAGCACCTACACCCAATAAGGCACAAAGTATCAACGCCAATAAAAGGTTGTGGGTAAAAGTAAACACGCCTAAAACTAGCGCCATCAGTAAAAAGCCAATTAAGGGTAAGGGCTTGCCGTGCAATTTTACACCCCAGTGACCCAAAATCCCCGCACCTAAAACCATACCAACTCCTGCTGCTGCTAAGAAAAAGCCAAACTGCTTTTCTTTTAAGCCAAAGTCTGCTGCTAATCTAATTGTCAGCACTGTTAACGCAGCAAAGACACAATATAAGGTAACAAGTTGCAGCATGGCATTTAACACCAGGCGGTTTTTCTTCAGATAGCGCAAACTCTCTGTAAATTCCGACCACAGATGAGTTGAAGCCTGATGCTCATGATTTGGCTTGTGTTCTTTAAACTTAATCGGCTGCATAATTGCACCCGATAACAGATAAAGCCCACTCACTATCAATTCTTGACCGTATTCCTCTCCCAAAAAATCTTTCGCCCAGCTTAACATTGGCTCTCCAATAGCAAAGCCAACGATTAAGGCTCCCATCATTGTGCTGCTAAACAGGGCATTCGCTGCCATTAAATTCTCCCGCTTTACCAACAGGGGAATAGCAGCTTGTTCCGCCGGGGCAAAAAACTGCGTCACTGTTGATATAGCAAAAGTTAGTATCAAAAGAATCAGAAACTCTCGTGGTAAAAACGGAATCAACAACGTTAATAAACCACGTACCACATCCGAGCCAACCATGATTAGCTTTTTGGGAAGGCGGTCAACAAAAATGCCACCCGCAGAACCAAACAAAATGGCTGGTATTGTAAAAGACACCATCAATGTTGAGTACATTGAGTTTTCTGCCAATCCTGGTGGCGGTGGGTAGTTTTCCAGCAGGGCAATCATCAAAACGAAGAATACCTTATCTGCTAACTGGGAAACCAGTTGCCCAATCCACAGGAGCATAAAAGCACGGTTTTTTAGCAGTGCGCCAAACCCGTTATTAACAGCAGCAGGTTCCGTTGGAAACATTTGACACTAAGTAATGGGGACTAGGGTAGATGGGAGTAGGGGAGTGGGAGCAAGGGCAAGGGGGCAGGGGGCAGGGAGAATAGGTGTATCCTCACCCTGATCATCTTCCTCATCCCTCATCCTCCTTATTTTTATCGCTCCTTTGGAAAATTTTCCCTATTTCTCACTCCCCTTTGCCCAGTTTATTTTCCGGACTATTTTTCTTCATAGCGCTTTAATAGCAGATGCACAAAATCAGAGGCACTTAAGCGATCGCTCTTTTGGTACAATCCTAAGGACTGTTCTGTTAACACCCCTTGTACAGTTTGGGGCGATCGCCAAATGGATAAATGGTCAACAGTCGGTTCTGCATAGAAGTTACTTTGCCCACTACCCAATAAAGACGAACTCCAATGGGTGAAATAATCATGGCTCATTCGGTGAATGGGAAAATCACCCCATAGTGGCACACCCCATCCATCTACAGCAATAAAAGCTTTGACTTTACCCCCTAAAAGTTGCCACCACCGCGCTGCCATAATTGCTCCAACTACACCAGCGCTAAAGCTAATAAAGAACACGGGCGATTCTAACCTATTATTCAGGCAATTGTGTAAAAATTGTAAAATATGGAAGGGTGATAAAGTCAGTACACCCTGCTCTGGAAAAATCAGTATATTATTGCCTGAATTTTGAGCAACTGTGCGACAGCCCCTTGGGCCCAGCGCTTCTCTATCGCAATTTAAATTTAAGCATCCAGAAATAAAACTTTCAGTCAAATCTGGCTCATGGATTCCAGGGCAAATAAATATGTTCATCTATATAGTCTCTGGGTCAGAGCTAGGGTTTAGCAATGCTCACCCTTACTTGTTATAAATACAACATTAATATTTTAAGCAATCCCTAAGAATTTGGCTCCAGCCAAAAGTGCTGAATTTTATGAGGTTCGCTAGCTGTTGGCTGTTGATGGTTAACACCGAACCAAAAAATGTGCAATTTACCTAAGCCTTGATTAATTTAGGTAAATTTTCTTGTCTAGATCCTAACGGCAGAGGTGTGAGAAGCGATGCCTCGTTATGATATTTGTAACTATCCTATCCCCTGGGGTGGGATTTTATTTTACTCAGCCGGGAAATAATCAATTATTTCTTTGATACTTCTCTCCATTCTGGTTATATTGAGGAACTCACTGTGGTAGCCACGCCGGAAAAAGTACAACATACCCACGAGCAATCATCACGTCAAGACAGAGTAGCCGTATTGCTCATGGGCTACGGCGAAGTCGAAAGCTACGAAGATTTCGCTAACTATAACGAACAGGCTTTAAATCTACTGACAGCAAAATTTGCACCAGTCCCTACTTGGATTTACCCACCCCTAGCAAAGCTTTTGGCGTTATTTGACCGTCATGAGTGGGGACATACCCATCACGATTTTATTTCCCCACATAACGCTATTTTTGAACAGCAACGTGCTGGAATTGAAAAGCTGTTACAAGAAAAATGGGGTGAAGGCGTTCAAGTTTTCAAAGCTTTTAACTTCTGTGCGCCTTTTTTGCCTAAACAAGTTTTGGCAGAGATTAAAAACCAAGGCTTCGACAAAATTCTGATTTATCCCCTGCTAGTGGTTGATTCTATCTTTACTAGTGGGATTGCGATCGAGCAGGTAAATAACGCCTTAGCTGAGTTGGCTGAGGGTGATGAACATTGGGTAAAAGGAATGCGCTACATTCCTTCTTTCTACAACGAGCCAGCTTACATTGATTTGATGGCGCATTTGGTAGAGGAAAAAATTAATGCTGACTTAGCAGCAACCTACCTACCTTCTCAAATTGGGATTGTGCTGATGAATCACGGCTGTCCCCACAAGGCGAAAGGCTTTACCTCTGGGATTGTCGAAAGCCAAGCACTGTATGACTTGGTACGGGAAAAGCTGATTAATAAGTATCCTTTAATTTCTGTCGGTTGGCTAAACCATGACACACCGCTAATTGAATGGACACTACCCAACGCCGAGCAAGCTGCTAATAACCTGATTCAATTGGGTGCCAAAGTAATAATTTTCATGCCGATTGGTTTTGCGACGGAAAATCACGAAACTTTATTGGATGTCCATCACATTATCCATGCTATAGAGAAAAAGCATCCCGATGTAGATTATGTGCAAATGGCTTGTGTGAATGATCATCCAGAGTTTTTGGAGATGGCTGCACAATGGGCTGACGATCATATTACTGCCTTAAGATCAGAGGAAGCAGTAACCGTTAATCCTCACCTAGATGGACATCACCATCATCATTAATTAGCAGAGAAAGTTTTTAAAGCCAGAAGAACGCACAGAACAGTCCATACTAATCGGTTAAGCGTTTTGAAACCAAAATTGGTTTCGGGTTAAGGGTTAAAGGTTTTTTCTTTCCCTTTTCCCATTCACCTTTTTCCCCTTAAGCGACAAGTATTAAGAGTACAGTTTATTTGCGTTCTTCTTTTTTATGCCTAGTACCGCAAGGCGGAATTCAAAATTCAAAATTCAAAATTAAGACAGAGTAAGCGTTTTGTTGATTTTGTAGACGCAAAGCGGCTTCCCGTAGGGTATAGTCTGTTTATTTACGCCGTGCTGTACTAGAAGCTTCTTTGCAAGATTTTAGGGTAAATCGCCAAACTGTTCTCGATAACGAGAAAGCAGCGCTTCAAGTTCTGCGGCGCGTTGGCGTTCTTGTTCGGCTTGTGCTTCAGCTTCTATACGTTTATCAGTTTCTTGTTTGAGTGCTGCAATCAATTCATCAGTTACCAACAATTTTTCACCATTATCTAGGCGATAAAAACCAATCAATTTACCTTCTACGGTTAGACGTAGTTGTAATACTTGGCTGCAACTATCGGTAATTGGCTCATAAATATCTCCTCTTAAGCGATAACCTTGCAGCTGTTGTGTAATCCATTCGCCTTTGGGATCAAATAACCAATATTCTTCTACTTCTAAGCCTTCATAAAGATTTTTCTTAGTGGTTTTGTCTTCTTCTTGAGTTCCTTTAGAGGTAAATTCAAAAATTACCTTGGGTACCTGTTTTTCTTCCCAAATTTTGTAGTTATCCCGTCCCCCAGGTTCAACGTCATAAATAACCATGACATCAGGTGCAACTCTTAATTTGGGGAAACCTTGTGCATAATACAAGAATTGATTGGCTAAAACTGTGGCGCGACGACCTTGAAGAAACTGTCTGAGAACTTCTAGAGTAGTTAAAATTGCATATAAATGGTCATAAGTTTCTGCCACAGGTTCTCCATCGCTGCTGGGATAAATAATTTCTGATGTAGAGATAGTGGTGGTCATATAGCCACATTGAAGACTTTATTTGTCTATTTTAGTTAAAATTGCATCTTTCTGTCTGTGTAACTCAAAATCGTGTTTCATATTCAATAACAGCGCGTCCTTCATCTCCTAAATTTGTAGCACCACGCACACGCACTTCGTCATTTAAACGATAAATTACGTTATAAAGCAAGGGTTCATTGCTTGCAAATACACGCGATAAAGAAACAGAGAAGTTATTAGATATATCAAATACGCCTTCTGCAGCTAAACCGAGTACAGAAACATTGGTATTTCTATTAGTTACAAGTGTGGGGAATAGCCGTAATTCACTTAAGCCGATAGTTTCACCAATTTGGCTGATAGTACCTTGCAAGTTGGAGAAAACTGCTGAACCAGCTATATTAATTAGTCCCAAGGTTGCGTCACCTTGCTGTAAATTGTTGAGAATCGAACCTCCCAGTAAAGCAACGATTTCGGCTCGATTACGGCGAGGTTCGCTAGTTAGTACCAAATTATCGGATAATTCGCTGGCTGGGCCTTTGGCGATCGCACGAATGCGAACTGTGTTTAATGTACCAAAGTTGATTGCAGAAATATCTTGAATTTCGCTAGATATGGGTGAAGTTCGCCCTAAACTGCGAGTTGCTTCTGGGACAAAGGCTACTAAGCGTACATCTAATGTGGGATCGAAACCACGACTGGGGGTAAATAGTGCGGTTTGTTCGTAACCACGCTCTAAGGTAAATTGGGAGGTAAATAAATTTATCTGTCCTCCCCGCAAGCGAACTTCTCCTTGGGGACGAGGTTTAGCCAGGGTTCCGTTGAGAGTAATATCACCCTCCGCGACAAAGCTAAATAGCGGTTGACGGGTAACGCGCACATCGTCGGCTAAAACTAGCTGTAAGTTGGCAAATTCTATCGGTATTTTGCTTGTATTTGTGGTTGTGGGTGTTGTGGGGGTACTATTCGCTGTTGTTTCTGGTGTTGTGACTGTAAATTCTTGGGAATTTGCTGGCTGGGAAGTTGTATTGCTGACAGCTGCGGCGTTTCCTAACAATACTTCACCATCATTGAGTTGAATTCTCCCGCCGAGTTGGGGTGCAAATGCTGTTCCGGTAATTACAGCATTACCGTTGACTGCGCCTTGATATAAGTCTTGAAAATTCAACTGCAAGTTTTGCAATGAAACAGTGAGGGGATTGCTAGCGGCTTGCTGTTGGGCGTTTTGACTAGCGAAAATAGGGAGAATACCTGCGGCTGTTAATTGTCCGCGACTGAATTCTGCTTGTAGATTATCGACAATTAAGCGATCGCCTGCAAACTGTGCTGTACCTGTAACATTTGTTAATGGTTCTGTCAGGCTTTGCACATTAATCGTGGCATTATTAATTGTGGCTATGCCAGTGGTTTCTGGTCTATCTAATGTTCCTTGAACTTGGACGTTGACTTGTCCTTTACCATCTACCCATTTGACTTGATTATTCAACAGATTTAATAACGCCAAGCCTTCATTTTGCACGTTAGCTTGAATGCTAATACTTGGATCTGGCTCGACGGATGTAAAAGGTAATTTGGCAGGAATACTACCATTAATTTGAATTGGTTGTGTAGCAGTCACTAAAATATTGCTGCCAAAATTTAACCTGGCATCGTTATAGTTAAAATTAACTTGGGCAGACTGTAGAGATTGATTATTTAAGCTGCCATTTACTAAAGCTAATTCCCCTACAGCTTGGGGATTATTTAAATCTCCTGATAATGTCGCATTGGCATTAATATTTCCCTCAACATCTATAGGTAATTGCGGGAAGAAAGGTTTAATATCTGCTAATGCTAAATTTTGAACTTGTGCTTGTCCAGATAATGCTTGCTGGCTTAATTTTCCGGTAAAAGCGAGGATGGAATTATTGAAATTAACTTGCAGAGGTTGTAGGGTTAAATTGCCATTTTCAAAATTGCCGCTAGCGACAACTTGATTAATATTATATTTGCCCCATACCCAATTATTACCAGTAAAATTAAAGCCGATATTTAAGCCAGAGCGTAAAGAACCTGTTACGCCAATATTGCCGCTAATTAATCCTTGTAATTCTTCTAAACTGGGAACGCGTTCAGTTCGTTGTTCCTGGGTTCTTGCTTGAGTGACTTGGCTTTGAATTTTGGAGAGATAATCTATTTGCGCTAATAAATTGGTATTGGGTAAACTTACAGGCTGAGTTTGTAAGGCTTCCGCACCAGCTAGTTTCGGAGGCTGCAAACCAGTGCGTAAATCTTGATAATTGTATATATTCAGTGTGGAGAGTAAATTTTCAATTCTGGTTTGGTCAAAGCTAACTGTAAATTGTAAGGGGTTATTGAGTGAAGTTGGTAAAATCCCACTAAGTAAATAGCGATTTTGTCCTTGAATCAGTTCCCCATTAGTTAAATTAAAGTTGCCATTCCCATAACTAATATTGCCGCGAAATTCATCTGCTTGGATTCTGCCAATTCTCGGTTGAGCTACGGCGACATTACCGACTAAGCTATAATCTGTTAAATTAACTGTTAAATTTCCTGATAGTTGCCCGTTGATGGTGCCTAAATTCGCATTAGCAGGCAGGAAGCCTTTCGCTAAAGATATAGGGAAATCTTGGACATTAACTGCTAAATTATCTCCGACAGTATTGCCAGTAGCAATTGTGCCATCGCGCCTAATATTAAATGCAGTGGGGCGATTATTTGCACCTAAAGAAAAGGCAATTTGGTCTTGTCTACCAGTAACTTGAAATTGCGTTCCCTGTCCGCCTTGATAACTGACATTTCCAGTTAAGACAGGGTCAAATGCTAAACCATTGATGGCGAAATTTTCTAAGCGAATATTACCGTTAGCAATTGGGGTAGTGGGCGTACCAGCAACTTGTCCGTTAAAATCTACTCTCCCCGCCAAAGCAATGTTACCCGGAAGCTGAATTGGCAGACTTTGCAGATTGTAATTATCTGCCTGGACATTAAGATTTAACCCAGTAATTTGAGGAGTAGGTTGCAACGCTACAGCAATATCTCCAGATGCCCGCAAGCCGGGTGCGGTGGCTTGGGCAATTTGTAAACGTTGCCCATTCCATTGAAATTGGGCAGTGAGTGGTTGTGTGAGTGCCGCTAAACCTTGGGAAAATCTGACATTACCTGCGGCTACAATATTTTGCGGTTGGAAGGAAGCCGTGGTTCCCGCTACTTGCACATCACCATTTAACCGCCCGCGCAAATTTTGTGATAAATTATTTAATTGAATTTGGGAAATAGTGGCTATAGCTTGCCAGTTGCCATTACTCAAATTGATATTTCTGACATTAACGCTTCCCCTAGCTAAACTCAACCGCGCCTGTCCCGCCGCTTGAATATTAGCTAAAGCAAAAGAATTCGTATTACCAGAAACCTGTATATTACTATTAGCAATTTGTCCTTGAACATTGGGGGCAAATTGATTGAGTTGAATGCCAGAAGCATTGGCTACAGCTTGCCACAGACCGTTATTTAAGCGGATATTATTGAGGTTAACTCTCCCGCCTGCGACATTTACATTAGCTTGTCCAGAAGCTTGAATATTTGCTAACTGGAAAGATTTTGTAGTTCCAGATAAATTAAATTCCCCGTTTAAATTACCCTGAAATTGCTTTGGTAAAGCCGCATTCGCATTATTTGGATTGCTAGTAGCTTGAGCTAAACTCTGGAGAGGAACTTGATTGGCATCCACAAAAGCTTGCCAGCGATCGCCTACAAGTTTTCCTCGCGCTGCAACTGTCCCCCCCGCTACCTGAAAAACTGTATTCTGGAACTGAATAATTCCCTTATTGATTGCTAATTCAACTTTCCCCGGATAAGTCGCAATTGGTGCTTGGACTTGCACCAAGGTTCGCAAATTCGCTAGAGTTCCAGATACTTGGGTATTTGCCGAGACTGTACCAATGCGAATATTCGGAGTATTGATATTATAAGTTTGGGCTAATGCATCTCCTGGTAGGCTTTGGGCTTGTAAATTGATCGCAACTTCACCCTGCTTACCTAACCCAACTCGACCGTTACCTGTAATTTCTCCCCCTACCGTTGGGGTAGCTTGAATCTGAGAAATCACAATTTCCTGCGGTGTTCCTCGAAATTGGGTGCTAATTTTCTCAAAATTCACACGGTCAATCACCGCAGGTTTAATTGTACTCACCGCACCTGTAACTACAGGCTTGGGAATTGCACCTTGTAACTTAAAATTGGCGGTGAAATCTCCAGCCGTGGTGACGGGGAGTTTAATGTTAAAGGTTTGTAAGAGATTTTGCGCGCTAACAGCTTTGATATTCGCGGTGACATTATAACCAGTTTGGGTATTGACCGAGCCATTAATTTGCGCCGGGATATTACCCAAATTGGTAGATATATTTTCCAGCGCCACCTGCGTACCCTGGAATTGTAATTTCCCGTTGATGTTAGTTAATTTATTAGGAAAATTATTAACTTGTGCCGTAACTTGATTAACGTTAACTATGCCAAAAACCGTTGTTTTAGGTTGTTTCGGTTGAAATTTAACTGTTAAATTGCCATCCACAGTCCCCGATGGTAAAGTCACAGGTGACTGGACTAATTGCGTCAGCGTTGCTGCTGCCAAATTGCTAGTATTGATTTGCAGCGTCGTTTCGGTAGTTTTGGTGAGACTGTCTCCCGAAATTTGCAAACTACCACCATTCACAGGTTGAGTAGTAGCATCAAAATTAATCCTTTGATTTTGGTCTAATAACCGCGCTACACCATTCAGTTGATTAAACCCAACATTCACCCTTGGTTTATTGGCTGGGGTATAGGGAGACAAAACCAAACCGCCATTTTGCAAGCGAAGTGTCTCTAATTCAGTGGTAATAAAACCCTTCTTTTCCTGGGTAGCAGTATTAATTTTCGTAGAAACCCAACGCCCTTGCTGATCCTGTTCAATATAAACAGCAGGCTGAATTAAAGTCACATTGAGCTTTAAAGTCCGGTTAAAAACTAATAGCCAAGGGTCAAATCCCACATCTACCGCTTGTGCTACCAGTCTATCTGGATCTGTCGTAGTTGCAGGAATTGTTGTATTACCAAAACGCAGGCTATTTGGCGAGAAGCTTTGAACTGCACCTAAATTTACAGGTCTTCCCAGCAATTCTAAAAGATTGCTTTCAATTAATGGTACTAACTTTTCATGAATAAAGTTATTAGCCCACCAAATACCCCCAAGAATCCCTGCGAGTAAAACTACTCCCAAAGCTATGCTGCCACGACTGAGTAACAGCAACCACAAACGCCGATTAGAATTAGGAGAGCGTGTCATCTCTCATCCTCTGATCCTTTGTAGGCTTGGTCAATAAATCAACCATCCTACGGTTTTTTCAGTATTAGCTACTTGGCATTGCTGAGTAAGCAGGTGAATTTTGTTTTCCACAACGGTAAAAATAATTGACCTTTAGCTTGAGGAAATCATCTCAATTCCTACTCAAATTCAGAAATGCCGTTACTTTTAAGTATTTTCCCACGTAGTGAACACAGGTGATTGTAGAAACACAATAGACTTCTTGCAGAAGTCGGGAAAAGGTTAAGGGGGAAGGGGGAAAGGGAAAAAAAACCTTTAACCCTTAACCTTTTCCCCAAAGGCAATTTTGGGTTCAAAACGCTTAACCGAGTAGTCTTACAACATATTGTGCTTTTCAAGCTGTGTTGTACTTAGGTAGAAAGAGCTATAAATTACTGCTTTATTTAGACTGCCTTAAAAAACTGATTCTAAAATCATCTCTGCGATAGATTGTAATGCCAGCAGAGGATGGATTTTGCATTTTATCCTTGGTTGCTAGTTGTAATTTGCAATTACTTAGATTAGTATTTTTGCTTATTTGGATAGTATGATTTATTACTAAATATTTACTATTTCTTTCAATACGAGACTTACGCAAAAATAACGTAACTCCGTCATTACGAGCGATAGCAAAGTAATCTCCCCTGAGGCTGGGATTGCTTTCCTACACTTCGTTTCGGTCGCAATGACATGATCGGCGTTGCGTAAGTCTTACAATATACAAGCGTGTGTTAGGCACATAATATCAATATCATCATGTCACAAAATAGCTAATCTATTTTTTCAAAATGGTATTATGGCGGTTCCTAGAGTGACTGTTTTTAATGCCCTAGCGAGTCCCTGACGTTGCTTTGCACATCGGGAGCATTATTTTTTGTGAGCTTGACATATTTATTTCCATCCACAGAATCGATATTGCCAATATGCGTGTCCGATGCTCCTGATAAACCGCCTGGGCCTTCTGCATAAACTGGTAGATGTTCTTTAAGCTGTGATACGTCCATTTTGTACCTCGTAATTAAGTTTGTAAAAAATCTGACCTCGCTCCTGCTGGTTCGTTTTATCTATGAGCAGGTAAGGTTTTAGACAAATTCACTAATTACGATAGTTACATTCATAAAGACGTGCTTCGTTCTCCAGACAGATGGTATTGTACTGGTATCAGTACTTCAAATGGCATACAGATGAGCTTTGTTCGTAGGGAAAATTGTTCTCTACGGATGTACTTTGTTTACCTAAAAATGTTTTATTTCTAAAATTCAAGATAATTAAGTTCAATCAAAAATTAGAAACAATACCCTGTACAATTCTTAGTTAGATTTAATAAATCGATGCGACATAAAAGACAACCTGTTTAACTTTACTGCTGAGATGCTCCATAGGTATCAGGGTATGATTTCTCTAGATTATGATTCCATTCATCATGTAGATGAATTGCTGAGACAAATCAGGATTAAAGAAAGTCAATTAAAAATCGCACAAGAATCTAATATGGTCTACACAGCTCAAGCATTAGAAAAGCAAATATTAAAACTACAACAAAATTTATCAGAATCGCGAGACCCTGAAATTCATGCTTTGATGAGTTTGTTAGATGATTAAAAATTCTGGTTGAGCAAATTGCACCAAATCAAAACTCAGACAGAAAATTACGCAGACCTCAGCAGCTCGTAAGTACCACCACGTTCGAGGGCGCGCTGATAAGCTGGACGTGCGTGAATCCGATCCAGAAACGCCATGAGATTGGGGCGGCTAGCATTCAGTTTTGCTAGGGCATCAGCTGCTTCTAGAGGAAAGCTCACTTGGATATCTGCAGCCGTGAATTCATTGCCAGCAAACCACGTGCTTTTTTGCAGTTCCTCCTCTAGATAATCTAGGTTTTGCGTGATCTGCGGCCCTAGAAAAGAACTTTTGACACGTCCTGCGATCGCTCTGGCTATGGGCCTGGCAAAAAAGGGCATTGGCTCATGCTCGATGCGCTCAAAAATCAGCTGAAACACCAGCAACGGCATTGCTGAACCTTCTGCATAATGCAACCAATAGGTATAGCGTACTCGTTCTGGCGTATCCGACGGTGGAATCAGCCTGCCGTTACCATAACGTCCCACTAAATACTCAATAATGGCACCAGATTCCGCTAGGGTAAGCGCACCGTCGGTAATCACTGGCGACTTACCAAGTGGATGCACCTGGCGTAGGGAAGCTGGAGCCAGCATAGTTTTTGGATCGCGTTCGTAGCGCTTGATTTCATACTCTATGCCGAGTTCCTCCAACAACCAGAGTATACGCTGAGAACGCGAGTTATTTAGGTGATGGACAGTAAGCATCAAATTATTCTCTGAGCAGTACAGTGTGAAACTAATACCAATTCAAATAATGTTTGCGACACATCTATTATTCTAGAGGGCGAACAATGATTGTGCCGTTGCGATTATCTTTGGTGAAATTTGTACAATCCTGTATGCTGATCGAGAATTTGGATGTTGTTTAATTAGAAATACTGGAGAACACTCCAATTCCTCTTGCCATAACAACCGCCAGCAAAGGAATTAAAGTAAACCCAAATAACTCTCCCCTAATCATCCAAGAAATTCGCTGTACCTTTGCTAATTCCAAACTTGGGGTTTTGCCATTGCGTAAATCTTTAATCCAAGACAAAAAAGAGAAGGTGGGATATAAAGACAGCAAACTTACCAAGATAAAAATGCTCACCTTCATATAGAAAACCGAATTGCTGAGATAGTAATCGGTTCCTTTGCCAAAGTAAACGACTCGCAGAATCCCTGTAATCAGAATCATTGTGGCAGATAAGCCATAAACTGCATCAGCCATGACAACTTTCCAGGCTGACTCTAGGCTAAGATCCTTCTTCAAAAATTGGCTTTCCACAATCAAAGCGCCAAAAGCCAGCATGAACCCTAAGTAATGCAAATAAGCTGCGATCGCACTTCCCCACATCGATTTTTATCCGTTATCGCTCAATTTGAACTGCAATAAAACATAGCAAAGCTGCATGTTGGAATAGGTAATCAACGCCACGTCATTGCTCGAGGGTTGCTTTTAACATGATTTTGCTACGTTATTTAATATAGCTAATTAACTATATAACAGTTAAATTTTCATGAATAGAGAAAATTCTCTTTGTGTGAGTAGCGATTCCCTTCGGGATAGCTCCGCTTCACGCACTGGAGCAATATTTTCTAGTTCACAATAAAGGTAGATTACCCTTATCGAACTCTGATTGATGCCAACCTTCACTGCTACCACTCCCCATTTAATTGTTGCCGGCTTTCATGCGCTTTCCGACCCCTTAAGGATTAGCGTGTTGGAATTGCTGCGACAGCGAGAACTTTGTGTATGTGATTTATGCGATGCTTTGGAGGTGAGTCAATCAAAGCTTTCCTTTCATCTCAAAACCTTAAAGGAAGCTGGCTTAGTTAAATCACGCCAAGAAGGGCGCTGGATTTATTACAGCTTAAATTTGCCACAATTTAACGTTTTAATGGAGTATTTAGCAGATTTCCAAAATCAGAGTTTAATTGTGCCTACCCGTTCTTGCTGCGATTAGAACAAGGTATCAGTTCCCAGGTTTTTTGGGAGCCTCATAGTAATTTATTTGTCCTGAACCACTAAGAGCAGTAATATTGCTGTCTGAGATATTGAAGGTGTTCGAGTACTGTTGCTGTGGAGAACTGACATCCTCAGATTTAGCAGGAGATTGAGGATTTACTGTTTGCGCTTCAGCTAGAGGTGTGGTTTGCTCTTGTTGGGGAATGATACGTGCTGCAATTGGCGCTATATCTTCGTCACCAAGACCTAAAATTTGCTGTAACTTTTTTAATTGACTGCGAGTATTTTCACTTACAATCGGTTCTTGTTGAACTACCTCAACTAGTACCTGTTCATACTGTTGTAACTTCTTTTTGTACTCCCGATAAGGTTGCAAAACCTCAGTTTCAATGGCGCTGATTTCCTCTGGATGCAATCCCAAACTTTCGCCAAATGCATCTAAGACTTTTCTCCCTATAAAAGAAATCTCTCCTTGGCTAGCGTAAGCTTCAACTTCTTTGCGATATCTCAACTTGGCATCGCCTACAGGAGCTTGAGCCAGTATAATTTTGTACCCTTCTTTAACTGCATAGATTTCTGGTTTCATGGCTGGTGCTGCTGCTTGCACTTTGTTTTTGGCATATTCATGCAACTCATCTACAGAAATTACACCATCACCATCTCGATCCGCCATTCCGGTTTCAATACCTTCAACTAGATAGCGGGTATAAATTGACAACTCTGAGCCTTGCTGCTCAAATGAATACTGAGTTGAAGTAGAAGAGGTGAGAATCACTCGCCCTTCTCCACCTAGTTGAGTTTTGATATCAACAGCACCGTCATCTTTAGCTAATAAACCCTCAGCAAACGCGCCACTAAAGCAACAATCAAGAATTACAACTTGGCGTTTTGAGCGGCTGTTGCTCATAATGTCATGGACAAAACTAGCAGCAACTGCTGTGGATTTGCGGAGTGCGCCGCGTTCGTCTTTGCGTGTCAGGCGTGTTGCAAAGTAAAGCCTACCCGCATCATCTTTAACGCCATGTCCCGAGAAAAACAACAACACTAAGTCATCTTTAGCACGACCAGAGAAGAAAGTTTCAATCGCCTCTTGCATTTCCAGAGGATCGGGATTGTGGAGGATTTGGATATCTGAAAAATTGCCGATTTCTGGATGTTGTAAAATACGCTGTATTGCCAGCACATCCTTTTCAGCCGCAGGTAGAGCAGTTAAACCAGGCTGATACTGACTTACTTCAATGAGCAGTGCTAATTTTGCCATTTTATTAACGATAAATTTATCAATAATTTGGGGATGAGTGACGATGCGATCGCCACTTGCTGATCAAATTTAAATTTACTGCTGTTTGGAGATTTTAATGGGTGGTGAGGGGAAGCAGGTTGCTTGTCCAACAATCTTACCAGGCTTGCCGTTGACAAGGTTACGCACATTTTTGTCGTCATCTAGCCGCCAGTAACCAACCAAGTCTTTTTCTTTACCCGTCAACCGTCGGGACATATTGGCTTTAATCTCATCTTGAGTACGGGCTACTTTCCAGAGTCGGACATCAGCGATCGCCACACTATAATAAATCTCTTTTTCTTCTTTGCAACCAATTTTGAGAGGTTCTGTAAGTTGTGGTAAAGGCCCTGTAAATAAACCAATACTCTTGGCTTTCCCAGCAAAAATAATAGTTTGAGATTGTCCTTCTACTACACAGTCCTGAATTCTACCGTCAATGTATATCGAAATTTCTCGCGATTGATTATCCCAAGTAAAAGCAACATGATGCCATACCTGATCCTGTGGAGCATTTTCTTTTGTATAAACGGTAGTTTTTTCAGAGGAATTTTTCAAAAATACACGAATTTTGCCGTTGTACCAAGATAGAGAATAGCCATTTTTCTCCCTATCAACTCTACTAACAATCACACAATTACCAAATTTGTGTTTCAACCAAGCTTCAACAGTAATTAGTTCATTGACATTGAGACTTTCATCATTGCCACAATCTACATAATTGTTTTTATCATCAAATTTTAAAGACGATGGTAATAGGGGAGCAGGAAAGTTAGATTGGCGTAACCATTTTGGCTCTCCATATATTTCTAAAACCTGATGATTATTTGTAGATATGAGACTATTTATTTTATCACCCCTACCTTCTTCAAATTGCCACTGACTAATCAGAACATTCTTCTCATCCTTTAAGCAAACTTTAGCGATCGCACCTCTAAATAAACTCCACAAATTACCTTTACAGGGAAAATCTGGAATAGAAAAATTTTTATTTGAGTAGCCCCCAATAATTATCGGGCTACCTTGAGTGATATCAATATTTAAGGCTGTATTTTTGGTTTTATGTTGAATTATTCCCAAATTTTGATTAGCTGTTTTTTGGCACAAATTTAATTTACTGGAATGTCCGTTAATTTGAATATCTATTTTTAAATTTTCATTTTCTTTTCTATAAGTTATATTGATTTGATTAAATTCACCAAAATTAACTACTTCTTCAGTCTCATAGTCATAAGACTGAATTACAGTAATCAATTTCTGCGTCAGCGGCCCACAAACACCATCTGGTTTCAGTCCAAAATCTTTTTGAAATTGCTTTACAGAATTGCATGTTTCCTTAGTATAAACACCATCCAATTGACCATTATAATAATCAAGATTCATTAACAATTTCTGAAGACCTTTGACTATTTCTCCTTGACTGGGATTTTCAGTAACAGGAATTTTTAAATTATTTTTTTCATAAGGTAGCTGATCAAGATCATCATAGTTAAGTTCATATAAACCTAAAAAGGTAATTTGGGAATTTAAATAATTTAATATTTGCGAATCTATATCACTAATATCTTTTGTAGGGTCAAACTGAATATTTTTTTGCAGATTTGCTACGTGTTGTAATGCATTTTTAGTAGCATCATCATATCTACCATTCACGCAAATATTATAGCTAAGAATTTTCAGAATACTTTGCAGATTAAATATAAATTCTTGCGCTCTAATGTCTTCTTGAGGTATTTCTAGCGGTAGAGTTGGGAGTGTATACATTTTTCGAGAAAAAATAATTTTTCCTTGTTTGTTTATATATACTCGTAAAGCATCATACCCCAGCGTTGCTATACAGTTATTAGAAAAAGCTTGGTAGAACTTGCTAAATACTGTACTCTCAACTTCATTAGAGTAAGGACAAATCAAAGCCTCAATGCTAAATCCATTACTAAATTGAGGCTGCTCAAGGAATTGACAATCTTCCGTATTCTTTAAAAGAATATAATCATTAAATCCATCTAATTCGATAGCAAATGCTAGAGGCGGATTATTTAGCTGTTCCGAGGTAATCACAAAGTCTTCAATAAAGTTTCTGAGTTTCCGATAATGAAAACTCTTTTTCTTTAAATCTTCAACTATGCGACAAATTCTGATTCCTTGTTGAGCAATTATTTCAACTTGATGATTTTGCTCGTCTTCTTGAGCATCTTTAGGTACGGCTGCATGATGTAATGCTACTGCTTCCCATTTACTATTAACAACTAAACCGCCAGAAGAACCATAATCAGAATCTACTTTATATCTGAGAAAACTTTTATATAAGCCATTCTCAATAACTTTATTATTACTGATATCTATCTTTTTTTGTTTACCTTTAGGATGGTGAACAATAAATATATTATCACCACTATTTGTTTCTTTACCTAACTTAGATAAAAGCTCTAAGTCTTCATAATTGAGATTACTTTCTATCTCTGGGGTTAATCCAGGAAAAATATTGAGTTCGTTTTCAATCAACTGAATCCAATCAAAGTAATACCCAGCTTGTCTAGTAAACATACTAGATTTTAGTTGTACAAGCGTGTAATCTAAACTTGGCTCATTTACAAATAAGATTTCTGGATCTAACTCATAATCTATAGTTTGCTGCGTATAACCCAGAGTATCTTCAATGTAGTTAAATTGGGCAACACACTGACTAGCTATTTTTTTATCACTGATCACGTGATTATTAGTAATTAAATGAGTAACACCTACTAAAAATCCAGTTCCTATGGGAATAGGATTGAGAACAGACATTTGGCTTTCAGAAATATTTTTTAGCTTTTCTAAGTAAAACAGACCCTTTAACGGCTCATCAATTGGTGCTTCACTTTCAAGAAATATTTTATTAAATGTCTCATCTGGCATAGAAAATATTTCTTTGATTTTTGCTGGTTGATTAAAATTATTATCATCCCTTCTTTTCTCAATCTCCTGCTTAATAGATTCTAGAAAATCTTGAAAATCCTTAAGAGGAAAGAATCTAGCAATTCGACATACAGCTAAACTGCGTTTCATCCCCACCTGTAGAGAGGAAACGGGTAGAATATCTCGCTCATCAGAGCCTACGGAAACTGATGACTTTTGATTATTGAGCAAGCGCAATCTTTCTTTAACAATTGCTAAAATTTTGTCTTTATCTTCTAAATCCAGGTTGCTTAAAAAATCTTGTTCTTCAGGTATACCAGAGAGGAATCTCCACCCTCCCAATCCCCCTTGTTTAATCCAATTTACTTGAGTAAGCAAAGTCAACAAATTAGCACTACTTTTCATATAACCTCTATTCATATAAAATGTTATTTTTTAGCTTTATAGTATATATTAATACAATCTAGCTAAACTAATAGCATTGTTATGCATAATACTAATAAGCAGAGTCTTCACATAAAAAAAGTTCCTGGTCGAATATATGTACAAGAAAACCTGGAAACTGATATGGGTAGCGTAATAGCAGGTCAAACTACCTATAGCAAAATTATATTAATTTTATCTGTAATTTTTATTTGTGTTTTGTTAAGTATTATATCGGGATATTTGGGTGCAATTACAAGCCTATATATCAGTGTAGACACTCAACTGCGTTTAGGGTATTCACTGATGACGCTCGTTTTGGTTAGCTGGTTTTTGACCACAATTTATCAGGGTTGGAGTCGAAGTATATTGTCAGTCATCTTAGCAATATTCTTAGCTATAACAGGAGCAAATATACTCGCGGGAATGAATCAATTAAAACTACCTGAACAGTTTTTCTTTGCAACTTCAGTATTGATAGTTGTAGGACTAGTGATATGTAACGCTTGCTTCTATTTTTTTCGTTTTACTGCTGCCTTATTTGATGTTTTACTACCTAAACACCACTGGGTATGGATGGCTTCTAGATTTGCTAGTGCTTTAATTAACATTTTGGCAGCAAAAATTGGCTCGGATATAGGATTCTTTGCTGCTAAAACCAATGGTGATTGGCTCCAAGATATTTTGCCAAAATTACCAGAAACAGAACAATTAGCTCTAACTATAATTGCTATTTTAAGTGGAATTTTATTAACTTTAATACTTACCCTAAGTAGCTGGTGGGTTAATTATCACCAAAATGTACCTTGGCGGTATCCTGATTTACTACGTTCCTGGGTATTAGCTGTTGGTTCTTGGTGTGGTACTTCTTTCCAAAACTTAGATTTAAGCGGAGTAAATTTTCGCAAAGCTAAGTTAGCGAACACTGACTTGCGAGCCAAAAAACTTTATCGCACTTGTTTCCAAGGTGTCACCGGATTGGAAAGAGCTAGAGTTGATAGCCGCTATATGGATTTAGAAAATCCTCAAGTCCAAAAACTTTTAACTCACGGATATTCCGAAACAAAGGACTTGCGTGACCTCAATTTGCGAGGAGCTTATTTGCAAAATGCAGATTTACGTCAACTAGATTTTACTGATACCGATTTGACTGGCGCAGATTTACAAAATGCAGATTTGCGAGGCAGTATTTTGGTGCGAACTCAAGTTATTGGGGTAGATTTTACTGGCGCAAATTTAACGGGGATTTGTATTCAAGATTGGAGTGTGAATAGCCAAACTAATTTTACGAATGTGGAATGTGAATACATCTATCGCAAATTAAATGACAAAGGCGAGCCAAGCGATCGCTATCCTTTAGAAGGGCAGAGTTTTGCACCCAGAGAGTTTGAATCTCTGTATCAAGAAGTGGGTAATGTTGTGGAATTAGTTTTTAAAGAAGGTGTTAACTGGCGAGCTTTTGCCTTTACTTTACAAAAGCTACAAATAGAAGATGATGGACTAGGATTAGAACTCAAGGGTATTGAAAGACGGGGCGATTTGTGGGTAGTGAAGGTGAAGCATAATGAGAACGCACCCAAAGAAATTGTCGAACAGCGCCTTAATGGTCTTTACCCCGAAATGCTGAATCTGCTGGCGACAAAAGAACAACAAATTAATAAGCTATTAGGTATTGCCGCAGATCAAGCAGAAGCTTTAAAAGGTTATAGTAAACAGCCTTTTGGTAATCATTTTTTCATTACTGGTAGTACTATTACCAATCTCGCTGGCTCTGGTCAAATTGATTACGATGAAGCAGCTGATCAAGTTCGCAGCATTGTTGCTCATGGTAGTAATTTAGATGCAGCCCATGCCAAAGCTCAAAATCTCTTAAATCAACTGCAAGGACAGAGTGTCGCTACTACCTCGGATCAACAAGCAGAACTCATCCAACAAGTTATTCTCACTGAAGCCAATAAAGATCCTTTTTTCAAGCAGTTTTTGCTGCAACAAGGTCAGCAAATTACTACCACAATGCCAGAAAGTGCGATGAATAAAGCTATGCAAGCCGCAATCGCTCAACTCAGGTAATCGAAAAAGTGCGATCGCCACAAAATTTCGGTTAGGGGAGAAGGGGAAAACGTGAAAGGGTAAATTCTCACCTGTCCACTGTTCTCAAAGCATCGCTGTCATAACCTCTACTAATACATCAACTTTTTTTGATGAATTTTTGTGTATAGTCTCCTAACTGCGATTGACATATCAACTTTTTTTGAAATGATATAGACATACCCTCAATATCACCTCTATCGGTAATATCAATGAACGCAGCAGCAAAGCAATTAGCGATCGCGTTTGGGATGTTAGCTTTGGTATCCAGTTGCGCCACCACATCCAATCCATCAACGCAGACTCAGCAGTCGCAGCAAGTAACAGAAGTTGCTGATTCTACAAAAGTCACAGCGATTAAGATAGATGGTTCTAGTACCGTATATCCCATTACCCAGGCGATCGCTAAAGAATTTCAAACCACCAAGCAACAGAACAAATCAGATGTCATAGTTAACTTCTCCGGTACTACTGGGGGATTTGAAAAATTCTGTGCGGGAGAAACAGATATTAGCAACGCTTCTCGACCGATTTTGAAGTCAGAGATGGAAGCCTGTAACAAAAATGGCGTGAGGTACTTTGAGTTACCCATCGCTTTTGATGCGCTAACTATCGCCGTTCATCCCCAAAACAATTGGGCAAAAGACATTACCGTTGCAGAATTGAAAAAGATTTGGGAACCTGCGGCGGAAGGTAAAATCACCCGATGGAACCAAGTGCGTGCATCCTGGCCCGATCGCCCTTTGAATTTATATGGTGCTGGTAAGAAATCTGGTACTTTTGACTACTTTACAGAAGCAACTGTTGGTAAAGTCAGAGCTAGCCGCAACGACTACACAGCTAGCGAAGATGATAACGCTTTAGTAGAAAATATTAGTAAAGACCCTAATGCTTTAGGTTACTTTGGTTACTCATATTACGAAGAAAACCAAAGTAAATTAAAAGCCGTAGCAGTTAACAACGGTAAAGGTGCAATACTCCCATCACGGCAAACAGTAGAAAAAGCCCAATATCAACCGCTATCCCGACCTTTGTTTATTTATGCCAGCTTTGAGTCTTCCCAAAAGAAACCAGCGCTAAGAGAGTTTTTAGATTTCTACCTCAAAAATGCACCGAAAACAGCAATTGCGGTAGGCTACGTACCTTTACCAGAGGAAGCTTACAACCTCGATTATGTTCACTTCAACAAAGGCAAAGTAGGCACAGTATTTGAAGGTGAAGCAGAATTAAACCTGACAATTGGTGAATTGCTGCGGAAACAAGCCAAATTCTAAGAAGTTTTTTAGCTGATTTCCAACATTAAAAACTCTGCAAGCTGACTCTGCGTTGAAAACAGCTAAGAAGTGCAATGAGCAATCTGCAAGTTTTGTAGAAATTTAGATATTGGTAAGAACATAATGACAGTTCGTGTTGCTATTAACGGATTTGGTAGGATGGGACGGCTAGCTCTGCGAGCAGCTTGGGGTTGGACAGAACTAGAATTTGTCCATATTAACGAAATAAAAGGTGGAGCCGAAGCTGCTGCTCACTTACTCAAGTTTGATTCTGTTCATGGACGTTGGACACCAGAAGTAGAAGCACAAGGCGATCGCGTTCTGATTGATGGTACACCCCTGAGCTTTAGCGAGTATTCCCAGCCAGGTGAAGTTCCTTGGGAAGAATTAGGTATTGATTTAGTGCTGGAATGCTCCGGCAAATTTAGAACTCCTGCAACCCTGCACCCATATTTCAAGCGGGGAGTACAAAAGGTAATTGTGGCTGCTCCCGTTAAAGAAGAGGCCCTGAATATTGTCATGGGAGTTAACGATCACCTCTATCAGCCCGATCAACATCATCTATTAACAGCAGCCTCTTGCACAACCAACTGTTTAGCTCCCGTTGTAAAGGTAATTCACGAAGGTCTAGGTATTAAGCATGGAGTAATTACCACAATCCATGACAATACCAATACTCAAACTATCGTTGATGCTCCTCATAAAGACTTACGTCGCGCCCGTGCTACCAGCTTATCGTTAATTCCCACATCAACGGGATCAGCAACAGCGATCGGGCTAATTTATCCCGAACTCAACGGTAAACTCAATGGTTTAGCCGTGCGAGTCCCACTGCTCAATGCTTCTTTGACAGATTGTGTCTTTGAAGTTGTGCGTCCTACCACAGTTGCAGAGATTAACAGCTTACTCAAAGCGGCTTCCGAACAAGCACCACTAAAAGGAATTTTGGGTTATGAAGAACGTCCTTTAGTATCTATCGACTACAAAGACGATCCTCGTTCCTCAATCATCGATGCCCTCTCCACAATGGTTGTAGATGAAACCCAAGTCAAAATACTTGCCTGGTATGACAACGAATGGGGCTACGCCAACCGCATGGTTGAACTCGCTCGTAAGGTGGCTTTGAGTTTGAAGAAATAGAGTCAAGAGTCAAAAGTCAAGAGTCAAGAGTCAAGAGTCAAGAGTCAAAAGTCAAAAGTCATTACAGATTTCTCCCTCATCCCCCTGCTCCCCAGTCCCCAATCCCCAATCCCCAATCCCCAGTCCCCAATCCCCAATCCCCAGTCCCAAATCCCCAATCCCCAGTCCCCAATCCCCAATCCCCAATCCCCAATCCCCATCTCATGGCTTCTACTACAGCTTCTAGCGCTAATTTCAAAAACTATATTCTAGTTACACTCGCCTACTGGGGCTTTACCTTGACAGATGGTGCCCTGCGAATGCTGGTGTTGCTATACTTCAACAACATTGGCTATACCCCAATACAAATCGCGTTCCTGTTTCTGTTCTACGAAGTCTTTGGAGTTGTTACCAATTTCTTAGGTGGTTGGATTGGCTCGCAGTTAGGGCTTAAAGTGACACTTTATACTGGCATTGGGCTACAAATTTTCTCTCTGGCTATGCTTTCATGGCTAAATCCAGACTGGGTACAGTGGCTTGCAGTCCTCTATGTAATGGTGGCTCAGGCATTTTCTGGTATTGCCAAAGACTTAACAAAGATGAGTTCTAAGAGTGCTATTCGGTTGGTAGTACCCCAAGATGCTCAGTCATCTTTGTTCAAGTGGGTAGCGGTACTAACTGGTTCCAAAAATGCCCTGAAAGGAGTTGGTTTCTTTGTTGGTAGCGCACTTTTAGCTTCAGTTGGCTTCGTTAATTCCCTCTGGATTATGGCAGGGGCGTTGTCTTTGATTATGTTCACTGGGCTAATGCTGCCTAAAGGTATGGGCAAAATCAAGAAGAAAGTTAAATTTAGCCAACTCTTTTCTAAAAGCCAAGAAATCAATATTCTCTCTGCTGCCCGATTCTTTCTGTTTGGTTCTCGTGATGTCTGGTTTGTAGTAGGCTTACCAGTATTTTTACGTACTGTTTTGGGATGGTCATTCTATCAAGTTGGTGGCTTTTTAGCTTGTTGGGTAATTGGCTACGGTGTGATTCAATCCTTAGCACCAACGCTGATCCAGCGATTTGGTTCTGGTCGTCCACCACAAGCTAAAACCATTCAGTTTTGGACATTTACCTTAACCGCCGTACCAGCTGCGATCGCCCTTTCCCTGCAATTAGGTATACCCGCAAATATTGCGATCGTTGGCGGATTGCTAATTTTTGGCGTAGTATTTGCCTTTAATTCAGCAGTTCACTCTTACCTAGTGTTGGCATTTACTGATGATGACAAAGTAGCGCTGAATGTTGGGTTTTACTATATGGCTAACTCTGGCGGTCGATTGGTAGGAACTGTATTGTCTGGTTTGGTATATCAGCTTTTTGGTTTAGTTGGCTGTCTGTGGACATCGATGTTTTTTGTACTTGCAGCTGCAGTAGTTTCACTGAAGTTACCCAATCCCCAACCAAGCAAAGCAATCGCCTGGAAAGCCGGAGACGGAGATTAAAAAACTTGATGGGGATAGGAACAACGTGCTATTAATTCAGGTTTACATTCATGAGTACACATTCGCAAGCTAATAAAGCCTCTACACAAGCAGGTAGTAATCTCAGTTTTTTTGAAAGATACCTAACTATTTGGGTATTTTTATGCATTTTAATCGGCATCGCCTTAGGAAGATTATTTCCTAAAATAGCAGTAATTCTAGATGCAATAAGTGTCTATCAAGTATCAATTCCCATTGCTATATGTTTGTTTTTCATGATGTATCCCATCATGGTAAAAATTGATTTTACTCAAGCAGCAAACGCTATTCGCGCTCCTAAACCTGTAATTCTCACATTAGTTGTAAACTGGCTAATTAAACCATTTACGATGGTAGTATTTGCTCAGTTCTTTCTAGGATGGCTATTTCGTCCGTTAATTACAGGTAGCGAATTAATTCATGGTAGTGAAGTAACACTCACAAATTCTTATATTGCTGGGACAATTTTATTGGGTATTGCTCCTTGTACAGCAATGGTATTGCTGTGGGGCTATCTTTCCTATGGTAATCAAGGTCACACCTTGGTGATGGTAGCAGTTAATTCTCTGACAATGCTATTTTTATATGCACCTTTAGGCAGGTGGTTACTAGCAGCAAATGATTTAACAGTTCCGTGGCAAACAATAGTTTTATCGGTGCTAATTTATGTCGGCTTGCCATTAGTAGCAGGAATGTATAGCCGTTACTGGATTTTGAAACATAAAGGTAGAGATTGGTTTGAGAGAATATTTTTAAAATATCTCAGTCCCATTGCCATTACAGCATTGTTAATTACTTTAGTTTTGCTATTTGCATTTAAAGGAGAATTAATAGTTAATAATCCCTTACATATCTTGTTAATTGCTGTACCGCTATTTATCCAAACTAATTTCATTTTTTTAATTAGTTATGTCATAGCCTTAAAACTCAATTTATCTTATGAAGATGCTGCACCCGCAGCATTAATAGGAGCCAGCAATCACTTTGAAGTTGCGATCGCAACAGCTGTAATGCTATTTGGTTTAAATTCTGGTGCAGCACTTGCAACAGTAGTAGGCGTTTTAATCGAAGTCCCAGTTATGTTGATGCTAGTGGAATTTTGCAAACGAACAGCAGCTTGGTTTCCACGAGAACCAGAAAAGGCAACATTACGAGATCCCCGTTGTGTCAGTTCTTTCCATTAATTTTAATTTTCAGGTAACAGAATTATCAACATATAGGATTCCTATTTGATTTTTGAAAAAATGATTTGACTAGAAGCTTGCTATACAAAGGCTTCTTTCTCAGTATACTTAGCAAGATTCAAGTAGGATTCCTATATATAGGTACAACAATGTTGCACCCTAAAAATTATCTCAATTTGAGGTGAGCTTTAAATCAACTACCTCAAATTGAATTACGAATTAGTAATTACCAATTTTTAATAGTCTCATGAATTTTGCTGAGGTAACGCTAAAGCATTTCGCAAAGCTTCAATCCGTTCCGGTACTAGCCGATAGTAAATCCAAGTACCGCGTCTTTCTTTAGCGAGTAACCCTGCTTCATACATCACCTTCAGATGATGACTGACTGTAGGCTGTGATAAACCCAAAGGTTCTGTTAATTCACACACACAGGCTTCACCTTTTGGTTGATTGGCGATGAGACTCAGCAATTGCAGCCGGGATGGATCTCCCAATACGCGAAAGATAGCTGCTGTTTGAGCCGCTACGTCAGGCTTAAGGAAGCCTGACAACACTGATTGACAGCAAGTAGACAGTTGTTGATGAAAGTTCATATCTATATATTGACAGCTATCAATATATGCGGCAATATATTGATGTATATAAATATTGATGAGTGTCAATATAACGTAAATCGACAAGGGTTTAAATTTATGTCAGTTCTGAAAACTCATGTGGCTTTGAATGTTACCAATATTGAGAAGTCAGTAGCATTTTACCGAGCCATGTTTGGCGTAGAACCTATGAAATATAAGGCTGACTACGCTAAATTTGATATTCCCAACCCTGCTTTAAACCTGACATTGAACTTAACTGATAGTGTGCAATCAGGCGGTGCATTATCTCATTTAGGTGTGCAGGTAGAAAGTACACAAGAAGTAGAAGCATCTATCAAACGATTTGCTGATGCTGGATTAGCCTTATTTACCGAAGAAAATACTAACTGTTGCTATGCTTTACAAGATAAAGTATGGGTGACTGATCCTGATGGTAATCGCTGGGAAGTATTTGTAGTGAAGGTGGCAGATACAGCACCAGAGGAGAATATTGCAGCTAATGCTAATTCTTCAGAAGTAGCACCAGTTTTGAAAAAGCCTTGTTGTGCTTAAAAAAGCGATCGCTATGCATATATAAAAAATTTAGAGCAGTAATTAATGCTGCTCTAAATTTCTTCACAAAGAATAACCAGAAGTATCATGAAACGAGTCATGTTTATTTGCAAGCATAATTCCCGCCGTTCCCAAATGGCAGAGGGTTTTGCACGCACTTTCGGAGAAGGAAAAATTCTGGTCTCTAGTTCCGGTTTAGCCGCTAGTGAGGTAGATCCCGTGACTGTAGAAGTGATGTCAGAAATTGGAATTGATATCAGCAATCAAACTTCTCAACCTTTAAGTGACTTCAATCCTCAAGATTATGATGCTGTAATTTCTTTATGTGGTTGTGGCGTAAACTTACCGCAAGAGTGGGTATTACGCGAAGTCTTTGAAGATTGGCATCTTGACGATCCCGAAGGCGAATCAATTGCTACCTTTCGTCGCGTTCGCGAAGAAGTCAAGCAAAGAGTCGCGAATTTAATTGAGACTCTGAATGCAAAAGTTTGAATCTATGGTGTCAATCCAAAATTTAATACTAATTCAAATAATGTTTGCGACATATCAATATATTCTAGAGGGCAAGGCAGTGCCTTGACCCTACCATCTGGCGCATTCTTTTTTCAAATTGGTATAAAATCTAAAATCCAAAATTGTATGACAAGCTTGTTAAAATCAGGCGACACCAATAAAGAAAATAGGCAATGCAAAAAAAAGTTAAAGTTAAACCTAATTCCAAACAGCAAAAAATTGAAGAACAAGCTGATGGGAGTTTGAATGTACATTTAAAATCTCCACCAGTAGATGGAAAAGCTAATGAAGAGTTAATTAAACTACTAGCTGAAAAATTTAATGTACCAAAATCTTATATCAGGATTAAATCTGGTGCCACTTCTCGGCAAAAATTGGTAGAAATTGACACTGAAACTTAGTATTTTATGCCATGCATGAAAGTCTCAATGGTTTTTTACTCAGCACTCAGCACTCAGCACTTTTAAATCAGTGGTCAGTTAACAGCGATTAATTGAAAGTTAACCTCTGTTAACTGATAACTGGTAAAAAACTCATACTGTCATTCTTGGTGAATGGTTATATATCCAGGTTGAGATTTAACACGTTCTATCCAAGCTTGGATAGCAGGAAATTGGGTTAAATCAAAACCACCTTCATCCGCTACATGGGTGTAAGCAAACAAAGCAATATCAGCAATAGTATAGCGATCGCCCACAAAAAAGCTGCGATCGCTTAAATGATTTTCCATCACCTTTAAGGCAGCATAACCCTTTTCACGCCTAGATTTCATTGTTTCTTGGTGTTCTTCAGGCTTGCCTAAAATAGAGATTAAAAATCTTGATGTGGCAATAAAAGGTTCATGGCTATTTTGTTCAAAAAATAACCATTGCAGCACCTGAGCGCGCAGAAACCTATCATAAGGTAAAAATTCTGTGCCTTCACTTAAATACAGCAAGATAGCATTTGATTCTGCTAAATATTTCCCGGGTTCAATCTCCAAAAGGGGAATTTTACCGTTAGGATTTTTACTCAAAAATTCGGGTGTTCGAGTCTCGCCTTTAGTGATATTGAGTTCAATTCTCTCAAATGGCATACCGATTTGCGTCAAGAGAAGACGAATCTTATAGCCATTACCTGAAGGTAAAAAATCGTACAGCCGCAATGTTTCCATGCCAAAAATATAATAGGGAATATGATCGAAAGGAGGGGTTTAAAATACAATATCTTACCAAATGATTTTCAAAAAACCGGATATTTTTTTATTTATATTCAGCATCAGAGTGAAAATAGAATTATCTGAAGAAATAAAAAAATATCGATGATTGATCAGATTTATACGTCTAATTTTAATCTGCGATCGCCAATAAAACTATGTGTGGAAGATTTACTTTAAAGCAGACAGCCGCAGCATTAGCTCAAGCTTTTGAGTTAGAAACAGTGCCCGATTTAGCAAGGCAATATAACATTGCACCTACGCAAATGGTAGCAACAGTGCTATGTAAACCTGAAAGTGATCGGCGAGAATTTCAGCAGTTATGTTGGGGGTTAATCCCCTCATGGTCAAAAGATCCCAGCATAGGGGCCAAACTCATCAATGCTAGGGCAGAAACTGTTGCAGAAAAACCCTCTTTTCGTTCAGCCTTTAAGCATCGGCGCTGTTTAGTACTGGCGGATGGCTTCTATGAATGGCAAAAAAAACAAAACAAAAAACAGCCATTTTATTTTCGTCTTCAAGATGAAAAACCCTTTGCTTTTGCTGGTTTGTGGGAGAGATGGCAATCTTCTTCAGGAGAAGAAATAGCTTCTTGTACCATTTTGACCACAGCAGCGAATGAATTACTCGAACCCATCCACGATCGCATGCCTGTGATTCTGGCTCCTGAAGATTACAATCAGTGGTTAGACCCTCAAACACAAAGCTATGAAGTACTAGAGCCGCTATTACGTCCTTATCCAGCCGCGTCAATGACTAGCTACCCAGTTAGCACCTTAGTCAATAAACCTCAGCACAATAGTCCAGACTGTGTTGTGCCAATCAACGATAACAATATCTGACAAATTTAGTTAAATTAGTTATTAACTATACGGATGGCAAAATTACCAGGTGGATATAATTCGCGGCTCCCCCCTTTCATCCGGTTGGCTTTAGAGGGAAAATAAGAGTGTTCGCCTATGCCCACAGGACGTAGAGAATTATTATCGCGTCTCAACAACGGCTAAACAAACTCTCCGGGCATTGTTCACGCCAATAGCTGCAATCTCACAGAGGCAAATATGCCAAGAACCCAGAAAAACGATAACTTTATTGACAAATCCTTTACAGTCATGGCAGATATCATTCTCAAGATACTGCCAACTAACAAAAAAGCTAAAGAAGCGTTTGTTTATTATCGAGATGGCATGTCGGCCCAAGCAGAAGGCGAATATGCTGAAGCCTTAGACTACTATCAAGAAGCACTCACACTAGAGGAAGATCCCAACGATCGCGGCTATATCCTCTACAATATGGGCTTAATCTATGCCAGCAACGGCGACCATAACAAAGCTTTAGAGTTGTACCACCAGGCTATTGAGTTAAACCCACGCCTACCCCAAGCCTTAAACAACATCGCCGTGATTTATCACTACCAAGGCGAAAAAGCCAAAGAAGCTGGGGATCATGACGGTGGTGAAGCTTTGTTTGACCAAGCTGCAGACTATTGGATTCGCGCCATTCGCATGGCTCCCAATAATTATATCGAAGCTCAGAACTGGCTGAAAACCACTGGGCGATCGCAAGTTGATATTTTCTTTTAGCCACAAGTCAAGAGTCAAGAGTCAAAAGTTATTGACCCTTGACCTTTTACCCTTTGACACTTTGACACTTTGACACTTTGACCCAAAATGATTGATCGCGATCTAGTCCATAAAGTAGCCCTGCTTGCTCGTTTAGAATTAACCTCAGAAGAGGAGGAGCAATTCACCACTCAACTAGGAAGTATTCTAGATTACATAGAGCAGTTAAGTGAGCTCGATGTCAGTAATGTATCCCCTACCACCAGGGCTATTGATGTCAGCAATGTGACACGAGAGGATGAATTACAACCCTATCCTGACCGAGAAGCCATTCTCAACTGTGCGCCTGAACAAGAAGGAGAATTTTTTAAAGTACCAAAAATTCTTAATGCTGAGTAGTCATTAGTTATTAGTCATTAGTCATTTGCTAATGACTGGTACTCAATTAAAAGATTAATAATAGAAGAATTTTAAAACAGACGAGGGTATTCAAGAAGTGTAAGACAGAGAATTCAGGCTATGCATTAGGGCGCATAATAGAATTTTGCTTAAACACCCTTACTTTCATTTAACTTTTATTTAATAAATAAGTTTTAGTCTGGTTTGAGATTTCTGCCAAAGCCTGAATCTAAAATTCAACATTGTTATCAGGAGATACTTATGGGTTTGGGAATCCTCAAAGATGGTAAGTGGGTGTCTGAACGCGATCAAGAAGATTCGCAAGGGAAATTTATCCGGCCATCAACTACCTTTCGTAATAAGATTACAGCAGATGGCTCTAGTGGATTTAAAGCTGAGTCAGGGCGCTATCATTTATATATTTCTTGGGCTTGTCCTTGGGCGTGTCGTACTGCAATTCTCCGTCAGTTAAAAGGACTGACAGATGTAATTGGGTTATCAGTAGTTGGTGCAGAAATTGATCAAAATAGCTGGGAATTTAATGATGAACCAGGCGCAATTCCTGATACAGTTAACAGCGCTAATTATCTATGGCAAATTTATCTAAAAGCTGATCCCAACTATAGTGGAAGGGTAACAGTTCCAGTTTTATGGGATATCAAAGAAAAGACAATCGTCAATAATGAATCTCGCGAAATCATTCGGATGTTTGATACAGAATTCAATGATTTTGCTAAAGCTGATGTTGATTTTTATCCTCAAGATTTACAAAATATAATTGACGAAACCATTGATAAAATTTATCAACCCATAAATAACGGTGTTTACCGGGCGGGATTTGCCACTACTCAATCAGCTTATGATGAAGCGGTAACAGAATTATTTGCAGCACTCGATTACTGGGAACAAGTATTAGACAAGCAGCGCTATCTCTGCGGCGATAGAATTACTGAAGCTGACTGGTGTATGTTTACTACCCTATTTCGCTTTGATGCAGTTTATTATGTGCATTTCAAATGCAACTTACGGCGAATAGTGGAGTATCCTAATCTGTGGAATTATCTCAAAGAACTCTACCAAGTGCCGGGAGTTAAAGAAACTTGTAATTTAGACCATATCAAACGGCATTATTACCGTAGTCATACCAAGGTTAACCCGACGCGTATTGTACCCAAAGGGCCGTTGATTGATTTTGATACACCACATAACCGCGATGCCTGCGGCGGTTCGCTTCGCGACCAACGCATCCCTGTTTGATCTGCTTTTTGGTGAAGCCCGCCTTTGCGGGCTAAATTACTAAATCATCTTACCAAGCTGCTTATTTAGGCACAGAAAAACCAGCTTTTTCTGCCGTTGCTGTATCTTTAAAGCAGATATCAGGTTTAACTTTGGCATAATCAGGCGATTTGGCAATGTGGTAAATATTACCTCGCTTTTTGGTAATCTTACCTTTAATTGGTGCATTACTAGGACAAGCTGTTTCCCCTTCAGGCTTGACACCTAGCTTTTGTGCATCTGCAGGAATTACAGTTTGATTTGCAGATGTTGCAGTTGCACTTTTAGCCGTAGGTTTCGTTTGAGAAACAGCAGTAGGATTTTCAGTATTGCTAGCAGATTCTTCCGCTTTTTGACCACAACTTGCTAGCATTAAAACAGTTAATAAAGTTAGCCCAATACCAAATTGACGAGCCGATATTTGAGTTTTCATTGACAGTCTGCTCCTCATAAAAATAGCTAATCAATTTTAGATTTTAGATTTTAAATTGTTTAAATCTTCAATCCAAAATTTAAAACCTAAAATTTGCACAAAAAACAATACTAGCCAACGGCTACTTCATCAGTTACAACATCAGTAGCACCACTAACTCCACCAGCTATTTCTACCAATTGATTTAAAATGTCTTGATCAGGTACTTTTCCTTTTAAAACTACCGTACTGCCTAACTGAGCAACATAAATTGTACTAATTTCATCAAATCGAGAATCTTCATCAAAAGCTAACGCAACTCTTTTTGCTAAACCACTTTGGTCGTATTCTCCATTTAGTCCCACTCGCTCAATAGGGATGCTTTCGCCACCAGAAGAGTTCTCAGCCACTAAAGTTGGCTCAGGGTTCACTTGAGCATCTTCTGGTTTTTCCATACCAAAGAGTCTTTGTAACCAACCCATAACTGTATTATCTCCTATGCAAAATTTCGGATTTACACAAGTATTTTAACTTGCTTGATATTTAGATGATTATAAATAATCTTATTTACAAAAATGCTGAAAAAATAATATAGAATTTAAAACATACTCTGTACAACATTAGATTAACTAAGTAGAGAATAGCTAATCAAGATAATTATTTATAGCGTTTCCTAGTCTAGTGGATGACAAATTTATCGGCGTTTATCTGTCTTGAAAAGTTTTGCGCCGGGAGACCCGGACGCGCAACGCCAGTTGCTTTATGCCGGGGAACCCGTCCACCGCACTGGCTCAACTTTTCGCTGCGTTTATCCTTTCCCATCCCTGTGGAACGCTACGCGAACAGCAGTTAATTTTTTATTGCTGTACCTCACCAATATGGGAAGCGCTATAAACTATTTTGTATAGTATATAAATTTCCTCATTTCTTGCCTGAAGAAGATGTTATAGCTTCAGCTAGGCTCAACACTCGCCTGAAAGAATAATGAGTTACTAGGGTTTATGTAGCTTTTAACTCCCTAGTACCAGTTGATCCACTTATCAATGCTCTCAACTATGTTAGTTTTCTTTGATCCTTGACCTTACCAGGAACATTTAACACCAAATTCCAGACAAATAACTGAGGTGCGTTTGTAGATTTGTTAACGCACCTCAATTTATCATAGGTATCGGAGCACTCTTGAGGGATTGAGGACAATGAAGCTGAACAACCAACTTAAAACAGTATGTGTTCAACCTCTTGGTTACTTAACACTGAGCATGATAACGACAATTATTAGCGCGCCATCAGTGTTAGCGGTAACATTGCAAAATTCTTTATATTCCCCAGAACAGTCTGCTGAAAGACTAACTCCACAGCGCAACCTCAACATTAAAGAGCAAAGAATCGCACAGCTTCAGCAGCAAGACTCAGTACTCCAAGAGCGATCGCAGTTTATTCAACAATCCAATGCTTTGTACAGTCAAGGAGATTTCAAAGGAGCAGAGGAAAGTCTACGTAAATTTCTCAAACGGTTCCCTGAAGACGCATTTGGTCACTACCAGCTTGGAAATGTATTATTTCGACAAGAAAGGCTAGAGGAAGCAATTAACTCTTACCAAGAAGCTATTCGTCTTAAACCCAAATATGCCCTAGCTTATAATGCGATCGGTATTGTCTACGCTAGCCAAAGCCGCTGGGATGAAGCTATGAGCGAATATCGCAAAGCTTTGGAAATTAATGCTGATTATGCCGATGCATTAACAAATTTAGCACTAGCATTGTTGCAAACAAATAAACGAGATGAAGCTTTAATCTCACTCAAAAAAGCTATAAATATTTTCAAATCACAAAACAGAAACGAAAAAGCTTACCAAGTTGAACAAATTTTGCAAAAGATCCAAAATTCCGAGAATCCAGGTCTTTCATAACAGCAAATGCACTCTTTCATGAGTCGTAGTTCAAGAGTTAATAGTAATCTTAAAAGAGTGCTTTGAATTAGCAATAAGCATTGGTGATATCTTTATAAGATTACTATAGCTAAAACAATAATTCAGTTTTTTCTGAATAGGAATAGTCACGGAATATATATACAGATCTTATCCAGATTAACAGTTGCATAAAGAAAGTTTGATATTGCAATTTTGTGAAATAAATTCACTTTTTATTAACCACTTACCCTAAATATTTTATGCCTTAATAACTGATAGCCATAACCAGAAGAGTGAGCTACTGGCATCGTTAGTAAAGCTACTCCACAGCAAAACCAACGGCTTAGAAAAGATGGTATTTTATCTTCCTCACCTCGCCAAATTTCTTCCTTAAAGGCGTGACGCAATTTCCAGGTGATACGACCACTTTCTAAAAACGGTAATAAAATCCCTAGTAACACTAATGTTTCTATAGGTAGCTTTAAATTAGGGAATAATAAATCAACTAATAACATTAAGATACTAATAGAAATTACCAAAAACGGAATGGCTCCTCTAATGTGCAAATTATTTGAGTGTTTAATAGTTGTTGTGTAGCGACCACAACCATATTTGAAGTATTGAATACACAAAGATTGCCAATTTTTTCTGGGATAGTACCAGGCACGAATTTTTGAACTAATGTAGACTGCTGGAGAATTTTGATTAGCTAATTGACAATTTACATCAGAGTTTGGATTTGGAAAGCTTGAATTATGCAATGCATATGCTTGTAATCTCAAATTTAACTCAGAATCTTCATTTGGAGTAGCTTCAATACAATAGCCGGATAATTCTAATAAAACTTTTTTCCAAAAACATCCTAAGTAAACGGTTTCAGCATAACCGTTATAATTTGGATCTCTGTATTTTGCACCTCCACTACCTAGCGGACTCCGGGAAGCTAGAGCAATTCCGGCTTGAAATGGAATTTTAGCAACAAAACGTTGTGCTCCACCAACATTGAGCGCACCCGATGCTAATAAAGCTTCTACACATTTCTCTACATAGTCAGATGCATAGTCTGAATGAGCATCAGCTCGAAGAAAAATATCTCCTTTAGATTCTTTTAAAATTAAATTAAGTCCTGCCGCTTGAATTTTTAAGGGATTATCTATCAGCTTAATTCTAGAATCTTCCGTAGATAATTTTTTTACTATCTCTTGAGTATTATCAGTACTGCCACCATCAGCTACTATAACTTCTATTAAATTTTCATAAGTATTTGATAAGAAGGTTTTAATGATGGGCTCTATATGTAAGGCTTCATTATAAGCAGGAATAGCAATAGAAATACTAGGTCTTTCACATAAACTTTGATTCATATATTGACGTTGTTCTAGCATAAATAAAAAATTGCCTAATTATTGCTAATGGTATTTAAATAAAAATCAGCATTAACCAAGGGATTGCAATACTTGCAATAGAATTAAAATACAACCAAGACAGGCCCATCATGTAAGCCAAAATTTTATATATTGGAATTTTATGCTTATACTGGCGAATAGATACTTTCCAGTACATCCAATGAAAATATAAAAGCGCTATAAAACCAGGAAACCCAAGTTCAGAGGCAACATGACCTCCATAGGAATTTGACCTACTAACAGTTCTTAAATTATTAAAACCACCAAATATATCATCCCAGGAAATTAAAAAAGTATTTTCAAAGCTACCTACACCTGCACCTAGAGGAAATAGCTTTAAGCAATTATAAGAAGTTAAAAACTGTATAAGTCGAAGATCCCCAAGATTAGCGGCTATAATAGCTATCATTTCTATAGGGTTTTGCACAGAAAATAAGTCATTATCATACACAGTATTCAAGAAATCCGTGACTCTATTCTCTGGAGCAAAATAATTTAATAAAAATGAAATTAATACTACTGTTAGTATTGATAATGAAAGCGGAATAATTAAAGAGATAAAAGCTTTAATTATTAATAAAGGATTAAAAAAATTAATTTTTAGTTTTAGCAACCCATAGAAAATTAATAATAAAAATAAATTACTAAATAAGACGAAAGAACGGCTAAACAAAGCAACACAACCAATCATTAATAAATTTAAGTATAGGTTTCTCAAAGTTATCTTTTCTTTTCGATAAAAAAAGATAGATAAAAAGGCAAATAAAATAATTGGATATGTGACACTACTAGGCTCGGTTGCTAATGATTGTACACCTCTCACGTCATCAATAACATTTGATGAAAATCTGCTAATAAGTAAACTTAATAAATCATTTGGTACAAGAAATGGAACAAACTGTTGAGCAAATGCCGTTATAAACCATAAAAAAGTTGTTATATTTAAGACAATTGGAGATATTAAATTTTTATAACAATCAAAAAAAATAATAACTGAAATAGGCGGTAGCAATATACCAAGAGAAGTTATATAATTTATCAAATCTGTATCGCTATTAAACAGTGGAGACCATGCAAAAGAATAAATTATTATAATAATAATTAATGGATATAAAAATTGCAGTTCTTTAGGAATTCTTTTAGTGATAATTAAATATATTGAAACTGGAAAAGTTAATAATCCTGAAGATGGATCAACTTCCCCAAAAGGAAGTTGTAGAAATCTAATATAAGGATTTAATGCGATGAAAAAAACAAGGTTTACATAAAATAAAAGCATGATAAACTTATTGCCAAATATGTTTTTGCATTAATTCTTAATTAATCAAATAAAATTTATTCGCCAAATATAACATTTGCAACTTTTTGCCAGCAGAAAGTATCTCTCGACAAACTAGCTATCTCATCTAAATTCCAAAATTTGGATAATCCATATTCAATAGCTTCTGCAATTGAATGCTCATTCATATCAACGAATAGTGCTAATCTTGAATCAACAAATGGTGCAATACCACAGCTTTTAGGGATAATTATCGGAGTGCCACATGCAAGAGCCTCTACATAAGTAAATCCAAAAGGTTCTTCTGGATTAAGAGAAATAAATAGTTTGGAACGAGAATACATTTCAACAATTTTTTCTTTATCAAGGTATCCATGATAAATTATGTTATCTAGGGATTTTTCTCGCAATTTCTGATGAGACTGTAAATTATCTTTTAAGGCTCCAATTAAATGGAAATTAATTTGTTTACCACTCTTATTATGTATAAGAGCTAAAGCATTAAGTATCAGCATTAAACCTTTTGTTAAACAAATTCTGCCAACATAAAGTAAGTCAATGTCTCGCTGAGAAAAATCTTTAATGATAGGCTGTTGAAAAGCTTTAGGGATTCCCCAAGGAACCACTGCAGAATTCTTAACCCCAAAAATTCTATTTATACTGGCAGTAAGATAGCTATTTGCTATAGATGTTTGAGTACATCTATATCCAATTATATTGGACAAATTACCAATAATAAATTGTAATAAACTTGCCTCTAAATTACCAAATCCATGAAGAATATGAATTTTTCTCGTGCTGTGAATTAATGGAATAATCAAAGAGTAATATACATTAGATATGGTAATATCTATTTTATTTTTATATAAAAATTTAATAAATGTATAAATGTCTTTTGGAAGAAATAACGTAATCACAGAGTCTGAAGTTAATCCGCTCAGGAAATTACTACTATTTTTTGGGTTCGTTAAAGTTACTATACAAATAAAATAGCCTTTTTGTTGCAAAATATCGGTAAATTCTTCTATAAAAGTAGTAACGCCGCCTTCTTGAGGAATTGGCCCAAGTATTATAGAAACTTTTCTAGAATCTGCTATCATTATTTATGTTTAGATTATTAATTAAATTCAATAGGTCTTTCTTTAATTGACAAATATGAAACTAATAAAAGATATTATTATAAATAACGATATAGGAACTAGTAAACAAGATACAAGGATATGAAGAGGAAGATTTAATTTTTTGAGCGCAACCACAGGCAAAAACAGTGTTCCTAAATAGCCAATATTACCACAAACTGCACCTAACAAACCTAAATGTACAGAACCTAAAGCAATAAATATCAAAGATAATAAACCAAACGACAATTGATTAAAAGCAGATATTGCGACATCTTTTGTTGTAAAAAGAATAAAATATCCAGGTGCATTTAAAGAAATTAGGGTTGTGATTAATATACATATTTGAAAAATTTTAATGTTGGTTAAATTTACAGATTCCGGCATCAAGAATTTTATAATTAAGTTAGCAAATATTAAAATAATAGAGCCTATAGCAATTGCGACTAATGCATTAATTTTTATGGCTTGTTTGACTTTTTCTTGTAATAAAACTTTATTAGAATCTGGGTCTACTACTAAATTGCTAATTGTAGGAATTAAAGGCTGAACAACTAATGCTGAAAAGGAAGTTGTTGCGCTGGCAATATCAAACATAGTTGCATATATTCCTAGGTTCGTGGAACCTAATAAAGAACCAACTATGAGGCGATCGCCTCGTGTAAAAAAACTACGTCCTAATGTCGTAATCCAGCTCACTAAACTATAGTTAACTATTTCCATTCCTCTTTGCGGATTCCAAAGCGGTTTAATTCTGTGATTCTTCGTGAGTAAGACTATAACCCAAATATGACCTAACAAAGTAACTACACCAATCAATGCTTGCCATTTTGCTAGTGCAACTACTTTTCCTCCTGACCAAGCCAAAGCCATCCATCCAACAGTTAAGAATATCCACTGCAAAGTAGCCAATGCACTCATGAATTTATACTGTTGGTAAGCTTGTTCTATTCCGATAAAACATTGCTGTAGTAGCTGTGCCCATACTGCAATTGCACCAATTTGTATAGCCTGTACAACCTGCTGCTGCTGGAAGATGTTTAACTTGGGAAAAATACGAGTCAAGGCTTCTCCACCTATCCCAAGAGATAAGGCAGCAATAGTTGCTAAAACTAGCATTGCTGTAATTATAATTGTCAATGTTTGAGATAGCCCTCTAATATCTTTTTTGGCTAAATCTTGAGAGACGAAAACTGTTGCCGATACAGGTAAACCCACCTCTGCCAGAACTATAAAGCTTAAAATAGAAGAAACTAAAGCCCATACACCATATTCTTCCAAACCCATTAAACGAATTAGAACTGGAATAGATATAAAGCTGAGTCCAGCTCTAAATAATCCTGGGATAACGTTGTATAGCCCATTTTTTAGCATACAATCAGATTAATTTTTTGCTTGTTTGGAAGATGCATATGGGTGATCAGTTAATCTAGCAATATAATTGGATACACCACGAAAGTACTCTAAGTCTTCATAGTACTCTTGAATTTCTAATAGTTTACCCCCTGGTGTGATTCTATAAATTTCAAATCCTTTTTCTTGGAGTAAATGCCAAAAATCTCTAAAAAAAGTTCTGGAGTTAATATTACCAGACCCAAATTCAAAGGACATAGCTCCTATTTTGTTTTCATTTAGGGACTGAGATGCACCCAGTAAAGCTTCCATTTCATGACCTTCTATATCCATTTTCAGAAAATCTACAAATTCAATTGAATAATCTGCAATTACTTTATCTATTGTTGTAATGCTTACACTATATTTTTGATATTTATAATCTTTAAATCGCCCATCTTTTCGCTGATACAAAGATGCCGAACCATCAGTCTGAGAAGATGAGTAAAGATAGGTAATTCCTTCCGTTTTACCTATAGCACAAGGAATCAATGTACTATTAGGCAAATTCAATTGCTGAATTTCCAGTATACAAGTCTCCGAAGGTTCAAATTGAAATAATTGAGCATGAGGCTGAAATTTCAATATTTGACTCGACCACAACCCTACATTTGCACCAACATCAAATACTACTGGATACTGTCTATAGATATTACTTAATGCCGCCTCAACTTCTTCTTCAATGGAATTACTACCTGCACCCTTACCAAGTAAAAAAGCCAGGTAAGCCTCTATGTAGCGAGATGGTTTATAGAATAATTTTGAAGTCAAAATTTTGCTAAGAGGTACAGCGAAAGATTTACCAATATAATTAAGTTTAGATTCGTATAATTTCATCTTATTTGTTATTTAAAAACAAAATTCCTATCATGAATTAGTCATATATTATTGATAATTATTCAGGAAAAATTATCAATAATAAGTTATTACTCAAGTCACATAAATTTGAATTTATACCAAGTCGCAACTCGTGGCAACATATGGATTCACATAACCCATAATCACAAAGCTATCCTATATCTAAAATTTCAAAGGATATTAATCGACACAATACAAATTCAACCTATGAATAAAGTTATTTAAAAATTTCATTTTTCATGCTTGCTAAATACGAATTTTGGGCACATTCACTTCTACTTTGCCATTTTTATCCTTATCTTTTGCTCCGTAATAGCTCTTCGCATAGTAGCCACCGTAACTACTCTGAGCAGTCACACCATTAGCTACCATGCCCAGAACTTGATGACCAGACTGCTCTAACAGTAGCTTACTAGCATTTACCGATGCAGCGTTAGCGACACCGGGACGCACAACCAACAAAATCCCATCTACTAACTTGCCTAACATTAGTGCATCAGCAACTACAGTCAAAGGTGGACAGTCGATAATTACAAAGTCATATTCTTTGGTTGCTTGTTGAATAAATGTAGCAATGCGTTGAGAATTTAAAAGTGCAACGGGGTTAGGTGGAATTGTCCCAGCAGTAATAATATCTAGAGTCATCAAAGCTTCTTTGGCCGTAGTTTGCCACTCAGCTTGACCCACTAAAATATTACTTAGCCCTACAAGATTGTTTTGTTCCCAAATTTTATGCTGACGGGGGCGACGCATATCTCCATCTACTAATAATACTCGCCGTCCTAGTTGGGCTACTGCTACTGCTAAGTTAGCAGCAACAAAGGATTTACCCTCGCCAGGAATTGAACTACTGAGCGCAATAACTTTCAGCATCTTATCAGAAATGCTGAAACTCAAATTAGTTTGCAGCATCTCAAAAGCTGATGACACAGGCGAATAGGGATTGTTGAGTACAGGTAATTCTTGTTCGCCCTCACCTTCAGTATTTTTATCTTTTTCAGATAATGGAATTGCACCCAGCAAAGGATATTCCAAAATTCGCTTGGCTTCTTCCACTGTCTTGAGAGAATTATCAATAGATTCCAACACCAACGCTGTACCTGCACCCAAGACAATGCCTAATAATCCTCCTAAGGCCAAGTTCAAAGGGATAACTGGAGAAACAGACTTATCAGGAACTAAAGCTTCAGAGATGATCCGCGCATTACCAACATTTTGGTTTTCTACGACTTCAACTTCCTGTAATTGCTTTGACAGTTGTTCATATGTAACTTGTGCTACCTTCAACTGTCGTTGTAGCTGTAGCTGTTGCTGCTCAAGCCGGGGTAAGCTATCCAATCGCTCTTTGTTTACTATAAATGTCTGCTGTAATTCCGCTACTTGGTTAGCTAATGCTAAATGTTCGACTTCCGACTTAACTAACTCTTCAGTTAAAGTCTGCTTGAGTTTGCCGATTTGCAAATTCTGCTCTGGCATATACTCAGAATCACCTATAGTTTGAGCAACTCTCCCTTCCAGTTGCTTTCTTAGGGCTATTTCTTTCCTCTCTAAATTGATAATTGTCGGGTTATCTTCTGTAAAACGAGTTTGCGCCACTGCTAACTCGTCTTGCACTTTTTGGTATTCTGTCAGTACTTGCTGTACGGCAGGAGATTGGCTTAATGTTGTGAGTTCCACAGCTTTTTCACTACTCAATTGCATTTGATTTTGCAAAGATTGAGAGCGAGTTTTTGCTGCTGTGAGTTCACCTTGGGTTTTGGTAATTTCTTCTGCTAAATCTTTTAGCGCTTCTACCCCAACTTTAGCTTCAACATCGAGCGCTATTACTTTATTTTTTTCTTTAAATCGGCGTAAGGCCAATTCAGCTTTCAAAACTCTTGTTTCAACTTCCGGCAATTGCTTAGTTAAAAATTCTCTTGCAGATCTAGCCTCTGCACGGTTAGTGCGAACATTACTTTCTAAGTAATATTCCATTAGGGAATTAATAACAGTAGCAGCTTCTTGAGGATTTGTACTTCGGTAAGAAAGCTGCATGACATCGGTTCCGCGGATAGTCTTAAGTTTAAGTATTTTGAGAAACTTTTCGATTGTGAGCGGTTTACCCCATTGATCCTTGAGATTAAGGCTGGTAATAGTTTTTTGGACGATAGGGTTTGAGCGGACTACTTCTGCTTCTGTATCCACTGGATTGCTGAGGTTGGTCAGACCGCTGAGTTCTCCTACCTGTGCTGAAATACCTGTGAGTGATGAGACACCATTCTGCTTGTCGAATAAGAGTTTGGCTTGCGATTCGTAGACTGGTTTTTGGAGGAAGGTGACTAGGGTTGTCAAGCCAAACACAGAGCCAATGACAACTGTGGTTACTGGCCAACGCCTTTTTATAATTGTCCAGTACTGTTGGACATCAATCACGTCACGCTCTTCTTGCTTAGTAGGCATAAATAATATCCCGAAAAACCAAATATCCATTAGGCTGGCGCTGTTTTCTATGCCAACACAATTAACTACCAAACCAAATTAATCGAGGATGGCTAGTCTTGCTATGAATCAGAAATATGTTCCAAATACTCTGAGCGGAAATTCTCTCTCAAATGTCCTGATTCCCAAAACGTCCCGATTATTCTATACTAATTCCTGTTCTTTATTCACCATAAATACTATGTTTGTGAAAGTCATTGGTATTTATAAGAACATTTTATCCTAAAATAGTCAACAGATAAATATTACTGATTAAAAACTCATAATTCTAATAATATTTATACTTAAACTTGACTAAAAATAATCGGTAAAGCACCCGTTACATAGAGGCAGAGGCTCTGTGTAATAAGTATATACCTTGACACAAAAATATCTATAGAAAAGCTACTAAGAAATTACAAGTTATGTAAACTAATTGTTATAAAAATAACTCTATCTATGTTAAATTTGTTTGTAATTTTTCTTTGTAATTAAAGGGACTAGTTATTATCCCTGAAACACTTAAAATACTCTTAAACGGAAACTGAGCTAATCAACTTTGCCAAATTTGTAGAGGAAAATTGGCAACTGGCAATCAATCCTTTAATTCGATGAATACTCAGGGTTAAGCATATTTAAGCAGCAAAAATCTACTACCTATAGCTCGTTTACTTCGGAATTAAGAGTAGTATAAAATATTTATGTTCAATATACCATTTCACACTTACAGGGGAAGCGTCCAATTAATTACAATCCCACGCTTCATGCCTGTATTACTTTTGGTAGGAGATATTTTTGGTCTAGTTGTCTGTTTAGGAGTTGCTTTTTGGTTGCGCCTAGGTCAGGCAATTGCAGGGTTTGATGGAGTAGTTTGCGGATTTATGCTGCTGGTACTGGCAGGTCTTTATCTTGCAGATACTTATCATCCCGATACACAAGTAGCAGGTTTGCGTGCTCCTGCGCGTATCCTAATAGTTAGTTTCATAGTTGCTGCTATTACTTCTACCCTAATTTACATAACTGGAACTTGGGGACAGCATCCGTTGCTAGGAAGAGGCATTTTGCTAGTCAGTTTGGGAATATTTACCATCTGGGCGGTGATTTTAAGATTATGGGCAGTTAAGTGGTTGCGATCGCACGCCGAGCAAAGTCAGTGGTTGATGCTGGGAGGTGGCGAGAGTGGGATGAAATTTGCCCAAATGTTCCTAGAACATAACCCATTAGGGCGCTTGGTAGTACTTGCGGAAGCTAGTCAAGACATAGCTGAATTAGCAAAAACAGAATCGCATCTGAGTTACGGTGGTGGACTGAATAACTTACCTGCTTGGATGCAGCAGCCTTTGTCAGGGGTAGTAGTTGCAACCCCAAAGGATTTTTCTGATATCCAGGTACAGCAGTTGATGCAACTCAGGCTGCAAGGTATTCCGACTTACAGGTTACCAGATATTTGCGAAACTCTATGGTATAAACTTCCTTCATCAGTGCTGGAAGATAGCTGGTTAGCTTTTAGTGCTGGCTTTAACCTAGTACCTGGTGGTATAAGTTTGAAGGTGAAGGGGGTCATAGACCTAATATTGGCAAGCCTATTACTGATATTTTTATTTCCCTTGATGCTATTGGCAATGCTGGCTATCAAGTTGGATAGTCCGGGCCCAATTTTTTACAGTCAAGTACGCACAGGGTTATACAGTAAACCATTTAGGGTTTACAAATTTCGGTCTATGTATCAAGATGCTGAGAAGCGGGGTGCACAATGGGCAAGCCAACGCGATCCGCGAATTACCAGGGTAGGGTATTGGCTGCGAGTTTTACGGATTGACGAACTACCACAGATTTTTAATGTGTTGAGGGGAGATATGAGTCTAATTGGCCCTCGTCCTGAACGACCAGAGTTTGATATTAAACTCAAAGAAGCGATTCCATATTATGAACTACGTTATTTAGTCAAACCTGGAATTACTGGTTGGGCACAGGTACTTTATCCTTACGGTGCTTCAGTTGAGGATGCTGCCCAAAAGCTAGCTTACGACCTCTATTACATTAAAAATTATTCTTTATGGTTAGATATTGCGATCGCCTTTAAAACTGTCAGGGTCGTTTTGTTAGGTAAAGGTAGATGAAAACGAAAGTATTAGTAACTGGCGGTGCAGGTTATATTGGTTCCCATGTCGTGCGCCAATTAGGGGAAGCTGGTTATGATGTGGTGGTGTACGACAATTGTTCTACAGGTTCACCCAAAGCCGTACTAAATGGTGAGTTAATTATTGGTGATTTAGCAGATACAGACCGTCTTTACCAAGTTTTTGCCAAACACCGATTCAGTGCAGTGTTGCACTTTGCTGCTAGTTTAATTGTACCAGAATCAGTTGCTCACCCTCTTGACTACTATAGTAACAACACACGTAATACTCTAAATTTATTACGGTGCTGTAACGTTCTAGACGTTAACCAATTTATTTTTTCTAGTACAGCCGCTGTTTACGGAGAACCAGAAGAAAACCCAGTTACCGAATCTACACCTACTTTACCGATTAACCCCTATGGACGCTCAAAGCTGATGAGTGAATGGCTGATTCAAGACCACAGTTTAGCGTCTCGACTGCGATATGTAACTTTGCGATATTTTAATGTAGGTGGTGCAGATCCAGGTGGGCGACTGGGGCAAAGTTTACGTAATGTAACACACTTAATTGCAGCCGCTTGTAATGCAGCACTTAAACGTCAGCCGGAAGTAAAAATTTTTGGCACAGATTTTCCTACTCCTGATGGGACGGGAATTCGGGATTATATTCACGTTGAAGACTTAGCCGCTGCCCATGTGGATGCTTTACGCTATTTAGAAGCGGGTGGAGAAAGCCAAACTCTCAATTGTGGCTATGGCAAAGGCTACAGTGTGCGCCAAGTGATTGAGAGAGTAAAGGCAATTTCTGGTGTAGACTTCCCTGTGATTGAAGCTGAACGTCGTCCTGGAGATCCAGCTTGTGTGACAGCTTGTGCCGATAAAATCCGTCGGGTATTGGGTTGGCAACCCCAGTATAATGACTTGGATACCATAGTCCATACAACTTTGGCTTGGGAAATGCAACAAGAAAATCTGCGTTCGGTAACAGGAACTAGGCAGAAGCTAGTATTAATTAATAAGGAAAGACCTGTAAGATCTAAAATTGCTGAAATTGCTTATCGGCTACCACAGTAGAGTTGCATTAATCAATGTAGAAGAAGGCTGATGGAAACTTTGAGTACCAGCAGTTTAATCAGATGCGGGTAGCAGATAAATTGCCCCAGAGATTAATGTCAGAATTACGGAAACCCAAAATGCAGTTATGGCTGGGATTTGCCAATCTGCTGATAAGGGTGCAATTAAAAGTGCGATCGCAATAATTTGACTAACGGTTTTGAGTTTACCCCAAATATTCGCCCCGGTAATTTGAGTTTGATTCACCCGCCAACCTGCGATCGCTAGTTCTCGCGCCAAGATGAGAAACACTCCCCAAGCGGGGACTTTACCTAATTCAATCAACACCATTAACGGCGCAAGTACTAAAAATTTATCAACTAAAGGGTCAAGAAATTTGCCTAAATCGCTAATTTGGTTGAGTTTACGTGCTAAATAGCCGTCTAACCAATCGGTTAATGCAGCTACTAAAAAGATTGTTAGGCATATCCATTTGGCTTCGTTGGTAGGATTGTATAAGCCATAAAGGAGAAATGGTATTCCTAATAAGCGCGAAAAGGTAATCCAGTTGGGTATGGTCATTAGCAATTCTAAATTATATTGAAATTAAAACTCGCAACCTCTTAATTTTATTGGTATCCTGGCATCCACCGTTCTAAATTGTATCTGGATCGATATTCAACTCTCGCAACTTAGCAGCTAATCTTTCTGCTTTTTGTTGAGCAATTTCTTTTTGCTGACGTTCTGATTCTACGATTTCTTCAGGTGTCGGAACTAAATTACCTTCTGGGGTAAAAAATCTTACTAAACCTTGATAAATACCCAAATACAACTCTAACTGTTGACTCCACAAATGTCCTTGATTGTTGGGTTCTAGAGGTTGATATTTACCATCAACTAAATGAAATCCTGCAAATTCTGAGGTGTAGGGATCAAACCAGAAATAATCTGGAGTCCGAAAAGTATCTTGGTAAAGTTTTTTCTTCAATCCTCTGTCTGTCTTCGCTGTTGATTCCGAAAGAATTTCTAAAATTAAATTCGGGTATTTACCATCTTCTTCCCACACTACCCAACTTTTACGGGTTTTGCGTTCTGTATCGAGAACCACAAAAAAATCTGGGCCTCGGAATTTTTCATCTTTGCGCTTATTGTAACTATAGTAAATTGTCAGGTTACCAGCAGCATAAAAATCATTGCGATCGCGCCACAACCATTTTAAACATTTGAGTAAGAGCATGATTTGCTCTAAATGTAGTTCGGTTTCCAAGGGAGGTTCATCAGAGTATAAATCACCTGGAGGAAAGATAACATTTTCTGTGATGTCCTCGATAGCTGCTGGGGTAGTCTCTATTTCTTTAGCCAGGGACATGATTGCGCTGAGGTATTGGTAGTTTATGGGTTTATTTTAACTCTCGTCAGTGGTTAAAAAGTCTGCGGTTGGTAGTTGATGCTAGGCAATAAATCGTAAAACTCTTGTTTGTCGCTGACTACAAAGTAGTAAAACCTATGCCACACGCTGAGATAGAAGTTCCTCCCATCTTGCTAAAATCATGTCTGTGTAATCTTTGCTATTAATCTTATATGCTCCTATAGCAAAACCATCGTTCATCTCTATCAGCGCAGTTTCTCCAGAATCTAAAACTCCAAAATCAATTGCATACCCTGCATAAGATTCTCCTGCATTATCGAGAGTTTCGATAGCAAACTGAATTTTTTCCCTATCTAGTAAAACATTGGCGTTGCCATCATAATGATCGATACTTCTAATTTCTGAGTGAACAACATAAACACGATACTCACTCAGCCAAGAAACTACTTCTGAACACAGCAGCTTTTCCTGACGCGAAACTCCGTAAACTCGATACAAATCATATTCTGATTCCATGACACAACCTGTAAAGCGTTTGCGGCGCACAGCAGGTTTAGCAAATATTGCAGAGTATTTAGCGTTGCGAAGTCTTTGTTCCAACTCTAAAAGTGTAGATGTCCATATGCGGCGGTGCATGAAGTTGCGAAGAGAGGAGGGATAATCGTTTGGTAAAGGTTCTGGGATACTAAGCTGTTTTAATGCGCCTAAAACACATGACATATCACCAACGACTAAAGACTGATAATCAAGTGCAATTTGCCGCCTGTGAATACGTTTGTGGGTATAAAAAGTAATGGGAATACCACGTTTTCTCAGTTCTTCAGTAACAAGTTGCTCTTCGTGTCGCAGTTTTCCATTACCCTGTTCTTGAATGAAAGCTTGAGAAATCAATGCTAGCTCACAAATTTAATCATAAATTTCCTGATACCAATATGCTAATCAATTATTTTTGCACCGCAGAGGACGCAGAGGCGCAGAGAGAAAATTCAATTTTCACTTGTTCGCTTTGGCGTGGGATGATCTTTGTTCTGAGATTGTCTAAATTATCGGCACTATGACTCAAGAAGTAAACTCCCAATTTCGCATCGAACGCGATTCGATGGGCGATCGCCAAATTGCTAGTAATTTTTATTACGGCATTCAAACACTGCGGGCGATAGAAAACTTCCCAATTAGCGGGCTGAAGCCGTTATCTACTTACGTAGATGCTGGTTTATTAATTAAAAAAGCTACCGCAATTGTTAATGGTGAATTGGGATGCATTCCCCAAGAAATTAGTCAGGCGATTGTACAAGCCACTGATGAGATACTTGCAGGGAAGTTGCGCGATCAATTTGTGGTTGATGTTTATCAAGCTGGTGCAGGGACTTCGCACCACATGAATGTCAATGAAGTGTTGGCGAATCGCGCTTTAGAAATTTTGGGAGATGAAAAGGGTAACTACAAGCGCGTCAGTCCTAATGACCATGTAAATTATGGGCAGTCTACCAATGATGTGATTCCTACGGCAATTCGTATTGGTGGCTTATTAGCGCTAACTCATACATTACACCCAGCGTTAGATAATGCGATCGCAGCCTTGGAAGCTAAAGCCACAGAATTTCAAGATATCGTCAAATCTGGCAGAACTCATTTGCAAGATGCTGTACCCGTGCGCTTAGGCGAGAACTTTCGCGCTTGGGCGTATATACTTGCAGAACATCAAAACCGGATTTATACAGCCTCAAGCGATTTAATGGTGTTGGGTTTAGGTGGAAGTGCGGCTGGTACAGGGATGAATACCCATCCACGTTATCGGGCGCGGGTGGTGGAAGTACTAGGCGAATTGCTAAACTCACCCTTGCAACCTGCACCCCATCTCATGGCTGCAATGCAGAGTATGGCACCATTTGTAAATGTTTCCGGTGCTGTACGTAATTTAGCTCAGGATTTAGTCAAAATCTCCCACGATTTGCGGTTGATGGATTCGGGGCCAAAAACTGGATTTAAGGAAATTCAATTACCACCAGTACAACCTGGTTCTTCGATTATGCCAGGCAAGTATAATCCGGTGATGGCAGAGATGACATCAATGGTGTGTTTTCAAGTCATGGGTTACGACAATGCGATCGCCCTGGCAGCCCAAGCGGGACAATTAGAATTAAATGTGATGATGCCGCTAATTGCTTATGATTTGATTCATAGTATCGAAATTCTGGGCAATACTATCGCCGCCCTCACGGAACGCTGTATCAAAGGGATTACAGCTAACCAAGAACGTTGTTTAGCATACGCGGAAGGTAGTTTGGCTTTAGTTACTGCCTTAAATACCCACATTGGTTATCTAAATGCGGCGGCTGTAGCGAAGGAATCTTTAGAAACTGGCAAATCTTTACGGCAGATTGTTTTGGAAAAAGGGCTGATGAGTGAAGCGGAATTAGCCACTGTGTTAAATCTCGAACAGATGAGCGGTATCATACCCCTCACTCCAGAATCAGACAACCTGGATTAAAAAGATAGTAGGAAGATATAGGAAAGAAGATTTCTTCTTTCTTTATCTTTACTAATTGTCTAAATGATCCATGCAGACACAAAAACCATCTGTCAGCTTAATCCGTGCTAATTCTTACGAACGAGAGACTTTACGCGAGTCTTTAGAAACGCTGCTGGAACCTTTTGGGGGGATAGCAGCTTTTGTTAAGCCAGGCGATCGCGTATTGCTCAAACCTAATTTACTCACAGGTGCGCGTCCTGGTAAAGAGTGTACTACTCGCCCCGAATTGGTTTACACAGTTGCCCAGATGGTAATGGAAGTTGGCGGTAAGCCGTTTTTAGGGGATAGTCCCGCTTTTGGTAGTGCCAAGGGTGTGGCTATAGCCAATGGTTATGCGCCAATTGTCGAAGAACTTCAGTTACCAATTATCGATTTTCACGGTCAGCGTTACGAAACTGTTGGCGAAAATTTTAATCATCTGTTGCTATCAAAAGAAGCAATGGCGGCGGATGTGGTGATTAACTTACCCAAAGTCAAATCCCATGCTCAACTAACATTAACTTTGAGTGTAAAAAACCTCTTTGGTTGTGTTCCCGGCAAAATGAAAGCTTGGTGGCACATGGAAGCCGGGAAAGATGCCAACCGTTTTGCGGAAATGTTGGTAGAAACTGCAAAGGCTATTAACCCCAGCTTAACCATTTTAGATGGGATCATCGGTCATGATGGCAATGGCCCTAGTAATGGAGAACCGCGTGCATTAGGTATTTTGGCAGCAGCATCAAATGTGTTTGCTCTGGATCGGGCAATGGTAGAAATTCTCAATGTTCCACCCCAGCAAGTACCAACCGTCGCAGCTTCCCAAAGATTAGGATTATGCCCAGAATTAACTGAAATTGATTTTCCGCATTTAGAACCTGATTTACTCAAAATAGAGGATTGGCGATTACCAGACAAGTTAATCCCTATCGATTTTGCCATGCCCCGTGTGATTAAATCCACATTTAAACACCTTTACATTCGTTTTATCAAAGAACCAATGACTGCCTATGGTAGACGTTAGTTTTCCAAGTGCAAACTTAGCTACAACAATTTGAAAATTAGCAAATTAAGCTATAAATACCCTCCGATTGCTTAACCAAACCGCCCTAGATTAGCGGCGGTTTCCTCATACTCAATTTGTGATAAAATTACGATCAAACTCTGCATTATTGCTGGATATATTGCTGCAATATTTGCTAGATTTATGTAGATATATAGTATCCAAATATTTCAAATCTACCTAAATATAGATTGACAAAACAAGAAAGTATTCCTAGGAATATTTACTCTCATCTCGACAATATTGTTAGCATCCTAACTAAATTAATACGGACTAACCAGGTAGACATGAGTCTATTTATTCAGTGTCGATTTATGGTTACAAAAAGCAACAAGATTGGTTAATCTAAAAACATGATGCCGTTTCAGTATAACCACTGTGGAATATTACTATGGTTAATAGATAATCAGTGATTCTTCGGTAATGAATTTAAGTAACACAAATTAATCTAATATCCCTAAAACTACCTTAGACAAAGCTTTTTCAGATGTTATACTAATGCAATCAAGCCCAAAATTGATTAAAAATTGCATCTGCACTCAACTGCAAAAATGTAATTTATGATTCTCTAATCCTAAATCAAAAGCAGCAAAAATGATACAGGAGAGCAAGTGATATTTAATCTTAGCTACCACATCAAAGCCCAAAATGTTTGTGTTGAACTTTGTATCAAAAGACTTTTGTAGCGAAGCAATATTATGACACTTGTAAAACTGGATAAGATTATAAATGTATCCCCTGGTTACATCTAAAAGTAGTTAAAATAGAATCAAGACTCTCTTCAGAGAGTAAAGCTCAAAGTGAAGTGGTGAAGTTCAAATTTTTTGTATGAATTCAAATAGTCAGTCTGCCAATACCGATACATATTCCCATAGGTTGGCAGACATTGTGGGAACCGCGATCGCTCTACTGACTCTGACATTACCTGTATTTGTCATTGCTCATTATTCTTCGACAAATGTACACAACAATCAACAGCCTCTGACTTATAATCTACCCAGAAGCGGGGATTAAACGATCAGACTCGAAATTCACAACTAAATAAACCCAAAGCGGGAATAGATAATTCAGCAACAAAAATTGCTTCTACTCTCTGTAAACAGGTGCGAGATGAAGCATTAACAATCTGTCCGCTAAAACAACTGAATAATTTTAGGCGCTGATGATACAGCGCTGTTATGCGGCGATTTCTGAGGAATCGCCGCACTTTTTGTCACCACAATACTTTTCGGTTAAAGGAAAAGGTCAAAAGGGAAAGTCATAACCCTTAACCTTTCGCCTTTTACCTTTTCCCCTGAATTCAGTAGTATTGAAGTCCATCTTGGCCCTAAAATTCTACACGGGGAGGCAATATTGCTTATATCCCCGATGTACTGTTTTATAAGAGGAGCTTGTTTGTGGATTTATCCCGTATACCACCCCAACCAAAACCGGGTCTAATCAACGTTCTGATTGAAATTGCAGGCGGGAGTAAAAATAAATACGAATTCGACAAAGACTTACAAGCTTTTGCCTTAGACCGGGTACTTTATTCGTCGGTAAAATATCCTTATGACTACGGCTTTGTCCCCAACACTTTAGCTGATGACGGCGATCCCCTAGATGGGATGGTGATCATTGATGAACCTACCTTTCCTGGCTGTGTAATTGCTGCACGACCCATTGGTTTCTTAGAGATGATTGATGGTGGCGATCGCGACGAGAAAATTCTTTGCGTTCCTGACAAAGATCCGCGCTACGCTCAAGTACAATCACTAAAAGATGTACCATCACACCGCTTGGATGAAATCGCTGAATTTTTCCGCAGTTATAAAAATCTGGAAAAGAAAGTAACTGAAATTCTCGGTTGGCAAGATGTTGACAAGGTCAAAGCTTTGGTAGATAAGTCCATTAAAGCTGCTCAAGGATAATTGATAATAGGTAATGGGTAGTTGTTCAGTGGTCAGTAGAACTAGAAGCTAGGAACCAGGGACTTAGAGTATAAAAGAGAAATAATAAAGACACGATTAATCGCGTCTCTCCAACTCTTGATTCTTGACTAAATGCTATCTTTGTGCTATTGACTAGTGATTAATTACCTATTACTTATATTTTTCCATCTTCAGCACTCAAGTGCTGACTAAAAACTCGAAACGCAAATATTGCCACCGCACCCCTTAATCAAATGCAGCGTACTCTCCTTTCGGCAAAAATTCACAACTGTACCCTCACAGGGGCCAATATCAACTATGTGGGTAGTATCAGTATAGATAATATTCTGTTGCAAAAATCTGGAATTTTACCCTATGAACAGGTACAAGTCGTGAATAGTGCTAACGGTGAGCGTTTTATTACCTATGCCATACCTGCTCCAGCCTATTCCGGGATTATTGAGCTAAATGGGGCTGCCGCACGTCTAGGCATTATAGGCGATCGCCTGATTATAATGGCCTACGGGCAGTTCACTCAGGAAGAGTTACAAAATTACTCGCCTACGGTCGTCATTGTAGACGAAAACAACCGACTATTGGAAGTACGGCACTACGATGACCTGCTCAGTAAGGCCTAAACTGCAAAGAAGATGTCAAATACTGAACTGTCGGATTCCCAAAGCCACTTAACTGAGAAACAAGCCACCCCACTGTCAAATCCATCTGGGGAATTTGTAGTGCAATTCTGGGGTGTGAGAGGTTTGGTTGCTACTCCAAGCGGCAATACCACGCGCTATGGTGGAAATACTGCTTGTGTGGAAATGCGTGTAGGTGCAAAACATTTAATTTTTGATGGGGGTACTGGCTTAAGGTTACTGGGTAAAACTTGGCAAGAATTAGAACAGCCAATAGAAGCCTATCTATTTTTTACTAACTCCCAGTCCAATCGCATTCAGGGGTTTCCTTTTTTTGGACCTGCGTTTGTTGCTAAAAATCGCTTTCATATTTACGGTTCAGCCGCCTCAAACAGCGCCTCAATCAAGCAATGTCTGTGCGATCAAATGCTGCAACCACACTTTCCCTACCCGTTACAGGTGATGCAGTCAGAATTGCATTTCCACAATATAAATCCTGGTAGCGAAGTAAAGCTAGGGGATCTCACGATTCACACAGCATTAATTAACAAACATCAGCGTTCTGTTGGCTATCGAGTTGATTGGCAAGGTTATAGCGTTGCTTACATCACCGACTTGTCTAAAGATCCTGAGCAAGTAGAACAAGATAAAATTTTACAGCTAATTCAAGGAGCTGATTTACTGATTGCTAACAGTACCTATGCTCCCCCGACTGCTCACAATAATGATTCATCTAATTTACAGTGGCAAACTGCTGTGGATTTAGCTAGCAAAGCTGGCGTTAATAGCTTAGTTATCTCTCATTATCATCCAGATGATGATGATGATTTTCTTGATCGCGTACAATCGGAAGTTAATTCTGCATTCCCTAAAGCATTATTAGCACGTGAAGGTATGGTGTTATCTGTGAGTCATCACCAGACAAACGGAACAAAGACAACAAAGAAGACAAAAAAGACCAAGGAGAAGTAATTAATAACAGTTAACTGTTGACTGTTAACTGTTGACTGTTAACTAATTTTCTCAGGTCTTGGAGTTTGGCCGCGACTACGCCAGTAGTGAATAATTCAGAGGCTTTGGCAATACCCGATCGCATATCTGGAGAAATACCACTGCGCCACAGGTAAAATCCACCATTCCATAAGGCTGTTTGCATCAACTCTGTGGGTTTACCAGCTAAAACCTCTTGCATTTGGGTGAGTAATTCTGCGGTAGTCTCAAGGGGGACATTTTTGGTAGTAAATCCATAATCACGTGGTGCAAGATGTAAGCGTTCTAGCACTCCTGTAGGTGAGGATAAGCCGATAATTGCGGTGCGATCACGTGGTAAGTCACAACTACCTTCTAATCCCTTCACTAAGGTATATTTTGTGACATTCTGTAAGGCTAGCGTTTCCTGAAATAACGCTTCTGTTGGCGGATGGACAAAGCCGGGGATTATATGAACATCCCCTGCATAAGGACACCAAATTAGCTCCATTGTTGCCAAAGGTGGGCGCTTGCCTAATTGGTCGCGGTAATCCCAAATACTTTGATTTAGTGGAAAATGCTTAGGATTGTAAACAAAGCCAATTCCTGTTTGCTCTAATATTTCCTGGTTTTTTGCTAGTTGTAAAGTTGTCCAATCTATCCCTAAACCCTGCCAAATTTCTACTAAAGGAATTCCGTACTTAGTCGGGAGGCGATCGCCTCCGTGCATCACCACTGGTTGATCAACAGCAGCTAGTAACAAAGCGATGATCGGGTTGATTGGTGCAGTACGGGTTCTGCCATCATAGGGTATGCCTAAGACTATTACTGGTCGCTCCGCCGCAATAGGTTGCAGTTTTGGCCCTAGTTCATTGTAGGCATCTAACATTCCCGCTAACTCTTCCGGCGTGGGACGCTTGATCCGATGAGCAATTAAAAACGCCCCGATTTGGGCGGGTGTAGCTTCACCTAGCAACATCATTTTGGTAGCTGTGGCGGCTTCAGCGCGAGTTAAATTTTCTCCTGTGTGATTTCCACTTCCTACCTTTTTTAATAATTGCCTAAATAAATTGCTCATGGTACTCAAAGGTCAAGGGTCAACAGTCAACAGTCAACAGTCAACAGTTATTGGACTCTAGACTTGTGACTTTTGAGTCATCATAGCCTTAAGAAGCCGATCGCTGTTGGTTAATTTGTGGTGGGATATTTTGTCGCACCAGTTGCCAAAAGTGGTTAATTGGGGGAATTTGTAGGCGATCGCCAGTGGTAACCATGACCACCCGACGAGTCAAACTCGAACTATCCGACGCATTAATGTTACTATTACAGGCTAAAGGTCGTACTGCCAAGGTGGGATCTAGCCGCGCTTCCATGAGTGCGGAATGAGGTAGCAAAGCTATCAGCTCTCCTTGACGCACTACTCCCCGGAACGCATCTAAAGTATTAACCTCTAAAGCAGCTTGCAGTGTAGCTTCTAAACGCTCGAACCTATCTTGGATTAAACGTTGCATCCCATAACCATCTTTAAAAACCACTTGGGGGTAACGAATTAGCTCCGACCAAGGAATATATTCATACTGGGCTAAGGGATGCTTGGCAGAAGTTAATACCTCTATAGGTTCTTCATACAGAACTTCTACCACCATTTCGCGACCAGTAGTTAAGAAGCGATTATTCATCACGATCGCCAAATCCACCAGTCCATCTTTTAAGACTTTTAAAGCGCGATCGCTACCCAAGGAAGTTACCCGCAATTGCACATCTGGGTAATCACGACAAAATTGTTGTAATACTGGCGGCAAATACGATCCACACATTGAGTGAATCGCTGCAATACACAATTCTGGTTGCTTACCTGCAATTAAATCTGTTAGTTCCTCTGTCGCTGTTTGCCACTCCTGACAAATTTTTCGCACGCGGGGTAGTAAACGTTCACCGCCTAGTGTTAGCTTGGCGTGAGTCGTGCGGTGAAATAACTCTAATCCTAAATCAGCTTCCAAGGCTTGGATTTGGCGGCTAATTGTCGATTGAGTGACACCACATTTTCTGGCCGCTTGTTGAAAGCTGCCGGTTTCCGCGATCGCTAAAAAGGCTTGCAACTGCTCTAGTCGCATTTTTTTGTAGCCTGAATTACATTTATTGATTTCATTAACTTAACGGATTTTCTACCTCAATTTGGTACGGTTTGTTACAAGTGCTTTCCTCTGCAATATTTTAATTTAACTTTTTCTGAAAGTCGTTTTATATTTTTTCTCATTAATAGTCATCCTGAAGCCGCATTTGTCGCCAAATCTCCTCAAGACAAAATTTTCAATTTTCTTTTTTCGTATCTAAATATCAAGACAAGGGGATTGGGGATTGGGGACTGGGAAGATGAGGGAGATGAGGGAGATGAGGAAGAAATAAAAAACACCCCTTACCCCTTAACCCTTAACCCATGCCCAATGCCCAATGCCCAATGCCCAATGCCCATTACTTACCACTCCGCCAAAGCGATCGCGACTCCTTGCTGTAAGTCGGGGGTGAGGGTGGTGTTGTTGGCTAATTGTTGTAATTGTTGACGGGCGATTTCTGGTGAGAGATTTTTGAGGGCGGCGATCGCATGTAGTCTTACCGATGGTTCTGTATCTGCTAGGAGTAGAATCAATGGTTCAATAGCTTGGATGCAGCCTAGCTGTCCTAAAGATAGGGCGATCGCATTTTTGATGTTGGCTAGTTCTGTGGTGGGATGGTTTGATTGCAGTATTGCCAATAAAATTTCTGTGGCTAATGGCGTTAACTGTGGTTTTTGTACTCGCCCTAAAACTGTGACAATTTCCTGCCACACTGTTTCCGATGTGCTTTGATTAAATGCTTGTTGGAGATATGCCAAACTTGTAGCTGTTCCTAACCAACTCAGGGCGCGAATAATTTCTAATTGCAGCTTGATAGATATATTTGGTGATATTAAAGCCTCAAATAAGCATTGAGCCGCATTGTCACTACCCATGCGAGCTAGGGTAATTGCAGCAGTACAAGCAACATCTTCGTTTAAATCATAAAGTCTCGGTTGGAGTTTCGTTACTAAATCTAATGTTTCGCATAATTCAGGGCGAAAACCTAAACCTTGGGCTGCGGCGTGTCTGACTGAGGCGGCGAAATCTTCTAAAGCTTTCACCAATACAGGGGGAATACGTTCGTCATGAAAGCTGCTGAGGGCTTCAATGGCTGCGGTTCTAACTGCAGGTTGTGGATCATCTACCACACTCAAAAGCGGCGCAATGGTTTCTGTGCTACGGATATAAGAAAGCGATCGCACTGCTAAAAGTCTGGTATCTTCTGCAAGCAAGAGTTCGGTAAGTGCAGCACTAGCAAGATGATCCATTTTCCCCAATGCACTTGCTGCCATTTCCTTGAGTTCTTGGCTATCGCTAGTTTTTAATAATTGCACCAAAGGCGCGATCGTCTCTGGATGCTGAAGTTCTCCTAATATCCTGGCTGCATACCAGCGAACTTCCTCGTCTGCGTCCTCATCTTCTAAAATCTCAACTAATCGAGGAATAGCTAATTTTCCTAGATACTGAAAAACCTTAGCAATCTCCCAGCGTTGCTGAAAATCACCCATTTCTAAGATAGAGATGGTTAAATCGAGCAAAAGCTCTTGGTTTTCCAATATTTGTGGATGTGTAGACTCTTGTTTGAGAATCAACTGTTGTAGATATTCAATCAGCAATGACCAATCAGCTGCATCATGTGCTGCTTGTGCTTGCACCAAAAGCTGGTTGATATTCTTCACGATTCTTGCAAACCTCTACACTGGTTATCTTTTATATTTTCTCAGGATCTATACAATCTAGCCAAGGGTTCCTAGCCAGCAATCAAGTATAGAAAATCTAGAACTAATGTTCTGACTATGAACTTAATACAAAATCAAATAATGTTTGCGACACATCAATATAATCTAGAGGGCAAGGCATTGCCTTGCCCCTACAATCTGTAGCATTCTTTTTTCAGATTGCTATAAGAGTACTTAGGGATTTCCAGAAAATAAATTATCTTCAATTACTGACATTAAGATTATATTTCTCTCCCTGCTCCTCTGCTTCCATTGGAAGCCTCTCAGGTTGACTGAACAACAACAGAATCGCCTTCTATTTTTGCTGTGTAAGTTTTGAGAGGTTTATCAGCAGGGCCTTCTATCACTTTGCCATCAGCCCCAAATTCCGAGTCATGACAAGGACATACAAATTGTTTGGCAGTTTCCTTCCAGGCGACGGTACAACCTTTATGAGTACAGGTAGGGTTAACAGCAATTAAATTTCCAGATTGAGATTTACCAACTACTAATACAGGCCCAACTGGCGATTCCTTCACCAGTAACTGACCAGTTTTATCTAATTCTGCAACAGTACCAACTTTTACCCCATTCCCAGATGTTGAAGATGTGGTTGCAGGTGTAGTTGCAGTTGTAGATGTCGTTGTTGTTTCGGAACTACAAGCTGCGATCGCAATAGGTAAAGAACTAGCTAGCCAACCTAAACCCACCCAATTAATAAAATCACGACGTTTCATAAGTGCTAGAAGAATTACGTAAGTTTAACTAACACATATAGAGTAAATCATTTGGTCGTGGGGGATTGGTAATTGGTAATTGGTAATTGGTAATTGGTCATTGGTGTTTGTCTTTTATTCTTCCCCATCTCCCTTATCTCCCTCATCTCCCACATCCCTAGTCCCCAGTCCCCAATCTCCAATCCCCAATCCCCTTAAAAGTTGTATCCAAAACTAAAATAAAATCCATGATCTTGGGCATTATTACTGCCATCGCTTGAATCAACTAGGGGAAGTGCGTAGTCCAAGCGACCGGATAAGTGTGGGATGGGTTCCCAAATTAGCCCTAAGCCTAAACCTGCTAAAAAGGTCTGATTCGTTAGCTTGTTGGGATTGTCTGATTGATTCCAGACAGCGCCTACATCGATAAATGGTGCTAATTGCATGGTAGGCTGCCCTGAGTTGTTATAGTCAACTACAATCCGGTCTTCTACAGATAACCGAAAGCCATTGTCGCCAGAACGGGCATTTTGTCGGTAACCCCGCAGCGATTGTCCACCACCAATAACGAACTGTTGCGAGGGTAGTAAACTATCGGGGGTAAGTTGCAAGTCTAATTGAGCAATTAGCAAGTTGTTTTTAGATAATCGCTGTACACGTTGTATTTGGGTAAGCCAACTGAAAAACTGCCCATCTGGTATTGGGTCAGGGTTGGTAGTAGCATCTAAGATATTTAAGCCGATATTGAATTGCGATCGCAGCGCCCAGGCCCCTTGTAAATCGCGTTTAAGATAATCTTGCCCAAATTTCAATACTCTTGTGCGGCTGTTACCTTCAGCATCGGGGCCAATCCCAAAAGGTGTAGGTGTGTCGTTAAATAAGAATGTTTGACCATCTTGCCAAGCAAAGCCCAAAGATAAAGCCAATTCCTCACGGGGATTGCGAATTAATGGTTGGCGGTAACTAATTTCATATAAGTTGGTATCGCTGCGAATGCCAAAATCGACAAATTGTGGGTCAGTAATTTTATTGCTACTTGGTGCAATTCGCAGTTGAATGTTACCATTCATGGCATTTACAGGCAGGCGATATCTAAAATCATAGGCATTGGAACCGCCTGTGCTTGAGCGATAGTAGGAAGCGGTAATTTCATCACCATTGCCTGTCAGATTGCGGTTACTAATCAACCCACCAAAACGCTCAGAGCCAACGCTGGGAGGTGAGTAATTATCTATACCAAAATAACCATAAAAAACAGGTGCCTCTTCGACACGTACTGTTAAAATACTTTGCCCTAATTCGGTTCCCTGTTTTAAATAGGCTTCTACATTACTAAATAGCGGATCGACTTTGAGCAAGCGCAGTTGGTCTTCTAATTTATCTTTGCTGAGAGGGGAAACAGTACCTAGTTGTAGCCGACTGCGAACATAGCTAGGATTGACTTTTTCAGTTCCTAGCACTTCGATTTTTTCTACCCCACCTTCAATTACCTGAATTTGTACAACCCCGTTAGTAATTGTCTGCTCAGTGAGAATCGCTCTGGAAGTAATATATCCTCGGTTGAGATACAGTTCAGAAATCTGATCTACAGCCCCCTGGAGTTCCGTTAAAGTCACAGAACGGCCTTCTAGAGGTTTAGTAATGGTAGCAATTTCTTCGGAACTGAAAACGGTGCTACCGATAACTTCTATTTTGCGAACCGAAATATTGACAGATGGATCTGCTGGTGTGAGTTGTGTCGGTGGCGCATTAGGTAGAGTCGGCTGCTGTTCATTTGGGGGTAAAGGTTGAGGCGTAGGTGGAGATTGGGGAAAGCGATCAATATTGGGATTTGGTTGAGGAGGTACCTGCACCGGGGCTGTTTGTGCGATCGCAGATAAACTCGTAAATAATGCCAAGCCAGCAAAAACGACTGATAACCAAAAACGATGAAATATAAAATACATAAAAATAAATAAGTATAAAGTTTAAAAGATAAAAAATAAAGTATAAATTACTGCTAGTAAAATTGCTAGATTAGGTGCGTTTTAGCCTAATTACTGGGAATCAAAAGAGAGAACACAGCTTCATTTAGCAGTTTTTATACTTCATCTTTCAGCCTTTACCAAGGGTTGCCAATAAGTGTAAAAGCTGACCAGTAATATGGATGGCGTAATTCTTGGTTACCGAGTTCGGCAAGGATGGGTGGTAGAGTGACATTCACATTAGAAGTTTTGAGTTTCCCGTCTTGCAAGCGGACTTTACCTTTAATCATGGCGATTTGCGCTTGGCGGAGTGCTTCGGCTTTGATGGGGGCTTTTTTTAATTGTTCGTAGAATTCACTCATCAATCCCAAAGTCCCTTCGTCAGACACGTACCACAAACTCGCTAGTGCTGTCCTCACACCAGCTTGTACTGCAAAACCTGCAAAGCCTAACTCGGCCTCTTTATCTCCGATCGCAGTCCGACAGGAACTTAAAACCACTAGCTGCACTGGGGGATTGTTCCAACCCAGTTTTCGCAGCTGATCCATTTTCAATTGGCTATCCCACATCTGAATGTAAGAATTACCGCGATCGCCTGGTTCAAATTCCGCGTGAGTAGCTAGGTGAATAATGCCGAAGGGTTTTTGCTGACGTTGCTTTTGCAGATTTGTCAAAGTAAAGCTTTCGTTTAAAAAGAAATTACCTTGCCATAACCGGGAAGTAATAGTTACCAATTCTGTGGGAACTGCTGGTAAAGGATTTTGGTTGCGGAATTCCGATGCACCCATACCTAAAACTTCCGCTTTTTTGATGTCCACAAATTTGGTGTCAGTCAGGCTGAGACTGGGCATTAAACCGACGCTATAGCTTTCTACCAAATACTTTTGTCCATCATAAAGAGCCGCAACAGGAAGCGATCGCAATCCCGCATCCATGATGAATGCAATATTATTAACCTTGCGTGCTTGCAGTTCAGGTTCTAAGGGTGTAATCAGCCATTCATACAATTTTTTAGCTGGATCTTTATAGCTGTTATTCCGTGCACTCTTGGTAATATCCTTAATAAAGGTTTGGGCTGTACCTATAACTTGCGATCGCGTCACAGGTAATACCTTACGAATTGGTAAACCTTGGGCAGTCACTATTAGCAATTCCAAGCGATCGTTTGGCGATGGTTGAATTTTTGCTTTGTTCTGCTTGAGTGTAATCGCAGGTGAAACGCTCGTAGGGATGAAATTGACATAAATTAGTGCAGGTTGAATACCTGTGGCATCACTAATTTGTTGCAGAATATTACGGGCTGTGTTGGGGGCTTCAAGATTAGGTTTAGCTTCTTCTCCTAAGTATTCTTTATACTCAGTAGTGTATTCTTGCTCAATATTGGCTACAGCAGTATCAAGTACAACTTCCGGTGCGGAATTAATAGTTACTGGTATTTGTGTAGAGGGCGGTTTCTTCAGAACCTCTGGATTGGGCGTATCAATTGGAACTGTTGGTGTAGTTGGAACTTCAGAAGCAGCATTATTAGTCAAACTGAAGTTGGCGGGTGTAAGTGCGCCACTGTTAGCTGTAACTGTGTAATTACCTTCAACTGTATTGGCTGTGACTGGGATACTCACATTACCACTGCTATTAGTCGTGAGGCTGGTATTACCTGTGAAATTAGCAGTTGCGCCAGTTGTAGGTGCATTGAAGGTAACTGTAGCGTTAGCGATCGCATTCCCGTATTGGTCTTGAACTCTTGCTTGTAAGGGATTAGTAAATGCAGTGTTGACAACAGTACTTTGCAGTGTGCCACCTGTGGCGATTATGGAGAAGGCAACATCAGGATTATTAATCAAACTAAAGTTCGCTGGTGTGAGTGCGCCGCTATTTGCTGTAACTGCGTAGCCACCTGCAACAGTGTTGGCTATGACTGGGATGCTGACATTCCCAGCGCTATCAGTAGTCAGGGTTGTATTTCCTGTGAAACCAGCAGTTGCGCCTGATGTAGGTGCATTGAAGGTAACTGTAGCGTTAGCGATCGCATTCCCGTATTGGTCTTGAACTCTTGCTTGCAGCGGATTAGTAAATGCAGTATTAACAACTGTAGTTTGCGGTGTTCCACCTGTGGCGATGATGGAGAAGGCAACATCAGGATTATTAATCAAACTAAAGTTCGCTGGTGTGAGTGCGCCGCTACTGGCTGTCACTGCGTAGTTACCTGCAACAGTGTTAGCTGTAACTGGAATGCTGACATTCCCAGCACTATCAGTTGTCAGGGTTGTATTTCCAGTGAAACCAGCAGTTGCACCTGATGTCGGTGCATTGAAGGTTACAGTAGCGTTAGCGATCGCATTTCCGTATTGGTCTTGTACTTTGGCTTGTAGCGGATTAGTAAATGCCGTGTTGACAACAGTACTTTGCGGTGTGCCACCTGTGGCGATTATGGAGAAGGCAACATCAGGATTATTAATCAAACTAAAGTTCGCTGGTGTGAGTGCGCCGCTACTGGCTGTCACTGCGTAGCCACCTGCAATAGTGTTGGCTGTGACTGGAATGCTGACATTCCCAGCACTATCAGTTGTCAGGGTTGTATTACCTGTGAAATTAGCAGTTGCGCCTGATGTCGGCGCGTTGAATGTAACTATGGCGTTAGCGATCGCATTCCCGTATTGGTCTTGTACTTTGGCTTGTAGCGGATTAGTAAATGCCGTATTGACGATAGTACTTTGCGGTGTTCCACCTGTAGCGATAATCGCCGCAGCCACATCTGGGTTATTAATTAAACTGAAACTTGCAGGTGTGAGTGCGCCACTATTTGCCGTGATATTGTAGCTACCTGCAACAGTGTTGGCTGTAACTGGGATGCTGACATTCCCACTGCTATCAGTCGTCAGGCTGGTATTACCTGTGAAATTAGCAGTTGCGCCTGATGTCGGCGCGTTGAATGTAACTATGGCGTTAGCGATCGCATTACCATATTGGTCTTGAACTCTTGCTTGTAGTGGATTAGTAAATCCAGTGTTGACGATAGTATTTTGCGGTGTTCCACCTGTAGCGATAATCGCTGCTGCAATATCTGGGTTATTAATTAAACTGAAATTAGCAGGTGTTAGTGTGCCACTATTGGCTGTCACTGCATAGCTACCTGCAACAGTGTTGGCTGTAACTGGGATACTCACATTACCAGTGCTATCGGTGATGAGAGTTGTATTTCCAGTAAAGTTGGCAGATGCACCAGTTGTAGGGGCTGTAAAATTAACTGTGATTCCCGGAATGGGTAGATTAAAGCCATTTTCTGTAACCGTTGCCTGTAAAGGGGTAGAAAAAGGATTGTTAGCGATCGCGCTTTGTCCAGATCCAGCAGTAGCGGTGAGAGTATAACCGACCAATTCAAATGCACCGATATCTGGTGTTGTGTCTTGAGGTCGGCTAATACCACGTTGATCTGTGGTGATGTTAGTATCAGAAATTCCCGCATTGATTGCAGGACTACCTGTTAGCAGGGCGAATGTCTGCGTAGAACCTCCATAGTTTCCCAAAACAGAGAGTAGAGGATTAATTGGGATAGCGGTTGTACCCACCTGATTACCGCTTACGCCGTTGCTGATACCTGTTGTACCAGTACCGTCACCAATGAGGTTGTTGCTACTACTCCCAAGCAGAACCCCGGAAACATCAGGATTTTGGGAACTAGTGTTACCTGCAACAATAGTGTTCTTCAGCGTTGTCGGCGCACGAGATTCGCTCAAGATACCACCACCGTCGGTTGCCGAATTACCGCTGAGGGTACTGTTATTGACATTTAGTGTGTCAAGGGAGTTGTAAATGCCGCCACCATTGCCGTTAATCGCTGCATTGCTAGCAAAGGTGCTGTTGTTGACATTCAACGAGACACCAATGTTGTTGTAAATACCTCCACCATCGATTGCTGAATTAGCATTAAAGGTGCTGTTGTTGACAGTTAGCACATTTATAAAGACACCCTCGTTGTAAATGCCGCCACCACGGCCGTTACTAGCTAAATTACCGCTGAAGGTACTGTTATTGACATTTCCTGTAGTATCGTTGTTGTAAATACCGCCACCATTGCCGCTGGTCGCCGAATTGCTAATGAAGTTGCTGTTGTTGAAATCCAACCTGCCTCCATTAATGCCATCGTCGTAAATACCTCCACCTTCAATTGCTGAATTACCGATGAAGGTGCTGTTGTTGACATTCAACCCGCTTTGATTGTCACTGATGTTGTAAATACCGCCACCGAGGCCGTCACTAGCTAAATTACCGCTAAAAGTACTGTTATTGACATTCAGTGTGCTGTATGAGCTGTAAATGCCGCCACCATTGCCGTCGGTTGCCGAATTGCTATTTAAGGTGCTGTTGTTGACATTCAGTGTGCCATATTCGCTGTATATAGCGCCGCCATTGCCACCACCTTCTATGTTAAATTCTGTCGAATTATCAGTAAAGGTAACATTGTTGACATTGAGCGTGCCAGAACTAGAACTGAAATAAGCAATACCACCACCATCAAGGCCAAAACCTCTACCGTTAATAATTGCCAAGTTATTAATGGTGACGGTACCTTGACTGAAAATACCAAATACTTGGTTAATATTATTACCATCAAATATGGTATTACTTGCCCCAGCACCATTTAATGTCAACGTTTTTTCAAAAATGTTGACTGTGTTGCCTGTGTAAGTGCCTGCACCTAAGTTAATGATGCTATTTCCTGCTACTGTACCAATTGCGTCAATTGCATTTTGAATTGAATCAGTTGATGCATTCGTCTCCGGGTTCACCTGATTGAGATTAAACGTCAAGTTGCCCGTACTAGATAAATTGATGTTTATTAAATAATTGGGATTTAAAAATTGCCTACTCGTCAGCGTTAGAGATGCAGTCCCACCTCCAGTTTGATTAATCCCATCCGTTAGCGTAATATCACCATTACCCCCTGTACCACTGGAAGTTGTGATGGTGACATCTGTGCCATTATCTAAGGCAGTTGCAATAGTTAACGGATCAATATCACTATTATTGGCTGGGTCAAACAGTCCCCCTGATGGTGTTCCACTACCACCACTCACAATATTGATATCGGTTGGATCTAGTAACCAAGTACCGGGTTGTCCTTTAGCAGCACTAGCATCGACTTTGCTACCAGTAACATCCAGGGAAAGTTTTCCTGATGTTTCAACTAAGCCGCCATTACCTGCGATCGCTCCACCTCTGGCTGTAATATTGCCAAAAAAGCGGGTAGTATCATCAGCCCAAACAATTACCTTACCGCCGTTACCATTGCCCAAAGCATCAGCCGCGATCGCAGAATCACTACTAATATATGTATGGCTGGCATTAGGGACAGTGCCTTTACCTTGGTAATCTCCACCTATTAAGACCGTACCGCCATTACTACCAGAGGCATTGATATTGGCATTTAATAGGGCAATGCGATCGCCTAAAATATTAATTTGCCCTGTATTATTAGATACGTTATTTACAGCCTCTGGGGAGTTACTCACAGATACTTTGCCGCTGACAATAGTTGTACCAACATCTGTAGGAATCGCTGTATTTGTACTAATTAGCTTCACCACACCATTTTCTACAGTCACACCCGTAACTTTTTTGACGTTTCCCCCAGTTAATAGTGATGGTAGCGATCGCGGCGAAAATGGTTGTGGGTTAATCTGGTTTTTCGTTTCTACAGGTAAATCTAGACTGAATAAACTATTGCTTGCAGTTACCCGCACAATTTTCTCGGCGGGGACTGCCATAATTGTGACATTACCATTAGGTGCGGTAAGGGTTCCTGTATTTAGCACCATCCCGCCAAGTAACATTAAGCTTTGTGCTTCACCCACAGCCAAATTTCCAGCGTTGAAGATACTTCCTCCCTGGCTGCTGGTAAAGGCAAATTCTGTAGGATTACCAATTAAATTAGCGTAATTATTGGCACCAATCGCATTAAACCATTGGTTATTACCAAACCCAATCCCATTTGCAGTTGTGGCTGTAAACGCCGCCGGGACATTTAAACTGGCGCTAGAACCAAATATAATCCCCGCAGGGTTGATTAAATATAAGTTAGAATTGCCACCTGTAACTTGAATTAGTCCGTTAATTAATGAAGCATTGTTACCTGTGACACGCCCTAAAATATTTTGAATTGATGGTTGCGAAAGAAAGTTAGCTGTTTGATTGGCATCTAGCCCAAATTGAGAGAAACTGTGAAATAGATTAGTGCGATCGCTACTCAAACTACCACCGCTAATATCAATCTTATTGCCTTCAGTAGTAATCACAGTTCCAGTCCCATCATTAGCTGGAGTGATTGATTGGGCTTTGACAAGTGGAGAAAATAGCCCAAAAATCATTGCTAAAGTTGCTAGCGGACTGATGGAACTAGCAAATATGGATTTAACCCTGATGGCAACAAAAATTATCAGCATCTTCATCATTAAATTTACCTGAAATAGCGAGTAGGAGAAAAATTATTATGTAAAAAAAGCAGCCTAACATGACAATAAATATCGCCAAATATAGTGAAATGTACTTAAAAACTAGTATTTGACAATTTTTAAACTCTCAGTATATGCTGTTTTTTCTATTACAGCCACTATGAAAAATATGTAATATTACTTAATAAAAAGTATTATTATTTTTATCCTTTATAGAAAATTGCAATTAAATAAACGCTACTAAACCAGATCCCCGACTTTTTCAAAAAGTCGGGGATTTAAATCTCGCTTAAGTCAGTAACATTCAGCGATAAAATGATTGATTTAGTATTCTGGATGTTGATGAATATAAATTAGGAACCTTCCAATTCAAAAAATATTCCCAAAGCGATTGTTCACTGAACCGTCAACAGTCAACAACTTGAACGGAATAATTTATTTTTTGGAGTTCCCTGATCAACTTTGCACTACTGTTAACAAACATTTCAACATTAAATAAGCAGAAGTTGCGCCCGGATCTTGATGTCCAATACTTCGCTCTCCCAAATAGCTAGCTCGTCCCTTTTTCGCTAACATCGGCGTTGTCGCCTGTAAACCTTGTTCTGCATCTGCTACTGCTTGCTGCAATGCTGTTACAGTATCGCCACCTTCACCTACAACTTGTGCAAAAGCCGTCACTGTGGGAGATAGAACATCTACCATTGTCTTGTCTCCCAGTTGAGCTTTACCACGCTGAAGCACACCATCTAAACCAGCCTGAAGTAATCCCAACAAATCCTGTTCATTCAGTTCTTGCTTATGAGCTACAACCGTACTAGCACGTAAAAACCAAGTTCCATAAAGCGGGCCACTTGCACCCCCAACACTAGAAATTAAGGTCATGCTGACTGCTTTTAAAATGCTACCAATATCTTTATCGGCGACCGTTGGTAATTGACTAACTACCTTTTTAAACCCGCGATCCATATTAATACCGTGGTCAGCATCACCAATTGCTGCATCTAATTCGGTTAAATATGCTTTATTTTGCTCTATTTCACTGGCGAATGCCTGCAACCATTGCAAAATCTGCTCTTTGCTTACCATCTGTAATTTTTGAAACCTAGATTTGCTAATATTTGGCCAAGCTAGCGTATTATTCTATCCGAATTTTTACGGCTAAGTGTGTTTGGCAGATGTAACAGTAAGAAGTACTGAGCTAATCCTACCTATGAAAGGAGTGGATTTTGTAGGTTTATGGCATGAGAAAAAATACTTATGCTCCATGAATAACCTAAGTCGGTGGGTGTAGTTGATTCCCATCTGGAATTAGTGTATTTTCCTGCCGACCTTCTGTAAATTAGCCAAGGGAATATACGTTTATGATTCTTCCTCGGTCTTTAGTCTTAAAAATACTTCCTTTGTTATTTTTAATTGCTTTATTCACTACAAATTGCGTTGACCATAGCAAAAATAGTGAAAATCAGATTGCTGCCTTTGGTGCTGCGATCGCCAAACCAAAAGAGAATATTATCTATCCAGAAAATGCAGGTATCATCAATGTTACTTCTCCTGAATATGGAGCTATACCTAATGATAGTCAGGATGATACAGAGGCTATCCAAAAAGCATTGAGTAAGTTTCCTAATGCTAGGAAAACTATCTATTTACCCAATGGCGTGTATAACATCTCTGATTGCTTACATTGGCCTAAAGGTATTCGTTCTCGCTCTGACTACAAGCGAACTGTACTACAAGGACAAAGTAAAGAAGGAGTGATTATTCAACTTCAAGATGCTGCACCCAAATTTCAAAATACTCAGCAACCTCGACCAGTAATTTCTACAGGTTTTGATCCAGATTTAAATTCTGAATCTGCAGATTTTAAGGCTAGTAAAGTAGCTCAACGTTTTGGTAATTCGGTGCGGAACCTCACTATTAATATAGGAAAGAACAATCCAGGTGCAGAAGGACTAAATTTTGTTGCTAATAATCAAGGAGCAGTACGTAGCGTTAAAATTATTTCTGCTGATGGACAAGGGACAACAGGTCTAGCACTAACTCATGGTGAAGTCGGCCCCCTATTAATTGAAGATGTGGAAATTGTGGGATTCGATAACGGAATCCTCACAAATAGCGGTATTAACGGTATTTCGTTGCAGAATATTACAGTTCGCAATCAAAAAATAGTTGGTATATTCAATGGCGGCCAACCAATGAGCCTAGAAGGGTTCACTAGTTTTAATTCAGTTCCAGCAATTATTAACGGCAAAAATCCCAATAAAGGTAACGATCCAGGAAGTACCTTAACGCTGGTGAATGCCAAGATTGTCGGTCGAGGTCAAGCCAAAAATGTCTCTGCAATTAGTTCTGCTGGGTTTATTTATGCCAGAAATATAGTATCTTCTGGTTACAAAAACTTGCTTTCCAGTAATGCGCGCAAGGCTAAAAAGACCATTAGCAAGAGCGAAATTGATGAATTTACTTCACACCCAATCGTTTCCGTTTTTCCATCACCAGCGAGATCATTAAAACTGCAAATTAAGCAATTTCCTAAGCTAGCTTGGGACGATCCAAAAACTTGGGTTAGTGTTGAGAAATTTGGTGCAATACCCAAAGATGACAAAGATGATACAGCCGCTTTTCAGGCTGCAATAGATTCCGGTGCCAACACAGTGTTAGTGCCAAGCACTGGCAAATTTATTATTAATGGTTCTCTCAAACTTAGAGGCAAAGTACAAAGATTTGTAGGAACTGAAGGCTCGATTAATGGTAATGGAGAGATAGTTGCAGAAAATGGCAGTCAACCAACCTTAATAATTGAGAATTTTTTTGTAGGATATAATTCAAAATTGAAATGGAAAACAGTTGCTAGTCGCACTGTTGTTTACCGTGGTATCACTCACCTAAATCTCGAAAGCGAAGGCTCTGGAGACCTTTTCATTGATGATACTGTCATAGATAAACTGATATTCAACAATTCTGCTCAACACATTTGGGTACGCCAGTTGAATCCTGAAGGAGGTGCGGAAACTAATATAGTCAATAGTGGCGCTAAACTTTGGATTTTAGGATTTAAAACAGAACGTGGTCAAACAAAAATCGAAACTACCAATGGGGGTGTAACTGAACTTCTTGGTGGTTTAATTTATGCTTCTGGTAAACAAAACCCAAAAGATCCAATTTTTCGCATTGTTAATGCTTCAGGCAGTTTCGTGGGGATTGCGGAAGCATATTTTGATAAAGATACGTATCAAATTTGGGTTGAAGAAACAAGGGGTAATACTACCAAAACCCTAATGAGATCCAAACTTCCAGGTAGATATACAGCTAACGGAGTAGTGATGTTAATGTATACAGGTTTTGACAAGCCACCAAAATAATTATCAGAGTAGGGGGAGATGAGGGGGATAAGGGAGATGAGGAAGTAGGGGAAAAAAACTAGAAGCGCAAAATAAGGAACGTGGATTTAATAATATCCAAATTTTAGGACAGTGGTTTGGCAATACCAAAGCCTTAAAGGAAAGAGATTATGTAAGTTATTTAATTCACAATCCTAAGTAAATCGGTGGAAATCAACCCAAAAATGTTACGAAACGTAAATAGGCTTGAAACCCTTACCAATGACCAATAACTAATGACTAATGACAGCCCTTACCAGCTATCTTTAATTGCAACGCTCTACTTAATACTTCTAATCTTCTGCTTGCAATAACCAAAAACCGCTGTAAGTCATCCCGGAATCATCTGGTTGCACTAACAAAAAGTGTAGCCCCTGACTTAGCTGTTGACGCTGTTGATAAGCCTTAGCCGCCGCCGCCACTTCTGCATCTTCAAAGGTAGCGACAATCCACCTATCTGCTAAACCGGCTTCTAATACCAAGCCGTCGGGCGCACCCGCAATATAATTCAAAGATACTGGACGCGCTTCGTGTAACCACCGTACTAAACGCATCGATTGTCTTCCACCGTAAATCACTACACCGGGAACTGGTGCTGTGGAAGGTAAGCCGAGATTTAGGGGTTTAAGAAATTCTGGCAAATGGAGAATGGGAATTGGGCGATCGCTAAATGCAGTTTCTACATCACCAGCACTTAGCGTCGCAAAGCGCCATTGTTCTCCCCAAAGGTTTTCTGGTAAGGGTGCAGGTGGTGCTTTCTCGATGGCTGTGGAATATTGTTTTTCTTGTAACCACTGCTTTAATGTGAAAGTGCGACGGGTAGGTTCAACATTAATACCTAAATTACGCCCAGCCGCCTCAATTAAACTCAAAGACTGAGGGCGAAATACCTGAATTACATCTGGCAGTTGATCACCAGCTGCTAGCTGAATTTGATCTGTTAGCCAACTGGAATTTGCTTCTTTTTGGGGACAGCTAGCGGCATATTCAAAGCTGCGAGTCGCATTACAAATCAACAACTCCCAAAAAATTTTTCCTGTTGTATCTTGCTGTGGACTCCGGTAAAAATCAGCTTGCCAAATGTTCATATGAAAAACCTAACCGCTAAGTTGACTGTTGACTGTTGACTGCTGACGGTTAACAGCCAATACACAAAAATGTGCAAGTTAGAGTAAGGACAGCTTATTGATGTATTCTCTCATACCCCTATTTCAGCAATACCATGATTTCGTCACACCAAGCTAGCCAGCCCATTTCGTAGTGAATTCCACGCAGCAATGTCATGTACTGAAACTTTAAGGTTTTTGATAATTCTTGCGGATTCTGGAAGTATTGGTTCTGGATTTCTTGATAGATTGCTAATCGCTGCTGATGTTGCCGACGATGTGCTTCTAGCTTTGCAATGATTAGCTGCTGGGATACTAAATGCCCAGCATAAAGTTTTAAAAGCAATTCATCCTTGAGGGGTGCCATATCCTCAGATTCGGCAATCCACTCACATAAGTGCTGTTTACCTAAAGCTGTCACAGTATAGATACGTTTATCGGGTCGATTCTCCTGCTGTACTGATGCGGCTTGCAGCCATTCCTTTTGTTCTAAGCGGTTCAGTTCTCGATAAATCTGTTGAAAACTGGCACTCCAGAAAAAACCAACTGACCCTTCGACTGAGGGGTTGAAACGCTTGGCAAGGTCATAGCCGCTACTAGGGGCACTAACTAAGACAGACAGAATGGCATAGGTAAGAGACATGGGTGATGGGTTGACATATTCACTTAGTTGAATATATATTATAAGTTATATTCAACTAAGTGAATAATCTATTTATTGAGTATATAGCTGACGCAAAGCAACACCATCAATAAGTCTCAAGAGGGTAGTGCAATGAGTTATTCGGTTTATCAAATTAATTTGCCAGAAAATCCCGAGGCTGTTGTCTTTGTCAACGGCATCATAGCGCGCGATCGCATCGGCTTTTTCTGGATGTGGAAAAATCTATTTTGGATAGGTAGTTCAACTACCAAAGCTGAAGGCTGCGTACAAGTTAAAGCAGGAATTTGTGCCGCAAACGAAGTGATTATGGTTAGCTACTGGCGTTCCGCACATGACTTGAAACAGTTCTTCCGCGGTGAACCCCATCGGCGGATGATGCAGTTTGTCAGCAAAAATCCCAACAGTTTGTGTTTGTATAACGAGACATATCAACCACAACACAGTGGCAAATACAGCCATGAACCGCAAGGAATGGCAAGGCTGTACCCAAGTGCAGCGAAATGAAAAATAGAAAATGGGATATGGGGAAGAAATTACCAATGCCCAATGCCCCATCCCCAATGCCCAAAGCGGCGGGGCGCGCACCTTAATAACCCCAAAGAGATTGCAGTTTCCCGCCGCTTTCAAAAAAAAGAGGTGGTTAACCCACCCCTATATCTAACCAGGAAACCCAAACTTTCTAAACTAGAACCTTAGCTAAAATGGGTTCTACATTCTTAGCAATTTCTGGGACGTAAACCTGGGAAACATAGTCAGCAATCATCCTATCGGTGTTGAATAGTGGTGCGTTGGTTTTAATTGATGTCTTCATCATCTGCACCCAACCAGGGGAAACACCTTGAGAATTTTGGTTATAGTACAAGGGCACAATTTCTTGTTCCAATAGCTGATAAAGCGATTGCGAATCTATGCGATCCTGTAATTCTTGATCGCTAGTGTGAGCATCTTCACCTATAGCCCAACCATTCAATCCTTTACCATCACTTCCGGCTTTGTAGCCTTCGCACCACCAACCATCAAGGACGCTTAAATTCAGTCCGCCATTAAAGCAGACTTTTTGTCCACTGGTACCCGATGCTTCTAGAGGACGGCGGGGGTTATTTAACCACACATCCACACCTTGCACGAGTTTTTGTCCGGTGTAAATGTCGTAATCTTCAATAAAGGCGACTCGATTACTCAGTCCGGAATTACGACACCACTCCATCAATCGTTGGATAATCCGCTTACCTTCTTCATCTGCTGGGTGAGCTTTACCTGCGAAGATAATTTGGACGGGATATTGGGCATTACCAAAAATCTTCTTCGCCCGTTCTGCATCTCGTAAAATTAAATCTCCGCGTTTGTATGGGCTAAAGCGACGGGCAAATCCAATCGTTAAAACATCGGGATCTAGCAGGGTGTCAGTAGATTGAATAAAGTGGTAATCTTCTCCCCGTTGTTCCCTGGCTTTCCTGATTTTATAACGGGTGTAGGCGATGAGTCTTTCTTTGAGGACGCGATGTCGCCACCACAATTCTTCATCAGGAATCCCGTCAACTTTTGCCCACATTTCAGGTAACATGGCGCGAGTTTTCCAGTCTTCGCCCAAATACTGATTGTACAAGTCACCTAATAAAGGTGCAGTCCAGGTAGGTGCATGAACACCGTTGGTAATGTAACCAATGGGAACTTTATCTTCTGTATGTTGAGGATAGAGGACAGTCCACATTTTGCGGGAAACTTGACCGTGTAATTCACTGACACCATTGCAAGCACGAGTCATCCGCAATGCTAAAACTGTCATTCCGAATGGTTCCCAAGGATCACCCAACCGTCTTGCACCTAAAGCCAAAAATTGTTCGCGGGAAAGTCGCAACTGGGGCCAGTATTGAGCAAAATAAGAGTCAATTAAATCCGGCGAGAAGACATCATGTCCGGCGGGAACGGGGGTATGGGTAGTGAAAACACAACGATTTCGTACCGTCGCTTCTATGTCATAGAAAGATTTGCCGGTCTTTTCGATTTCTAAACGGGCAACTTCTAATGTACAGAAAGCGGCGTGTCCTTCGTTGAGGTGATAGACGGAAGGTTGAATCCCTAAAGCATTTAAAGCACGGACACCACCAATGCCTAATACTACTTCTTGGGCGATACGGGTTTCTAAGTTACCGCCATAGAGGTGTCCAGTTAGCCAGCGGTCGATGGGATCGTTGTCTTCGCGATCGCTATCGAGTAAATATAAAGTGACTCGCCCGACTTGTACCTGCCAAATTTGGACTTTTACTTGCCTTTGACGAACATCTAGATGAATAATTAACGGTTCCCCATTTTGAGTTTTCACTAACTCAATGGGCATTTGCTGGAAAGGATTATCAATATAATAATCTTCTTGCCAGCCGTGACGGTTCAAGCGTTGGCGAAAGTAGCCTTGGCGATATAGCAAGCCTATACCTACCATTGGTACACCCAAATCTGATGATGATTTAAGGTGATCCCCAGCCAGAATCCCTAAGCCACCTGAGTAGACTGGTAAGGATTCATGAATACCAAATTCTGCACAAAAATAAGCAATGGGATTATTTTTGCTAAGTTGCGGTGCAACGCCACTTACCCAAGTATCTTTTTGCAGCAGATATTGGTCAAACTCCTTTGCCAAGGCAGAGATTTGCTTCAGATAAAAAGGGTCTTCTGCTAATTGGGTAAGACGTTCATAACTTGCTGACTCTAAAATCGCTACCGGGTTATGTCCACAGCGTTCCCATTCTTGGGGATCGATAGTTTGGAATAGGGCAATGCGATCGCCACTCCAACTCCACCAATAGTTATAAGCCAAATCTGCCAAACGCTTTAACGGAAAAGGTAACTTTTCACTTAAGCGTAGCGCTGCGGTAACTGCACTACTATTAACCATAAAATTCTCAGTTCTCTGCTATTTTTTACTTCACTTCACATCTGTTGGCGTGTAACTGCTCTTCAGTTCGATTGCAACGGCGGCTTTATCGATCAATCCTCCCCTGAAGCGGGAGCAGTTTATTAAAGATTCAACTCAATTCTCTTGAATGTTTTTATTGTGCTGACGATTACAAAATTATCTCTATTTTTGCGAATGTTTTTTATCAATTTCAATCACGTTTTTTAAACTACTTTATTTAATAATTAATATTTATTTAAAAATCGCAATAATCTACTACAAAATATATTAATTAATGTTTAAAGCTAATATAGGCACAAAGTTTGAGCGTTAAAAAAATAACTCTTATTAGTATGCAACTGTAATTTTTTTTGCCCAAATAATGGGTTTGACAATTTCCATAAACAACAAATTATATGCAGGGAAATTTTTATTTTTATCCAAATAAAATACGGTATGAGCATTAAATCAATTTATAACGAGGGCTGTATTCCTAATTTTCAGCAGTCAATTAGCCTTAATTCTGCTGGAAATGTTTTCCTCCTATGCCGTCCAACACGCTCAATGCCTACGTAACAATACTGAACTTTTCCGTAGAAATTATCCTAAAATGTCATGGTAAATTTACATAAGCAGCAAATAGACAGCCATTAGCTGTCTATTTGCTGTGCGCTAATGAATTATACATAAAGTTTTTATGAAATTACATCAGTATTATTGTGGTTAGCACACATTTATGTAAATCATTAATAAGGAGATTTAGAAATAATGACAGCCTCATAAATTTTGATTTATCAGCAGAAATTAGCTAATTTAATTTCACTGATTTATTTAATTAATAATGTGGTTATAAATCTATTTTTAAATCTAATTTTCCGCCATCTAGAGTATTGCTTTTCATCTCAGGGTTTGCTATCTATTAAAGCTTTTTACTCATAATTTAAATTATCTCACTCTTGAGATAGATGGCATAGTAAGAATTTACCTAAATTCATAAATCTAGTTTCAGTTTTGTAGACAAAACTCCAGAAGTTTAACAGGAGCAGATAGTTAGACTGATTAGCTGTGCAGTGATTCAAGATTACCTGATTAATCGATTAAAGCACTTCTCAAAAACTAACCCACAAAAGCCTATTTATTTGGAGGAAAATGGAACTCTACACACTGAATGAAATTGAACAGCTTCAGAAAGACCTTCCATACTTGATAGAGACTTCGCAATGGCTACAAAATTTTTTGGCAAAACCTCATGCTGATTTAGGTAGACCTGGGCCTGTTTGTCCATTTGTACCAAAAGCAATGAAGTTAAATGCTTTAAGAATGAGAGTGATTCGTTCTCAGAATTTGCTGGCGCAAGAGGTTGAAAATATAGTTTTACCTTACCTGCATACTTTCTTAGCTTTAGAACCAAAAAATCAAGCGGAAGCTTTAAATAAATCAATATTATTGCTATTTCCTGATATTAGTCATGAGGAGGCACCGAGACTAATTGATTCTGTACAAAAAAAACTAAAACTTTTATTCGTAGAAGCGGGGTTAATGTTAGGAGAATTTCATCGGCGTAATCAAACTCCTGGCTTACATAATTCCCATTTCCGACCCCTGCGTAGTCCTGTTCCAATGTTAGTTATCCGCTTTATGGTGGAATCGGATTTACCTTTCTTGGAAAATGCAGCAGATTTAAATATTCGGATTTGCTATCTAGAAGCTTATTTAAAAAATTTTGATCAAAGATTTAACGATGAAACCAATTGCGATCGCGCGCGTCAAGCATTAGCTTTTGCGAGACAACAATTGGAGAAAGAACTTTTAATTATGAAATAATTGCCATCATCAAAAATAAATATGAGTATAATTAGGAACGATTTAGATAATCAATGCCATGTTCAGGCTGAAATATTAAATAAAAGCAGCCAGACTCAGGAATTACAACAAGAGTATGATACAGCGTTATGTCTCCATCAGCTGTTTGAAGCCCAAGTTAAGCGTACACCCAATGCGATCGCAGTTATATTTGAACAGCAGAGATTAACTTACCAAGAGTTAAATACCAAAGCCAATCAACTAGCAAATTATCTCCAGAGTTTAGGTGTGGGGACAGAAGTACTGGTGGGTATTTGTTTAGAACGCTCTTTAGAAATGGTTGTGGGGTTGTTGGGTATACTCAAGGCTGGTGGTGCTTATGTACCATTAGATCCAGCATATCCCCCAGAGCGTTTAGCTTTCATTTTAGAAGATACGCAAACACCAATACTTTTAACTACAAACAATTTAGTTGAAAATCTAGAAATTCATCAACAGCAAATTATTTGTCTAGATACAGATTGGGAAATAATTGCAGATAATAGTTCAGCCAATGCTGTAGCTGAAGTCACACCAGAAAACTTGAGTTATGTAATTTATACTTCAGGTTCTACAGGAAAGCCCAAGGGTGTAATGATTACCCATAGTGGTATTTGTAATACACTTTACTGGCGACAAGAAACTTTTAAATTAACTGCACAAGATAAAGTTTTACAGACCATTTCTTTTAGTTTTGACCCCTCTGTTTGGCAGATATTTTGGCCTTTAGGATTTGGCGGTCAGCTAATTATGGCCCGCCCTGGCGGTCATCAAGACCCTACTTATTTAATTAAGACAATTATTGAGCAGCAAATTACAGTGATTGCTGTGGTACCCTCGATGCTGCGGCTATTACTGGAGGAAAAAGGAATAGAAAATTGTCACTGCTTGAGACATATTACCAGTGGTGGCGAAGCTTTATCTAATGAACTAATAAAGCGCTTTTATGAAAGATTGCCATTAAATCATGTGCTGGTAAATTGTTACGGCCCCACAGAAGCAGCGATTGATGCTACCTTTTGGATGTGTCAGCCACAAATTAACTCTAATTTTGCACCGATTGGGAGTGCTATTAGGAATACACAGATTTATATTTTGGATGAAAATTTGCAGCCTTTAGCTTTTGGGGAAGCAGGGGAATTGCATATTGCGGGTTATGGTATTGCACGGGGATATCTCAACCGTCCCGATTTGACCCAAGAAAAATTTATTCCTAATCCTTTGACGAATTCACAATACAATCGTTTGTATAAAACTGGGGATTTAGCTCGTTATTTACCGGATGGTAATATCGAATTTCTGGGTCGTATTGACCAGCAAGTAAAGATTCGGGGTTTGCGAATTGAATTAGGAGAAATTACAGCTGTACTTAGTCAACATTCAGCTGTGAAACAAGCTTTAGTTATTGATAGAGAAGATATTCCTGGGAATCAGCAGCTTGTAGCATATTTAGTAGCTGAACAAATTCCGACTCAGAGAGAATTACGGCGCTTTTTGCAGGATAAATTACCTGATTACATGGTACCTGCTGCCTTTATTTTTTTAGATACCCTACCGTTAAACCCTAATGGCAAAATCGACAGGAGTGCATTACCCGTACCAGATGTAGCAACTTTGATTAATACTGTAAACTTTGTTGCGCCACGTAACCCAACAGAAGAAATATTAGCTGCGATTTGGGGACAAGTATTAGGCTTAGAAAAAGTTGGGATTGCGGATAACTTCTTTGAAATTGGCGGAAATTCGCTGTTGGCGACTCAAGTAATTTCGCGGCTGCGTTCAGCGTTGAGTGTGGAAATACCATTACGATCGCTCTTTAGTAATCCTACCATCGCCAGTTTTGCAGATGCGATCGCCCAATTGCAAATCGCGGATAACTCTCACCACCAGCCAATTAGCCAAATCAGCCAAAGCGAGGCGATACCGCTATCATTTGCCCAGCAGAGAGTCTGGTTTATTGAACAATTAGAACCAAATAACCTGACATATATCATTCCAGAAGCCGTCAAGTTACAAGGTCAGCTGAATATTGAAGTATTGCAAAAATCCTTAGATGCAATAGTCGCCCATCATGCCATCCTGAGAACTACATTTATTACAGCCGCAGATGGTAGCCCTATACAAGTTATTCAGCCACCGCGTCCGGTGGAACTTGAGATTATTCAGCTGTCTTCACCATCTCAAATCTCACCAATCCTCAACCAAGCAGCACAAAAACCCTTCAATTTAGCATCAGACTTGATGCTGCGCGCTAGTCTACTCCAGCTTGATTCACAAGCACATATCTTAGTAATAGCGATGCACCACATCGCCGCTGATGGTTGGTCGATGGGGATATTTTGGCAGCAGTTAGCCGCAGTTTACGCAGCATTTTTAGCAGGTAAATTATCTCCCCTCACTCCCTTACCGATTCAATATGCTGATTTCGCAATTTGGCAAAGACAACAACTTTCAGGAACACAGCTAGAAAGCGAACTCGCATACTGGAAACATCAGCTAGCAGATGCAACCACCGTCCTAGAATTACCCACAGATAAACCTCGTTCTCCAGTGCAAACCTACCGGGGAGAAAGCCACACCCTCAAGCTTGCACCAACGCTGAGTAAAGCACTGACAGCCATCTCCCGTCAGCATCATGTGACTTTATTCATGACATTATTAGCAGCTTTTGGGACAATGCTGCACCGCTACACCGGACAACAAGACATACTTATCGGTTCCCCCATTGCGGGACGCAACCGCGCCGAACTCGAACAGTTGATTGGCTTCTTTATCAACACAGTTGTGCTGCGAACCAGCTTTACAGGTGACCCCAATTTTTCTACCCTACTAGCGCAAGTGCGCGAAACAGCCTTAGCAGCTTACGCACACCAAGATACCCCCTTCGAGAAACTAGTAGAACAACTGCAAATTGAACGCGATACTAGCCGTCATCCCCTGTTTCAAGTCTGGTTTAATATGCTGAACTTGGGCGATGTCAAGCTAGAACTACCAGGATTAGCAGCCGAACCCATTGCTTTCACAGAAACCACCTCTAAATTCGACCTCACCTTATATATAGTCGAACAAAAGCAGGGAATCGAACTCAAACTAGTCTACAACGCGGATTTATTTAGCTCAGAGCGAATGCAGGAAATGCTGCATCAATACCAGCATTTACTCACGCAAATAGTTGCACAGCCGAATCAAAAAATTAGTTCTTATTCTTTGGTAACGCCAACATCTGCGGCTTTATTACCTCAACCTGGGGAAGTATTAGCACAACCAGAATATGCATTAGTCACTACATTATTTAATTTTTGGGTAGCTACCAACCCCCAAAAGACAGCTATTACTCAAGCTACATATCATTGGAGTTACCAAGAATTAAGCAACAGCGCCCATCATCTAGCAATGGTGCTATTGAATTATGGCGTACAACCAGGAGATGCGATCGCTCTTTATGGTACAAAAAGCTTTGGCTTAATTGCTAGTATGCTGGGGATTTTACTCAGTGGTGGGGTATTAGTTACCATTGACTCCCAACTTCCAGCCGAACGTCAGCAGATTATTTTATCAGCTGCCAATGCTAAATACTCTATATATATTGATGGTGAGCATCCACAACAGCCAAATACTATCTGCGTAGATTCCAAGACAGCAGCAGTTACCAATAATTTGCCATCTCATCAGCAAATTACAGCATTACCAACAATTCAACCTGACGATGCAGCATATATTTTCTTCACCTCTGGGACGACAGGAGTACCTAAAGGTGTTTTGGGTTGTCACAAAGGACTAGCACACTTCTTAAATTGGCAACGACAAACCTTTAATATTGCAGAAAACGACAAAGTCGCACAATTAACCGGCTTATCCTTTGATGTCGTCCTCAGAGACATCTTTTTACCCTTAACCAGTGGTGCTACCTTATGTTTACCAGAAGTTAGCGCCCAAATCGCACCTGATCAAATCCTACATTACTTACAACACCAGCAAATTACCGTACTGCACACAGTACCATCCTTAGCGCGATCGTGGTTAGCTCATGTTCCCCCAGAAGTCACCCTCGTTAATTTGCGCTGGTTATTCTTCGCTGGTGAACCACTCCCCGAAACACTCATACAGCAATGGCGACAAACATTCCCCGCCTCTGGTGAAATTGTCAATCTTTACGGGCCGACAGAAACCACACTCGCCAAATGCTATTACCAAATACCAACTCCACCCACACCGGGAGTGCAACCCATCGGTTTACCAATACCACAAACCCAAGCACTAGTCTTGACACCCCATCATCAACTTTGTGGGATTGGTGAACTCGGTGAAATTGTCATCCGCACACCCTTCCGCAGCTTGGGTTACATCAACAACCCAACCGAAAACCAAGCGCGGTTTGTACAAAATCCCTGGAGTAATAACGAGCAAGATTTGCTTTACTTTACAGGTGATTACGGCCGCTATCGCCCAGATGGATTGTTAGAAATCCTTGGTCGCCGTGACCAGCAAGTTAAAATTCGGGGGATACGTATTGAACTGGGAGAAATTGAAAGCATATTAACCCAGCACCCAGATATTTTTCAGGCTGTAGTCATAACCCGTGAAGATATTGCTGATGACAAACGCTTAGTCGCTTACATTATCCCCCATGCCCACACCGTCACCAACATCAACGATTTGCGGCGTTTCCTCAGCAGTCAGTTACCGCAGTACATGGTTCCCACAGCATTTGTGACATTAAACACTTTACCCCTGACTCCCAATGGCAAACTAGACCGTCGTGCTTTACCAATACCGCAATCAGACAGCCAAACTACCTACATTGCACCTCGAAATCAAATTGAACAGCAACTAGCAGAAATTTGGCAACAAATTTTAGGTGTAGATGCCATTGGGATCAGGGATAATTTCTTTGAATTGGGGGGACATTCCCTGTTAGCAGCCAAATTATTTTGGCAAATTGAGCAGAAATTCGGTCAAAATCTCCCCTTAGCGATTTTGTTTCAATTAGGAACCATTGAAGCCCTAGCAGAAATCCTCAATTCAGAGCAACAAACAGTAAATTTACATAATAATTGGTCTTCACTAGTAGCAATTCAACCCCAAGGAAACAAACCCCCGTTGTTTTGTGTTCACGGGTTAGGTGGTGAAGTGCTGTGTTTCCGCGAATTAGCCATGTATCTGGGAACAGACCAACCATTTTACGGATTGCAAGCAATAGGTTTGGATGGAAAACAGCCACCCTTGACCAAAATTGCAGAAATGGCGACACATTATCTCCAAGAAATCAAAACTATTCAGCCGCATGGCCCTTATTTTCTCGCGGGTTACTCTTTTGGCGGAAACGTCGCCTTTGAAATGGCGCAGCAATTGCATCGTCAAGGGGAATCTGTAGAAATTTTAGTGTTATTAGATACTAATCGCTTCGGTTCTGAACAACGCTTACCATTTCATCAGCGAATCGGCGAACATTGGCAAAACCTTCGCACAATGAGACTAGCTTATATTAGGCAAAGGCTAGAAGTTTGGCGTAATTGGGCAATCGATAACTTCCAGCGACAACAATATTTATGGAAAAATCAATCTCAAGAGTCAGCACTCAAGGCAAATTATTTATTAGATATTACGCAAAATCTCTTAGAAACTGACGATTACATCGACATTATCAATACAAATATCCAAGCAATCAAAGAATATCACTACCATGTTTATCCAGGACGCGTGTTGCTATTGCGTACCGAGGATAAAAATCGTTTAGAAGCCGTAGGTGTACAATATGATCCGCAATTTGGTTGGGGAGAACTGGTAACTGGAGAATTAGATATCGAATATATCCCCGGTTCCCACCTGAATCTCCTCCAAGAACCTTTTGTACAAGTCCTAGCGAAAAAATTACGCGATCGCTTGACTAAGATTGTGGATGCTACAAGGGATCATTGAGAGGGGAGAGACATAGAGACGCGATGAATCGCGTCTGTACAAGAGTAAAGAGTCAAAAGTCGCCTTATTCTCTTGTACTTTATCCTCAGTTATGGGAAACTTCGCCTTCGTAACTCCATCATTCCACCTCAGAACCGGAAACTTCGCCTTCCAAAGTCCAGCGATCGCACTCAGAACACCATCATTCCCCCTCAGAACAGAAACGTTCTCATCTGAAACAAGAACATTCTCACTTGAAACAGAAACGTTCTCGTTTGGAACAGGAAACTTTGAGTTCAGAACACGAAACTTGGAGATTAAAGCTTAATTGATGAGGCTGAGAAGTTAAATTTTACTTTTCTGAGGACAGGCGATCGCGCATTTACTTGTATAAAGTTATTCTATTTAGCTGTTATTGGTTGAGAGCAACGAAGATAACGAATTACTTTGCAGCCATACACATAGTTTTATATTCTTTGAATCCTCTGCCTTTGATTTATATTCCCCACTTTTAATTTCTTCTATACTTTTGGCATTAAACCTTGAATTGAGGTTACCTCTCATCAGGTCTTCAAACATAGCTAGCGGTAGCATTATACTCTCAATTTCCATCTCATCTTCGCTAAAGATAAGCGTCTCGAATCTAAATCTATAACCACACCATCTAATAGTCGATAGCCTATCTGCTGCATTTTTTAAATTTTCTACAATGCCATCATACTTTGTATCAGGATTTTTCTTTCCATGTTCTATCCACCAATAAACATTGTGCCTAACAAAATGCTTACCATTTTCGCTAGTACAAACCTCTATTTCCACATCATTTACATATAAAAATTGACGAGTCATTACTCTAGCTTCACCTTCCGCCATTGGTTCTAATTCCTCCCAAGGTTCTACTTCAATCACATCTTGACAATTACTAATGTTCTGATTTTTCTTATCAACTAGTTCTATGGGTATAGGGTCATCCTCTAAAGCCTCTAAACCGGAAGCTTCTTCCTTAAACTCTGGTGTATTTTCAAGAATTATTTCTAGTTGCTCACTACTAAAAGCCATAAGTTCAACCCCTGCGATAGTGCGACGAGTCGAATTATCCATAAAGTGAACTAAACCCTGAAACGGTGTTAAATCTATTCGTATACCGTTGTACTCAGTCTGCCAATAACCAAATTTTCCTAAACGCTTAGGCTCTGTATGGTACTCTTTCCACTTCAGTGTGCTAGCCTTTGTGTTAATATTTTTAAGTGCAGATCTAATGGTTCCTGATACACCGCGCCTATCGTAAACAGGATAAACCAAATATATTGTTGGTAGTTCCTCATCAGCAATTGGATCGAATCCAAATATCATAGTTTTACAGTTAGCCAATTGCTGAAGACTCTGCTGTAATGATGTCTCGGCTAGAGTTATTCTTCTAATTGGCGCGACCACTTTCGACCAATTCAACGGCGGCTTGTATAAATTGATTAGTTCATTTTCGATAGTTGGAAGAGCATTTATCTGATTACTGCAATTTACCCAACTAATATTAATACGGTCTTTGCGATTAAATCTTTTTAGCTGTTTAAATCTATGATGTTCTCGCCACCGCGCAGCTAAGTTGATTGTTCTGCCAATATAAAGAATCTGACCTTGGCTATCAGAAACAAAGTAGATAGCTGCACAATTCGGTAACTTGTCTTTGTCTAATAAATAAACCGATGGTAGTTCAGATAAGTTGATGTTTTCTAATAACATCGCACCACTTTTGCAAAAAAATAGAATTAAAATTTATCAATAATTAGCTCTTTAAACTATAGATATAATCACTCTATATTTGTCGATAAAATTTGTCGGTTAACCCATAATATTGCCGCGACTGGAACCATAATATTGCCGCTTTAAGGGTTGTAATGTTGATTCTTTCATTACGCGATCGCATCCTTTTTTGATGCATTGGAACCATAATATTGCCGGAAATCAAAAATGGAATTATAAGCTTGCCAAAAAAAGGTAATCCTAAGATTTGATTTTTTGGTTGGTGTATTATTGCCAAATGCTTATGCCAGAAGAGCTTCAGGTTTTTAGGGGATTTCAATCCTACATTTTCAGTCCAGGTTCGTTATCAACCATTTTATTGCCAAATGTATAGCCTGTAAGGATTAGACGCATTGGAAGGATAATATTGCCAATTTGAATTAGAAGCATAAGCACGTAAAAACGGCAATATTATCCTTCCACCGACAAAATTAGTGAAATCATCTCATCATTCTATAGAGTCTATATTGCTAGATTTCCCTCAAATTATCTCAAAGTAACATTTTCAAATTATTTTAAGAAGCAAACTGGCAATAGGTGAAAAATTGCACTTTTGTGAAACATCCAAAACAATACCCCTCTCCGCCGCCGGAGAGGGGTTAGGGATGAGATATCACACTTCTCACTGCTGACACTCAGCAATCAACACTGTCTAATAAGCGTCTTGCAACTCGTAGAAATCAGGCGAGATGTAATCCTTCCGCAAAGGCCAGCCTACCCAATCTTCAGGCATTAAAATCCGCTTCAAGTTGGGGTGTCCTTCATAGACAATGCCGAACATATCATAGGACTCGCGCTCTTGCCAGTCTGCGGTCTTCCAAATCCAGTAGACTGAAGGCACTGTAGGGTTTTCCCTTGGGAGGAACACCTTCAATCGTACTTCTTCAGGGCGATCGCTATTATCACCTACTTTAATTAAGTGATATACACTCACCAACTCTTGTCCGGGGCCGAGGTCAACGCCACCTTGGAACTGGAGACAATTAAACCCGTAAGCATACAAAGCTGTAGCGGTAGGAAGTAAGAAATCTGCTGCTACCTTGAGTATTTCTACACCGTTAACATCGGGTGCTAAAACCTCATGGTCAAAGCCATTTTCACTCAACCACTGGGAAACTTTTCCGGCCTTAACCAACGAATCTTCGGCTGCTGGTACTGGCTTAGATTCTTCATCAGCCACGGTTAGTTCCCTCCTTTTGTTTCTGGGATGTCAATAAAGCAGGTGGAACTGGTAAACCAATCGCTTCCGCCAATTCCTTGGGTGGTGTAAAGCGAGTATCTGACTGCATATACTTACCAGTCAAAATCTGCTCTACAGGCTTCAGGTTATGAGTTGTACTGTAATAGCGGTGGGTTTGCTTAATTTGATCCCGTTCTTGGATGGAATCATTGGCTATCTTCTTCCGCAGCTTGATAATTGCGTCAATAATCGCTTCTGGACGCGGCGGACAACCAGGTAAGTACACATCTACAGGAATGAGTTTATCAACTCCACGCACAGCGGTGGGGGAATCAACGCTAAACATCCCGCCTGTAATTGTACAAGCTCCCATCGCAATCACATACTTTGGCTCAGGCATTTGTTCATAAAGACGTACCAATTGAGGAGCCATCTTCATGGTAATTGTGCCAGCCGTAATAATTAAATCGGCTTGGCGTGGGCTAGAACGGGGAATTAGCCCAAAGCGGTCAAAGTCAAACCGCGAACCAATTAAAGCTGCAAATTCAATAAAGCAGCAAGCCGTACCGAAGAGCAACGGCCACAAACTAGAAAGCCGCGCCCAGTTGTAAAGGTCATCAACCGTAGTCAGAATCACATTTTCTGAAAGGTCTTGAGTGACAGTGGGACGCTCAATTGGGTTGATGATGCGTTCTTTGTCCTGAGTTGGTAAATTAGAATTCAAGACCATTCCAAAGCTCCTTTACGCCATGCGTAAACTAAGGCGATTACAAGAATTGCAATAAAAATTAGCGCTTCAATGAATGCCAATAGCCCCAGACGGTGGAAAGCTACCGCCCAAGGATACAAAAACACAGTCTCCACATCAAAGACGACAAAGACCAGCGCAAACATATAGTAGCGAATGTTGAACTGAATCCAGGCTCCGCCGATGGGTTCCATCCCGGATTCATATGTGGTGCGCCGTTCCGCACTTTTGCCGCTGGGTCGTAGGAGCTTGGACGCTGAGAGCGCCAGCGCAGGCACTAGGCTACAGATAATGAGAAAGCCTAGAAGGTACTCGTAACCGCTGAGAACAAACACAATGGATATCTACCGCTTATGGTGTAAATAACGCCGTAACTTTCTTTTACATTATATCTTTTAGGCTTTTCTGAAATCTGGGAAACAGAAGCTATGAAGGTATTTGATTCGTTTTTAGTTGTGATAGAAAAGTCTAACAGTTATGTCATAATTTGTAACGTATATTTAATATTTGCCCCTCTGCGAGGCCTAAGCAATGAGCGAACAAAGCGAACAAGCTGTTGAAACTCAAGTATTAGACCGCTATGAGTGTCGCTCCTGCGGTTACATTTATGAACCTGAGAAGGGAGATGACAAATATGAAATTCCCCCTGGAAGACCCTTCGCAGAACTGCCCGTAAATTGGCGCTGTCCCGTATGTAGTGCAAAGAAGCAAGCTTTCACCAACATCGGCCCAGCAGGTCAAGCATCAGGCTTTCGAGAAAATCTTGGTTATGGCTTAGGTGTCAACACCTTGACCCCAACCCAAAAAAACCTGCTGATTTTCGGTGCTTTAGCACTAGCTTTCTTATTTTTCCTTAGTCTCTACGGGTTACAATAGATACTATTTGTTGCCCAGTCTCGGTATTTAGCAGCTACCACTCAATTTTGAGGTTGGTAAATCTTTTTCCCAAACCCGTACACAAATTTAGAAACAACTAAGAAATAAAAAATACTGATGCACGCAATTTTGAAAAGTTGGCAACGAATATTTGCCGTATTGATAGTTGTCCTGATGTGTATAGGTTGTAGCAAAGTTCCTTCTACCAGCTATAACCCCTGGGCAGTTATTTCTGTCCCCACAGAAGCAAAGCTGTTTGATATTGCTTTTACAGAAAATCCTCAGCATGGCTACATAGTCGGTAGCAATGCCACCATTTTAGAAACCGATGATGGTGGAGATACTTGGAAACCCTTGAATCTAGCGCTGGATGATACCAGATACCGCTTTGATTCTATTAGTTTTGCAGGTAAAGAAGGATGGATTGCCGGAGAGCCTGGTTTGCTACTGCATACTACTGATGAAGGACGTTCTTGGTCACGTATTCCCCTAAGTGAAAAATTACCTGGTAATCCAATCAGTATCAGTGCGCTGGGAAAGGATACAGCTGAGATGGCTACTGATGTGGGCGCAATTTATCAAACCAAAGACGGCGGTAAAAACTGGAAAGCTCAAGTAGAAGCAGCCGTTGGTGTGGTACGTAACTTAGAACGTTCTGCCGATGGTAAATATGTCGCTGTTTCTGCTAAAGGTAGCTTTTACTCCACTTGGGAACCAGGACAAAATGCTTGGGTACCCCATAACCGCAATAGTTCTCGTCGCGTAGAGAACATGGGTTTTGCTGACAATGGGCAAATGTGGATGCTGGCACGGGGAGGTCAAGTACAATTTAGCGACCCCACGAAACCCGAGGAGTGGCAAGAAGCACAAAATCCCGAATTATCTACGAGTTGGGGTTTACTGGATTTAGCCTATCGCACACCGGATGACATTTGGGTTGGCGGTGGTAGTGGTAATTTACTGCACAGCACTGATGGCGGTAAAACTTGGGAAAAAGACCGGGATGTAGAAACAGTTGCTGCTAATTTTTACAAAATTGTGTTTTTCCAACCCAATCAAGGATTTATTATTGGCGATCGCGGCGTTTTACTGAAATATAACCCTAACGTTGCTACAGCCTCTCCCTCAGAGCCAGCTTAGGGCAACACTAGCCTATGTAATTATCCAGATTTCTGAGAAGGACGTTGCAAGTTGTAACTCTTTCTAAACTTTGTAGGATAATAAACTCAATAACTGTCTTTGTGAAGGTAGGAAGTAAATGTCAGGTACCACTGGAGAACGTCCGTTTTCGGACATTATTACCAGCGTTCGTTACTGGGTAATTCACAGCATCACCATCCCAGCATTATTTATTGCTGGTTGGTTATTTGTCAGCACCGGACTGGCTTATGATGTTTTTGGTACACCCCGCCCCAATGAGTATTTCACCGAAGTGCGTCAAGAAGTACCCATTGTGAACAACCGTTTTGAAGCTAAAAAGCAAGTAGAAACTTATATCGGAAAGTAGTTTGAGATTATGACTAGCGGCAACAACATCAATCAACCAGTTACCTATCCAATTTTTACAGTTAGATGGTTGGCAGTTCACACCCTAGGTGTACCTACTGTCTTCTTCTTGGGCGCGATCGCCGCAATGCAGTTTATTCAACGCTAGGAGCAACTCATGGAAAGAACGCCCAATCCCAATAATCAGCCGGTTGAATTAAACCGGACTTCTCTGTACCTGGGACTACTACTGATTTTTGTTCTGGGTATCCTATTTTCCAGTTACTTCTTTAACTAACTGGAATCACTTTTGTTAATCATTTGTTTATTCAACTTGTGTTGGTTTGTTGTTAAGGGAGGAGAAAACTGTGTCTGGAAGTGGGAGAATTCCTTTGTGGGTCGTCGCTACGATCGCAGGATTAGGTGTAATAACTGTTTTAGGCATTTTCTTTTACGGAGCCTATGCCGGAATCGGTTCTTCAATTTAATAGTAGCTGGAGCCGAATAGCATAATAATGTAGATTCTCTAGCACTTGTTTAGAAATCAACATGATAAAAAAACCGCCCGTCTCATAGAGATAGGCGGTATTAATTATTTGTGATTTGTCATTTGTCCTTGGTCAATAGTTTACCAGTATCGGAGTACTATTGACTAATGGCTATAGCACAAATTAGGCAATATCTTCGCGTTCAATATAGATAAACAAAAACGCAAATACAGCGATGGGTACACCCCAACCAATAATAGGAACGAACAGAGCAGGCAAGTAAGAAGTACTAGCCAAGATTGAAGGAAAAAGTTCAGTTGCCATAGCTAATTATTCCTGTTGAATTACACTTCAATTCAAGATGAGCTTACTGCAAATTCTGTCCCATTTTTGAAAATCTAAAGATTTTTAACACAGCAGGATTTAGCTAGAATGTCTAAATACCTAAGAATTCATCTAGCTGTAAATTCGGCAAGTCAGGAGGAATTACAGAGCGTGTTAGGGAAATTTTGTCACTTTCCTGTTGAGTTTCCTGATTAAGTGCGATCGCTTCTACTCGCATTTCTAAGCAGCCAAAAGGTACATGTAATTGCGTCTTCACCTCTAATACTCCTGAAGAGTTTGGTAGTAAATCTTTGAGGATATAGGGGCCATCGATTACCCAACGTGTTTGACAATCCTTAATCCATAACTTCACTACTACTTCTGGAGATACCTCAGGTAGTTCTACACGTACCCGCACAGATGTACCAGCAATTAATTCTCCCTCTGGTAAGTACAGTTGAGGAATTGGTAAAGGCTCAACAACTGCTACAGCCATCAAGGGTAATGGTGATGGTGGTGCTATTAGTGGTACTTCTTCTTGTTCTTCCTCTTCTTCTTCAGGCACGCTCGGAACTATTTCTTCTTCTGGCTCAATGTAAGTATCATCAACAATTATTTCTTCTGTTACCCGAACTAACGGTATCTTGGCATAACGTGGTGGTGGGGGAGGTGGCTCTAGCAGTGATGAGGTTAGCTCTGTTTCTGATACATTCTCTACTGTCTGTTGCTCCTGTTGCACAAGCTCCAACTCATCTGCGACTATCCCCATGTCAGCATCTAAGTTTAACGACAAGTTGAGTTCAATATCAGTGCTTTCTGGGTTAAAAGAATCACTAATCTGCTCACTGGACGTTGTCTGGTTGGCGACAACATCCATATCGTAGTCTTGATCTAGCAGATGAATCGGTTCGGGTAAAGAAAAGCCTTGGCTCTGTAACCACTGCATAATCAGCGGAGATGAGTATGGGTTCCCCTCGACAATTAATTGGGGACGAGGTGGTGTAGTTGGTTGTGCAACTAACTCATCAATTAATTCAGAATCAGGTGGTGTAGTTGCTTGTGTAGAATCATCAATTAATTCAGGAGGTGGTGGCGTAGCAGGTTGTGCAATAACATCATCAAATTCTGCCTGAGTTGGTGTAGCTACTTCTGCAACAGCATCATCAATTAATTCAGGAAGAGGTGCCATAGCAGGTTGTGCAACAGCATCATCAAACTCCGTCCGAGTTGGTGTAGATACTCCTGCAATATAAGCATCGATTAATTTAGAGCGGCGTGGTACAGTTTCTTCAAAAACAGGTTGATTTTGAGATTGGGGATTACCACGCAATAATTCAGCATTTAGATCCAGCTCGGGTAAATTAATATCCAGCGCTGTTGCTGTTTCTGGAGGATGATAATTTGATGCAGGTGCTTCCTCTGATCCCGGTAAAGCTGGTAAAGGTTTCAAGAATGGAAATGTGCCGCTAATCATAGGTAATCGCCGATTTGTAATTACCAGTTCATCCATGTTGATAGCGGCTAAGGTGTCAACTTTGTCTAAACTTTCTTCTGGTTTCGGCTGCTCTACTGTAGGAGATTCTGCCACCGTAGCAGTAATCGGGGGTAACGGTGGCATATTCGGCAATTGAATTCCACTATGAGACTCTACAGATTTTCTTGGCGATCGCGCCTTAATTTCTGGGGGAAGAAATTTAGGAGCTAACGCACCCAGAGCTAAAGAATCGTCTGGTTTGATGGTTTTAACTAAATTTAAAAGAGATAAATCAATATTAGGCAATGACTCAGCTATTGGAGGTGGTGGTGCTTCCTCTACAATCTCGGGTTTTTTCGCTGTAAGTTCTGCTTTAATCACCAATAATTCACTAACATCTGCTGTAATCATGAAAGACTGGCTAGCTAACAAAACTACTTCACCACCCTCATGGACTGCGCCATACAAATTAATATCCGCCAAAATTAACTTAGATTCGCATTCAGCGGGAATATCAATTGCAGCTTGGAGATTAAAAGGTAACACCTTATTAGGTAAAGCTTGGCGTACTTGATGCAAGGTTTCCAAGCCTAGGGGTGAGCGCAATTCGATATTTAATTCTAGAGAATAGAGAGCCTGTGGCTCAGGTATCTCAGCTTCTTCATTTTCTGCTTTTAGCTCTAATTGCCCATTAACAGTGAGACTTTGTCCCCAACGAGCAACATAGGTTTCTTGATCTAACTTCAGCAATAAAGGTGGTAATGATGGGGTTGTTGGCGGATCTACCAACATTTCCTCATCCAAAAGCGGTTCAGAGGTAGGTAATGCTAATTCTATTAAGTTTTGTAAAATCTGCTCTGCCGTCACTCCCTTAACCCAAACTGGGCTGACAGGCTGATCGATAATGGCATCCTCTAAAGTATCTATTGGAACTGCATTTCTGGCAGGGCTAATTTCTAGGGTAGCTATTGTTGCTGAGGCAGTATTAACAGTTTCTGACGGTGCAATGCTGGTTTCTGTTTCTTCAATAGCAGTAGATGCGACATCATTAACAGGAATATTATTCGAGTCTAGAGGCGAATCTGATACTGCACTTTTCTCTTCTGGATGCTGAGATAAAACCCGCACATAGAGGTTGTATTGCCAAGATTGACCGCCGAGAATATCCGACATCAAGTCGCCAGAGCATTGCAGTTCCCAAATTCCCGGTTTGAAGTAGGTATAGGGAATTACCGCCATTAAGCCTTCGGCATTAGTGCGACGCGATCGCTTCTGAATTCGCCGCTTTGGCGGGACTTCTTGCGTCGATGAGTGAATTACTCGTACTTCCACATCCGTATGAGGACGGTTAGAACGAGCCAAAACTCTATACCGACCTTCGATAATTTCTACCTTTGGCGATTCCAGGGTATGCCAAGCGCGATCGCCCTGTCTCTGTATCAGAAATTGCCAGTGTTCCATTGTGAGTGATGCCCAGACCGCAAACCAGCTGAGTAATATTTTGCATTACTTGCTTGCAAGTTTACCTCAGCAATTTACAATTGCATAATCTTAGGCCATGTTTTGATAAAGATACTGTTAAAAGGTAACTCTTCACAGTGAAATCATCATCAGTAAATTTCACACTACACCCAGCAATTCATTAGAGCTTACTTTCTAAGTATGGACATCCCAGTTATAGACTTTAGCTTCATAATAGTTTCCCAGCATATTCAGAGCTAAATGGTCGAAATACTTAAGGTAAGTCAATAGTGAGCCAAATTATTTCAGCTAAAACTAATTCTGGAAACACCAAGTATAGGACTGTTCACGCTGTCCGTAGTCCCATAGATTGAAGATAATATTTCCAGAGCAGTAATTCTCTCTTATCTATGACTCAGTCAATACACAAGCTAGTACCGCTATGGGGAATTTAAAATTCAAAATTTAGAATGAATACAGCGTCAGCGTTTCGTTGATTTAAAATAGTCTGCTTATTTACAACGTAGTGTTCTAGTAACCTTTGAAAAATTTGTGAATTGGCTACTGTTATACAAGGAAATAAAATCTTTTCATTAATACTCTCATAAAAATAGAGACTAGAGAGTGGGGACTAGGCAATATTTATTTCATGCCTAGTCCCTAATCTCTAGCCTTTATTATCTTTTTCATGTGTCCTAATGTACACAGTTACTGAAGAATACTTCTTACCTGAAATCCTCACCCATTGTAAAGATTTCGATAGTAAGCCAAAATTTGCTGAACACGTTGCCGACTTGTAGATGTAGGGTTAGATGCCCAAGAAATCCATAAACCCTCAATTTGACTTTGATAATAATCAAACTGTAGAGATGACTGGGATATCAAACCCACTTCTACCCCTTCAACCTGACGCAAATGAGCTGCTATCTCTCGATAGACAGCTAAAGGTAAACCAGCAAATTCTATTTTTTCCTTCGTCTCCATTGTAATGAAGCTCCGACAGCAACAAGATTGTTAGGATGGCGTTGTCTGCGAACCAGGATTTCCGCCTGGATTCGTAGTTGGTGTTGCTGAGTTAGTAGGTGTATCTCCTACCATTCTGGCAACTTCAATTCCATATTGTTCCACAATCACAATAGGATTGGAGCCTTCATTCATTTCAATACGCTTAATTAAAAGACCATTGGCTAGTCGCTGTCCAGCTTGCACATAGCGACTCGTTGGCTCATTTGGTACTTTAATAATCGCCTGTAGTTGCTTACCGATTAAAACTACACCAGTCACAAAAACTGACTTGGCTAAATCAGGTTCTGGTGGTTTGGGTAATACAGATACCAAATTTGGGCTTGGAAGCACTGGCGGTAAGACTTTCGGCAAAACAGGAGTCAATTTAGGAATGGCAGCAGTTTTTTGGATTTGTATTTTTTGTGGTTTTATAGTGATTGCTTGAACTGCGCTTTTAGGTGGTACTTTTGGTACTGATACTTGGACTACTGGCGGCTTAGGAATAGGCAGAGGCGGTAAATTAGGAACAGGTTTGCTAATACCAGTAGGAAGGAAGTTACCTCCCTGTCCCATAATAATTTCGGCAAACGGGTCTGTTCGACCTTTTGATACCAAAACTAACCGCTCTGTAGCATTAGTAGGTTGAATCAAAGTAGAAGCTGGACTATAAGTTGCGGCGGCAACTTTCGATACCTGTTTTCCAGGCACGAGTGGATTATTAAAGGATTGAGTAGCTGGTGGCGATTTGACTGCTGGTGTCGCAGCCGGGCTAGGATTACTAGCTTGTGGTGTTTCTTCTGAGGTACATCCCGCGATCGCCAACGCTAAAATGGCTGCACCTGCGATTGTGAAATTTTTTCTACCCATTAGCCGTTCTCAAAAGCCATAGGAAAATTTGTTGAGGAAAATTAACCAGCCTTAAATTTGTATTAAAGACTAAGTCTGTTCCCTTTATAACCTAATTTTTTACAATTGTATGGTTATTTTTAGTACTGTCAGTACAGTATAAATGCGGTGATAAATAATTGCTAATTAATCGTCTACCACACCCATCAGATTTTTCAACAAGTCCAGTCCTTTCTTGACTCTTCGGGAAACAGTGACTACACTAATCCCTAAATGTTCTGCGACTTGTTTTTGTGTTAAATCATGTAAAAATACACATTCCAAAACATCACGGGTGCGCTGTTCTAGCTGAACCAATGCTTGTTGTAGGCGAATTTGATCTTCTTGAGCTAATTGAAAACTGCGATAGTGAGGATCTGGAACTAATTCTCCTAGGCTTGTAGCACCTTCTTCCCCATCTTGTATTGGTACATCCAAGCTCAAAGGCGCACGATTAATCCATGCTAATTTAATTTCCTGCCATTCATTAGGGGAAATTTCTAGTGCAGCTGCTAGTTCAGAATCAGTAGGTTGGCGATTATATTGTGCGCGTAAAGAACGCGAAACTCCTATCGCTTGCTGTTGCAGTGCTAAGTAGCGTCGGGGAATGCGTACAGTGACACCTTTATCTCGGAGGTAGTGTTGAATTTCACCACGAATATAAGGAACAGTAAAGGAACTAAAAGCATGTCCCTTAGAAATTTCAAATTTCTCAATTGCCTTAATTAAACCTAAACAGCCGACTTGGAGTAAGTCTTCATAGTTTTCATGGCATTGATTCATCCAATAGTGAGCTTCTCTTCTCACTAGTCCAAAATTGAGTTTAACTAGCTGATTGCGAACAGTTTCTGAGCGCGATTTTTGATATTCTCGCAACAACTGCCAGGTTTCATGCTTCAGTTCATTGGTGACAGTGGTAGGCATAGCACCGAGTTTATTGAGCAAAGCAAATAAAGCGTTAAGTAATTGCTTGTAAACTTAGATGCGATTGAGCGATATGAAAGTAAATATCAAACTAAATTACCCAATAGATTTATGCCATATAACAAATTTGTTATGGCAGAATCTGAGAGAGGTAAACAATCGAGCTGAGTAGTAAACAAGCTTATTTGGTTGGTATTTTGGTTGTTATCTAGCTTTGGTATTACCTGGAGCTAAAAAACTATATAAACACAAAATATAAAACTTTCTATTGTTTTTAAAACCGAAATTGTACCTAACTTTGTTTATTAAGTATCAGTCCAGCAATTCAACAAAAAATTAGATTATCTAATGATGAAATTGGATTTTCTCACTTTGATTAACTCAGTAAAAATACGACATTAAATACCAAGCAATCATCATTTGTTTAATTTCCTTAAATATATTGGCAGAAATATACGTACTTATTCGTAAAGATTAAATAGTTAATATCAATTAAAGTTTTGCCAGAAATGAGAATTTAGCTAAATTTCAATCTATATATTAAAAATACAACTTTTAAAATTTTAAATTCCCTATTTTAATTCCAAATTTTAAATTTCAAAAATAAAAATATTCAAATATGATAAATATTTGAACAAATTAAGTACTATCAAAATTGAAATTTTAGTTAAAAAATGACAAATAAACTGGTGTAAACAGAGACACCAATCGCCCAAAAGTAGCTTTTCTAGCCATATTTCATCAAGCAGCCAAATCTGGAAAGCTTTCTTTACCTGCCCTTGCTTGCCTACGTGAGTAAATAAAAATATAGAGATTAGCTGATTTGCAAAAAAAACACATACGCCCCTAAATAAAGGGGGTATGTGAATTAACTTTTGCATTCAAGCCTAATGCATACAGAATTGTTGTGAATATCTGAGTGCCCGTAATTTGCGGTACTCAAGAGAACTTAGCCTCTGTTGGGTTCAACTCGAGCATAGAAAAGCCCACGAATCTTGACTTCTTTAGGTTCACCAGCACCTAAATCAGTATCAGATGGCTGTTCACTATCGAAAGTACCTGCAATTTCACCAGTAGAACTATCAACTTTAGCTACTTGCAGGGAAATTTTGCCGCTAAGACTTTCAGCTCGCTTAACGTTAGTGCGAGTAAGTTCGTCATCGTCCGCTTGAGCAGGTAGAGCTACAGCGTTATCATAGCCAGTAACTACACCTCGTCCTTTGGGATCTAAGAAAGCAGCACCACGATATGAAGGTACTTTAAATGTGCCTTCAAAATCTGTAGAGGTATTCAAGCTGGTTGAACCAGGTTGTGTTTGAGCAACTAAATTTTTGATAGTGAATAGGAAAGGTACTCGTTCGCCACCAGGAAGTTGTACAGTAATGGCTTGAAAGTCAAGACCATCTTTCTCTTTAAATGTCAAGCTACTGTCTGAATTAATTTTCAGATCGCCTTGCACTTGGTCAATAGTGGATGTGTACCTGGTTAACAGCTTACCAGCAACAAATTCTGCTTCTTGGCGTTTATTAGCTGGTTCTTCTTTGACAAAGAAATTAGTTGGTTCTAAGCAAAGCTCTTTGATGGTGTATGACTGGCTAGAATCCAAGGGAATCGAACCACGACTTGTTTCTGCCAATTGAGGGCACTTGTTAGCCAAACCAGTGCCACGAATTTGTTCGTATGTAAGTATGTCTCTACTGCTAGCAGAGGAACCATCACTACAAGCAGTTATTAGCCCTAGGCACAAAGCCAAGAATGCAACAATTAAAGCGCGATACCTCATGATCAACCTCAATTTCAAAAATTAATATCTAACGTTGCAAAACTGCACTTAAGTTTTGATCTCTGGTGAGAAACCGCCCTAAGATGGGGGCGTTGTCGGCAGTTCGCCTTTAGCCCTTTCCGTTTCCGGTTGGGTAAAGCCCCTTCCCGATAGATAGGGTTGGGTAATTGCCGTTCAAACTTATGTTTGCTAAACGTATTTAAACGTGTCGCTCTTTTGACTCTGGGATGTAAACCCCAGGCTAGCTAGTACACTGCATCCATTGTGGATGTATGACCCAAACGGGCAAAAACCAGCGTTTTACTATTGTCGGCATTTGGTAGAGTTTGGGCGCATCAATGATTGTGCCCTGACACAGAGCGGCATCAGCGCTTGCCTCTGAGGACACGAAGAGCAAAATTCTCTTCGTACTTTCCTCTAGCGTATGGCAAAAGTGGCATCGCTTTAATCGTTCTGTATTATGTATGTGTCGCCACTACATACTGCCCATTGTTTAAATAGGGAAATCAGCCAGATCATACGATTTTTTGAAACTCAAAATCAAAGCACTCTAGTATTAACCCAGAATATCCCGATCTGATTTAGCTCACCTATCGGCTGTAATAAACGTCATTACCTTGTTCTATAAGCGATGTCTAATACTGGCTACGCCTACGCAATTGTTTTTAATCGGCAGACCCATGAGCTGAGGTAATGCCAAAAAAATGTCCCATTCCTACGGTACGCTGCGCCTAGCTTACTTCCCCAAAAGGGTACGATGTAATTGCACACAATTGGAGAGTGGAGACAAGGAACATAGTTATTGATTTGGTGAAATTAGATAATTTATTTTTTCCAAGTTCCCCGAATGGAACTTTTTCAGGCAGTTAACACTGAAGAATCAACAATCAGCAACCCTCAATAAGGGTATAAAAGCCAATTGAGGAGATCTGAAACTGCCAGCCAATAGAAAGCCAAAAATCTTGGGTAAATTTGAGTAGGCCCTAATTTATACGGAAAAGCTGGCATGAGCAACGACAGAAGCTTGGAAGCAGATAATTTGTCTTCTAAACTACAAATGATTTCAAATACGGTGTATGATGCAGCAAAAAGTTGCGAAGGAGATGCGATCGCTCTTTTAGCTTTGCTACGACAGTTAGAGCAGTTACACCGTGAGATTCGGGATGGCGCTTTTCAAGCAACTTTACCTGAGAATCGTCAGCAACTCTACTCATTGCTCAAAGATATTGAATCTGAGGGAGGCTGGCCTTACATTGAGCGCATGAGAATAAAGGCCTTTTTAGCAAACTTGGTAGAAGATGCTAATCAGGACAATAGCGATGGTGTCGTCAAAAGCGATCGCTCTTGTGGTTGGTAAATTCTAATTATTTGCTGTTGGTAATGTCATCACAAAGCAGGCGATCGCGCGGATCAACATTATGGTTGTGCTGGAGATAATCATCAACCCAGCTGCAACCACTATGCAGGAGGTCATTAAGATTTAAATTCCACAAAATGATTGTGCTGTCGTCACTAGCAGAAGCCAATGTTTGACCATCAGGGCTAAAGCTGACACTTAATACAGCACTCTGATGCCCAGTGAGGGTTTTAATCAGTTTACCCTCACGGCTCCAGAGTTTGACTGTCTTGTCCCAACTGGCTGCAGCGAGCAATTCACCATTGGGACTGAAGGTAACAGCATTAACGCTATCGCTATAACCTTTTAACAAGGTTTTCAACAATTTCCCATCCCGCCGCCATAACTTTACGGTGTTATCCCAACTAGCAGAAGCTAGTAACTGGTCAGTAGGACTAAAGCTGACACCTAAAACCCAGCTATCTTGAGGCGAAAAAGTTTTCAACAAAGTCCCATCCCTGCGCCAGAGTTTGATGGTTTTGTCGTCACTCGCAGTCGCTAATAGCTGACCGTCCGGGCTGAAATTGACACTATTCACCCAACCGTTATGTCCTACCAACGTTGTCAGCAAGCGGCCATCACGATGCCAAAGTTTCACTGTCTTATCTTTACTCGCTGAAGCTAACAACTGTCCGTCTGGACTAAAACTGACGCTCATGACACTATCAGTATGCCCCTGCAGTGTCTTGATAAAAGTTCCATCACGCCGCCAAAGTTTGACAGTTTTGTCATAGCTGGCTGAAGCTAGTATTTCACCTAAAGGATCAAAACTCACACTGGGAACCTTATCTGTATGACCCCGCAGAGTTTTGTAAAGTTGTGTTTGCACCTCACCATTTTTAGTTTCACGTTGCCACAGTTTGACTGTGTAATCTTTGCTGCCAGAAGCTAACATCTGACCATCCGGACTCCAAGCCACGCTTAAAACTCTACCCGTATGACCTTTGAGGATGGGTATTGTTGAGGCATCTAAACGCCATAATTTGACGCTTTTATCATAACTAGCTGATGCTAGCAGTTTCTGATCTGGGCTGAAAGCCACACTAGCAACAGCATCGCTATGTCCTTTAAAAGTATTTAGTAAAGCGCCTGTAGTACTCCAGAGATTGATGGTGTTATCGTCACTTCCAGAAGCAAATTTTTGACTATCAGAACTAAAATTCAGGCTCCAAATAACACCATTATGCTGCTGTAAGGTTTTAATGCGGCGAAAATCAAAGCTATTTTTACTACTACTTCGCTCTCTGCGCCAGAGTTGTATAGTTTGATCTCTACCACCAGATACTAGCAGTTGACCATTGGGGCTGAAAGCTACGGCAGTTACACCCTTACGATGCCCCTGTAAAGTGGTTACTAAACTACCATCTTGCCGCCAAATTTTTACGGTTTTGTCTTCACTAGCTGAGGCAATAAATTTTCCATCTGGGCTGAAGGTTACCCAGTTAACCCATCCTTGATGTCCCCTAAGGATTTTGACTAAAGTACCGTCTTTGCGCCAGAGTTTAATGGTTTCATCCTTACTACCAGTGGCTAAAAGCTCACTATTAGGGCTGAAACTGACGCTATAAACCCAATCTCCATGCCCTTGCAGAGTTTTGTATGGTTGTGGGTCAAATAAGCCTGTAATCGCATTTCTCTGCCAGATTTGCACGGTTTTATCGAGACTGGCAGAAGCTAAGGTCTGACCATCAGGACTAAAACTGACGCTAGTAACCGCATCACTATGACCCTTAAGAGTTTGGACTAAAGTGCCGTCATATCGCCATATTTTTACAGTTTGATCCCGACTACCTGAAGCCAAAAATTGACCATCAGGACTGAAAGCAAGACCCCAAACAATATCTTTGTGACTCTCTAAGCGATTTTTCTCTTTAATCCCATAAACTGCTTGTTGTAAGGCTGTTACAACTCGCATCTTTGTGTCTGCTTGAATACCATCATCTGCTTGTTTGAGCCTTTTCCAAGCCCGCAAACTTTCTAATAGGGCATCAAACTCTTTATTAGAAGCAAATAGTGCTTCACTTGAAGCTGCGATCGCGCTGATTTTGAAATTTGTTTCGCTGCGTTCAGCTCTTAATGCTTGACGCTCGGCTGCTCTTTTTTGTAAATCTGCCTGCCACCATAATACGGCTATTGTCCCTGCCATTGCTGCCAAGGCCACCCCAGCTAGACGTGCTTCTCGCAGTCGCCGTTGTAAAACTAAATTCAATTGCTCTTGAGAGAGTTTTTGCGCTACTTCAGCTCGATTTTTTTCTGATCTGACTTTTTCTAACTCGGCAACCATTCCATAATCATTTTTTTGGCGAATTGGTTCAACTAAATAATCATGAACCAACTGGTAGCGATCGCCTAATTCTTCTGGCTCTCGTAATACTAATCCTGACCCCACTAAAATTTCTAAAATAAATTCCCAAGCTGAATCAAAATTAGATATTGCGTTTTGATTATTCTCTAGAACAGCTGCTAAATCCGCTTTAGTTTTTAATGGTCTTGTACCTTTTTCATCTGTTAATTCAAATAATAATTTCCAACTCCGTGCTTCGTTTTCCTGCCCACAATCTTTGATCACTTCCTCAAGCCATCGCTCAACTAGTTTTTCTGAGCCACCGCACAGATTATATTGTGCAAGAGTAGTAATATTTTCTGCTTGCAGTTGAGCGCCGACGATTTGTAGTTCAATAGGATGTACTTCGTTGTTGTCTCCTGCTAAATCTTTAACTAACTGATGAATTAATTCATCAGTAATTTCATAATGTGAACGTTGAGTCAGACTTTTAATAATGTTAATTGCATCATCACTGTCAAAGTTACCCAAGTAATAGCGGATGTCTTTATCTAATATATTTTTATTAATTATACCTAAATCATAAAGACCATGACTATTTTCTTTGCTCAACCGCTCAAATTCTAATAAATAATGTAAATAATCTTCACGAATTGCCAAAATAATTTTGACATAGCCAATATTTAAACACTCACTAAAAAATTTATAAAATTGGATTTTTTTCTCAGGAGAGGTGCTGATAAAGAAGAATTCTTCAAACTGATCAAAAATAATGACTATCGTATGATTACGTTCAGAAACTAAACGTAGTTTTTCAATAAGTATAGTTGGTGTAATTTCTCCAACAGTAGAAATTTCTGTCTGTGCTAGTACTTGATTAACATTGCGTCCTAATGCTGTCACCCAATCTGTATACACAGATAAAACTATAGGTAAAGCAATACGCTCACCAATAGCTTTTCCTTTTAAAGCTGGTACTAAACCTGCTTTGAGAATAGAGCTTTTACCTACTCCTGATGGGCCATGAATGACTGTAAGTTTGTAATCAGCACGGGTGATTCTTTCAATCAAACGATTAACATCTTGTTGTCTTCCAGAAGCAGCTATTTCTTGGGCGACTTCCTCAGGAATAAATGGTATTTTTTGCGACTCTAATACTGGGTTAATTCTGTAGCGTTGTGGCTGTAATTGGCTAGCACCAATGAAGGCGCGAAAGCGATACTGATGTTCGATTTGAATTTTTTCTTGCTTGAGAATAAAGGCTTCTGTATAATCATGACGCTCATCAAAGTAGAGCGATCGCAACTCTTCTAAAATTTCTAAATACAGCAATGGCTCATACTGTAGCTCACAAACTACTCTTGCCCATTCCAGGTTATTGATAGCTTCTTGCCACTCACCCAAATGTCGCTGTGTACGTGCTAACAATAATAGATACCAACTTTCTTGCCTGCGTGACACTTCTGTCGCTAGTTCAGCAATAGAAAGTGCTGTATTGGCTAATTCATGGGCTAATACCCAGTTCGATTCTGAAGCCGCCACATCTGCGAGAAAGGCGTAATCTTGGGCTAGTTGTGCGGGATTGCCATAATTTTCATGCAGCTGCAACGATTTCTTAGCTAATTGCTCTAATTCTTCCCAATTTTGTAAGCGTTGCAGCATTTCGCAAGTCGGTAGAATGAATTTGGCAACTAAGTCCGGTCTTTGTGCCTCTTCCAATATCTCCAAGCATTTGGTAAACCACAAAAGAGCATCCTGCCAGTACTTACTATCAGCACCTTGGTATAAGTCTGCCATGCGCCGATAACACAACCCAATGTGGAATGTTACTACTGCTTGTCTCAGAAGTGGTGGAGATGGCAGCATTGGCGGATAGGGAGAATATAGTTCTACATTCTCTTCTAAATTAATTAATCCACTCTCGCCTGAACCAACTTGTTGCCAAAGTTCTAAGCTTTTTTGATAATGAGTTAAAGCATCATCAATTTGATCGTTAGCATATTCATCACGTCCCAAGACAAATTCTAAACTTGCTTCTAATTCAGGATCTAATTTCACCCCATATAAACGCAACAAATCATTACGGGCGGATTCAATTTCCCGCCGATTTCTTGACTTAGGAGCTAAATCAAGAGCATCATTTGATAAAAATTTGTCAGCACCTGCTTCTAAAACTTTAGCGAATAGAGATTCTGTTTCCTGACGGATTAGCGCAATTAAATATTCTTGCGCTAGTTCAAATTTGATGGTAGTTGCTGCCCAACTTTTAAAATCTGGCGCTAATCTTGAAAGCATAGAAGCTACTTCATCTTGTAGCCAAAAGATTAATGGGAAGGGAAAAGTAGCTGAATAAATATCTCGTGCTTGGTTGAGACCAGCCAAAAAATTATCGAGAGCAAGAATTGACTCTAGTCCAAAAACCATCACAGCCGATGGCAAGGTATCTTTTACAACTACAGAATGATCTAAAAATAGTTCTGTAATTATTTGAGTATGTAAAGCATTGGTTGATGGCTGAAGAAATATCTCTCTAATATTGATTTCTTTAGTTAGCAAGCGGAGATTACCCAACATTTGCTCCCGTAATTGCCCATAATTACAGCGGACTAAAATTAGAGCAAAGTGACCTTTAGAGAGATTTATTGCCCGAATCATCCTTTGCAGAGCATGTTGATTGTCATTAACTATAGCTGCTGTGAATTGCCACTTTGTCATATATAAAAAACGGGCTATAGAGGAAGAATAATAAATTACACATCAAGCAGCAGCAAGAATAATTTTTGATACTGATTTTTGCATTGTGAAAAATTGGTTTGAGGTTTTAGTTCCATAGCCAATTTTTCTAGATAACTTGGAAATCACTCACTTATTTTGCTGCCAGATAAGGACTTTTTCTGTTTCTGCTAATGCTGGACTAATTCCAAACCACCGACCTTGGGGATCGCGGTATTCAAACAGATACATACTTCGTAGTAAGCTTTGATAGTCAGATTCACCTTTGACGCTTTGCTGTTGCACTACTTCAAACAGTAATTTCCATTGATGTTCATCAATCGCTAATAACAGGTCGTCCCGGTAATCTTTAATGACAGCTTCTAAACATTCTCTGGAAAAGGGTGGATCTTGGCGTTGCAAGCAACTATAAAGTAGTCCCAATAAATTACGGATGTGACCACCACTAACACGGCAAATTCGATCTAATGTCTCAGGGTGATCGAATAAATCTGTGATTAATAAAGGTCTTTCATCCCACTTAACTTCTGGGAAAGCTCGTGCTAGTACTAACTGGCGCAATAGTGACATTCCTGGTTCAAAGTCGCTACCATCCCTTTTCCGCACTAAAACCATCGGTAATACTTTAGGTGCAATTCCTCCTCCTAAGCGATTTTTTAGAGTTTCATACTCATTAGAAAAAATTAAGGCTAGGGGAATGGTGTAGACTAAGTGGCATTTCAGCCGACGTAACTGCTCACCTCTGTCAATGAAAAGATATTCTGGTTGGGTACGTCCAGAAGCAACTGGACGCATATCAACTCGATCTAAGTTATCTACGATCACTACTAATCCTTTTTGACCGCGTTGCTTAAGCTGTTCAACAGCTTTGTCTAGTATCTCCTCGTTAATTGCTTGCAAAATACTGTTGGTACGTGGCTCCAGGTATTGCCTTAATTGATTACGTGTCTGGGCACTATCTTTGGTTTTAGCAGTAATTTTGGCAATACCCAAGGATAATTCTGCTTGTCCTGATAACTCTATAGGGGTCTGCAAAAAATCCCCTATTTCTTTAAACAAATTACTAAAGTAACCTGGTTTAAATTTAATTCCAATTCCTTCCAAACTAACACTGACTTGACGGGCTACACTCAGCAAAATATCGCTAACATCTATATCCGCCATATCTAAGTCTTGGCTGGACTCAAAATAAACCACATGAAATCCTGCTGCGTTTAGCTCTGCTTTCAGGCGTTGTAACTCTGTGGATTTACCACAACCAATATGACCTGTAAATAACTGACAAGTTGGCTCATCTGGAGAAATTCGAGTAATAGTACGTTGTAGTTCTTCAACAATTTTGCAACCACGTACATCAGAGAAATCTATATAGTACTGCTTATCCAGTACTTCACTCATATTTAATGTGTAGCTTGGGTTACACGCTTTATAAAAACGTGACAAATTTAATGTTGTTCTCATGTAGATGCAGATCTAGTTTTATTTGTATCTTTTGCTATGCAAAAATCTCTATCAATTTTAAGAGATATCAAATTTAATACAAGTTGGAATTAAACAGTAGACAACCCCAAGAGCGAGAATGCCCCAACCAACTGTCAGTATAATGGCAGAGATTGAGTTTTTCCTTATACGTTAAGTTTCTCTGTCCTTTTTACAGCTGGTGTTGAACTTTTGACAATCTATAACCTTTCCCGAGGTTGCCAAATCCTGATGGGCTAGTCACGATGTCAAAAAAAATACTTTTTTAGCTAAATGGAGGGTGTGGTTATGGATGGTACACATATCATTATATTTTGCCTTTGTCAATAAAAAATGTAATATTTTTTACAGTCAAATTAACATTTTGTAATTATCTGCAAAAAAAACTCAGATGTCTATATGTTTTCAATGGCAGTGATTACTATACATTTAGCTACATCTAAAGCGTTTAATCACATAGCACTAAATTAAAGTTTGAGGTGGTTGCTAGGATGTGGCTTTGGCAGAGAAATTGTTTGTGTGTTTGTTGATTTACCCTAGTAAAAATAAAAGCGCTATTGGCTTTGAACTGTAAGTTAAATAGAGAATTTTGCCATAATGCAGATAAAAGAAAATTGTGATTGTTGCTCTTGGATGTAAAACGTATAAATACTGAGAAGATACTAGAGCTAATATACATATAACATTATATATTTCAATCTCTCTGATGTAGCTTTTTTTGCAGATAATGGCTGTCACCCTACAGTAAAAAAGTGACATTCGGTCTAGAATAGACAGCGCTAACTGCTAAATGAAGAGATATCACCCCACAATCATCCTGTGGTTGCTGTAAAGTGTTACTAAAAAGTGAAAAAATTTTGGAAAAAAGGGGCTAGTAAATGCCACCAAAGTTTACTGAAATTAATTAATGAGCTGACTACCAAAGAATTTGGACTGAAACCAGCAAGGGGTTTTAATGGCTGACCTAGTATCACTTTCCCGTGCAGATTTAGCCCAGCGCCGTAAAAGATTAAGGCGCAAGCAGCAAATGAAAATTATTCAGGCAATTTGGCGAACTTTCGCCATTAGCAGTTTGGCAGGTTGTTTGCTGTGGGTGGCAACCCAACCTATTTGGGTGCTAAATGCACCCAACCAAATTGTCGTGAAATCAGGTAATGAATTACTCCCAGAAGAAACAGTTAAGTCTCTGTTGGTATTATCTTATCCCCAATCTTTATGGCGAATTCAACCGTCAGCGATCGCCGAATCTTTAAAGCGACAACCCACTATTGCACAAGCCAGCGTCAGTCGTCGTCTATTCCCACCGGGGTTGATCGTCGACATCACTGAACGAGTACCCGTAGCTATAGTACAAACACCCACAGGTGGAAAGTCTGAAGGTGTTAATAAGCAAGCATCTGTTGGCTTAATAGATGCTAATGGAGTTTTGATACCTTTAGACAAATACACATCACTTAATCCCACAAGAAAATTACCCAATCTCAAGGTGATTGGGTTACCTGAACAATATCTTCCTTATTGGACTCAACTTTATCTATCTGTGAACCAAAGTTTGGTGAAAATCCAAGAAATTAATTGTCAAGATCCAACAAATCTAATTTTAAAAACAGAGCTAGGCAATGTGTACCTCGGCCCACCAAGTCCTCAGCTATCTGAACAGATTAAGATCCTTGCTCAAATGCGCCATTTATCTAGCAAGTTAAATTCAAGTCAAATAGAATACATTGATCTCCAAAACCCTGAAGCTCCATTAGTACAGTTGAACCAAAAAAAACAGAAAATTAATGTTCGTAATCCCTAGAAATATTTAGCATGTTTAATATATATAAGGCTTTTAGTAAATTAACAAAGTTTTATGATAAAAAATATTTACTATTTTTTTATGTTTCGAGTAATACTCAAAAAATAGGCATAAACTTCTCATTAAAATGAGAGCATTACTCACAAAGCCTCTTTGAGGAGTAAAATCAATGCAATTGTTACCCTAACATCTTACAATCGGGCACAAGATGTTAGAACGCTAACAATGACGTTAAATCTGTAAACCACCTTTTGCCTAGTCAATTTTCCCATAAAATCAAATTTCCCAGAGAAAAGCCTGTATTTGTCACTACCCTAACTCTTCCAGATTACAAAGCAAATTTAGTACACCTATATATATGGATGGCACCAGTGACGAATTCTATAAGGTAGAATATTTCTCCAACCAATAGTCTGTTAAAACAGAGCAAATAGCTAATCAATTTGGGTTTTCCATAAATTGGCAAGCAATTTCTTCTCAGCCCCAAACTTCTAAATAAGTAAGTAAAGGGCAAATTTTGTGTCATAAGGTGCAATCATCCCTAATGGTGAAACCTATTAACTATATTATGGAAAGAGATCGGACGCGTTATGGTGCGTCTTTACAAGTTGTGCTATCTAAGTGTAATTTTTGGGATACAAGTTTTTATACTGAGAATGTTAGTATAGTTAATTACCAAATTTTACCAATAGAGGCTAAATTTAACAACACTAATAATCTCTTTTCTCAGTATTTTTCTTTGGAGGAAAATTATAAAATATACAAAATTAACCTTGTAATAGTGGCGATCCAGGAAAAAAAAATCAATACTGTAAGTTGTAAAATTAATGACCAATCAAAATCATTAGTAGTAATAAGGGAAGAACACAGTAAATGCCAAAGAAAAACCCCAACAAATTGTCAGCAGCAAAGTAGAGGTCTAAATATCTGGTTGAAGTTATACAGATCATTTTTAAGTAAATATAGGTATACTTCTTTAGAACTAGTTGTGCGATCGGCTGCGTTCTTGGCTGATGCCGTAGCGAAATTTCGCACTGACAATCCTGTTAGGGTTGGAAGTAGTGAGAACAATAAAGAACACTGTCATGTCTGTAGCAGTGTCAAACTATAGTTGACTCTTAGGTGAGTAACACCTGAAAAAGTCGTTTATCTACCTTTCACAAATCCAATGACACTTGATAATAACCAAGGACTTACCTATAAAAACTCCCAGTCTGTGGGACAGTCAGGGTTCTCACTGGCTGTGAACTCAACCAATCCTTTTAATCACTCTGGGCTGAACTTCAGTCAAAATAATGACGGTAAGAAGATGACTGTTGAAAGCAACCGCATCGGCGAGATTGTTCCTGGTAGGGTTGCCAACATCAAAGTGATTGGTGTAGGTGGTGGCGGTGGTAATGCTGTCAACCGCATGATTGAGTCGGATGTCAGTGGAGTGGAATTTTGGTCAATTAACACTGATGCCCAAGCTTTAACATTGGCTGGTGCTCCTAGTCGGTTGCAAATAGGACAGAAACTGACACGAGGTTTAGGTGCAGGTGGTAATCCTGCTATTGGTCAAAAGGCAGCTGAGGAATCAAGGGATGAAATTGCCACAGCTTTAGAAGGTGCTGATCTAGTATTTATCACCGCTGGTATGGGCGGAGGCACAGGAACAGGTGCGGCACCAATTGTTGCAGAAGTCGCTAAAGAAATGGGCGCTCTCACGGTTGGTGTTGTAACACGTCCATTTGTCTTTGAGGGTCGCCGTCGTACCAGCCAAGCAGAGCAAGGTATTGAAGGGTTAAAAAGTAGGGTAGACACGTTGATCATTATTCCTAACAATAAGTTGTTAGAAGTGATCCCAGAACAAACCCCTGTGCAAGAAGCTTTTCGCTATGCCGATGATGTACTGCGTCAAGGGGTACAAGGCATTTCCGATATCATCACCATCCCAGGCTTGGTCAATGTTGACTTCGCTGATGTGCGAGCAGTGATGGCAGATGCGGGATCAGCATTGATGGGAATAGGCGTGAGTTCAGGGAAATCGAGAGCCAGAGAAGCGGCGATCGCAGCTATCTCTTCTCCATTATTAGAATGTTCAATTGAAGGCGCTAGAGGAGTTGTCTTTAACATTACTGGTGGTAGCGACCTTACCTTACATGAAGTTAATGCGGCCGCAGAAACTATCTATGAAGTGGTTGATCCCAACGCCAATATTATTTTTGGTGCAGTGATTGATGATCGCCTCCAAGGTGAAGTGCGAATTACTGTAATTGCAACTGGATTTACTGGTGAGCCACAAGCCGCTCCTCAGCAAAATGCCGCTAACACTAGGGTGACAACGCCTCCTCCTAGACGACCAGTATCACCACAACCTACGGCGAATCCTACTCCTCCAACCCCAATTGCAGAACCCAAAGACAAACCAATATTAGATATTCCTGATTTTCTCCAAAGGCGACGTAATCCACCCAAAAATTAAGCGATGCTAAAATTTTGGATTTGAGATGAAATTGGAATTCGCGGGTTTACCTGATTCCTGTATACAAACTGCCAAGTATTGAGTTGCCTGAAAGTAGGAATTCAGTAATTCGTTGTGCATCTCTGAAATATAGCCCATTGGTAACTAAAGTCCATAAAGCTAGCCACAAAAAATGAGCTTGGGCAGGAGTCTATTGACTCTAATGTCCAGTAATGGCTTGGGAAAAAACCCAGAGATTGAGAGTGTTGGAGAAGCTCACTTCTTACTTATAGCTTCATCAGCATCTGTCTAAAAAACGGGAAGACTAGTCCAATTACAGCGGTACTTGACTTGTCTAGCTTCACTAGAGTGTCAGGTAAATTACATAAATGTAAGCTTCCCGTAAAAATAATTGTAAAAAATAGATAACGTAAATTATTTTTCTTTTTTACTTTTTATAGTCTGCTCAATCCATTGAATGACATCACGCCCTAGGTTGGTGTTATCTAATCTGTCAATTTCACGAATGCCAGTTGGGCTAGTAACGTTAACTTCGGTAAGGTAACCACCAATAACATCAATCCCTACAAAAATTAACCCGTCTTGGCGTAATTTTTCCGCTACTTGGGTACAGATTTCATGCTCTCTTGAGGTAATTTTAGTTGGAGCAACTGTCCCGCCTGCTGCCATATTATTGCGAAAGTCGCTGCCACTAGAAAGCCGATTCAGCGCACCTATTGGTTCTCCATTGAGTAAAATAATTCTCTTATCTCCCTCTTTAGCCTCTGGTAGGTAGGTTTGTACCATAACAGGCACTCGACCTTGAAAAGTACTTAGTTCAACAATGGAGTTAAAGTTGCGATCGCCTGATTGTAAAAATAAAATCCCTTCCCCAGCTTTGTTACCCAGTGGCTTGAGAACAGCAGCTCCTTTTGCCTCTACAAATTCTCGAATTACTTGCTTATCAGCACTAACAATCGTTTCTGGAATAACATTGGTAAACTGAAGAGCATACATTTTTTCGTTTGCTCCTCGAATACCATTGGGACTATTAATTACTAGGGTTTTGTTTTGGTCAATATAATCCAGAACGTAAGTGGCAAAAAGGTAAGCATCATTTACTGGTGGATCTGTTCGCATCAATACAGCATCCATTGTTTCTAAGCAAGCAAAAGCCCGTTGGTCTAAGCTCAACTTGTACCAAGGATTAGCTGCAAAATAACGTCCATCTACCAACTCGACTGGTATTAGTTCTACCCGTTGTAAGATAGCCCAAGCTTTACCTTCTACGACACTCAACAGATTTGCCTGTGTTATCCATACTTCGTGTCCGAGGATTTGCGCTGCTTCCATCATGGCAACACTGGTGTCATGACATGGATCAAGCTGATGGATGGGATCAATAATAAAAGCTAGTTTCACGCTTTTTGCCTCAAGCATCAGGAAATTTAATGGTGTTCAATTTAAATTATCCCCTGATGTTCTGACTGATTTACACTTGCTGGTATTACTAACAAAGCGTAAATTCCAGACTGTCTGCATCTAGAGGCTAGTAGCAGCAAGTAACTCATCTAACTTTCCTTGCCTGTCTAACGCGTGAATATCATCACAACCACCAACATGATTGTCATTGATAAAAATTTGTGGCAAAGAGCGTCGTCCATTTGCTCTTTGTGACATTTTATCTCTTGCATCCTCATCTCCGTCGATGCTGTATTCAATAAAATTCACCCCCTTTGTATTCAGCAAGTTTTTGGCACGGATACAAAATGGGCAAGTTCTCCAGGTATAAATTTCTACTTTAGCAGCCATAACGTCCTCTATTTATTTGAATATTCTTCATTTTAGAACGTAGACACTAACTCTAGCTGCTTTAGCTAGTTTTGCTAACTACTAAAGTAGCTTTATGATTCACACAAATAAAGTTTAGTCAAAAGTCGTGAGACTCTTGACTAATTTAATGTTTGCACCAGTTTTCTTCATAAACCGAATCATAGTATACTTTAAATACTAGCTACCTCAGCAACTATACGGTGTTTATCTAACTTACATAATTTCATTTCAGTATAAATGGCTATTATATTTATACATTTGTTTTTAGTAAAGAATACGGGTTTTTGCTTTGAGTTAATTCTATATATCATAAAATTAACAAATGAGCCTGACCCAAAAGATAGATAAATCAGGATTTTGGTAGTTTGTTTGTAGCTTTTATAAAATGTGCCGGATACTATAATTAAAATACTTAAGTAGCAATATTTACGCTTTTTGTTTGATTTAGAGTATCCGGCACATCAACATCTTTAAAAGACGCAAAGTATAATTTAAACCAAAAACCTCGGTTTATTTTTCAGTAATCCTGCGGCAATCACTGCCAAGAATCCAAGAGCTGCTGTTGTACTAGGTTCAGGTACTGTTTCGGCTGAGATTTGGCTGCTTCTGGCCAATAATTTAAAATCAGGGCCGTTAAAACTTTTATCTGCTGTTAGTTGAAGACCACTCAGAGAAGTAACTCCTAATTCTTGCAGTTTGACTCCCCATGAACCTACTTGCTGTTCGCCACCAATTTCCATAGTGTCAATTTGGAAGCCTGCATCGCCAAAAGTGGCTGAATTTAATGTAATTGCTGTACCAATTATTGTGTTATTAGCATCAAGTGCTTGAATTGTTAATTTACTGTTCTTACCTCTTTCCCAAAAGAATAAGTTGTCTAGTCCAGTATTGTCTTGGGTGATATTAGAAGCAAACTTTAAGTTTATTTTGAATTTACCAGTGTCTTCGGTATCAATGATATTGTTTAAATTGTTGTTACCTAAGAAAGCAGCAACTTTAGCTCCATCAGTTGCATTACCTGCCTGTAAATCCTCCTGAACAAGTAAAGGAGAATTAGCTTTATCGCCTTTATCTGCACTAGCTGCACCTGTATTACCACCAGTGTAAACATCATTTTCTAAGATGCTAGCACTGGTGACAAAATTGAAGTTGCTAAATGTTATTCCATTCTGAGTAATAGAATTTAGCAGAATATCACCTTTAGCAGCATCTGTACCTGTGAGGGCTGTAGTAAAATTACTTTGGAAGGTTGCAGCTTTAACAGCAGGAGAAAAAGCTAATAATGTTCCAAAAGATAAAAAGACAAAAGTGGAAATATGGTGAATTTTCATAGTTTTTGTTACCATGTTGAACACTCAAATGCTATTGCCTTACTTCAATTAACAAGTAAGATAATTTTGAAATTTATTGCTAGCCAGTAATCGCTGAGCTTAGTTAGCCAAGCTTTTATTCATCTGCTAGTTCACATAGCGACAAATGCACTCAATGATGATTGGATGATCAAACCTTATATACATATAAAATGCCACATATTATGTCTATTAGTACATCGGTTATCCACATATTTTATAAAATTAATTTGAAATTAATAGAGTAATTTTTATATGTATTTATATGGTAAATAGTAATTTCACTGAGGAAAGAAATGGGGATAAATCAGTAATAGAACGGCAGCCTTTATAAAAACAAAATTTAATTAATATTATAAAAATAATTTCGACTTTGAGATATATAATGCCTAAAAACATTGTATATAGGCTTGATAGTTCATTTTATTAAGCTTAAATATGCCTCTAGCTGAATTATTGCTGTTACCTAACTCTAGAGCAAAAATCCAGGATGTAGATAATTCTCGTCTAGCTGAAGCCAAATATCTTGCAGTGTTTAATTCTGTGGTTTGCCTACAAAAATTGCTTGTGCTTTATAATTAATTATTGTTCTAGGAACAAGTTAAAAAAGCAATTCTTTCCCTATAGTATTTACACTGAATTAACTGCACGGTTAACCCAGCCATTAATGGTAAAACGGCTATCGGCAAAAACGTTAGAAGGGCAATTAACAAGAAGTACTTCATGCATATAGCGGCTGAGGAAAAAGACAATACTATTGTTGCGAGGCTCGATTGTGGTGAATGATTCGGAGTTTACATAAAAGTTATTGATGATTTTGCTATCGTATATCAGCAACTCGCCACCAGAGAATTGCTTAGGTTCTCGATAAAAATAATAAACGAAAGTTATTTCTCTGAAAGATGTTTCTGGGCTGCCGTTATCATTATGGATTTTGAAATAATTCCCATCATTATGTGCGGTTAGTTGGCTTTCAATATAGGATATAGGGAATGCTGGTAAACCTAATCTACTAACTACATCAGGCATAAGCGATTTTATGCGTGAGATGATTAGCTCAGAATACTCAGGAAATGAGTAAAGCACTGTTGATTGACGGTAATTAATCTCGTTAGTGGAAGTTGTAGTACAAACAAACTGTGATTCTCGTTCGAGAACATAGTTAAGTAACAGTTGATGTTCTGCTGCGGTTAAAAAGTTATCTATTTGAAGGTAGGTAGAGGGTAAAACATCAAGAGTTGGAGCCTTAAGTGCCTGTATTTCCGTGATTGAAAGTTGGGATTCTGTACTCATAATTATTTTCTATGTAAGATAAAAAGCCGTAGTTATAATGACTACGGCTTTTTGCGGCAAAAGACAAAATTTACTTGATTTTTAGTATTTACCGAGAGTCAACAGCGTATTGAATTAGCTGCGTTAATCGATGGCGTAGGGTTTCTAGTCCCAAGCGCTGACTAGCAGAAATAAATACAGCTAGGGGAAACTCTTCCCGTGCTAAAGCGAGGGTTTCGCTACTGACTTGATCGATTTTGTTAAAAGCCACTAATGCTGGGCCTGGAGTTACTGGCATTTGGGCGAGGATTTCTCTAACTGCGCGAATATGGCTTAACCACGCTGGATGAGACAAATCAACCAAATGCAGTAAAGCATCAGCTTCTGTAACTTCCTCTAAGGTAGCGCGGAAGGCATCCATTAAGGAGGCAGGCAATTCATTTATGAACCCTACAGTATCTGTCAGCAGAATCTCTTGGGTTGCACCTGTCTCAGCATCAGAAATTACCAGACGACGCGTGGTAGGGTCAAGAGTAGCAAATAATTGGTCTGCTGTATAAACTTCGGCGTTAGTCAGGGCATTGAGCAAAGTAGATTTGCCAGCATTGGTATAACCAACCAAAGCCACTGAGGGAACTTCCCGATGTTGTCGGCGTTGCCGTAGGCGGGAACGATGTGCTTGCAACTGGTTGACTTCTTGTTGCAAGCGAGAAATACGCCTTTGAATAGCACGACGTTCAGTTTCTAGTTTGGTTTCACCAGGGCCCCGAGTCCCAATACCACCGCCTAATCGAGACATCGCCTGACCTCTACCAGTTAGTCGCGGCAGCATATACTCAAGTTGTGCCAGTTCTACTTGTAACTTACCAGCACCAGACTGAGCCCGTTGAGCAAAGATATCTAAAATTACTTCGGTGCGGTCTACTACCCGGACACCAATTTGGGCTTCTAGGTTACGGACTTGGGCTGGTGAAAGGTCGCGGTCAAATACAACTAGATTTGCTCCTAAAGTTTGGGCAGTTAAGGCAACTTCTTGAACTTTACCTTCACCAACTACTGTTTGGGGATGAATACGCGATCGCTTTTGTTGTACTGTCTGTACTACATCGCCCCCAGCTGTATCTACCAAGCGCGCCAATTCTGCTAAGGTGTCTTGGAATTGTAGTGGAGTCATTTCATCGGTCATCACTCCGACAATTAGCACGCGATCGTGGTCAACATCTACTTCCTGGGCAACAAATTCTCGCTGGAATTCTGCTTCTAGATTTTCTACTAAATCAATAAAGTCTTGTTGTGCCACTTCCTCCAAACTCAAAGGTGCTGATACACTCCAGCTTGGAGATTGAATATTGTTAGACCCATTCTTTAATAGAGCAGGGCTAGTAATAAGAGTGCGAGAATCTTGGGGTGTCAAGTGAGCTAAATAAGCTTCTTTTACATACCCAGCAGCACCACCACCTCGGCGTGTAAATCCTGTCCCAGTAATATTAAGTACAACTAGGACATCTAAGCGTTGAAGGGCCATAGCTGTCAGTGCCGCCTCATTAGGTGGTTCTGGCTTCAAATGAGTGGCTATACAACGAATACCGCTAAGTCGTTCTGCACCATAACGGGGCAATTCTAGCGGTGGGATTTGTGTTTGACGCGGTGTGCCTACCCCCACACGAATCACTTGTCCACGACGGTTGAGGTAGGCACATATAGGCTGATTGAGTTCTGTACTAATTGCTGCCAGACGCTGAGAAAAATCGGACGTACTAATGCTATCGCCCGGTATGCGCTGGTGATACAGCCGCTGTAGTTGTTTTAGCTGGCTGGACTTTAAACCTTGGAGATTTCCGTAGATAGTCTCTATAGGCGTTTCTGACCAGTAAATGGTCCCCCGAATCCTTCTGTGTTTATTTTACAACATCCCTAAGGTTCAAAACTATATCTTTAGGGGGTTGCATAGCGGTATCATCACATTTTTTGCGTAATGTGATGATACTTTCATGTTATAATTCCATCCCCATGAGGGTAATCAGGTAAAATTGGTAGTGCCTGATAGAATATTTTAATTTAGTGTGATTTTTATGACTGACTCAACAGAAAATTGGTATGTAGTTAAGCGTCCTGCTGGTCATTGCGATATAATATCCAACTTAGATGTAGAGAAAACTCATCCAGACATCACAGAACAGTGGGGCCCGTTTAATTCCCAAGGTGATGCGATCGCGCGTCGTATAGGATTAATTAGGGCTGGCAAATGCCAACCTCAATAAAGAGGACTGGGGATTAGGTATTGGGAATCCCTCAAATCTTAAAAAAATTGCTTCCCAGTCCACAGATGATTTTTATTTAATTTTTCTCGGCACTTGTGGTACCTTTAGCAGCAATTTGTTTGCCTAACACTTCTACTGCTTTGGCATATTGCAAGTCTTCTAAGGTTGCGAGTTTGTCACGTTCGCGGAGCCACAAATCCTGTCTTTGAGCATCGGTCAATTCGACTTTCACATCAGGATCAATGCCGTGTTTGTTAATATCTTTACCACTGGGTGTGTGGTATTTAGCAATTGTTACCGCTAATCCTGAGCCATCTTCTAGGGGGCGTACCGATTGTACCAAGCCCTTACCAAAGGTTTGAGTGCCTACCAAAGTAGCACGTTTGTTGTCTTGTAATGCGCCTGAGAGAATTTCACTAGCGCTGGCTGAACCTTTATCGACTAAAACCACCATCGGCTTATCTGTTAAGGCACGTCCATTAGCTACTTCTCGCTCTTGTTCACCTTGGCGATCGATAGTAGAGACTATTGTCCCTTTATCTAGCCACATCCGCGCAATTTCTACACTGGAGAATAGTAAACCACCAGGATTGCCACGCAAATCTAAGACATAACCCACCACTTTTTTGGTTTCCAAATCCTTGATGGCTTGTTGCATTTCCTTGCCAGCATTAGCGCTGAATTGATTCAGACGGATGTAGCCAAGGTTACCAACAGGGCTAGTTTTTTGTGAATATTTAACGGGATGAATTTCAATTCTTGCCCGTGTAATTTCAAAATCTTTAGTTTGACCGCTACGTCTAATAGTTAATTTTACTTTTGTACCAGCAGCACCTCGAATTAATGATACTGCTTGGTTGGTATCCATTCCTTGAGTACTTTTACCATCAATTTTGAGAATTTCATCCTTAGATAAAATCCCCGCTTTAAAAGCAGGGGTATCTTCTATAGGAGCAATCACAACTAGCTGCTTGGTTTTTTCGTCTTGACTAATTGTGATACCAATACCTGTGAGTTCTCCAGAAGTATCCACTTGCATATTTTTGAATTCTTCTGGGTCCATAAACCGGGTGTAGGGGTCATCTAGCTTTTTGAGCATTTCCCGGATGGACTTATATGCTTCCTTTTTATTACTGTAGGACTTATTTAAATATTCTTTCCGTACAGCCTGCCAATCTACCTGGTTAAAAGTAGCGTCTACGTATTGGCGCTGAACAACTTGCCAAACCTCATCTATCAATTCCTTGGGACTGTTATTTAAAGCCTGACCTCGTGAGTGAATGCCCAGGCTTGTAATAGCAATAGTTGAGAGCGTCACTGCCGTAGCACCCAAAACCAGCTTACTTTTTGTAATCACCATAATGACAGCTGCGCCAGAGGAAAAATTTTTGTAGTCAGTATGCCCAATCTAACACAGGGTATCACTGTAACAGACGAGCATGTATTCTTATTACAGCAAAATACTTGGCAATCCGGCGACCTTTGTGGTCGCCGTTACGCAAATCTTAAGGATCTACCCAACGCCCATCGGATTTGATGAGGTTAATTAATTCCTCTACTCCTTTATCTTCTGGGACTTTTTTGATTTCCTCTCTGCCACGATATAAAGAAATATAACCAGGAGTCTTGCCTACATAGCCATAGTCTGCATCTGCCATTTCGCCAGGGCCGTTGACAATACAACCCATAACTGCGATGTCTAGGCCTGTTAAGTGTTTGGTTGCTTCTCGAACTTTGTGCAGGACTTCTTCCAAGTTAAATAAGGTACGTCCACAGGAAGGGCAGGCTACGTACTCTACCATAGTTTTTCGCAAGCCTAAGGCTTGCAGTATGCTATAGCAGACGGGAATTTCCTTTTCTGGTGATTCTGTGAGTGAGACTCGAATTGTATCGCCAATGCCATCAGCTAATAATGTGGCAATACCTGCTGTAGACTTGATTCGTCCGTATTCTCCATCTCCAGCTTCTGTGACACCTAAATGTAAGGGATAATCCATACCTAGCTCATCCATGCGTTTGGCCATGAGACGATAGGCAGCTACCATGACTGGTACGCGTGAAGCCTTCATGGAAATTACCAAATTGTGGAAGTTGAGAGATTCACAAATGCGAATGAATTCTAAAGCTGATTCCACCATTCCCTCTGGAGTATCGCCATAGGTAAATAACATCCTCTCAGCTAGAGAACCATGATTTACCCCAATTCGCATAGCCTTACCTTGATCTCTCAACGAGACTACCAAAGGTTCTAGGGTTTCGCGAATTTTTTCGCCAATTTCATCAAACTCTGCTTTGGTGTATTCACTTCTATTAGTATTTGGCTTTTCAAACACATACAACCCCGGATTAATCCGTACTTTTTCGATGTGCTTGGCAACTTCCAAAGCTATTTTCATACCGTTGTGATGTACATCAGCAACTATGGGTACGTCTCGGTATGTTTTAATGAGTTTTTGCTTAATTTCCGCTAAAGCTTTGGCATGAGCCAGACTAGGGACAGTAACACGGACAATTTCGCAACCAATTTCGTGCAAACGACGAATAGCTGCTACGGAACCATCGATATCTAGGGTATCTTCATTGATCATCGACTGTACTACCACAGGGTAGCCACCCCCAACGATGACATCTCCCACTTTGACTGGACGAGTTTTGCGCCGCTTAATTGTGGTATCAAAGTTAGGTTCACTAGATGTGGTGTTTACAGTTGTAACTGTGGGCAGAGTTTGCATAACCTCATTAGGTAAATTTGCTGTAGCGAAAATATCAAATTTCAAAATCTCTGTTTCTCAGATTGCCACAGCTGGGGCGCTTTTGGTCAATTAGGGTGCAAAAAAAAAGAATGTGAGATAGGGGAAGAAATAAAGAAGATTTATCGATTTTTGTTGCTCGCGAAAATAGCCTATTGACAGGGCTTTGACCTTCGATAGGAGTTAGTTTATTACTGAGTTATAAATAATATCATTAATGCCAATTATTTTATCAAATTAGCTTTCATAGTTTTTATTTATGAGATGCATCAAGAAGCAGCTTTAATTACCAGGGGATTTTACGAGTATATAATTAACTAATTCCCCAACTGAGGATGAAATTAATTAACAGATTATTCATTAAGATTTTAAGTATCAACATCTATCTCATTTAATATTGATTCATCATATTCTCAGAGAAATCAACTATTTCCTCCTCATTTTCGTTTTTATATTGAATAATCTCTGCAACTTTATTGTTTTGCATTTTGGTATGAAAGAACATAGCATCAACCAGATATCTACATTGCAAATAAGTATCACGTAAGTCTGTGTTAGATAGATTACACTTTCTCAAATTTGTGCCTCTTAAGTTACTATCCTTTAAATTACTATCACTTAAATTCACACTCTTTATAATACAAATATACTATTAAGACTATCCACTAAAAAAATGAAACGCGATCACTCCTGGTTAAGGTGATGAGAATCGTCCACTGCTGAATTTCTATAAGTCGGCTAAGCTAAGGGAATTACACAGGTGATCGCTCTCAAAAATTATTACATTAAATTTCATCCAGTCTCAGTATGAATACTCAAAGCACAACCCAACTGCCAATACCTCCATACTTTCAACCTGAAAGAGTGGGCGAAGTTTGGCGTGTACCCTATCAAGAACGGGCAACACAGGCTGAAGCATGGGCAAAACAACATAATATCCAGCCAGCTGCTTCAGATAAGCGTCATGTTTGCCTACTATTAATTGATGTGCAAAATACCTTCTGTATCCCAGACTTTGAATTATTTGTAGGCGGAAAATCTGGGATGGGAGCAGTAGAAGATAATCAGCGATTATGTGAATTTATTTATCGGAACTTAGGAGCAATTACTACAATTACTCCTACCTTAGATACACATACAGCTACACAAATTTTTCATCCAATTTTTTGGGTAAATTCTGCTGGGGAACACCCCATACCAGCAGCAACAAACATTACGCTCAAAGATGTAGAACAAGGTATTTGGAAAGTTAACCCCGCAGTTGCTCACAGTATTACTAAAGGTAATTACGAATTATTAGAAAAACACGCTTACCACTATGTGAAACAGTTAAGTCAAGATGGGAAATATCCCCTCACCGTTTGGCCTTATCATTCAATGTTGGGTGGGATTGGTTATGCTTTAGTTTCTGCCGTAGAGGAAGCAATTTTTTTCCATTGCATTGCACGTCAAAGTCAAACACAATTTGAAATTAAAGGTGAGAATCCCTTAACTGAGAATTATTCTATTTTACGTCCAGAAGTATTAATAGGGTTTGATCAAAATCCGCTAGCGCAAAAGAATACAAAATTAATTCAGCAACTTTTAGAATTTGACGCTGTAATTATTGGTGGTCAAGCGAAAAGTCACTGTGTAGCCTGGACAATTGACGATTTATTAACAGAAATTAAACAGGTAGATGCTAACCTCAGTAAAAAAGTTTATCTCCTAGAAGATTGCACTTCTCCTGTCGTGGTTCCTGGGATTGTTGATTACACAGAACAAGCTGATGCCGCTTTTAGTAGGTTTGCCGCAGCAGGAATGCATATTGTTAAATCTACCGACTCGATCCAATCCTTTTTTTAATTGTAGAGGCACAGCGTAGTTACCTGTGCAAAACTTTATTTTTTTAGATAAGTTTTTGGATCTTGAGCTGTCCAACCGAGAGATGAACTAGAACGTACTTCAAAATGCAGGTGGGGTTGTTTAGCGGCTGGTTGTCCAGTCGTCCCGACAGTTCCCAGCACATCACCTTTTTTCACTTGCTGACCAGCAGTCACCTTGATACTGTCAAGATGAGCATAGCGGCTTTGCAAGCCACCACTGTGATTAATAATTACCAACTTGCCATAACTACCTTGTTCCCTAGCAAAAGCGACAACTCCAGGTGCGATCGCTTCTACGGGTGTACCAATAGCAGCTGCCAAGTCTATCCCACTGTGGAAAAAGACTTCACCAGAATTAGGATTAATTTGCCAACCATAAGGTAATGCTACAGTTGTTGCTGCTGATAAAGGATACCCACTGAGTTGGGTAGGCTGCTTATTTGGCTGAGGAGGCGCAGCTACAACACGATTTGATGAACCATTCACCCCAGGAACAAACACAACTCTAGGGTCTTTTTGACAGCCATTGATTTCAAACATGGCATCAGCACGAACTTTGTATTTTGCTGCTACTTGTCGCCAAGTTTGACCTTGAGGTACTTCTACAACAATTCCATTGTAGGGAGGAATCTGAAGTTCACTACCAACTGTCACTGTGCCGTTTTTCACAGATGGATTCATCACGGCGATAGTTGCTGGAACTAGGTTATAGAGTTGCGCTATACTCTCTAAGGTTTCGCCACGAGCAACTATATGGCGCTGGAAACGAGATAAAGCTGGAGTAGGACAACTCTCTACAGCAGCTTTGGCGCTTTGTGATGGGAGTAGAGATCCTAGCCCCAAAGTGCTGACCAAACTACAGATAAACACTAAACGGTAAGGACGAGTCATGTCTACTAGTACAGAGAGCTTTAATTTTAAATTTTAAATTGGTATTTGGTGAGTAGAAGCTGATGGGAAGCTAGTAGTTCCCTAAAAATGCTATGTAAGGCAGAAGAATTACGGAATCTTCTGCGATTGTTAATTGATTGTTCTGTCAAATTGCTCTGTCCACTCGCTGTTTGCTTGACTAAACTTATAAATTAGTAGCCGCATTGCTATATTTAGAGCGAAATTATTATGAAGTTATCTTTAAAGCAACTGGCCGTCTACATATCTTTACTGGTAATTGGCGGTGGTGCAGGTTTGTTAGGTAGTCGTTATCTCCTGCCAAAGCGTTATTCTTTTCAGGAGTTAAAAAATGTGACTGTGGCTTTGCCTCCAGAATCAGTAACTCCTCCCGCTTACAGTGGGTCAATTGGGAATTCTGGTGGCGATAATGTGAATTTTATTGCTACTGCTGTCCAAAAAGTCGGGCCATCTGTGGTGCGAATTAATGCCACCCGTAAAGTTGCAAATCCGATTTCTGACGCTTTAAAAAATCCTTTACTGCGTCGCTTTTTTGGTGAGGATGAGCAACCAATGCCAGAAGAACGAATTGAGCGTGGTACAGGTTCAGGATTTATTTTGACAGAAAATGGTTTATTACTGACTAACGCTCATGTAGTGGCAGATACAGATACTGTACAAGTAACCCTTAAGGATGGCCGGACTTTTGAAGGAAAAGTACAGGGCGTAGATGCTGTTACAGATGTAGCTGTAGTCAAAATCCAAGCAAAAAAATTGCCTACAGTCAAGCTAGGCACTTCGCAAAATTTGATACCTGGGCAGTGGGCGATCGCAATTGGTAATCCTTTGGGTTTAGATAATACTGTCACTATTGGCATTATCAGCGCTACCGATCGCACAAGCGCTCAAGTTGGCGTGCCAGAAAAACGTGTCAGCTTTATCCAAACTGATGCTGCAATTAATCCCGGTAATTCTGGCGGCCCTTTATTAAATGCCCAAGGCGAAGTTATTGGTGTCAATACGGCAATTCGTGCTGATGCTCAAGGCTTGGGTTTTGCCATCCCCATTGAAACCGCTGCTCGCATCGCTAACGAACTATTTACCAAAGGGCGTGTGGATCATCCTTTTTTGGGAGTAGAAATGACAGATTTGACTCCCACCAAAAAACAACAGATTAACCAAGAAAATAAACTAAATATCCAACAAGACGCTGGTGTAGTCATTAAAAGCACCCTGGAAAATTCACCAGCAAAACGAGCCGGACTGCTTCCTGGCGACGTGATTCAAAAAATCAACCGTAAGCCAGTTAAAACAGCAGCCCAAGTTCAAAGACTAGTCGAGTCTAGTTCTGTGGGAGACACGCTAGAAATTGAAGTCAACCGCGATGGTAAAAACCAGATCTTCAAAGTACAACCAGGGGCTTATCCAAAAAAGAAGTAGCCACAGGTAGGGGCTAAGGGTTAGAGATTAGGGACTGGAGGCTAGAAAGTTAGAGAGAAATTTAATCACAAATGATTCTAGCGGCTTGACTCTTGACTCTTGACCCTTGACTTTTACTTATTGACTAGACAAATGGTCTAACTGCATCCTCTGTTCCATTTGACGCAAAAAGTAACCTGTCATCATCGCCGAGGCTAAAAGACCTGCAAGGTTTTCCCGATCTGTTGTGATTTGCACGTTAAAATTTTCCGGGGGTAGCATTCCGACTAGCCCTTGGACGTTTTGCGAAATTATTTGTTTAATTTCGGGACTGACGGACTGGGCGACGCGGGCCATGACTTCCGGCGACTGATGCTGTAGATATTTGAGCAACTGATTGGGATTTTCCTCAAAGTACTCGTTTAGAAGCTGGTTAGGATGTTCCTCAGAGTTGTCATTCAAAAAGTCAGGATTAAACTCCATTGGCAGTTTTTTGTAGCTTAGTTGCTGATTCTACTCTAAACCATAGTCAAAGGGTAATGCATTCCCCACGGGTATAACCTGTTGATTCTACCCTAAGGAAGGCGGCTACCTGATTTCTAGCAGAGCAAGTCCCTGTAATAAGGATTTACAACTATTTTACGCTGAACTTTACTAGCTAGCGGTGGTTTTGATGTTGGTAAATATTTCAGTATCAGTATCATCTATTCTGCTACTGCTTCTGCTTTCAGTTCTAGATCTAACTCTAGTTGTTGTTCTTGTTGATTTGTAGCAAGTATTTGTGGAAGTTGCTCAATTTGAAAATACTGATGGAATTTTGGTGTTACTTGTAGCGAATACGAGCGAGAATCACTATCTCGGCGCTTGCGAACAAAACCAAGTTCCACAAGTTCGGGAACGTGTTGATATACTCCCGAACCCCGTAAGTTAATTAAGTCGCTTTGGAGTATGGGGCTATTTAGGGCGATCGCTGCTAAAGTTCGTAATGCACCTAAACCTAATTCCACGGGAATTAGTGTTTGCACTAAGTCATGAAAATCAGACCGCAGTTGCAAACTATAACCATTGGGTGTCTCTACGACTTCTAGGGCGCTGTCTCGACGGGCATAATCGTCAATTAGTTCCATCATGCCTTCTTCAACTGTAGCGCGATCGCACGCGGCATACTCGGCGATTTCACCGAGCGACAAGGGCTTACCCTTTAAATAGAGAATTGCTTCTATCTTAGTCGCTGTGGCTGTATTCATTAGTCATTAGTCATTAGTCATTAGTCATTTAGTCATTAGTCATCTGTATTTGACAACTGACACCTGACAAAAGACGAGTTCCAAGTGTGTGGGATAATATCATAAATAATATTATTTGTCAATGAAAATTGGGCATGGGGCATGGGGCATGGGGCATGGGGCATTGGGTAATTGGCAATAGTAATTGCTCCTTATCCCCTCTGCTCCCCCTGCTCTCTCATCCCAACCAAGTCCCCAGTCCCCAGTCCCTATTCCCTACTTTTGAGAATAAATTCTGCGATCGCCAAATCTTGGGGAGTGGTGACTTTAAGATTTGTTTCTTCACCTTGGACAATTCGGACTTCGATGCCACATTTTTCAAACAAAGCGGCATCGTCAGTGACTTCCCAACCTTGACGCACACCTTCGGCGTGGCATTGTTTCAATAAGTTGACATCAAATCCTTGAGGAGTTTGTGCTGCCCACAACTGTCTTCGGTCAGGTGTACTTTGGATGATGCCATTCTCATCGACGACCTTAATCGTATCTTTGACTGGGATAGCGGCAATTAACCCAGGACAGTGACGAATAGCTTCCGCACAGGCGTTGAGTAAATTTGGCGTGGCTAAACATCTAGCCCCATCGTGAATTAAAACTTGCTCTGCGGCTTCTGGAAGCGCCTGCAAGCCATTGTAAACCGACTCTTGGCGGGTTGCGCCACCCGGAATTAATTCCACTGGTTTATTCAGCTTTAAGTCAGCGAGGATGGCTTTTAAGTCATCCCAGTCAGTAGGTTGGGAAATAATTCCAATCCAACTGATGCTTTGTGCTGCCTCTGCAGCTTTGAGAGTCCAAGCAATAATTGGTTGCGATCGCACCGTCAAGAGGAGTTTATTACGGTCACTCCCCATTCTTCGTCCTAAACCTGCGGCTGGAATTAGTAAATACACAGAACTTTTTAAATCGTAAAACTGGGGATAAGGGGTAATGGGGATCGGGGATTGGGGATGAGGGGGATGAGGAAGCAGGGGGAGAAATTCCTATTACCAATTACCCATTACCCATTACCTATTACCCAATTCCCGATTCCCTAATACCTATATTCCCCTAAAATAGGGAGCGAGTAAGCGTAAATAAATATTATGCGAGTAGTAGCCCTTGTACCTGGCGGAATTGGCAATCAAATTCTTATGTTTCCGGCTCTAGATGAACTGAAGCGCTATTACCCAAACGCTCAGATAGATGTCGTAGTGGAACCCCGGTCAAAGGCGGCCTATCGGGTTAGCAAGTCGGTTCACGAGGTATTAAATTTTGATTTTAAAGACCGTAACAGTTTGGCAGATTGGGGTAACTTAGTAGGCATAATTCGCGATCGCGAATACGATGTAGCCATTACAGTGGGACAAAGTTGGTTAGTGGGTCTATTCTTGTGGCTAACAGGAATTCCTACCCGGATTGGTTATCAAGGTAAAGGTGCAGTTTTTCTCACCAATACTTTACCTTTCAATACCTCTGAGTATTTAGCAACGGTTCATCACAATTTACTACAACCGTTAAACATTCAAACTTCTTGCCCAGAACTGTCCTTAAATGTGCCAAAACCAGATATTGAGTGGGCACAACAGGAACAAAAACGCTTAGGTGTGAATGAAACAGGCTATATCTTGATTTATGGTGGTTCTAGCCTGTCATCTCCAGTTAAAAGCCGGAACCCTATGTATCCTGTAGAAAATTGGCAGCAAATTATACAAGAGTGTCAACGCAAGCAGCCAGATTTGCCTATAGTGATTTTTAAAGGCCCTGACGATGAACAAATAGTGCGATCGCTTGTAGACTCCAACCCGGATATTAAGGTAACTTCCCCAGATAATACTGGTAAACTAGCAGCGATTATTGGCGGGGCAAGTTTGATGTTGACAACTGACAGCGCACCTCTACAACTGAGTGTGGCAGTTCAGACTTATACTATTGCCCTGTTTGGCTCCACAGATCCAGCACAGGTGTTACCAAAAAGTGAAAAATTCTTGGTTATCAAATCCCCTACGGGCAAAATTGGCGATATTTCACCCAAAGTAGTGTTAGAGAAAATCTGGGGTGGTTAAACCAGCAGTTTTCTTAGGCAACGATGGTATGTGAGATCCAATTAAGGTCATTCTGATAATCAAGAATTCCCTAAATTGAAGCCTTTTTGTTCGTTATTCACATCTTTTAAATCTTTCTCTTTTTTGGCTAATCGCTTAGGAAATTCTATTCCTAGGCGATTATTTAAAAGTCTCTAAAGGTGATTGAGTGAATGGTCTTATTCCTGGTACAACAAGGCTGAAGTATAAAATAAATAAGTGTGTATATTAAAGCCTTTGAGCGATTCGGAATGGAATACTTTATTTACGTGATGATGTACTAGTCAATCAATAGGCGCGCTTAAGCAAGAACTAAAGTGCTGCCTATGATTTTGCTAATAATGTTAAGTTTAGGAAATATCTGGGTAGTACTAAATCTTTAAAAATTAATAAATATCAATAATTTGCTGTTTTAAAAATATAAATTTATTTTTCTAAAAATCGTTAGTTCTAGTGAAGTTGTGGGCAAAATACAAATTGGATGATTCCAATCATCTGCATTTAACCTCACCTTGAGCGAATGGAGATTGAGTCAATTCTTTTGCTATGAAAAAAGATAAAAAGCAATTAGTCGTCGGGGCTGCATTTTTTACCCAGCCTCTATTACTCATAAGGTTGTCCTCAATTCCCCATGCCTAGAAAATAAATAATAACTTTAGGCATTTTGCTTTAACTAAGGAATTTGCAGTTGTGTTACCAAATAAATTAACCACAGTCAAAGATTTACATTGGAACTGAAAACTAAAGATTCACAAACTCAGTAACTAGTAGAACTGAGAAGACGCAAGTGATAGGTGATTTCCGGTTGTAGCATCACCTACTTAATTCAGCATTTAAGTAAATCTTATTCCCTATATTTAGTGTTTCCTAGTGACCGTATTTTCTTGAGGTAGGTGCATTTTCCGTGACTTACGTTGAGTTATAAAAAGGAAAAATCAATGGCGATCCGATTACATGGCTTTCTTAGTAGTTCCAAGCGTTACTTTCAAGTAGAAAGTCAACCGCATCATATGACTGGAATTTTTAAGAAAATCATGCACTTTCAAAGCCTAATTGGCTGCGAATTTACTGATGTCCACAGTGCTTATTATGAATATGAAGCGGACGGAACTATAACTTTCTACCAAGCAAATCAAGATGCCAATAGTCAGCCAGGTGTTTGGACTTATCTTGTTTATGAATGTCGAGAAAGTGAAGAAAAAATATTTAGTGATGCTGTAATTAATACGAATATCAGTTCTTTGCTAGCACTATTAGCTGGCCAAAAACTACCACAAGTTACTGTAAATATTTGTGAATATCTTAATTATAAAAATAATGAATGTGAATATTTAGATATTCAGCTACCTTCTGAGTTAAATCATCAAGCAGGTAGAGAAATTGCTCATCTTCTATTAGAGGAAATGAACGCCTTGAAATCATCATCTATTTTTGCAGAAGATGTAGGCAAAAAATATCAGCAAGCTGTTTTAGAAGGATTTATACAAGCTGCACAGGAAATTTTAGCTAAAAATGGCACAGCCAAAGATTTTGAAAATGCTCAATATGATGTGCTAAATAAAATTCCGATTGATGATATAGCTAACTTAATAATTGCTTACAATGATTATCGAATTTGGCAAGCTGCTTTGCCCAGTAAATCAAAAGCAGTTGAATTTGCTTTTAATACAGCATTAACATTTATATGCCAAATTAAGTAATATTAACCGATGCAATTGACAAGCTGTAGAAACCTGATAAATAAGGTCTCTACAGCTAACGCTTTGATATGTTTAAAATGCCTCAAAGAAAGCATCATCTAATTCGTAACCTAGCATTTGTGCTAGCGATTTGAGGCGTGATTGACTAGGTAAACCTTGCTGTTTTAGCCAATCACTTAAAATAAATATTTTGTGCATGAGAAATATTTCTAACGCTTCGGGATTAAACTGAATCCCTTCTTTAGCGCTAAACTGGTGCGGTACTAGCATGGCGGTGTAACGGGCAAATTCTCCAGCTTTCCAATCTAGGAAAAACGGTAACCAGGGATATCTAGCATCCAGGCGGACAAACCACAGCCGTACTTCAGGAATTTCTGATAGTTCACGGGGATCACCCGGTTCTAAGGCATATTTGATATCAAAGCGTAGTTGCTGTTCTTGGGATACAATCGCTTCCTCTTGGAATATTTTTTCAATTACCGTTGAGGCGGGCGAAATATCCAGATTGTTAATGGAATCAGTATTGATTGCGATCGTGATTGTCATTGACTCAGCAGCCACTCTATTTATGCTCAACTGTAGGCTTGAGAATACACAGTAGCAGCTTTCAGGTAGCGATGGTAGATTTACGGCGAATTTACCACAATTTTGAATTGCAAAATTAAAGACGCGAAGAATATCGCGTCCCATAACGTCTTTGTCTATTTGCCGAAATTTAAAGGAATATCATGTCTTTAAGAGTTATTGGCATCCGTTTCCCTGCTAGACCTCCTGTTGCAAAGGTAGGTAGTCTATGGCTAAGAATGACATCTTGCCATTTGCGCTTTGTGTTTGCCTAAAAGTTCTGCCTATTAACATTTAGTGCATTCATAGTTAATACCTGACGGTATAAATTCTATGATTTGCATATTTTCATCCTTGGGATTTTTTATTTGCTCTAGTTACTTACTCCATGAAAATTACACATTTAATACTGAATACTGAAAGTCAAGAAAAGCTTAATTTTGATTTGATCACTATCAATATTAATTTTTGGATTTCTGTATTCACCTGTTAGACATTATGTAAATTTGCGGACGTTATGTTAATACGTGGATATGCTGAAATTTTAGTGGCTGGGGCAATGATTTCAGTGTTAATTACATTACAATTTTTGATTTGCGATGCTAAAAGGAAAACTCTTGATTTTTCTGTAGTTAAATAACTAGCACGTATATTTTATGCTGAAGCCTTTACTAGTCAAGGGTTTATGGAGTTTAGTCTCTTACTTATAAATTCCCTGGTTGGCTAAATATTAAAAAAAGTTGAAAATAAAATCTATTTCTAAAGTAAATATTAAATTATTTCCGGTGGGTTAGGCTCGCTATCATATTTAATTTTTGAATGATTCAAAGGTTTTTTATATGCTGCTACATCAATCAATTATTCACGACTCATGGCAAGCCTTACAAATTAACTTTATTTGTGCCAACTTACTTAAAAAGGTATTTTAAATAAGGGTGAGTTGCTACTCTTGCTTACCGTATTTTTATCATATATATTGTATTTTAAAAAACTTATATACTTATAATATTTCTGTTAAAAAGTGGAACACATAATCAATATTCCTTGACTTTGCAGGCCAAGAAGAGACGAAAAAGCTTGCCCTTAGTGGACATTACTAACGATTTTAAGCTAAAGTTGTAATGAGTTTGCTTTAGGGTGGGATGTAACGAAACGACCGTCAATAAACCCAAAAATTCTTGCCCTAGCCTGTTTTTTTCGCAGCGTTTAAAAGCAATCATACAGGTAGGGCTGCAAAGTAATAGTAATATCCTCGTATATACGAATAACCAATTAACCTTGAAATGGGAAAATTACCCTAATAGTTAACAAACTTATAATATGCAAAAACAAGCAATATCTACAAAACCAATTCGTTCTCTAGAAGATGCCCTTGAGCAATGTCAACAGCTAGGAATGCGCGTCAGTCGCCAGCGTCGCTTTATTTTAGAACTGCTTTGGCAAGCTAAGGAACATCTATCTGCTAGAGAGATTTACGATCGCTTAAACCAACAAGGTAAAGAAATCGGTCATACCTCTGTCTATCAAAATTTAGAAGCTTTATCTAGTCAAGGTATTATTGAGTGTATTGAACGTTGCGATGGTCGTTTATACGGTAACATTAGTGACTCTCATAGTCATGTTAACTGTATAGATACTAACCAGATTCTTGATGTCCATATAGAACTACCAGAAGATTTTGTCCGCCAAGTGGAACAGCAGACTGGAGTGCGAATTACTGATTACAGTATTAACTTTTATGGTTACCGTAACCCTCAAGCAAGCTGATGGGATATATGAGGCTGTTTGTTAACTTTTGACAGTTCCTGTTAATAGGTAACCATCAAGCAAATTGCTCGAATAGTATGTGAAAGGGAACGGGGAATAGGGAATTCTACAATCTGGTTGACTCTAGCTGGGTGTTAGCGTAGTAGTCTGGAAAACTTTGATAGTTACGTAGTTAGCATTTTAGTTCTTTAATAAAAGCTTCAGTGCTTGCTTGTAATAACTATGATGCTGTGTGCAAAAACAAGTCACAATGGGTAGGACTAACCAAAATACCAACGCTGTTTTCTAGCTAAGGTAAAACAGCCTATCTGTTTTTGAACAGACTATGAGTGATCGCCCTTTAAGATTATTGTTGATTGACCAAGACCCTATCTTCCGCTTGGGACTAAGGGTAGCATTATCAGAAATTCCGAACTTGCAAATAGTATCGGAGGCCGAAACAGATACAGCTGCTTTGCAAGTTTTAGCAGAATTAGCCCAGCAAGACCCGAATTATGTTAATTTGGTGGTTTTAGAATTAGGTAATCGTCGTTTCCCTCAGCTTCAGCAGCAGGGATTACAATTTTGTAACCAACTGAAAGCTTTATACCCAAATCTACCTCTACTACTCCTCAGTTCGGTTACAGAACCGGAACTACTTTTAGCAGCCAAAGCTGCTGGTGTAAATGGTTATTGTCCTAAAGGAACTGCTGTTTCTGAGTTGGTTACAGCTATGCAAGCAGTAGCACAAGGTGGTTCCTTTTGGTTTACGGTTGGGGTAACTCAAAACTCAGCACTCCAAACTCAGAACACAATACTTACTCAAAATTCTCCCCTTCCTTTCGCTAGGCTGCGAAATAATTGGCGGTTATCAGGAATTGATTACATTGACGCTACTCTCAAGTCAGTAACAGCGCAATTACAAGTACCAGGATTACCTGTGATGGATCAGGCGATTCTAGCTGGAAGGCGACGAGAATTATTAGCAGCGCGTTGGTTGCTGAATCGGTTGCTGGCTACACCGCAAGAAAGACAACCAGAACAGCAGCAAGTCATACCTGATTCTATGCAATTACCGCCTCCTCTGAATTCGCTGAGTAGTGCGATCGCTACATCAAATACACCAAATTTATTACAACTACAAGATTCTTTACCTTTCCTTAGCCCCAGAACTCTGCAATCTAATTTATTTGCATCTTGTATTACTAAGTTGCAATTACCTTTAGAGAATGTTACAGATATTCCTTTAGAGATTGATATTCTGCGTACTGATAAAAAGCGGGAATTGCTTTATTTAATTTTGCAGAAACTAGCTAAACAGTTAGATGAACTACGGGTGGCTGAAATAACCATCAATCAATTATATGATTTAAAAAATTCTCTGATATATGATTTATGGCAATCTACGGTCGCAGATTTTTTTGGCAGATTTTCTCGTTTGCAAGTAGGCGATCGCAACTTAGAAATTGTCAATATTTTACAAGAAAATCCGCAACCAATCCAAACAGCAATTCTGCAAAAAATTCCCTTAGTAATGGAGCTATTTACATATTTGCTCCTGCAAAGAGATTTACAAATAGATAATACTTCTTACCCAGCAGATAGCCAAGAAGCCCACTCACAAGCATTAATTATTTTAGAAAACTTCTTAATTCAGGTAGCTAATGGGGTAATACAACCGCTACTCAATTATTTTGCTGATGTAGAAGTGATTAAACAAGATTTTTATGATCGCAGATTAATTTCCACCAGAGAAATTGAACGGTTTAGAAATAATTTGTCTTGGAAATATCGTTTAAATAATTATATAAATGAGCCAACGGCAATATTTGAAAGCCGCTATGAGCTATTTGTATTTGCACCCCGTGGAATTGCAAAAACCTCAATTTACGCGCCTCGTGGTCAAGAATTAGCCCGACTATCGGGTATACCACTGATGGTAACATTGGTTCTAGAATTTCGGGATGCGATCGCGCCTCGCTTAAAATCATTAGTAGCAATTTTTGGTAGTGGTATTGTCTTCATTCTCACTCAAGTGATTGGTCGGGGTTTGGGTTTAATTGGTCGCGGAATTCTTCAAGGAATTGGGAATGTTTCGTTAACAGAAAAAAATCTGAGACGCAATAGCGATAAGAGACAGAGAGGATAAATAATTCAAAATTCAAAATTCAAATTTATGTTTTGTTCTCCCTTAGTTATTACAAACACCAAATGACTAATGACTAATGACTAATGACAAATAACAAATGACCAACAATGATTTTATAGGTTTAGCAGCATCTTATAGTTATGCGATCGCACTGCTTCTATTTGGTGAGGGATTAGGGAGGCTATTTCATGTCCCACCAAATTTAACTCGTAAAATTATCCATGTGGGTGCAGGGATGTGGGTATTTGGTATACTGCTACTGTTTCAAAGTTGGGAAATAGGCGTTGTACCCTTTGCTAGCTTTATTGTCGTTAACTACTTGCTTTACCGTTACCAAATTGTGAAAGCAATGGATACCGATGACAGTTCACCGGGTACAGTTTATTTTGCCATTTCCGTAACCCTGCTGTTTGGATTGCTGTGGCGACCATCTGGGCCAGTAGATAATGTTGCGATTGCGGTGGCTGGAGTGATGGCGATGACTTGGGGAGATGCGCTAGCTGCATTAATTGGTAGGCGTTTCGGACAGCATAAATATCAGGTGGGAAGTTCTGTCCGTTCTTGGGAGGGTTCAGTAACGATGTTGCTTGTCAGTACAACAGCAATTTTCTTGGTATTGCTGTTATTACCAGGTTCATCGCTGAGTCCTCTAGGATTAGTTTATAGTTTTGAGAAAGCTGTTTTAGTTGCTGTTGTTAGTGGTGCTTTTGCAACATTAGTTGAAGGTATTTCACCTCAAGGTACAGATAACCTCAGCGTTCCTTTAGTAACAGCAAGTGTTGTGTGGTTGTTTAACTATTTTTATGTATAGCTTTAAGCTTCATCATTACCAAAAGTGACACAAGGACTGTCAATTTCTTGTGCTGGACTGAAGGAACTACAAAACATGACTCTAGCGCAATTAATACCTGATTCTTCGGGATGAATACATTCAATAGCATTTTCTAGTTTGATGTGAAAAGCACAGTCATGACAAATGGTTTGAAATGGTAGTATTTGCGGAGATTCTTCACTCATATTGATACTGTAGGAAAAAAGGTTAAAGGTTTTTTATTTTCCTTTTCTCATTCCTCTTTTTCTCCTGATCCGAAAAGTATTGAGATGTGGTTTAGTTCAATATCGAAAAATATTTTATAATAAGTCTGCGGGAAACTCCACCCCCATGTGGGTGGAGTTTTTCATAAATTCCAATCACGGCGAACAGCAAAGAAACTTTCGATAAATTCTTGCCCAGCAATGTTACTATTTGACTTCTTTTGATGCCAATCTCTGGCACATTGCTCAATAATTTCCGTAAAACTGGGATACAAGGGAGACAAATTTTCTAAATGCTGAATTTTAGTATTCTGAGACATTGCTAAAGCAATTAAATTAATTAACTCTCCTGCTGTTGAGCCAAATATTTCGGCTCCTAAAATTTCTCCACTGCGTAAAACAATTAATTTACAAATACCTGTAGTTTCACCCCGAATTTGGGCTGATGCTAATGATTTAAAATATTGACGTAAAACTAAAATTTCATTGGGATTGTATCTTTGTCTTGCTTTTGTCTCTGTTAAACCTATTTGCGCTAACATCGGTTGCGAAAATATTCCTAAAGGAATGCACCGATAATTAACTCGTAATCTTGAGAAAAAGAGTGCATTTTTGATAGCAATTCTCGCTTCATAATTAGCGATATTAGCAAAGTCATAGCCACCAATTACATCACCACAAGCATAAATGCGCGGGTTGGTAGTTTGCAGTTTATCATTTACTACTAAATGCCGTTTATACCATTTCACCTCTACTGCTGCTAAATTGAGGGATTCAACATTTGGTTGCTGTCCAGTCGCCACGATAATTTCATCAGTTTCAATGGCTTTATCTCCAGCTTGAATCCACTTTTTATCGTCAATTCGCATTACCTGAGTAACTGGTGTGTTAGTGAGGATACGTACACCATCAATTTCCAACTGTGCTTGCAATAACTGAGCAATTTCTGGATCGATATCAGGTAAAATTTGAGGACGTTTGATAACCAGTGTCACATGACAACCCAAGCGCGCTAAGGTTTGCGCCACTTCTATGCTTTGGGGAACACCACCAAGAATAACCCACTCTTTAGGGAGCGATGTTATGGATTTAACACGTTTATCCAGAAATTTCCAAATATTCGCTAGGGTCAGGTATTCGGTGGTTGCTAATCCTTGAATTTCGGGAATGGCTGGACGTGAACCAGTAGCTAGCAAATAAGTGCGTGCGCGTAGTAGGCGTTGGCTAACGGCAAATACTAGATGAGGGGAAGATTGAAATTGACCATTCTCACAAATTACATCAACTCCCATCGCCGCCAGGTTAGCAAGGGAATGCTGTGCTTCTAAATTGGTAATAACATTCTTGGCATATAGTAATGCCTCTGGCACTGCCACAGATATTGGTGTATTTTCTGGATTCTCAACTTGAGAGAGATCAATATTCAGACCAACTGCATTATTTAAACGCTGTGCTAGGTTGCTGATTTCGCTAATAGTTTGAGAATACACAAAGCCATAGTTGACTTTGGGTTCTACCAGGGCAACTTTAGCATGTAGTTGGGTAGCAGTCAGGGCAGCGTAGCGTCCAGCCAGAGTTCCACCAATAATTACAACATCGTAGTCAATAGTCATTAGTTAATCAGCTATTACGCTTTTAAATTACACAATCACTCATGAGGTTTGTTGACTGCTGACTGTTGACTCTTGACTGTTAACCGTCAGCAATTAGCAAGAAAAAATGTGTGGTGTTAGATAAGGAAAACTTAGTTAATACTAATTAGTCATAAATTATTTAGTAAGTGGCCAGTTAAAAATCAAAAATTACTGGCCACTAAAAACTGACAACAAAACTCAGCACTCACTACTCATAACTGAGTGTAACGCCGTGAGTAAGCGTTGATTATCGACTTGAGTACGTACAGCAACTCTAAAAAAGCGATCGCCTAGTTCTTTAAAACTGAGGCAATCACGAATTAAAACCTGATGATGCTTGAGTAATTGCTGCTGTAAATCAGAAACAGACTCTTTTGACTCTACCAGTAAAAAGTTAACAGCACCTTTTCCTGGTGTTAATCCTGGAATGGCCTCTAAACCCCCCAAGAGTTGATTTCTTGCAGGGGGTAACCATAACCAAGTTTGCTGTTGAAATTCCCTATCTTGAAGTGCCGCAATTGCTGCCGCAGCCGCTAGCGTGTTTACTGGCCAGGGGTCACGCCACAATTGCCATCTTGATAGGCGGTCAGGATGAGCGATCGCATATCCCAGTCTCAGCCCTGGAAGACTGTAAAATTTTGTGAGCGATCGCAAAACCACTAAATTTTCGTATTCCTGTATCAACGAAATCAGACTTTGTTCCTCTTCGGGAGGTAAAAAGTCCATAAACGCTTCATCTAGCACTACCAAACCAAACTGATCCAGGTAGGGAAGAATTGATTGCCGCAAAAAAAGTTTTCCTGTTGGGTTATGGGGATTATTAAGGAGTAGCCCTACTTCTTTTAAGTTTTGTGCTTTGTCAAGAAACAATGACAAATTCGCCTCAGATTCCCAATCAACAGGGAACTCCAGTAATTGAGCGTTATATGCCGATAGAGCTCGGTAGTAGTCGCCAAAAGCTGGAGTCATAACAACTGTTGCGGCTAATTCTGCTAATTCCCGACCCACTAAAGTAAGTAATTCTGCCGAGCCGTTACCTGGCAGAATAAACTCAGAAGGCAGTTGATGAAAGTGACTGAGAGCTAATCTCAGTTCACTGTAATTGGGATCTGGATAGTGCCGAAGATTACCAATATGGGACTGAATAGCCGCGATCGCGCTATCTGGTGGCCCCAAAGGGCTAATACTGGCAGAAAAATCCAGAATAGCATCAGGGGGACAGCCAGCCAGCGCTGCTGCCCAAGCTAAATTCCCCCCATGTGCAGGTTGCCGCATCAAATCTAGGTTCCTAGGAAGAAAACCTATGATTTTGGGGGTGCAACCTTTTCCCTAAACAACTTCCCAGCAGAGAAAGCTGGAACTTTAGTAGCGGGAATTTCCATTTTTTCATTGGTTTTGGGGTTACGACCTTCACGGGCTTTACGTTCCCGTGATTCAAAGGAACCAAAACCAACTAGGGTTACCTTATCGCCAGAGGAAACAGCTTCGATAATTGTTTCCAAAGCAGCAGTTAAAACTGCGTCTGCTTGCTTCTTGGTAACGCTAGCCTTTTCAGCTACTGCATCAACTAATTCACCTTTGTTCATATAAACTCCTTGAGGTTTACTTGAGATTCTCTACAGATGCACCCTGATGCATCTTTACCAAAATCTCTGTTTTGGGGGATACAAAAGCCTGCCTTTGGGAGCATTTTTACTCAAAATGCCTGCAAATCCCATTGGCTCGACTTTTCAATGAATCATTCTAAGGTGAACTAGCCAGATGTGGATATATGAAACCATTAATTTATATAGATTTCAGGATTTTTTGTGTTTTTAAGGTCAATGTTGCCCTCGAAACCACCCATTTTGTAGGAAAAAATACTTAGTGAAAACCCTGGTGTCGGGGTTGGGGATTGGGGATTGGGGATTGGGGATGAGGGAGATGAGGGAGATGAGGGAGATAAGTGGACAAAGAGACAAGGGGACAAATCAAACCCCAAACCACCCATTACCCATTACCCATTACCCATTACCCATTACCCATGCCCAATGCCCAATGCCCCTTCCTTACTTACACCCTAAAGACTCGCGGGTATCTACGCCAGTTTTGGGATTTACGCCGCTGGCTTTGGCGCAAAGTTTTTTAACTTGGACTCCATCTAAGACAGCATTGGTAAAATCTGCGCCTGTGATGTCTACATCATCGAAGGTGGAACGCAACATCATGGCATCTGTTAACACGGCATCGCTTAAATTAGCGCTTCTGAATTTTGCTAAATAGGCAATGCCGTTACTAAAATCGACACCATGCAAATTGACTCCCTGTAAGACGGTACCGTTAAACACGCCGCCCCGGAGGTCAGCATTGCTGAAATTGGCGTTTTCTAAATCAACGTTAGTAAATTCACTACCAATCAGGCTTTGGCCTGAGTAATCCTTGCCTTTGAGTTCATCGCCAGCAGAACGGGTAATACTTGAGGAACTTGCAGCTTGGGCTGATAGGGGAAACAAAAAAAGAACCAAAGCTAAGACAAAGCTAGCTACTAGTTGCCAATATTTCATAATTTCTGCTTAATAAATCTCAACATTTACACCTTTAAATATTAAACAGCACTGGATAGAAGGATGAAGTGTGAAATTTTTAGCCCGCTCTAAGAGAATTCCCAGAGTGAAATCCTTTAGCTTTTAGCCTTCAGCCGTCATCCTTCAGCCTTTCTCGTAGGATATATACAATGTTGAAGTGCGATCGCAAAAGCAAAAGTACCTGTGGCTAATCAAAAAATAGAAATTGTTCCATCTTTGCTGCGAACCCCTTTATACCAGTTGGGGTTGAAACTCAAAGCCCGCTTTACTAACTTTAGTGGCTGGGAAATGCCAGTGCAGTATTCTGGCATTACTCGCGAACATGAAGCTGTAAGAAATGAAGCAGGAATGTTCGATATTTCCCACATGGGTAAATTTACTCTCCAAGGTAAAAACCCTATTGAGCAGCTACAACTGCTAGTTCCATCCGACTTAAACCGCTTAAAGCCAGGTCAAGCGCAATACACTGTATTATTAAATCCTCAAGGTGGAATTATTGATGACATCATTATTTATTACCAAGGAGAAGACAGTACTGGTAAACAGCAAGTAGCGATTATTGTGAATGCGGCAACTACAGATAAAGATAAAGCTTGGTTATTACAACACCTAGATTTGAATGCAGTTGAGTTCCAAGATTTGTCACAAGACAAAGCTTTAATCGCTGTACAAGGGCCAAAAGCTGTTCAATATCTTCAACCTTTTGTAGAAGCGGATTTAAATCCAATTAAAGCCTTTGGTCACCTGCAAGCACCTGTACTAGGAAAAACTGCCTTCCTCGCCCGCACTGGTTACACCGGAGAAGATGGATTTGAGGTCATGGTCGATCCAGAAGTGGGTATAGAATTATGGCAAAGTCTTGCTGATGCTGGTGTAATTCCCTGTGGGCTGGGTGCGAGGGACACTCTGCGTCTAGAAGCAGCAATGGCACTTTACGGGCAAGATATTGACGACACCACCACCCCCCTAGAAGCGGGTTTAGGTTGGTTAGTTCACTTAGATACCAAAGGTGATTTTATTGGTCGTGCTGTTTTAGAAGAACAAAAAGCTAATGGATTAAAGCGTCGTCTAGTAGGTTTACAGATGCAAGGCAGAAATATTGCCCGTCATGCCTACCAAGTATTATCCTCAGGTAAAGTAGTAGGGGAAGTTACTAGTGGGACACTGTCGCCCACACTCGGTTATCCCATTGCTTTAGCTTACGTATCTTCCCAGCTTGCAACTATTAGTCAGCAACTGGAAGTAGAAATTCGCGGTAAAGCTTATCCAACAGTCGTAGTTAAACGTCCTTTTTATCGCTCAAAAAATCGGGCTTGAAAGGGTGTGGAGTAATGGGTAATGGGTAATGGGTAATCGGAATTTTCTCCCTCATCCCCAGTCCCCAATCCCCAGTCCCTAATCCCCAGTCCCTTTTTCAGAAATAATCTGTTGTGAATTAGTAAATCTAAAGTATGGTTAATTACCAGATATGCCTTGGAATCATGTATTAGCCATAATGTTTTTGATGTGGAGGGGTCAGTAAATATGTCTTTTGAATATCCTCAGGATTTAAGATACCTGGATACTCATGAATACGTGCGCTTAGAGGGCGAAATTGCTACTATCGGCATTACTGAGTTTGCTGTCGATCAATTAGGTGATGTCGTATTCTTGGAATTGCCAGAAATTGGCGATGCTATTACCAAAGGTGATACCTTTGGCTCGATTGAATCAGTCAAAGCTGTAGAAGAACTGAATGCACCAGTTACGGGCACAGTTATAGAACGCAATGATGATTTAATTGATTCTCCAGAACAGGTGGCTGAAGACCCCTACGGCGAGGCTTGGTTTGTCAAAGTTCGTGTCAACGATCCTGATGAGATTCATGATGCTTTAAATGCAGATGAATATCGCGCCCAGGTAGAAGGGGAGTAATGGGGACTGGGGATTGGGGATTGGGGATTGGGGATTGGGGATTAGGGATTGGGGATTGGGGATTGGGGATTGGGGAGACGAGGGAGATGAGGAGGAAATTTCCGATTACCCATTACCAATTACCCATTACCCATTACCCATTACCAATGCCCCATGCCCAATTCCCAATTCCCCCAACTTATTTACATTAGTTATTGCAAAATATTAAATAGTAATATCGGGAGAGCAATTTAGTGGTAAGCTACGCCCCTATTCCTAAGTCTAGCGATCGCCAAATCGTGACTGAAGGGAAACAAAATTTAGATAATTTTAGAAGAAGGCATATTGGGCCTAACTCTGATGATATCGAGCAAATGCTTGGTGTCTTAGGTCTTCCCAGTCTAGATGTGCTGATAAACAAAACTGTGCCCCAAGCTATTCGGTTGCAAGGGGCATTAAATTTACCAGAAGCACAGACTGAATACGCAGCCCTGGCAAAATTAAAACAAATTGCTGATAAAAATCAGGTTTTTCGCTCATTCATCGGTATGGGATATTACGATTGCATCACGCCTGCAGTGATTGCCCGTAATATTCTGGAAAATCCCGGTTGGTATACTGCCTATACTCCCTATCAGCCAGAAATCGCCCAAGGACGCTTGGAAGCGCTGCTGAATTTCCAAACGATGATTATTGATTTAACTGGTTTGGAAATTGCTAATGCTTCATTACTCGATGAAGCTACAGCCGCAGCAGAGGCTATGAGTTTGAGCTACGGTGTTTGTAAAAATAAGGCAAATACCTATTTTGTCTCCCGTGATTGTCATCCTCAAACTATCGATGTGCTGCAAACACGGGCTGAACCTTTGGGGATAGATATCATTATTGGTGATCATCAAACCTTTGATTTTGAGCAACCAATTTTTGGGGCGGTTCTTCAATACCCCGCTAGCGATGGCACAATCTACGACTACCGCGCTTTTATTGAAAAAGCCCATGCTAAAGGTGCATTGGTGACGGTAGCAGCTGATCCTCTCAGCTTAACTTTACTGACACCTCCGGGTGAATTTGGTGCTGATATTGCTATTGGTAGTACTCAGCGTTTCGGTATTCCTTTGGGGTTTGGTGGGCCTCATGCGGCTTATATGGCAACCAAAGAAGAGTATAAGCGGCAAGTGCCAGGGCGAATAGTTGGTGTATCAAAAGATGCCCAAGGGAAGCCTGCATTGCGTCTGGCTTTACAAACCCGCGAACAACACATTCGCCGGGAAAAAGCTACGAGTAATATTTGTACTGCTCAAGTCTTGTTAGCTGTGATGGCGAGTATGTACGCAGTCTATCACGGGCCAGATGGACTAAAGGCGATCGCAGAAAATATCCACAACCTGACGGGAATTTTGGCAGATGGATTAAAACGTCTGGGTTACAAAATTAGTTCCGAATCTTTCTTTGATACTCTGCGGGTAGAGTTAGGAACACACAGCCTAGAAAAAATTCTCAAAGGTTCCCAAGAACGTCATATTAACCTGCGAATTTTTGATGAGACTGCTGTGGGTATCTCTTTAGATGAGACAACTACAGTAGATGACGTTCAAGATTTATTAGAAATCTTTGCCTTGGGTAAAGATTTATCTTTCACCATCGCCGAACTGACTGCTGCACCGCTACCTCTATCCCGCAGTAGCAATTACCTAACCCATCCTGTATTTAACCGCTATCACTCAGAAACTGAGTTATTGCGTTATTTACACAAGCTAGAAACTAAGGATTTGTCTTTAACCACATCGATGATTCCCTTGGGGTCATGCACGATGAAGTTAAATGCCACATCTGAGATGATACCAGTCACTTGGCAGGAATTTGGCAAAATTCATCCTTTTGCACCGTCATCTCAAACACGGGGTTATCAAATCCTCTTCCAGCAAATTGAGGCGTGGTTAGCAGAAATTACTGGGTTTGCAGGAATTTCTCTGCAACCAAATGCGGGTTCTCAAGGCGAATACGCCGGACTTTTAGTGATTCGTCACTATCACGAAAGCCGCAAAGAAGGACACCGCAACGTCTGTTTAATTCCTACCTCCGCACATGGAACAAACCCTGCTAGTGCGGTGATGTGTGGCATGAAAGTTGTCGCCGTCGCCTGTGACGCAGACGGTAATATTGATATTGCTGACCTCAAGGCGAAAGCAGAAAAACATAGTCATGAACTCGCTGCCTTGATGGTGACATATCCCTCAACTCATGGCGTGTTCGAGGAAGCAATTCAAGAAATCTGTGAGATTGTCCATAAGCATGGTGGACAAGTGTACATGGATGGCGCGAACATGAACGCCCAAGTCGGAATTTGTCGCCCTGGTGATATAGGCGCTGATGTCTGTCACTTAAACTTACACAAAACCTTCTGTATCCCTCACGGTGGCGGCGGCCCAGGTATGGGCCCCATCGGCGTAGCTTCCCATCTCGTCCCCTTCCTCCCTGGACACGCTGTTATCTCCATTAACAAATCTACTCAGCACTCAGCACTCAGCACTCAGCACTCTCAGGGTGCTGTAGCCGCTGCACCTTGGGGAAGTGCAAGTATTTTGGTGATTTCCTGGATGTATATTGCGATGATGGGTGCAGATGGATTGACAGAAGCAACCAAAGTGGCAATTCTCAACGCCAACTATATAGCCAAGAGACTTGAGGAATATTATCCCGTTTTGTACAAAGGGAAAAATGGACTAGTTGCCCATGAATGCATTTTAGATTTGCGATCGCTCAAAAAATCTGCGGGCATCGAAATTGATGATGTTGCGAAGCGGCTAATGGACTACGGCTTCCATGCGCCTACTGTCTCCTGGCCTGTGGCAGGTACAATCATGGTGGAACCCACAGAAAGCGAATCGAAAGCAGAATTAGATCGTTTCTGTGATGCGTTGATTTCTATTCGCCAAGAAATTGCCGAAATTGAATCTGGTAAGGTGGATGCTCAAGATAACCTCTTGAAGAATGCACCCCATACTATCGAAAGCTTAATTACTGGAGAATGGCAACACTCCTATTCTCGCGAACAAGCTGCTTACCCTGCACCTTGGACAAAAGAACATAAATTCTGGCCTGCTGTTGGGCGCATTGACGCTGCTTTTGGCGATAGGAATTTTGTTTGTTCTTGTCTGCCGATGGATGCTTATTCGTAGCAACCTCAGTTCTTAAAAATTAAAGCGTTGCTGAATGAAAGAATGAAAATTTAAAATTTGACTTCTCAAACTCTTACTCTCTGCGCTTCTGCGCCTCTGCGTGAGACAAAAATCATCCCATCAATAAGCAACGCCAAAATTAATAATTCAATCTCACGCAAAGACTTTGTACATTTGCGTGATTTTTTATTCTTTAATTAACGCTGCTAATTCTTCTTTTACAGATAATGGCTGATATCCTAATGCAAATGCTTTAGAACTATTTAAAGACACATCTTTCGGTCTAGGTGCTGCCATTTTGATATCTTCTTGGCGACAGCCTTTAAGTGTCGCATTAGGAATTTCAAATACTTCTACTAGTTGACGCATAAAATCGTAACGTGAAATCCTTTCTTTCCCACCCAAGTGAATTAATCCTTGAACTTTTTCTAATGCTAATAACAGCCCTTGAACCGCAGTTTTACCACTAACTGGTGTGCGAAATTCATCGATAAATAAACTTAATTCTTTGCCTGCTTGTAATGTTTCTATAAATGGCTGTATAAAGCTTTTAGCTGTAGGTGTTGCCATGCCAAACATTAAAGGCATACGGCAGACGGCTGTTTGAGGATATCGTTCTAACATCCCTATTTCTGCCTGAACTTTTTGTTCGCCATAAATATTTAAAGGACTTACGGCATCTGTTTCTTCATAGGGAGCATTTAAACCATCAAACACTAAATCAGTTGATGTAAACGCACAAGGAATTGCATAATCAGCACAAAGTCCAGCTATGTTGCAGGATGCTGTAACATTAATTGCGTATGATTCTTGAGGATGGTTTTGGCAAAAGTTTGGTTGAGAAAGGGCAGCAGTATGAATCACTGCTGCTGGTTTTATATCATTAAATATCTGCTTTAATTCTTGAAAATCAGTTAAATTAATTTTTAAAATTTGGATGCCAGGTATTTCTAGAGAATTAGCAAAATAAGTACCATAAACTTCCCATTCTGGCTTTGCTAGCTGGCAAATATGCCATCCTAAAAAGCCACTGGCTCCAGTAACTAGCAGTTTTTTCATATTTTTATAAAAATTTAAATATACAGTCAATATTAATTTATACCAATTCCAATAATTTTGGCGGCAGATAAATAATTAGTCAGGACAAAAAATATTGTGTCCCTACTGAAATGGTTGCTAGTGCGTTGCGCTACGCGACAACACACCCTACATTTATATCGACATCCACTAATGAACTAGCTGTTGAAATTGTTTATCGTTGCGGACTTTATTAAAATCAGTATCTGTTTTCGCCAATTTCTTATATTTATCAGGAGCAAGTTTGATTGCTTTCTCTAAGTTTTGAATTGCTAGGTCTACATTACCTTGTAAACCATAAGAACAAGCCTTATTGTAATATGCCTGGTGCATATTGGGCTGAATTGCGATCGCAGTGTCGTAGGATTTCAAACCTTCAGCGTAACTTTGCAGCTTTGTTAAGGCTATTCCACGGTTAATCCAGGCTTCGGATTTTTTAGGCTGGAGGGCGATCGCTCTATCAAAGGCGATAATCGCATCTTTGTAGAGCCGTAATGAGGTTAAAGCGTTACCTCGATTGTACCAAGCAATATCTTTATCTGGTCTGAGAGCTAACGCCCGATCATAGGATGCGATCGCTTCTTTATAACGCTGTAAAGACGTTAACGCATTACCTCGATTAATCCACGCTTCGGGAATGTTCGGTTCAATTGCGATCGCTTGATCGAATGCTGCTATCGAATCTTGATAGCGACGTGCATCTAGCAGGTTATTAGCTTGCTTTACAAAATCTGCCGCCTTTTGCGAGGATTGCGTGCCAATTAACTGTTGGGAAATATTACTTTCTTGTACAACTTGTGTGGTGTTATTTGCTGTTGAATTTGCCCAATTACCACAGCCAAATGTAGAGAAAGTGATAAAGCTAGAGGCAACTAAGCAGCGCCGTAAGACCATGCTGTACCTACAGAATTCATAAGATCATGCTAAAACTTATTTCTCTTAAAATATAGTATCAAAGTACACGAATTTTATAAATTTTTTATTTGGTTTATATAAATTTAATTTTTGCACAAAGGTAACAAAATCATACCATATTGAGTGCTGACAATACAATTTATAAGTAGGAAAACCGAATTATTTGAATCGTTCGGTAGCTATACTTAAATTAATGCTTATAAAACTTTATTCTTTCTACAACTATTAGTATTAAAGCTATAGGAATCCTACTTGAATCTTGCTAAGTATACTGAGAAAGAAGCCTTTGTATAGCAAGCTTCTAGTCAAATCATTTTTTCAAAAATCAAATAGGAAT
>NZ_JACJPX010000050.1 GCF_014696315.1 Calothrix membranacea FACHB-236
GTACTCTAATATCTAATGGTGAAGCTGTCATGCTTCCAAAATGCAGCATTTACATCATTTTCAAAAATACAGCATTTACGATCGCACCTGCGGAATGTGGGATATTTTTCTCAATACCCTGAAAAGCCAGATAAAAGCAAAAGGCACGGTGATACCGTGCCTCTTAACTTATCTAGTTATCTATCAACCTACTCAATCCCTTCAATTCGGTCTTCAACTTCTTGGTACAACTCGCGGAGGCGATCTAAATTCTCCTCGCTAGTCTCCCAATAACCACGTCCATTCACTTCCAACAAAGTTGATACAACCTTGCGGAAAGAATGGGGATTAAGATTCATCAACCGTTTTTGCATTTCTTCATCTTTGATGAAGGTTTCATTGGTATCTTCGTAAATCCAGTTATCCACAGCGCCGGCTGTCGCACTCCAACCCATTGTGTTTACCAACCGCTTGGAGAGTTCGCGCACACCTTCGTAACCGTGAGATAGCATTCCCTCGTACCATTTGGGATTTAATAATTTAGTACGAGCATCTAAGCGCACGGTTTCTGATAATGTCCGCACTTGAGCATTAGCAGTGGTGGTGTCTGCAATGTAAGATGCTGGTGTTTTACCATCACCCCGCAGACTGGCTACTAACTTAGTAGGATCTGAGTCGAAGTAGTGGGAAACGTCCGTCAAGCTAATCTCGGAAGAATCGAGATTTTGGAAAGTCGCGTCAGCAGTTTTCAAAGTGCTTTCAAAAATCTGCCGGGATTCGTCCATCATTCCGGGGTTATCGGAGTTGAAGGCGAAGGATTTCCGCTTCAGGTACATTTCCTGTAATTCAGCTTCGCTGTCCCAAGTGCTGTTTTCTACCGCCAAGTTGATATTTGACGAGTAGGAACCAGAAGCATTGGAGAAGACACGGGTAGCTGCTTGACGTAGATTAATCCCCAAGTCCTCAGCTTGTTGCAAAGCGTGTTTGCGGACAAAGTTCATTTCTAAGGGTTCGTCTACTTCAGCCGCCATCTTCACTGCTTGGTCTAGCAGGTTCATTTGGTTGATGAACAAGTCGCGGAATACGCCAGAACAGTTGATGACAACGTCAATTCTCGGTCTACCCAACTCTTCTAAGGGTATCAATTCCAACTTGTTCACGCGTCCCAAAGCATCGGGAACAGGTCTTACACCAACCATCCACATGATTTGGGCTAGTGATTCCCCGTAGGTTTTGATGTTATCAGTTCCCCAAAGTACACAGGCAATGGTTTCCGGCCATTTACCGTCATTTTCGGCTTTATTTCTGGCTAACAGCCGATCAACAACGATTTTCGCTGATTGTACCGCCGCAGTTGTGGGGATGGATTGGGGGTCAAGGGCGTGGATGTTCTTACCAGTGGGTAATACATCTGGGTTGCGGATGGGGTCGCCACCGGGGCCAGGTAGGATGTATTCGCCTTCTAAGCCTTTGAGTAATCCACCGAGTTCGTTATCTGCACAAACTTGTTGTAAGCAGAATTCCAAATACTCAAATAGTGGTTTGAGGGCGGCGACATCAACTTTGTTATAGCCAGCTTGATGCAATGATTCTACCCAAGGTTCTTTTTTGCCCATGTTGAAGAAATTCAACCGGGAAACCAGGGATACGCGACCTTCTGCGTCAGTTTGCTCTTTTACCAGGGCGCTAACTGCGGCGCGGGTGGCTAAGGTGATGTCTTGCAGTAGCTGGACATCTTCTAAAATGCCTTTGTCGTTATTGTGGTAAATATCGTCAATGTTACGCCCAATGCTGTTGGCGATAATTCGGGGTAAGCTGAGAATTTCTTCTTCTTGACGATCTAAGCTAGCGATGTTGACCAAAGTTGCGATCGCTTCTTCGGCTGTCGGTGGTTTACCAATAATATGCAATCCACAAGGTAACAACCTGGATTCAATTTCCATCAGCTTGCGGTAAACGCTGCCAACAATATTATCCCGTTCATCTTCGGACATATCTTTGGCATCGGTTTCTGGCAAGTCGATATCCTTATCCAGGTTTACCATCCGGCATTTATCCATGATGGAGTTAACAATGGGGATACCGCGTCCTGTGTCTTTCAGGGTTTGGTAAGAAGCAATCAGTTCGCTGAGTTCTTTTAAACCCTTGTATAAACCAGCATTTTCTGCGGGTGGTGTCAGGTAGGAAATTGTCTCAGCATAGCTGCGGCGCTTGGCAATTGTCGCTTCGCTGGGGTTATTAGCTGCGTAGTAATACAGGTTAGGAATTGTGCCAATTAGTTGGTCTGGATAACAATCACCAGACATCCCCATCTGCTTACCAGGCATAAATTCCAAGGAACCGTGAGTACCGAAGTGCAGTACAGCATCAGCTTGCCAAACTTGCTCTAGATAGGTGTAGTAAGCAGCAAAACCGTGGTGCGGGCTAGCGGAACGGGAGAATAACAACCGCATCGGGTCGCCTTCATAACCAAAGGTAGGCTGAACACCGATAAATACATTGCCAAATTGTTTACCGTAAATCAGCAGATTTTGCCCATCGCTGTTGAGATGTCCGGGAGGTGGGCCCCAGTTTTCTTCTAGGCGTTGGGAGTAAGGTGTCAGAGCTTCATATTCAGGCACTGACATTTTATAGGCGATGTTCAGCTCTGGGCTAGCGTACTGTGCTTGAGCATCGTGGATGACTTCTTGCATCAGCGCCTCGGCGGATTCCGGTAATTCCGGTAAATCATAGCCGTTGTTCTTCAGCGCTTTCATCACCTCATAAATGGAACCGAACACATCTAAATATGCTGCAGTACCCACATTCCCTTTATCAGGGGGGAAACTGAAAACGGTAATGGCAACTTTTTTATCTAGTTTGGGTTTGCGGCGGAGATTTGCCCACTTTAAGGCACGTTTGGCGACTACTTCCACACGATCTTGCAGGGCGATCGCTTTGCCGGTGGTACCATCTCTACCTGATAAAATTATTGGCTCAATTGCTCCATCCAATTCCGGTATGGCAATTTGCAAGGCTACTTGAATTGGATGTAACCCTAAATCGCTGTCCATCCACTCTTCGGTGGTTTGGAATACTAGGGGCAAAGCTACCATATAAGGGCGATTTAAGCGCTTGAGTGCGTCAATTGCCTTGGGATGGTCTTGTCTTGCGGGGCCGCCTACTAAAGCAAAGCCAGTCAAGGAGATGACCGCATCTACTAATGCCGTATTGGTAGTTGGTTCATAAAAATAGGCATCCACAGGCTTGGAGAAATCCAAACCACCCGCAAATACTGGTAGTACTTTCGCTCCCAGGGATTCTAACTCCTGCACGATCGCTACATAGTGAGCATCATCGCCTGTAACTAGGTGAGTGCGTTGCAATACTAACCCAACACAGGGAGCTAAAGGATCTTTGAGATCCTTGGAGATATCTTTACGAGCTGTGTACCAATTGAGGTATTCTCTCACATCCTCAAACATCAACGGAGCCAGAGGATGCCAAATTCCCATATCGGGATACACCACTGGCGCTTGATATGTCGCAGATGGCAGATTTGCCTTGTCTACACCTTTTAATACATATTTATCAGTCAGCATCAGCAAGAAGTTTTCCAGGTTTTCTGGTGAACCTCCCAGCCAATACTGAAAACTGAGCATGAAATTGCGAGCATCCTGTGCTTTGTCCATTGGCAGAAACTTCAGCACTTGTGGCAAGGTTCGCAGCAATTTCAACATCCCGTCTTGGAAGCCCGCACCGGATTTTTCCTTGCGCTTCCGCATGAACTGCGCGATCGCACTCTTGGATTGACCCAATTGTGCCAGAGAAAAGCTGCCCATTTTGTTGAGGCGCATAACTTCTGGCATTGAGGGGAAGACAACAGCAACATCTAAGCGATCGCGATATGGTTCTACGGCTGTTACTACTTTCTGTGCTAAGTCTTCAATAAAGATCAGTGAGGCAATAAATATATTGGCACTCTCCATATCCCGTTTGAACTCCTCGTAGTTCTCTGGATCTCGGAGTTCCTCAATCAAGTACCCGCTGATTTCTATCGCTAGGTTGGGATTATTGGCGTTAATTGTGCGGACAGCTTGCGACAATGCACTCTGGTACTGGGACTCAAGCACGACATAGACCACCTTGATTAAATTACGTCCGCGTAAATTATCAGGCGCAATATGTCTGATGGTGGACTTGACGTGGGTGAACATGCAGATAGGCTCCTTTGATGCGCGTTCTCTACTAGAAGTTCATCACGGCTGATGTTGCCGTTCGTAACTTCGATTTATTTTTAGGAATATGAATTTTTTTTATCAGAAAACGCCTACCAAATGGTAGTTTTGTCGTCTAACTGACACAAATCGATAAACATAATGACATATTTCTTTGCAGATATTGCTTTTACATAGGAGTGTTTGCTACACTGTTTGTTAAAAAATGTAAAGCGATACCTGAGCGGCACTAATTATTGCGTCGTAGAAGTGCTTGCTATTTAACTATAGAGCCATCTTATTACTATCATTTTAAATCACTATCTTTCAGACAAAAAATTATTTTTTCAACAAGCGATCGCAAAGAATTTAGATAACTGTAGCTTATAGTACAGAATTTATAATTGACTAACATTATTTCCTGCAACTCGTATAAGTGATTTATCAAGTAAATTGTTCAAACAGATTGATATATGAAAAAAGCCCGCTAATGCAGGCTAAAAATTCTGATTTTTCGTAGTTTGCAGAGATTTCCTAATACAAATTCATCAGCGAAACTCCATCCGCTAACTCAAGCCTTTTCCCTTTCCCCATATTTCTTGACAGTACTTTATAAGTAAACCCTACCTTAGCTAGATGCGTGAGTACCGAAAACGAATCCTCAACAGACGTAGCCAACGCAACCACAGCAGCGAAGGTTGCTCAAAGAAAGTGAAAATATCACCGAAACCTTGGTTTGTTTTTTGATGGTGTAACCAATGTCTTTCAGGAGTAGTGATAAATAAAATTTGGCACAAAATAGTTATAGGCTTTGGGGTTTCCCAAGCCAAAACACTTATGTGTCTCCACCAAACATGAAACTGTCCCAAAAGTAGCCCAGAGATTACACCTATTGGAGAGAAAGACCACAAAATTACTGCCATAATTAAATATGGCAAAGCACCTAGCACACCATCTAATAAAACTTCAGGATTTAAAGTCAAAATTGCATAGTGGCGGAAATCTTTCTTCCAAGAATGATGCGTTTTCAGGTGGAGGCTACCAAAAACATGCTCGGGTATGTGGTAAACGAAAGTTGAAAAGAAATCACCAAAAAATAATAATAGCCAAGCAACAGCGATAGCCTCAAGCATTTGTACTCCTCACATCTAGTTAAGAACACTCTCAAGAAAAAACTGTACATCTCATACTTGAAATGTAGATACTACTCACACAAGATACAGAAAGATAATAGTTACTAAAAGCGCAGTACTATTGGTTCTTCTGATTTTTTTGCACAGTTTTACTAATCAACTCTGCAACGCAGAGTCATCTAACTTTTTATTTGTAGTCTTGATGGTCTAAACTACACTTTGTCTTGCTCAGAATATCAGCATGGAAAGTTACAACTTCATGCATTTAATGCTCTAAAAGCATGACAGAGTTACTGCTAACAACCTCTACCCTGGATTTTGATTCTAGGTATAGAAAGCTTATACATCTAAATTCCAATCAAATTAACGTGTTTTAGCATATTGACCCCATAATCTTCTTATGAAGCCTTCCACCATTAGCAAAGGTTGAGTTAAAATCGGTAAAAATTTAGGTTAAGGCGTTCTCATACCGCTTTTTTGTGAGGCTATTCGTTGTAAACACAGAGTTTTGCGGAATTTAATTAGAAATAAACTTGTAAATCCTGTACTTAATCCGGAGCAGATTACGTGATTAATTTTAACCAGTACAAGGTTTTAACTTTCGATTGTTATGGTACATTAATAGATTGGGAAAGTGGAATTTTAGCGGCACTTAAGCCACTCGTGGCTAACCACAAACAGAATTTAGATGATGAAAAACTTTTGCAGCTTTTTGCACAATTTGAATCAGAAATCCAAAAAGGCGAATATCTCACGTATAAAGAAATTCTGAGAAAAGTAGTTGAAAGATTTGGTGAACAATTTGATTTTGCACCTAATAGCGAAGAATTATACGCACTCAGCAATTCAATTAAGAATTGGCTACCTTTCCCAGATACTGTAGAGGCGTTAAAATCTTTGAAAAACCAGTTTAAGCTGGCAATTATTTCTAATGTAGATGACAATTTATTTGCTGATTCTGCAAAACATTTAACAGTTGATTTTGATTGGATAATTACAGCAGAGCAGATAAAAAGCTACAAACCTGCTCTCAATAACTTTAGAGCAGCCATCGAGAGAATGGGTTTACCTAAAGAACAAATATTACACGTTGCGTGTAGCGTTTATCATGACATTATTCCAGCCCAATCTTTAGGAATATCAACAGTTTGGGTTAACCGCAGAGCCGGGAAAGAAGGTGCTGGTGCTAACTTACCAGTAGTGGCTCAAGCTGATTTAGAAGTCCCAAATTTGCAAACTCTAGCTAATTTGAGTGTAAGTGATAAAGAGCGATCGCAACAAACTTAGTTAGGTTTGGCATTATTTGAGATTGCTAAAATTTTACGTAAGGTGTGCTACGCCGTAGGCTAACGCACCTGAATTTTTTATTGTGCGTTGGTGCGTTGTGCTACGCGACTATCTATAATTTTTAATCCTATTTTAAAGTGTGAACCAGCTTAACCAAGCATCCCAATTTTGGACAATACTGGCAAACTCTGCATATCCTGCTGCTCTGGGATGCGCCCCATCATTAGCTTTGGCTTCAACTAACCAAACAGATGACTTAACCAAGCTAGAAAAAACATCCAGGTAAGGAACATCAAGTTCACGACAAACTAAAGCAAACTGCTGAGATAGATGAGCAATTTGTTGGTTTCTCTCCTCTTGATTATCATCTCCACAAGGTGGTGGCCCCACCATCAAAACCGGATACAGCTGCTTGGCTTCACTTAAAATAGTTTGAGTATTTTCGAGAGATTCTGTTAAGTCAATTCCTTGCTGCTTACCAGCCCATCCCGAATCATTTACGCCAAAAGAAAATACAACTCGACCGTCATATTCGGGAGTCAGACGATAGGATACTTCTTGGTGCCAACGTTGCTTGAGAAAGCGGCTAGTTTCAGCTCTCACGCCTAAATTATAATAAGTAATCTCATATCCTTTTTGATGAGCATTAGCGCATACCCTACCTGTCCAGCCTAGAAAATCAGGATCGCCTGTACCATTAATAAAAGATTCACCAACGAAACAAATTCGGATTTCTCTTGGTTCAGATTTAAATTTTGACACTACCATAGCTAGGCAAAATCTACAAATTATTTTAAATAAAAAGCATAAAAAAAGAGGTAGATTATTCTACCTCACGTTGGAAAATCAATAAACTAAGTAATGATTTCCCAAGATTAATTCAGCTTGCAAGCTTTAGTATCTGCTGGGTTTGTGAACGATAAAGCTCAGTACTTGGCACTGCTTGATGTTGTCAAAACCTACAACACGGATATAGCAGTTGCTATATTGAGAACGGCAAGACTGAACTTCGTTTAGTACTTCTTGAGTGGATTTAGCGCCAAACAAAGGCAGCTTCCACATTGTCCAGAAAAATTCGGTTGGCTCAGAATTTTCGTTAAACTCAACTGCTGGGATATAACCTTGATTCAGGATGTACTGAATTTGCTTGGCAATTTGCGCGTCAGACAGGGGAGGTAAGTAAGAAAGGGTTTCGTAACGACGCTCTTTTGGTAAAGTTTGCATAGCTGTTGATAATGGGTTGCGATTTTTACTAAGTTGATTGGCTAACTGGATAAGTTATCCAAGTTCGGATCTGAGCTGGTTTGCTGTTCTGATTGTAGACTGGGGTCTGATGTATCTATTTGAGTTATGCGTTCTAGATGCTGGCGACGTTGTTCCATATTGCCTTGCTGAATGCCAGTACGAACCATTTCCGGTAAAAAATCTGCGATTTCCTCAGCAAGATGTTCTCTAACAGTCATGATCCGCAATGCCAAGTCTGGCTTTTCCTTTAACAATTGGGCAATATATGACTCTCCATCCTGAATTTTGCCAGCGGAGAAGTTATGTAGCCAAATTGCCAATGGAGGATTAGTTTCGCCTAGCTGTGCCAGTACCGTCCTTAGTGCCTGATAAGTCAGGTAGCTTTGGATAGTCTTGGCTGTGTCTTTCGCAATTTGCTTAAGATTCATGCTTGACCCCAGCCTTATAAAGTATGAAGTATGAAGGATAAAGGACGAAATAATTGAAGTAATTTAACTCCAGCCTCTATCCATACCACTTTCAGCCTTTATCAGACGGTATCCATTGCCTCGAATTCAAACTTGATTTCTTTCCACAGTTCGCAAGCAACTGCTAGTTCAGGAGACCACTTAGCAGCTTCACGGATAACATCGTTACCTTCACGAGCCAAGTTACGGCCTTCGTTACGAGCTTGGATACAAGCTTCCAAAGCCACGCGGTTAGCGGTTGCACCAGGTGCGTTACCCCAGGGGTGACCAAGGGTACCACCACCGAATTGTAGTACGGAGTCATCACCAAAGATTTCTACTAGTGCGGGCATGTGCCATACGTGGATACCACCAGAAGCAACTGCCATTACACCAGGCATAGAAGCCCAGTCTTGGGTGAAGTAAATACCGCGAGACTTGTCTTGTTCAACATAGTTTTCGCGCAACAGGTCAACGAAGCCCATTGTGATCCCGCGTTCACCTTCCAGCTTACCAACAACTGTACCGGTGTGGATGTGGTCACCACCAGACATCCGGAGGGTCTTAGCCAAAACACGGAAGTGAATACCGTGGTTCTTTTGACGGTCGATTACAGCGTGCATCGCACGGTGAATATGCAACAGAATACCGTTATCACGGCACCAACGAGACAATGTGGTGTTGGCGGTGAAACCTGCGGTTAGGTAGTCATGCATGATGATGGGCATTTTGAGTTCTTTAGCAAACTCAGCCCGTTGCAACATTTGTTCACAGGTGGGGGCGGTAACGTTTAGGTAGTGACCTTTGATTTCGCCAGTTTCAGCTTGAGCTTTGTGGATAGCTTCTGCAACAAACAAGAAGCGATCGCGCCACCGTTGGAATGGTGCAGAGTTGATGTTTTCGTCGTCTTTGGTAAAGTCCAAACCACCACGCAAACACTCGTATACAGCACGTCCGTAGTTCTTAGCAGACAGACCCAATTTGGGTTTGATTGTACAACCCAGTAAAGGACGACCGTATTTGTTTAATTTGTCACGCTCAACTTGGATACCGTGAGGAGGGCCTTGGAAGGTCTTCAAATAAGCAACAGGAATCCGCAAGTCTTCCAAACGCAATGCCCGTAATGCTTTAAAACCAAACACGTTACCTACAATTGAGGTCAACATGTTGGTTACGGAACCTTCCTCAAACAAATCTAGAGGATAAGCAACGTAAGCGATGTACTGGTTGTCTTCACCAGCAACGGGTTCGATGTCGTAGCAACGACCTTTGTAGCGGTCTAGGTCGGTGAGCAAGTCTGTCCATACGGTGGTCCATGTACCTGTAGAAGACTCAGCAGCTACAGCAGCACCAGCTTCTTCGGGTGGAACTCCAGGTTGGGGAGTCATCCGGAAAGCGGCCAGAACATCTGTATCTTTAGGTGTGTAATCAGGGGTGTAATAAGTTAGTCTGTAATCTTTAACCCCAGCTTGATACCCAGCTTTAGACTGAGTCTTCGTTTGCGCGTAAGACATACTATATCCTTCCAAGAAGTCACACTTTATTGCTTACAAATCACGCTGGGTGCAATTTCCCCCACCCGCTCTTTCCCCCTGTAAGCGGGGGGAAGCTCAAGAAAATTTTTTTGTTAGGGGTTGTCTATGGCAAAGGGTAGTGGTTTCAGTTTAGGAACATTTGGTAACCTATCCAAGACATAATTACCAAATTCCTTTTGAGATTCACACGACTGTGTGCTTCTACTCTTCCTCTTTCCCAGGCATATAAATTCTTTTTATCTCTTTGTCTCACTCTTCTAATAAGTAGCCTGGCCAAATTTACCTTGCTGTCTTGCAAGGCGGGCTTGTACCCATTTTCCCTAAAGGAGGATCTAGGTATTTAGGTTTTTTCGCTCGGAAGTCTGCTGCTTTCCTTATAAATCAAGGAAATTATCAGACTTATTTGGCTTTGGTGGGTTTAGAGGAATGGTGAGCGCAAGACAAAAATTGCACACCACGTAATTTGTAGCTTGTCTCACAATATATCAAGAAATCAATAAGTTATACTTTGAAACTTTTTAACTTATATATTTAAATTTGTTATTACATAAAGTTTTAAACATTTTGTTAAGAATAGTTTACAAATGATCCCTTGAGGCTGTATCGGGATGGGTAATGGGTAATGGGTAATGGGGAACTGAGAAGACAAACACCCAGCACCCAACCCTAAACCCATTTCCCGAGAAAAATTGCTAGAGGCGTTTGAAAAACATTTGTTAAGGGAACACTGAGATTAATCCCCAGCCAATTTCAGCGACAGATATCTTTAGCGGTGGGAAAAAGGAATATCAATCTTTTAAAACCCTTTCCCTGACTTCTGTAAGCAGCCTAATGGCTTGGGTACTGTCACTAAAGGGAATGTCACCGTGGTATTTTTTTATAAGCGTACTAATGTATTGATTAGTTCTATCCTGGCGGGATTAATCGTGCTGCCGAGTATTGGAATCGTCGCATTGACAAATCCTGTAAGAGCGCAAAAAACTCCTAGTTCTGCCCCAACACAAAAAAAACCTGAAGCTAATTCATCTAAACCTACTCCCGCTTACCCTGCTTCTGCGCCACCTCCGCGAGTAGACCCGTTGCCAGATCAACGGGAATTGCAAGAAAATTCCATAGAAACTGATTACCGTGTAACTAACTTGTTGGGAGATGTTACAGGGAATCTTTGGGTAGCTTCTTGGCGAGGCTTATCGCGTATTGACCCCAAAACAGGCAAGATTATATCTCGGGTTAGTTTACCTAATGTGGCTATTAGTGCTTTAGCCCAAGACAAAGTAGGGCGTGTATGGGTAGGAAATTATGAGGGGCTAATCCGTGTCGAACCCCGCACCAGCGAAATCACCGCGCAAAATTTATTTTTGCCTTCTAAACGGGTGTTATCACTATTAATTGACAAGCGGGGTTATCTGTGGGCGGGTACTGATAACGGTTTAGCCTTAATTAGTCCTGACCAAGGCTTAATTATGACCACCTTAAAAAATTTGCCTGGTGTTAGCGCTAACGCCCTAACTTTAGATGCTGATGGTCATTTGTGGGTTGGTACCTTAGATGGACTGATCAGAGTAAATAGTGCAAATGCTTTGATTATGAAGCGGATTGCTGATTTACCTGGCTCAACCGTGCAAGCTTTAGCTATTAGTCCAGAAGGGCTAATTTGGGCAGGAATGCCGAATAATTTGCTAGTAATTAACCCGAAAACGGGCGCTGTGTTGCGTTCTGTTACTCGCTTACGTGGGCGTAATGTTACGGCAGTGCGTTTTGCCCAAGATGGTAGTGTTTGGATCGGTACTAACAATGGTTTGTTACGATTAAATCCAAATACAGGAGCTGTATTAGACCAAGTTGCAGGGCTTCCTTCTAGCCGGGTACTTGCCCTTGCTCCTGATATTGCCAATAAGTTATGGATTGGCACTAGTGAGGGTCTGGCTTGGTTAATGCCACAAGTAGGGACTGCAAAGCCCCACCTTGCTTTTAGTCGTGCTGTGAAGTAGGAGGTTGGGGATTGGGGACTGGGGACTAGAAAATAAGAATTGGTGATTTTACTCTTTCCTTGAAACTCTAATCTCTAATCCCTAGCCTCTAACCAATCAATGTTAACTTTTAACTTTAGCCTCTCATCTCTAAACTCTAGCCCCTAACATCTAACATCTAAAATCTCTGTTGAAAATGGTAGTTACCACCCAAAAATTAATTCAATGGAAACAACAAGGACGCTCAATTGTAGCGTTAACAGCTTGGGATTATGCGATCGCCCAACTGCTCGATGCAGCTGGGGTAGACTTAATCCTGGTTGGGGATTCTATGTCTGTAATTCTTGGGTATGAAACAACACTGCCAATTACTCTAGAGGAAATGCTATACCACGCTAAAGCAGTACGCCGTGCTGTAAAGCGGGCTTTGATAGTGGTAGATTTACCATTTTTGACCTATCAAGAAAGTATTCAACAGGCAATGCACTCAGCTGGGTTGGTGCTGAAGGAAACGGGCGCGCAAGCTGTTAAGCTGGAAGGTGGCTACCCTGCAATGGTAGAAACGATCGCACGTTTGGTGCAAGCTGGTATCCCAGTTATGGGTCATGTAGGTTTAACTCCCCAATCAGTCCATCAACTTGGGTTGCGACAACAGGGTAAAACCCAAGAAACTGCAGAGAGAATTTTAAATGAAGCGATCGCTCTTGAACAAGCAGGTGTATTTGCGATCGTTTTAGAGCATATCCCAGCCGATTTAGCATTGCAAATTACCCAAAAACTCAGCATTCCTACTATTGGTATTGGTGCAGGAATTCACTGTGATGGTCAAGTATTAGTTACTTCTGACGTTCTGGGGCTTGCAGAGAGGCATCCGCCATTTGCTAAAGTCTATACTAATTTGCGAGAGACTATTACTCAAGCTGTACAAGACTATGCGCTAGAAGTGCGAGAGCGAAAATTTCCTTCTTAATAGTACCGCAAGGCGGAATTCAAAATTCAAAATTCAAAATTCAAAATTAAGACAGAGTAAGCGTTTTGTTGATTTTGAATGGTCTGTTTATTTACGCCGTGCTGTACTAGGGAACTGGGAACAAGGAATAGGCTATTACAAATTTGGTGGTTACTTCAGATATTAGTGAATGATAAGATTACCTCATGTTGCTCATGCAAAAAAATAGTAATTGCAGATAGATGCACAGCAATTATCACCGCGAAATAACTAATCAACTGCAATAATTCAGCGGTAGATTGCCAGCACAACATCAGCAATTACTAGGTATAGCTTGAGAGGAAATAAAGGTAATATTTGGTTTGAACGATTTCAAACAAACTTAGGTTTATTAAGAAAATAAGCAAGAAGGTAGATACAATCGTCTTTGCCAGACAGATGAAAATCTGTACATTACCACATTGGTGCGTAAATAAAGTTCAGATTCCCAATAGTACAAAAGTCAATAATTCAGTTCTTTTGACTGACTCTGTAGCGGCATTAGACTTTGATGATTAGTCTTAAAATTTAGGTAAAACTGTACAGATGTTGGATTTGGATGTTATCAATTTCAGTAAGCAGAGCAGCCAACTCCTCCAAATCCATCAATTGAGAAAAGAAACCCAAACTAGAGTATTTTTACTCTTAATGTCATGGTACAAATGATTCTTGAAAAGAATTAGTGAGTACATATAAAGTTGAAGAATCATCTTTTCTCTAGCCAAGACGGATTCATTTCTCTTTAAGTCTCAATTCTACTATTAATGGGAAGATTGCAACTTCTAGTTTTGCAAATCTGCGTATCTTTGATCGAGACGAAAATCAGGTGCAGGCTCTAACTTGAGCCATTGTTTACGTTTAGTTTTATTCTTGAGGATATTTACATAATTATCAGCGTAACGGAAAGCTGATGCACGGTCATAAGCAGCAATAGCTACGGCTTGAGAAAATACTTTTGTTGGTATTTCGTAGCCTGCAAATTTTTGCAGTAAAATAAACAAATCTTCTTCAGTTACAGGTAAAGAAACTTCTTCTACCTGTTCGGGTTCGTTAAATATTTCTTCATTTAGCGCTCTGAACATTGAGTACCTCCCCAAAAGCATAAGATGCAAAACCGGCGATGAAATTTAGCTGTTGCTCACGAGTCTGTAGATTTACCGGGAGTTCATTACTAGAACATCCAATTTCCCGTAAAATTTCCAAGCAATAAGCACTCAGTTCGGTATATGAAGCTCGTTCCCAATTTCGAGCAACCTCTTTCGCTTTCTCCAGGTTGACTCGAATCACCGTCATTACAGGGCTTGTCATAAATCTACCCTCCTTGTCTGGATATCGTCATTTTGCTCGGAACGACAAATCCATGTAACCGTGTTATTGCGGAATTTCTCTAGGGGGGCTAGGGGAATATCAGGGTATTTACGGTTTAGTTTTAGCAGCTATCAGTTGGGGTAGCTCTATGTTTTTACACACGCTTTATACATAGATATTATCGCCATACTTTATAGCAGTGAAAGCATTCCAAGCGATAATAATTTAGATTCTCTTAATATTCGCGTGTGTTTACTTACATTTACTTAAGTGTGATTACTTAAAAGGCAAGGAGAAGAATTGAGGTAGATTTATCGAGAAAAACTGCGGTTTTATCCATTACAAAATATTTCATCAGCAGTGAGTAAGCAATATCTGATCGCAAACTTCTATGGATTTAGGGTCACTCTCTAATCCGAAAAGAATTATGGTATGCAGACAGCGACATTGTCGATACTACTTAGGTGAGATTGCGGGACAATACAGCGATCGCTTGCAACAATGATCAGTATTCCCAATTTTCGCCATAAATCAGCATCTTTCTGGCGGGGGATCACTTTATTGAAAGCAGCGGGATAAGACACTTCTCTCCCATGCCCAAAAAACTCTATAACTTCGGGGGTGGAGTTTTTCATCGTTATTTGGGCTAATACTACTACTTAAGAAAGACGTGAAGACCGATCCAGCTAGTTGTCACGCTTTTCTTACAATGACTTTATTAGAACTAATCTAAATTCCCTTTACCATCAACACTTAGCAAGGGCGGATGAACCGTTGTTTGCGGGTGCTAATTATCCCCTCTGTGTCTGGAGTGGTTTCTCCAAAAGCCTATGCAACCTACTAATCCCAACCAATTTACAGAAAAAGCCTGGGAAGCGATCGCTCATACCCCAGATATTGCTAAACAATATCAGCAACAACAAATAGAAAGCGAACACCTCATGAAAGCGCTGCTAGAACAAGAAGGTCTAGCTAGCGGTATATTTACCAAAGCAGGTGTGAATCTGCAAAAAATCCGCGATCGCGCCGAACAATTTATTCAACGTCAGCCCAAGGTATCCGGTAGTAGCACTTCTGTCTACTTAGGACGCAGTTTGGATACACTTTTAGACCGGGCGGATGTTTATCGTAAAGAATTTAAGGATGAATATATTTCTATCGAGCATCTGTTGCTCGCTTATGCCAAAGATGACCGCTTTGGTAAAGGTTTATTCCAAGAATTTGGTTTAGACGAAGGCAAACTAAAAAATATTATTAAACAAATTCGGGGGAGCCAGACAGTGACCGACCAAAATCCAGAAGGTAAATACCAATCACTGGAAAAATACGGACGTGATCTCACAGAAGCGGCTCGTAAAGGTCAACTCGATCCGGTGATTGGGCGCGATGATGAAATTCGCCGCACCATCCAAATTCTCTCTCGCCGCACCAAGAATAACCCCGTACTCATCGGTGAACCTGGTGTGGGTAAAACTGCGATCGCGGAAGGATTAGCACAGCGAATTGTCGCCGGTGATGTCCCCCAGTCCCTCAAAGACCGGAAGCTGATTGCTTTAGATATGGGTGCTTTAATTGCAGGGGCGAAATTCCGGGGTGAATTTGAGGAACGTCTCAAAGCAGTATTAAAAGAAGTTACCGAATCCGGCGGCAATATAGTTTTATTTATCGATGAAATTCATACTGTTGTTGGCGCTGGCGCAACCCAAGGCGCAATGGATGCGGGTAACTTACTCAAACCAATGCTGGCTAGAGGTGAATTGCGCTGTATTGGGGCGACGACTTTAGATGAGTACCGCAAATACATTGAAAAAGATGCAGCTTTAGAAAGACGCTTCCAGCAAGTTTATGTCGATCAACCCAGCGTAGAAGATACCATCTCTATCCTACGGGGGTTGAAAGAACGCTATGAAGTTCACCACGGGGTAAGGATTTCTGATAGTTCTTTAGTGGCTGCGGCGACTTTATCTAGTCGCTATATTAGCGATCGCTTTTTACCAGATAAAGCCATCGACCTAGTAGACGAAGCTGCGGCGCGATTAAAAATGGAGATTACCTCCAAACCAGAAGAACTTGACGAAATTGACCGCAAGATTCTGCAACTAGAAATGGAAAAGCTATCTCTGCAAAAAGAAAGCGATGCAGCTTCTAGAGAACGCTTAGAAAGGCTAGAAAAAGAACTTGCAGACCTCAAAGAAGAGCAAAGAACGCTGAATACCCAATGGCAATCTGAAAAAGATATTATCAATAAGATTCAGGCTGTCAAAGAAGAAATTGACCGAGTTAATCTGGAAATTCAGCAAGCAGAAAGGAATTACGACCTCAACCGAGCTGCAGAATTAAAATATGGCAAGTTAACCGATTTACATCGGAGACTGGAAGCCACAGAAAGCGAACTCGCACAAGCTCAAGGAACTGGTAAATCCCTCCTACGTGAGGAAGTTACGGAAGCGGATATTGCGGAAGTGATTTCTAAGTGGACAGGAATTCCCATTAGTAAGCTTGTGGAATCAGAGAAAGAAAAACTACTGCACCTAGAAGATGAACTGCATCACCGAGTCATTGGACAAGAAGAAGCAGTCACAGCCGTAGCCGATGCAATTCAGCGATCGCGTGCTGGGTTAGCAGATCCTAACCGTCCCATTGCTAGCTTTATTTTCCTCGGCCCCACAGGTGTTGGTAAAACCGAGTTAGCCAAAGCCTTAGCAGCATATATGTTCGACACTGAAGAAGCTTTAGTGCGGATAGATATGTCGGAGTACATGGAGAAGCACGCAGTCTCGCGCTTAATTGGTGCGCCTCCAGGATACGTTGGTTACGAAGAAGGCGGACAACTGACAGAAGCAATTCGCCGTCGTCCTTATGCAGTAATTCTCTTTGATGAAATTGAGAAAGCGCACCCCGATGTGTTTAACATCTTCCTGCAAATTCTCGATGATGGTCGCGTCACCGATGCCCAAGGTCATACCGTAGACTTCAAAAATGCGATTATTATCATGACTAGCAACATCGGTTCCCAGTACATTCTCGATGTCGCTGGTGATGATGCGCGTTACGATGAAATGCGTCATCGGGTGATGGAAGCCATGCGTAATAGTTTCCGTCCAGAGTTCCTCAACCGCATTGACGAATTAATTATCTTCCACAGCTTGCAGAAGCGGGAATTACGGCAAATCGTCCTACTACAAGCAGATAGACTGCGCCAAAGACTTAGCGATCGCAAGATGTCCTTGAGACTCTCTGATGCGGCTCTTGACTTTTTGGCGGAAGTAGGATATGACCCTGTATTTGGAGCGCGTCCACTGAAGCGAGCAATTCAGCGCGAGTTAGAAACACAAATTGCCAAATCTATCTTGCGCGGCGAATTCAACGATGGCGACTCTATCTTTGTCGATGTCCAAAATGAACGCCTTTCCTTCAGCCGCTTACCCATTGAAGTGTTTAGTAGTTAGAAAATGGGAATGGCGCATTGGGTATGGGAAAGAAAGATTTTCATGCTCGGTTGTGCCAAAACCTCGATATGAATAGCTAGTTTGATAGACAAACTACAAAAACGCCAAGATTTACTGTAAATTTTGGCGTTTTTGCTTGTAACAACAGATAAATGCACTTGCAAAAGTTATGGGCGATGGCTATTGAGTTCAACAATAGGAAGAAATTTTATTTTTTATAAAAAAAATTTCCCCTAAGTAGCAAAAACCGCATTATAATAATTTTTTACAATCACCCTTAATAGTTAATACACAATTGCGATCGCTAGTATGCTTTGAGATTGATGGAATATGCTTTTTGATTGTAAAGGGCTGGCGTGCAACTTATACAATCCAAACAAAATCCCCAATTGCTATGACTAGCGGTTGATGCAATTTTTTTTGATAGGTAAACCAGCTCGTAGTTAGAACTTTATGTCTGACTCCGAACTCATCAATATGGATTACCTAGAGCATTAATTAACCAGATACTAAGTACAAGAAATTCAAGTTTTTGTAAAAGCTTGAAGCAGAAATCTTGAAGCTAAATTATTAACCCGGAATCTGGGTTTATTGTCATGTAGTTTTGAGTAAATAAGAAAACAAATATTATAGGGAAAAATTTTATGGCACTAGAACAGGTTAAAGCATTTTATGACCTATTAATGTCAGAACCAGCAATTTACGATCAATATCAAAATAAATGCTGTAGCCGAGGCTTTTTTGGCAGTTGTCATTGGGATAAAAGTAAAATTGTCAGATTTGCGGCGACTCATGGCTACAACTTTAATGAACACGAGTTAGACCAAGTATGGTTTGAAACAGAATCTAATTATGCTGATGAATCGTTTAATTTAGCTAAATCTGGTAATTTTTATTAAAAATATAGCATTTTCATGCTTTATTTTAATTTATATGAATATTAATTCAACCAGCTCGCCTATGCGGGCTGATTGTGTTTGGCGACATCTTGATGTAGGCACATAACTGTGTACCCTGAAGATGATTGAGACGTTGCAAAAACTTTTTGAATTGGTATAAGACGCTTTCTGGATAGAGGAAAGCGTCTTACCATTAAATTACCTAAAAGAACGAATCAGGTTGCTTTAAAAACTCTATTTCCTCTGGAGTTGAAGGTCTTCCTAAAATACTATTGCGATGGGGAAAACGCCCAAAACGCTCAATTATTTCCATGTGGCGAAAGGCATACTTAATTGCACTAGCACTTTCGGGATCGTGACTAATTTGCTGAAATAGCTTCACGCAACGGCGCTGATCCTCTAAGTTTTCGCTATGTTCAAAGGGTAAGTAGATAAACCAGCGTTGTACAGGCAAAAATTCACGATCATAGTGTCTAGCAACAGCTTGCTGTGCTGCTGAAAGCGCTTCCCAGTCAGTAGCAAAAGCTTCGGGAGTACCACGAAACATATTTCGGGGAAATTGATCCAGCAGCAAAATTAATGCTAAACAAGTTTCTGGTAAATCTACCCAATCATCTAAATATCCCCCTGCGGCTTTTTGGTAATCTTTCAGAAAACGATTGGTCATTTCCCGATCAAAATCCTGTGTTTTATTAAACCAAAAAGTCTTGGGTTTGCCATAACCCGGTTCATCAGGATGACCAAACCAGAATTCCAAAATAACTTTTGCCTGTGACATTGCTGTTATTGACCCTTACAAAGCACTTGCCGCATTTTACGCATATTAGCAGGTAACTCAAAGTTCATTGCTTGTTGGATAATAATTGAAGGAATCAATAGATTTGGCGTAGCTCGCACATTATAAGCAAGCAGTGTGCCATTTCCGCAATCTTGTAACTCTAAATTAGCTTTAAAGTCTTCAAAAGTTCCTTTTTCCATGCGGAACTGAATTTGCTGTCCCAAAACTTCCACAACATTCAGGTAAATTTCTACCTGTGCGGTGAAAAATAAGAAAGCTTTTTGTGCAGCTTGATACAGACGCTTAACTTCTCCTTTAGACACAACCTCACTTTTAGTAATGTCAGGAAAATAATGTACCCAACGGGGGTAGTCAGTTAATTGCTGCCAAACCTGCGATCGCACTAGTGGGACATACATCCAAGCAGTGACAGCACCACCCCACGCCGTGTGCGATTCTGTTTTCAGCAATATTTCACCCTGCATGAGCAATTTTTGCTCGTTTTGACTCCAAGGCATATCTGAACCTTTAATAGTTGAGTCTGAAATTTGAGACGCAGACATATTTATTACCGTGACTCCTCAACTGATCCACCTCAAAATATTTGAACTACGAACCTTCAAACTGGATCGAGTCCAACCCCTTAAATTCTAGTTGCAGTCAACCAGATCTATTTTCCGGAAATAGTGATTTCTCGGTAAATTTTTAGTGAATATACTTAGAAAATATGTATTTTAGATGAAGCAAATTTAAATAAAATATTGAAACGCTTTTACGCGAGTCACACTATTAAGTAAAAAAGGAAATTTATAAAGGATAGAATGGCACAAACATTATCAAATATGCAAGTTACTTTCAAAAAATATTGAGATCAAAGGAAAAATAGATGAGTCAATCTTCTTTAAATCGTAGATTAACCCAAGTTTTCGGTATCCTATTAGGCATGGGAATAGCCGTATGGTTGCTGAGAGGGTTTGGCGTTCTCACTTTTATCCCGGGCGGCATTATTTGGCTGTTATTTCTGGCAGCGATCGCAGTCGCAATTCTCAGTTACGTCCAAAAAACTTGGTGGCGATTTTAAGGGATTGAGGGATGAGGGACTGGGGATTGGGGATTGGGGACTGGGAAATGAGGGAGAAATTCCCATTACCAAATGACAAATGACAAACCCCAAACCCCTCCCTAGTTAGTGATGCCTGGTAGGAAGCCTATGGTAAAGTGCAGCAAAATCGGCAATTTACCAGGAGAAAGTATAATGTCTAAATACATTTGTAGTGTCTGTGGCTATGAATACGACCCCGAAGTAGGCGATCCAGATAGTGGGGTAGAACCAGGTACAACCTTTGAAGAAATATCTGATGATTGGGTATGTCCAGTTTGTGGCGCTGCCAAAGAAGAATTTGAACCAGCAGAATAAGTGGGAAAATAACAGCTAGGCTAGACATTAGTTGTTATTGAGACCGATTTTAAACTTGTTGCCGTTGAAAGTTGTAGTTATTGGGGGCGGGGCTGCGGGATTTTTTGGTGCGATCGCTTGCGCTAATGCCAATCCACATGCCCAAGTTATTTTATTAGAGGCTAGCCGTCAGCCACTAGCCAAAGTTCGCATTTCTGGTGGTGGACGCTGTAATGTTACCCATGCTTGCTTTGAACCCGAGAGGTTGGTGCAAAATTACCCCAGAGGCGAAAAAGCTTTGCGGGGTGCTTTTTCGCGCTTTCTACCCCAAGATACAATAGCTTGGTTTGCCAAGCGTGGAGTCAAGCTGAAAACTGAAACCGATGGACGGATGTTTCCCATCACCGATAGTTCAGAAACGATTGTTGACTGTCTGATGAATGCAGCCACAGCAGATGGAGTAGAACTGCGTATTGGGACACCTGTGGTTGCTGTTGAACGACAAACTGATAAAACAGGGTTTGAGATTGTTTTGAAGTCGGGAGAAAGGCTCAAGTGCGATCGTCTACTCCTAGCTACAGGAAGTAGCCTAGTTGGGTATAAAATTGCCCAGGAGTTAGGTCATCAAATTACGCCACCAGTACCTTCCTTATTTACTTTCAACATTCTCGACCAAAAGTTGAGAGCATTAGCTGGAATTAGCGTTAACCCTGTACAGTTGCGTTTGTCTATGAATGGCAAAGCTGCTTTACAACAAACTGGATCGTTACTTATTACTCACTGGGGATTGAGTGGCCCAGCAGTTCTGAAGCTTTCGGCTTGGGGTGCGAGGATTTTACACCAAAGCCGCTATCAGTCGAAATTAATCATTAATTGGCTACCCGATTTCTCCCCAGAACAAGTGAGGCAAAAAATCTTAGCTGTCAAAATTGAATGGGGAAGAAAGCCAATTGCCCTGCATCGTGGCGTTGACTTACCCCACCGTCTCTGGCAATATATTCTTACACGCGTAGGTATAACTACAGAAGACCGCTGGGCGGAGATCTCTAACAAAAATTTAAACAAGTTGTTAGCAGAACTGACTCAAGGAGAATACTTAATTGCAGGTAAAGGAGCTTTCAAAGAGGAATTTGTTACCTGTGGAGGTGTTAATCTTAAAGAAATCAACTTTAAAACAATGGAAAGTAAGTTGATTCCGGGCCTCTACTTTGCAGGAGAAGTATTAGATATAGATGGTGTGACAGGGGGCTTTAACTTCCAAAGTGCTTGGACTACTGCACATCTAGCAGGTATAGCCCTAGCTATAAGTGATTAAGTTTTACTTAACTTAACAATTAGTTTAAGTAATTGTTCGGTAATTCTAGCATAAATACGTAATTAAAAATCTTCTTTATATTATCAACATAAAATAAATTTGCTTAGACATAAAAATTAAATACTCGGTAAAGATGCAATGAATTTTGTAGGTATGTCAGCTAGAAATGTTAACTTCTAACTAGCGAAAGCTCTTTCATGGGAAACCAAAAGTTGAGTTAGATGAAACAGATAGCTTCAAAAACCAGGGACAATCTACCTACTGAGCTTCATCCCCCTCTCGAGATAGATTCATCGATTGTTAATTTGATGAGACAATATCTAAGTAGTATCACTAATTGGGGAGGCAAGCTCAGTAAGCTCTTTAATGAGATATTCGGAGGCTATGATGTGGGAATTACATTTTGCCAGCCGGATATATGTTACCTCTTACCAGCAAACTAGCTCAGGTAACACCTGACAAGTGCTATGGCTGGAGCCAAAAAGCATTGTGGTAAAAAGCCGTAATTACTACAGCAGGTAGACGGAAAACATGCCACCAAAATCAAGAGGTAACCTTAAATACTTACGTCTTGCTACTACGTAAAGTTTGAATTAAGAACTAATAAACAACAGTTTGGCAACCTCTTCGGCTGTGACTTTTCTCTAAGTTGAAGAGCAAAAAGTTTGTGTGCATATATAGCTTATTGGCACATTTCTGCTAAACATATTGCAGTGCTTAGTTAAGGTTGCACTCAGTTTTTAATCAACCTACCTCAAGTTGCAATTCAGCAAACTCAAATATCCTTGCTGACTAAAAATAATCAAAGTAAAGTTTATGACAATAAAAACTGTAACCAATGCCCACTTCCGAGAGGCTCCTCTAGACTTACGTGCATCTTTACCGATCAGGCTACGAAAAGGCTTATGGTGGCTTCGATTGCTCACACTGAGTTCCCTAGACTTCACAGTTCTATTCCTAGCTTGGATCTTCGCTAAATATCATACTGATGCTGTAGATTTTTCTTGGCAAATCCCCAGCACCTTTTTACCAATACTCATGACTATTGCTATCCAAATAGTAGCACTAGCAATTCAAGGTAATTATCAACCTGGAAAAAAGCGTTATGACTATTTAAATATTTTCAAAACATTAACTTTTGCCCACGGACTCATACTAGCTTTTGTATTTTTATACCAACCAGATGTTGATATTAGCCGCTCAACACTAATATGGTCTTGGTTGCTCAGTACAACTTTAGTGTGTCTGGGCAGATTTACTACAGACATTACACTAGAACATCTTCGTCACCGCAAAATATTGGGACAGTCTTATGTTTTTATAATTTGCGATCCCGAAGATACCGAAAAGTTTATTAGCCTCATCAAAAAAGAAAAACGTTACATAATTTGTGGCACTGCTAGCCCCAGATGTTTAGATCGTTACTATCGCCAAGAAACCTTAGAAAAGCTCAACGATTTGGGAGTAACTGAGGTTTTTATCGCTTGGAATGCCATTAAGAATAGAATGTTTATCCGCTGGCTATTTCAGTCATCAGGCATAATGCTTCATCTTTTATCAGTGGAAATAAAAAACATTTATAGAAATGTAGAATTTAACGAAATTGGTGGCATAACTTGTCTCAGCTTGGATTGCCCGATCATTACAGCCAAGGATTTTTGGATTAAAAGAAGTTTGGATTTTTGTTTAGCAGCAATATTGATATTTTTGTTGTCTCCAATTTTACTGGCGATTTCTATAGCCATTAAGCTAGACTCTCCAGGTACAGTCTTTTATAAACAAACCCGTATAGGTTTACGTGGCAGACCTTTTAAAGTATGGAAATTCCGTACGATGAGATCTGATGCTGAAAAACTGCAAAGAGAGTTAGAGGCATTAAACGAAACTAAAGATGGAATTATCTTTAAGATTAAAAATGACCCTCGCATTACACGTGTCGGTTCATTTCTTCGCCGTTATAGCCTAGATGAATTACCTCAACTATTTAACATTCTTTGTGGAGAAATGAGTTTGGTTGGCCCTAGACCTTTGCCTACCAGAGACGTAGATAAGTTTTCCGAACACCATTTTATCCGTCATGAAGTGTTACCTGGAATTACAGGTCTTTGGCAAGTTTCAGGCAGATCCAATGTTTTGGATTTTGAACAAGTAATTCAAATGGATCTCAACTATATTGAGCATTGGTCACTTTGGCTAGATTTTGAAATTCTGCTAAAGACAGTCAAAGTAGTTTTAACTAAAGAAGGCGCTTACTAAAACGCGTTAACTAGTAAGACTGAGTACTCACGCTATCCGTAAATATTAACTTGTCAAAGATATAAAAATATCTTGGATAAGTAATCAAAAATTATGGAAATTACGGACACAATAGCCTAGATTTTCCATGATTGCTTTTTACTCAACAAGAACAAAGTCGTATAAAAAATATAGATAATGGGACAGATAAAAGTTTTAATAAATTCTCTGTCACTTCTAATAAACCGTTTGACGCAAGGAGTTACAACTTTTGTCTTAACTGCTGCTATAGCTCGTAATTTAGGAGCTTATGCCTTAGGGCAATACCTATTGGCCATTAGCTATTACTATATCTTTGTAAACCTTGCTTCTCAAGGTTTAAAGACTTTGTTTACGCGAGAACTTTCCCGTTCACCAGAAGACACTCCTGTTTATCTTGTAAGTGGGACTTTATTGCAGTTAATTCTCAGCTTTATTGGCTATTTAGGACTAGTAATTTGGGTATTCTTATTACCCTATAGCCCTGACACATCAGTTGTCTGTTACGTTATGGGCTTAAGTATTTTGCCATTTGCACTTTCAAACATTACAGAAGCAATTTTCCAAGCCCAAGAAAAAATGCATTTGATTACTATTTCGACAGTGCCAATTTACATCATACGTTTATTGGTAATGCTTTGGGCTATGCAAATGCGTTATGGAGTTGTATACATCGCTGGTATATTAGTAATTTCTGAATCGTTGATTACAGTAATCCAATGGATTTTACTTACCAGAATGATTCAACCTCAATGGCAAATTAAGCGAGATTTTATTGTAAATACTCTCAAAGCTGCTCGGACATTTTTTGCTCTGGAAGGTGTAGGAATTATTGCAGGTAAGTTAGACGTACTGATACTCTCACTATTAGGCAATGAGTTTTTTATAGGTCTATATGGCGCTGTCACACAATTAATGCAGCCCTATTATATTGTTGCTAACAGTGCAAATATGGCAGCATTTCCCCGTATGTCAAAGGCAGTATATTTGGGTAAAGAAAAACAGCGTGAATCTACAGAAAATATTATTGAACTACTACTTTGTATGGGTTTGCCCTTCTCGGTAGGCATGTTGTTCTTTGGCAAAGAATTATTGTTATTTGTTTATAAAGACCAAAGTTTTCTGCAAGCAGATATAATTTTATATTTGATTTCATTCACGATTATTACTGCTACATTTTGTAAAGCACTTAGTTATTTATTAATCGCGAACGGTTTAGAAAAGTTTAACCTTATAGAAGTTGCCATAACATCTGCACTTGGAGGTTTATCTGGAGTAATATTTATTTCTCAATATAAATTACTAGGTGCCGCCTTGATGGGTTTGGTGATGTCTTTATTCAGCTTTAGTTTATATATGTATGTTACATATAGCCGCCTCTTTCCATTACGGTTATGGAATGTAATTCGTCGTCCACTACTAATTACATTGTTAATGTTAATGGTTTTTGTGCTATTACAAAAGCTAAATTTAGATTTCTTAGTAATTTTAATTTCATCAATTTGTGTGTATGGCTTAATCATGGGTTCAATGACTATCCACCAACTAGGAGGTATTAACAAAATTAAACAAGTAATATTAAAGAGGGCAAACTAAGATTTTTACTTTAACAAATGCTCATGTCTTCAAATACCTACTGGATGACCCCATAAGGGCAACTTACGTTACCAAAATCAATAGGGTAGAGATGAGTCTATTTAGATACTGATATAAAAATTAAAATATCAATGATTGCAACATCTTTTTTCAAATTTAAAAATTAATTGTAAATAAAATGGCTATTAAAGTTGCTCTGCTCAATTTTTGCTTTGATGATTACACTATTGAATTAGCCAATAGTTTGGTAAACCATGTTGATTTAACTTTAATTCAACAAGAAAAGAGTGCCGCTGCTTGCGAGGGTGTACTAGATGAACGTATTCCAGTACTGAGATTTGAAAAACCACCTATGCGTCATCCTGGAAATATACGTTCCATAGGGGAAATGATGCGGATTATTCAAGAAGTTCAGCCTGATGTTCTCCATGTACAAGAATCAAACGATATTTGGTATTTATTAACCCTTTTATTTGCCAAAATGCCGCCTATGGTGACAACAATTCATGATGTGTTTGGTCACCCAGGTGATGCAGAGCAAGTATTTGCTTCTCAATATACCCGGCGAATCGCCTTTTATCGCTCACAGCAATTAATTGTTCATACACAGCAACATAAACAAACTTTAAATCAACAATTTTGCATATCACAAGAAAAAATTAATATTTTGCCACATGGTGAACTTGGCAGTTTATATTATCGCCGCACTCAAAAATATAGTCTCCCCAAAGAGCCATCTACCTTACTATTTTTTGGGAGAATTTGGCCCTATAAAGGCTTAAAATATTTGCTGCAAGCTATGCCATTGGTAGCGGAACGCATTCCTGATGTCAAGCTGATAATTGCAGGAAGAGGAGAAAATATTCATCAATATTTTCCTGATGGCTATGACGAAAAGCGCTACGAAATTATTAATAATTTTATTTCTAATGAAGATGTGGTGAAGCTATTTCAACGTAGCACAGCTACGATTCTGCCATATATTGAGGCCTCTCAAAGTGGTGTAGCAGCTTTATCATATGGCATGGGAACGCCCATAATTGCCTCGGAAGTGGGCGGTTTAAAAGAGATAGTTAAAGACCAGGAAGATGGTTTATTAGTTCCACCAGGCGATGTGGAAGCCCTGGCTAACGCGATTATTAATTTATTAAGCGATCAAAAGCTGTATAATCAAATTCACAGTGCAATGAAAAATCGTTGTCAACAAGACTTAAATTGGGACAATATTGCCCAGCAAACAGTAGAAGTTTACCAAAAATTACTCTCATAAATATGCAATATATCAAAAGTAATTAAATTAACTTATTACAAAATAAAAAAATGATTTTTCTAGAAAAAGTATTCACAGTAGTTGCATTACTAATTTATTCTGGTGGACTTTTGCTTCTCGTCTTGTCAGGGGGCGCGAATGAGTCAGATGTAGAAGTCAACTATGATACTAGTCTATATCAAGTAGTATTTATATTAATTTATTTTATCACCATAGTGCTTTTAGGTTTACGCTGGAAAAGAACACTTTATGTATTAGGTAAAAATAAATTTGTTTTATTATTATTAGGTTTAAGTTTATTTTCGGTATTTTGGTCTTTTGCACCCGATTTAACTCTGAAAAATAGTATTAGATTAATTGGTTCCAGCCTCTTTGGAATTTATCTAGCTAGCCGCTATACCTTCAAAGAGCAATTAAAACTCTTAGCTTGGACTTTTAGCATAGCTATAGTCCTGAGTTTTATCTTCTCCATTGCCTTACCTAAATACGGGATTATGGGCGGAGTCCATGCAGGTAAATGGAGAGGAATCTTTATACATAAAAATGGTCTTGGTTCCAGTATGCTTAACAGCAGTACTATCTTTTTATTGATGGCTGCTGCATATAAAAAGCACCGCAACCTTTTTCTGTTGGGTTTCCTGCTTTCTTTAATATTAATAGTACTTTCAGTATCCACTTCAGCTTTAATAAATTTAATAATACTAATAGCTGTTTTTATAGCTTTCCGCGCTTTATGGCTACCGTATTATGTAATGGTGCCTACAATCTTAGCAGCAGCAACATTGATCCAAATTATCTATTTTTGGTTTATTAATAATGCAAATTTAATATTTGGGGTGTTTGGTAAAGATGCAGGTTTGAGCGGCCGTGGAGATTTATGGTCTCTTGTATTTGACATGATTCAGAGACAGCCCTGGTTAGGATATGGATATAGTGGATTTTGGAACGGCTGGAATGGAGAATCTGCTTATATATGGCGTGCGGCTCCTTGGACTCCTACACATCCTCACAATGGATTTTTAGAACTATGGCTTAATTTAGGTTTATTAGGGCTAGCAATATTCTTAATTGGCTTTGGCATCAATTACTTTAAAGCCCTAGCTTTTGTGCGTCTTACCAGAAAAACAGAAGACTTTTTCCCTGTCATACACATGACTTCTTTAGTGCTAATTAATTTAACAGAAACAGCATTACTAGAATCTGATAATTTCAACTGGATCATTTACATAGCATTATCTTCTGCAATTAGTATGCAAGTAAATGAACAGATGAAGAAAAAAGTTAGCCGTAGCCTCAATCAAAAGCAGCAAAGTTACTTAATTCAGGGGTAATGAGCAAAATGCACATACTAATGATAGGAGCTAGCCCAGAACAAAATGGAGGCATCGCAACTGTTGAAAAGTTAATCATTAAGTCTATTAATGCTGATATTCAAATTCAGCATATTACTAGTCATGATGAAGGCTCCATCATACATAGACTGATAGTATTTACTAAAGCTTTTATCAAGTTAATTTGGTATCTGTCAATTCAAAAAATTGCCCTTGTGCATATTCATCTTTCAGATGGTGGTAGTGTTGTACGCAAAGCAATTTTGCTAATTGTGGCTGCAATATTCGGTAAGCCTGTATTGATGCACGCTCATGGGGCAGAATTTCATGTAACTTACAGTAAGTTACCAGTATGGGCACAGAAAAGTGTCAGTTGGATATTTCGTCAAAGCCAAGGATTTATTGTCCTTTCCAATACCTGGAAAGACTATTATGTTAGCAAAGTGGGATTAAATCCAAAACAAGTAATTGTGATGCCTAATCCCACAGAAATACCTGCTCAAATTCCTAATCGTACCAACTCTAGTCAACTGAATTTGGTTTTTTGTGGACGAGTAGGTCAGCGTAAAGGAGCATTTGATTTAATTGAAGCGTTTGCTAAATTGCCTGATAACCAAAAAGCTTATACCAAGTTGATTTTGGCAGGAGATGGGGAGATTAGCAAAGCGCAAGATTTAGCTGCTAGCCTCAACCTAAAAGAGAAGGTAACTTTTCTGGGTTGGATTAATGCCACACAAATGAATCAGCTATTATCTCAAGCAAATATATTTGTTCTGCCTTCTTATAACGAAGGTCTACCTATGGCCATTTTAGAAGCTATGGGCTGGGGTCTACCTATAATTGCCACACCTGTCGGTGGTATACCTGAATTAATTTTTCAAAAACAAAATGGTCTTTTAGTTACCCCAGGAAATATTCTAGAGTTATCGCAAGCAATAGAGTTATTAATTGCTGATGAAAGTTTACGAATTTCTCTAGGAAATGTTGCAAGGAATAACGTTGAGAAATTTGATGTAAGGAATTATTGCCATCATTTAGCCCAAATTTATTATTCAATATCAAACTTTGAGATAACTGAGGAAATACTAAATGAGAATTAATATTTGTAGTGTAGAAATAGATAAATACAGTTTTGATGAAGTTACTGAACAAATTGTCAATCATGCAAGTTCTAGGAGTAAGCCTGAATACGTGGTTACTCCAAATGCTATGCACATTTTAACTTTACAAAAAGATACCCATTTTCGAGAGATTTATCGCCAAGCTTTTTTAGTAGTACCAGATGGTGTATCGCTTTTATGGGCAGCTAAATTTTTGCAGACTCCTTTGAACGGGAGAGTTAACGGCACAGATTTGTTTGAAAAGCTTTGTGCTGTTGCAGCCGAGAAAGGGTTAAAGATATTTTTGTTAGGTGGTCGTCCTGGAGCAGCAGAACAAGCTAAGCAAAAGCTCAAAGCTAGACATCCAAATTTGTCAATTGTAGGTACTTATTGTCCTCCTTATGGCTTTGAAAACCAGCCAGAAGAATTAGCAGCAATTAATTCCAAAATTAAATCTGCATCTCCTGATATTCTCTTTGTGGGTTTAGGAGCGCCCAAGCAAGAGAAATGGATCGCGCACAATTATCAAGAGTTAGAAGTACCAATTTCTATTGGTATTGGCGTTAGCTTTGAGCTAGTTGCTGATATGGTAAGAAGAGCGCCAGTTTGGATGCAAAAGACAGGTTTAGAATGGTTGTTTCGTTTGATAGTTGAACCTAGTCGCTTGTGGAAGCGATATATCCTGGGTAATCCTACATTTATTTGGCTGGTATTGAAGCAGCGCGTTCAGACATTAATGTTTAACTAAGTAACTAATTATCAATAAATAATTCAGAGAGGAGAACAGTGAAAATTAGTATTGGTATACTTGCTTATAATGAAGCTAATTGTATTAGCGCCACACTGCAATCTTTATTTGCACAGAGTGTATTTCAAGCAGTTGATAGCAACACAGCAATTGAAGTTGTGGTAGTACCCAATGGTTGTACTGATGAGACAGCAGAGATCGCTCGTACAACATTACAAAATTTAGTGCAGTCTACCGCTAATCCTGCTGTATCGTGGAATGTCTGCGAAGTCAAAGAGCCTGGCAAGCCAAATGCTTGGAATAATTACGTCCATAATTTTTCTGATCCTGGCGCAGATTACATATTTTTAATGGATGCTGATATTCAGTTTCTTGCTCCCACTACTCTGCATTCAATGGTGGAAGCGCTGGAAGTCAATGCCAATGCTTGGGTATCTGTAGATACATTAGTTAAGGATGTAGCTTTGAAGGAGAAGAAAAGCTTAGTAGAAAAGTTGTCTCTTTCAGTGTCTAAAGTATCAGGAGCTAAATCAGTCTGGATTTGCGGGCAGCTTTACTGTGCCCGGGCTGCAGTATTACATAGAATTTGGATGCCTAAAGGTATTGAGGTTGAAGACGGCTTCTTGTGGAAAATGGTTGTTACCAATTTATTAACTTCCCCAGAAGTACCAGAACGGGTAGTGCGCGCTCAATCTGCCTCTCATATATTTGAAGCTTATACTGACATTCGTCGTTTACTCCGGCATGAACAATGGTTGATTTTAGCTAACACAATCAACACATTGATTTATGAGGATTTACAGGCAAGCTGCAACCAGCAGCAAGATGCTGGTGCAATCATCAAGTCTCGCAACGAGCAAGATCCATTATGGGTAAGCAAGTTGATTCAAGCAAACGTTTCCCAGAAAAGCGGCTGGGTAATTCCCGCATGGTTGCTGTTACGTCGATTTAATAGCTTGCTGCAATTGTCCTTACATAAAGCAGTACTATTTTTGCCTGTAGCAGTCACAGCATTTTGTGTAGACTTACTGGTTTGTTTGCAAGCCAATGATAGATTACACAAGTGGGAACAATACAGTTCCAATAAGGCTTGAATTGATCGAGTAGCAGTGAGCAACTGCTTACCCTAGGACGGACGAAAATGTTTTGTTAAGGGTTAAAGTCAATAGTCAACAACCAAAGGTCAAAAGGCGCATCTTCGTTTTCTCCAGTCCCTATTTTCAAATCAATCAACTTAGCTCACACCAGAGGATGATGGGAAATGGCAAACAATAGGATTTTGAGTAGACGAGGATTCGTGTACTTAGGCTTAGGAACTGCGGCAAGTATTGGTGCTTTGACAATTAGCAAAGCAATACCCCCAAAGAAAACTATACCTGTATCTCCTTTACGAAGAGACTTCAAGGTAGTAGGGCAAACTCCTTTAAAAAAGCGTGCTGCAAGTAAAGGGTTAATTTATGGAGCAGATTGCGGCACTTTAAATTTAGAAGCAGATCCAGAGTTGGCAAAGCTTCTAGTCAGAGAATGTTCAATGTTAGTGGCAGGATTTCTGAAGTGGGATTTACTACGTCCCACTGCAGATAGTTTTGATTTTAAGAGGGGTGATTGGTTCGCAAAATTTGCACGTAATAATCAGATGTTATTGCGCGGACACACCTTAGTATGGTACCAGTCCTTACCTTCTTGGTTTCAAGAAACAGTTAATAAGCAAAATGCCAAGCAGTTTTTGACGCAACATATTCAAAAGGTTGTAGGTCATTATGCTGGGCAAATGCACTCTTGGGATGTAGTTAATGAAGCGATCGCAGTCGAAGATGGATACTCTAGAGGTTTGAGGAAGAATCCTTGGTTAGAGTTTTTGGGGCCAGATTACATTGAAATGGCTTTTCGTATTGCTGCTGAGGCAGACCCCAAAGCTTTATTAGTTTATAACGACTATGGGCTGGAGTATGACACTCCTGAAGATGAAGCCAAGAGGAATGCGGTTTTAAAGTTACTCGAGCATTTAAAATCTCGAGAAGTTCCAGTTCATGGCTTTGGCATTCAATCTCATTTGGCAGGGCATGAAACTCGCTTTAATCCTCAAAAATTACAAAATTTCTTGAGAAAAGTGGCTGACTTGGGTCTTAAAATTATGGTGACCGAACTGGATGTCATAGACCAAAAACTCCCTGCGGATGTGGCTGTTCGCGATCGCATAGTTGCTGCTGCTTATGAAGATTATCTGGGTGCAGTCTTAGAGGTAAAAGCAGTTAACACTGTCATTAGTTGGGGATTGAGCGATCGCTATACATGGCTTTCGGAATTTCAAGCTCGTAAAGATGGTGCAGCAGTTAGACCATTAGCATGGGATGCTGATCTAAAACCGAAACTGGCATGGAATGCGATCGCTAGAGCTTTTGATAATGCCCCTAAACGTTAAATTCCATATTTGTACTGAATCCTTAAAGCTCTTATCAATAACTTCATGGTTTTGTAATCTAATTAGTATATACTACTGATACTGATAAGATAGTAGTCTTAATTTCAATAGTAATAATTAATGCCGAGATTCAGTAAGTAGTTGTTTACTTTAATTGCCTTGAACCTGCACTTTTGAAAAATTTTTGTTGGGATGAGCTATGGAATCAAGAGAATCTATTGATTTCGACTTTGGTCGTTATTTATCGATAGTGAAACGGCAATGGATACCAGCTGCGAGTATCTTTGCATCTACAGTGGCTCTTAGTGTTGTAGCAACAACATTTCTCAAGCCATCCTATGAAGCAGAAGGCAAATTATTATTTAAAACGCCCTCTTTCAGTGTGGTAGGGGCGGATCTATTACCTAGTGAATCTGAAGCGCGAGGAGATTTACAACCGTTAGTTTCCACTCAGAACCCCATCACTACTCAGATAGAAGTAATTACTTCACCTTTGTTGTTGCAAAAAACAATAGACGAACTGCAACTAAAAAATAATGAAGGTAAACCTTTAACAACCGAAGCTCTGAAAAAAGCTTTAAATCTCAAAATTATTGGTGGCACAGACGTATTGCAAGTTAGCTATAAAAGCCGTAGCCCAGAAGAGGCAGCAGCAGTAGTTAACAATATTATGAATCTCTACTTAGAGAATGATATTCTTACCAATCGCGCCGAAGCCGAATCCACACGCAAATTTATGGCTAGGCAGCTGCCTAACAATAGAAGCGCTGTCCAAGAAGCAGAAGCAGCGCTACGTATATTTAAACAAAAATATAAGATTGTAGATTTGGCTGAAGAGACGCGTTCAGCAGTAGCAATTATTGGCAATTTAGACAACAATATTAACACTGCCAAAGCTGATTTAGATCAAGCGACAGCTCAAACAAATGAACTGCGTCAAAAAGTAAATTTAAATTCTCAAGAAGCTCTCTCTGCAAGTGCAGTCAGCCAGTCACCTGCGGTACAGGGAATTGTAACTCAACTGCAAGATATAGACAGACAATTAGCGACTGAACGCAGCCGATTCTTAGATGACAACCCAGTAATTATTAATTTAGAACAAAGGAAAGCTAACCTACAGGCGCTTCTGAATAAAGAACTTAACCAAACAGGTGCTGTTCAACCTAATTCTCAGCCAAAAACATTACAAATAGGGGAAACCAAACAAAACCTGATCAGAGATTTCCTACAATCAGAAGTGCAGCGTCGAGGTTTGGAACAAAAACTTTCTTCGTTGTACAGTTCTCGCTCTGTTTACGAACAACGGGTAAGAATCATACCCCAACTAGAACAACAACAACGTGATCTCGAACGGAGGTTGGAAGTTGCTCAATCAACCTACCAAACCCTCTTGAAAAAGGTGCAAGAATTGCAGTTAGCAGAAAATAACAATACACCCAACGCTCGGATCATTGCCAAAGGTTTAATTCCTAAAAAGCCAACCCTAGGCCTCAAACCTTTCGTTTTGGTGCTAGGTGTTTTGTTAGGTGCATTTTTAGCCACCACTGCTGTAATCTTCCTAGAGACCAGAGATAGATCTCTGAAAACACTGAAAGAAATCAGAGAAATATTTGGCTACACCTTATTGGGTATAGTTCCCTCATCTACGAAAAAGATTCGCTCTCGTTATCGCGAAACAGAGATAGCTACTCAAGAAATTGCTGTCATAGATTCGCCTAATTCTTTAACTAGCGAAATTTACCGCATGATTCAGGCAAATCTGAGATTCCTGAGTTCAGATAAGGTACTGAAAACCATTGTGGTTAGTAGTGCAGTTCCCAAGGAAGGCAAATCTACAGTTTCCGCTAACTTAGCAGCTGCGATCGCGCAATTAGGACGCAAAGTCCTATTAATTGATGCCGATATGCGAGTTCCTACACAGCATCATATCTGGCAAATAACCAATACAGCAGGTTTAAGCGAAGTACTTGTAGGTGAAGCGGAATTCAAAACGGCTGCGTCTAACGTGATTGAAAATCTAGATGTTTTAACAGCTGGGGTTAGACCTCCTAATCCACTAGCTTTGTTGGACTCTAAACGGATGGCGACATTAATTCAAGACTTTTCTAGCCAATATGACTTTGTGATTATTGATGCCCCACCCTTGCTGCTGGCTGCTGATGCTGTAACTTTAAGTCACATGACAGATGGAATTTTACTAGTAGCTCGTCCTGGAGTCATTGATTCTAACAGCGCTAATAATGCCAAAGAATTGTTACAGCGCTCCGGTCAAAACGTCTTAGGTTTATTAGTAAATGGCATCAATGAGAAAAATGAGTCTAGCAATGATTTCTATCATGCCAAGGAATACTTTAGTGCTGACACAGTCACAACAGAATCTGGATCTGGAATCAAGACTTGGAGCCAGAGATAATTCATCGCATAGCTAGAAAACTTAGTTGCTAAGAAATCTCAGAGATTTGTACCTCTGGGATTTCTTTTTGAAAAGCGGTGGAAAGTTTTCTGGATGCTATCTATCAAAATTTTGATGCATATAACGAATATCATTGCTGAAACTCTACTATGTTGTCGTTTCAGCTTTTTTATTGTTTGTATAAATAATATTACTGATTTTTAACCCATATTTTGGCGAAAAGATAAGAAAACATAACTTTTGTAAGAGCGATCGCCTGGACTCCTAAAAACTCCAAATTACCAGAATACTTGATACCAAAAGCTTTTAACTGCGAAAGCCAAGCAGCAATCACTGCTCTTACTTCTGCACCGATTTAACATCAAGCAAATATTCTTCTAGATTTTTGCGGAATGTATCATCATGGGCGGGAAGTCAATGTTGCGATTTAATCTTTAGGAATTGCTACCTAGTTAATGGTTAGCGCTAGTATATCTATGTCTTTTTTCGCAGTATAAATATGGCGCAAAATTTTTACGTAAATCCAAGTACAGGCAATGATAACAATCCTGGTACTCAACAAGCACCCTTTAAAACGATTACCAAAGCTCTCAAAGTTGCCACTCCGGGTACCAAAATTCAACTGGTAGAGGGTACTTATAATGCCACTACTGGTGAAGTTTTCCCACTAACTGTGGCATCTGAGGTAACGGTAGTAGGCAATGAAGCCAATAAAGGTAGCGGTATTTTAATTGAAGGTAGTGGTAACTACCTCAGCCGTACTTTTGCAGGTCAAAATGTCACATTTGTACTGCTAAATGGGGCACAACTCCGGGGTGTAACGGTAACAAATCCAGCTAGCCGTGGTTCTGCTGTCTGGGTTGAATCTAGTACACCGACAGTTGCCAATAGCACATTTACTCAATCTAAGCGTGAGGGAGTGTTTGCAACTGGCGATGCTAACCCAGTGATCCTCAGCAATGTGTTTTCTGAGAATGCTGCCAATGGTGTTTCCATAGCAAAAAATGCCAAAGGGCAAATTCAAGGTAACACCTTCTTCAAAACAGGTTTTGGCATTGCCATCAGTGATGCAGCCGCACCCACACTCATAGATAACAAAATTTCTGAAAATCGGTCTGGAATTGTCATTTCTGGGACAGCACGTCCTGTATTACGTAATAACTTCAGCGAAAAAAACACTGATGATGGTTTAACAGTGATTGCTAACGCCCTACCAGATTTAGGTAGTGCTAGTAGTCCTGGGGGTAACGTCCTACGCAACAACGGTAAGTTTGATTTGCAAAACGCAGGTAGCAATAAATTGATCTCTGTAGGAAATCAAATAGATCCGTCTAAAGTCAGCGGTAGCATTGAGTTTGCAGCTACTCCAGTGACACCAACGCCAACACCAACCCCAACGCCAACACCAACCCCAACGCCAACACCAACACCAACCCCAACCCCAACGCCAACCCCAACACCCACCCCAACGCCAACACCAACACCCACCCCAACCCCCACACCCACCCCTATACCAGTCCCAACTCCCACCCCCATACCAGTTCCAACACCAACGCCTACCCCAACACCTGCACCTACTGACTTAACCGATATCGGTAATCATTGGGCTGCTGCTTTTATTCGGGAATTAGTGAAACAGCAAATAGTTAGCGGTTTTCCCGATCGCACATTTAAACCTGATGCTACGATGACCAGGGCACAATATGCTGCTTTGCTAGTCAAGGCTTTTAACCCATCTCCAAACCGTGCTGCCACCAAATTCAAGGATGTAGCAGCAGACTTCTGGGCATCTAAAGTAATTCAACAGGCATATCAAGGTCTATTCTTGGCTGGGTTTCCTGATGGTAATTTCCGCCCCAATCAAAATATCCAGCGTGTGCAAGTGATCGTTTCTCTGGTTAATGGGCTGGGATTATCTGCGGATGATGCAACAGCTTTCAAATTTGATGACCAAGCAAAGATTCCTGACTATGCCAAGGATGAAATAGCAAAAGCATTAGACAAGAAAATTATCGTCAATTACCCCAACCCCAAACAACTCAACCCTACCCGCGATGCTACACGCGCTGAGGTAGCGGCGCTGGTTTATCAAGCTTTAGTAGATGCCGGTCGTGTAGCGGCGATTAACTCGCCTTATATCGTGAGTGCTTGATTTTTTAACTTAGTTTTATAGGGTAGGCTTTTCAGCCTACCCTAATTGTTTCATAAATGGCGGATAATGCTGCAAGGATTACCCGCCGCAACTACATTAGCTGGTATATCTTTCACTACTACGCTACCAGCACCAATAGTAGTATTTTCACCAATTGTTACCCCTGGACAAATAATTGCACTGCCACCAATCCAGACGTTATTACCAATAGTAACTGGAGCAGCTAGCTCTCTACCAGAAAGTCGAATCTCCGGTGCTGTCGGATGGTAGGCAGTGTATATTTGCACATAAGGAGCGCACAACACATTGTCACCGATATGAACTGTATTGCAATCTAAAATTACACAGCCATAGTTCATATAAAATCCATCGCCAGCATAAATATTACTGCCATAATCACAGTGAAATGGCGGTACAATAGATACTTTTTTCCCTACCTTCCCGAATAATTCTTGCAAAATCTGTCGTCGTTGCTCTTGCTGTTCTTCTGTTGTAGCGTTGTAGATTCGTAAGAGACGACTGGCTTGCTTGTTCTCAGTAGCTAATTCTAGATCTTCTGCAAGATATAATTCGCCGGAGAGCATTTTCTGCTTTTCTGTTTTTTCCATAACAGAATTTTTAGATTTCAGGAAATAGGATTTATAGCATGGGGAAAATTTAGAATATTTTTAGATTTTCCTGATGACTTGGCAATTTATAAGCTGGCTTGCTTATAAGCACTTTAGTCATGCCAATGCTGTTCCATTCATAACTAAATAGAGAGTTAACCGACAACTAGCTAATGGATGATTGTGACGACAGGCTAATAACTATATAATTCATCAAAATATGCCATAACGAGCTTTTCCCTGCCGTTTTGCACGGTACATAGCAATATCAGCATCCCGAAGCAGATTTTGTGGTTCTTCATAACCATGACCACTCAAGGCGATACCAATGCTAGCTGTGGGACATATTTGATATCCATTAATATTCAGAGGCACGCTTAAGGATTCTTGAATGCGTTTGGCTACATTGGTAGCATCTGTAACATCTTTGATATCTTCTATTAGTACAGCAAACTCATCACCGCCAAATCTAGCTACGGTATCACCACTACGTAAACATGACTCTAAGCGGCGAGCGATCGCTACTAAAAAATCATCTCCTGTTGAGTGTCCAAAGCGATCGTTAATTCCTTTGAAGCCATCTAAATCTAAAAATAAAACGGCAAAATTATAATCATTCCGCCGTTTGCTACGTTCGATTGTTTGTCTGAGGCGATCTATAAACAAAACTCGATTGGGTAGTGCTGTCAGCGCATCATGACAAGCATTACGCAGCAGTTGGGCTTCTATTTGCTTGCGTTTCGTAATATCCTGAAGAACTAAAACAGCACCACTGATATTCCCATCCACATCACGGATAGGTGCAACACAATCCCCAATGGGTACTTTTTTCCCATCCTTTGCCAGCAGGGTACAGTTATCTGGTAGATTTAGCACCTCACCTGTTTGTATTGCTTGTGTAGCTAAATTATCTATTACTTCATCCATATCTTTATCAATTAAGCTGACAACTTCTACTAAGTCCTTGCCATAGGCTTCTTCTTGTCTCCAACCTGTCAGTGCTTCCGCAACAGGATTCATCATTTGGATACGGCCATTGGCATAGGTGACAACAACTGCACAGCCCATACTATTAATAATCGCTGTCAGTCTCTGTCTTTCTTCCTCAAATTTCCTGCTGATTTGATGCTTGTAAATAGCCATTTCGACAGCAAAATGTAAGTCTTTTTCAGCACATGGTTTAAGAATATAACCGAAAGGCTCACTTAGTTGCTGTTGATGTAATTGAATATCTTCCGAATATTCCGTTAAATATAAAACGGGTATGTGGAAATGGTTCTGGATAACATCCACCATTTTGATACCATTGATATCCCTTGCTAAGCAGATATCAATTAATACTAAATGTGGATTTGTCTCTGCTACTTTTTGGAGGACATCATCATCTGAAGCAGTAATTTTTGGAACGGAATATCCTAACTTCTGCAAACTATTTCTTATGTCTAAAGCTAGGAATTTTTCATCCTCAACAACTAGGATTTTGTGGTCGAACATGTTAGGCTAATCTGTTGGCTAAGGTTCCGATTTTATTTTCAGTCTCTACTCACTCTGAAAATCAATAATCCTATGATAATCAATCTCTAATCTACCTGTGTAGTTGCTTGACTAAAATAATTACTAAGTTTTTAATCATTGTCTTTTGCTTTTACTGATCCAGTTAATATCCAGTTGATAACGCAAGATACAATTGAGAAATGTAAATTACCATACAATTACAAAAAAACCAAAGACATATTTTAGAAATGGAGAAATTCTTAATAAATAACAATTACTAATGGGGCAAACTGTACGTAAACTTGCTATTTATTTGTAGGTTAATAAAATCACTATCGAACCAAACAATATAAGTAATCTCGAAATATATCAAGCTATTACAAGCATTCGGTAAATTTAACTTTAAATATAGTTGTTTTTTTGATACAGTTTTTAGCCATTAGCTAACAATAGGTATAAAGCTTTTTAATTACTGGATACTAAATAATAATTCTGTATATTAAGGCACAGGAAAAATTATGCATTGCCGAAGTAGTAATGATGAATTACTTAATTTAAATAGTTAATATACAATTAGCCCGATGTATAAAATATATTTATAAAATATTTTATTAAAAACTTCCGGAATATCTTCTTTCAGGAATGACAAAAGAGGAATAAGAAAACTAGCTGGCTGATAAACTGATTAATCGCAGATTTTGCTGCCTTATGGTGTGCAAAATAATTAGCTAGCAAAAAGCACTAACAATGCCAAAACTTTTAGCGGTAGCATGGAAAAGGAAACCATCAAGAGAAATAATTAAAAATCTTATAGGACAAATTTAAAAAGCTATAGCAGTCCTAATTGACTCATCAGGAAAAGAAGAGACTAAACCTAAATATTAAGAAAGAGAATCTTCTCACGTTTGATTGTGGACTGCCAGAGTAAGTTTTAGGTAATGGGTTGAGTTCTTGTCAGCTCAATGCTAATTTTTCCCCCAAAGTCTGGGATAGGTGCAGCAGGTTTGCTGAGAGTTACTTGAACTTTAGTAACGCGATCGCACTCTTGGAGGATAGAGTCTGCAATTGTGCCAGCTAACTTCTCTACTAAAGCAAACTTGGACGACTTCACCAGATTTTGTACCAAGCTAATAACACTGCGGTAATCTAGAGTGTCTGCGATCGCATCAGTTTGAGCTGGCTTGGCAAGATCCAGCCATAACTTAACATCCACTTCAAACCACTGCCCTAGTACCTGTTCTTCAGGTAAATACCCTGTGTAACCATAGGCTCGAATTACTGTTAAATGAATGCAGTCCATAATAGAAGAGCGAAATTTGCATTTTGGATTTTAACGTTAGTTTGGGGCATTGGGCATTGGGTAATTGGTGATTGGGTGCTTGTTATTTCCCCTCATCTCCCTCATCCCCCTCATTTCCCTCATCTCTCTTCTTCAGAACTCAGCACTGAATAGACTCACAACCCTGAAAATATGCAAAAATGCTATGGGCGCTGGTTTCCAACGCTGCTAACTTATAGCTCTGTTTGCTTGAATGCCGATCGCCTGTAAAAATGTTAATCAACTTTGGGCTTATATCCTGACGGAGACGCTAAAGCGCTTGGGGTTGACTTGTGCAGTTATTTGTCCAGGTTCACGTTCTACACCGCTAGCAGTCGCCTTTGCCCAGCAAAAGCCTGATATTGAAGCAATTTCAATTCTAGATGAACGATCTGCTGCTTTTTTTGCTTTGGGACAAGCTAAAGCTAGCGGTAAGCCTGTAGTACTTTTATGCACCTCTGGTACAGCTGGCGCTAACTTTTATCCGGCGATCATTGAAGCTAGAGAAAGTCGCGTACCGTTGCTGATATTAACTGCCGATAGACCGCCAGAACTACGAGATTGCCACTCTGGTCAAACGATAGATCAGGTGAAATTATATGGCACTTATCCTAACTGGCAAACAGAGTTAGCTTTACCTTCCCCAGAGATGGGAATGCTAGCTTATCTGCGACAAACAATCATCCATGCTTGGGAAAAATCGCAAACTCCTAACCAGGGGCCAGTACATCTAAATATTCCTCTGCGCGATCCCCTAGCACCCATTCCCGATGGAACTGATTTCAGCTATTTAGAATCACAGTTTCACCCAGAAGAATTTTTCGCAGCAGTTACAAACTCCATCCCATTCCCCATTACTCATTCCCCATTACCCATTCCCCCAGAATGGCAACAATGCGATCGCGGAATTATTATTGCTGGTGTTGCTCAACCACAGCAACCACAGGAATATTGTAGAGCGATCGCTCAACTTTCCCAAACCCTCAAATGGCCCGTCTTAGCCGAGGGACTTTCCCCTGTTAGAAATTACGCCGACCTCAACCCCTATTTAATTTCTACCTACGATCAGATTTTGCGAAATCCCCAACTCGCAAAACAGCTAGCACCACAAATGGTAATTCAAGTAGGAGAAATGCCCACAAGTAAAGAACTGCGTAATTGGATCACTCATACACAACCGCAACGTTGGGTAATTGACCCCAGCGACCAAAACCTTGACCCTCTGCATGGAAGGACGATTCATTTGCGGATGAGTATTGAAGATTTGGGGACAGGGGGACAAGGGGACAAGAGAGAAAAATTTTCCTCATCTCCTTCTAACTATCTCCAACTGTGGTGTACAGCAGAAACGCAAGTAAGGGAAGTTGTTGACCAAACCTTGGCGACAATGGAAGATTTATTTGAAGGTAAAGCGGCGTGGTTACTTTCCCAAACTTTACCACCGGGAACGCCGTTATTTATTGCCAACAGTATGCCTGTGCGAGATGTCGAATTCTTCTGGAAACCGAATAATTTAGGAGTGCGATCGCATTTTAACCGAGGTGCAAATGGTATTGATGGTACATTATCCACTGCGTTAGGAATTGCCCATCGTCATCACAGCAGTGTGATGCTAACAGGGGATTTAGCCTTGTTGCATGATACCAACGGTTTTTTAATCCGCAATAAATTTGTCGGACATCTGACGATTCTGTTAATTAACAACAATGGCGGTGGAATTTTTGAAATGCTACCCATTGCGAAATTCGACCCACCATTTGAAGAGTTTTTTGGCACTCCTCAGGATATTGATTTTGCCCAACTGTGCGCTACCTATGGTGTAGAGCATGAATTAATTACTTCTTGGTCGCAGTTGCAGCAAAGATTAAACCCACTTCCGACTCAGGGAATTAGGGTTTTGGAACTGCAGACAAATCGTCGCCTAGACGCTAAGTGGCGACAGGAGAATTTAAGGAATTTTGCAGCAGATATTACAATAATCCCGTAGATTTATTATATTAGCCTTCATTATCTTGACTTTCATATTTCAGATGCTCTATCTTGCTTGACCTTGTAACCACCCTTCCAAATCCGCAAGAGTAGAAAAATCTAACAATGCTTCCCCTAAAGCTTCCAACTGTTCCAGCGATAATGCGTGAACTTGAGACTGAAATTGATCGTTAAGTTCACCAAATCGCCGTTTTAATTGTCTAAAAATTAGCGATCGCGCTTCTGTTTCTTTTGCGTCCCGAATAGCCCGTGGTTCTTCATCCAAATTCAATCTCAACATTGCTTCAATATCCTCCCGGCTCAAGGTAGAAAACTTGTAGAGTAGAATCGTCGTTATTAAATCTATTATTGCTTGCTCTGACTGTTGCTGTGCTTGCTCTAGCAAATACCGCCCTGCTTCCAGTGTTTCTGCTTCAGAGGTAATATTTGTCAGCAACATTAACCCAATTTCCAAAGGTTGTTGTCGTACATCCCCCAACTCATCGAGATAGACTCGCCGGACTTGATTACTCTCCAACAAAGCACGGTGAATTGTAGAATTCGCGGGTTCAAGACTGCGAGACGGAAAAATTATCACTCCAAACCAGCCATCGTAACGGATGGAGTGCCGGTAGAGAAACAAAAATAATTCGCTAAAGAAGCGGTGATATAAATCTTCATCTTTTTGAAACTGCACTTCCGCAAAGAAGACTACTTTGGAAGCAGAATTGTCAGGGGGTAAAAATACTCCATCAATCCGGAAGGCTGTTTCTTTCACCTCGACTGATTCAAATTGATAGTTAACTGCATCCTGTGGTGGTGAGTCTACCAATTCAAATAATAATCCCGGAAATTGCTTGAATAATTTGTAAAAGATGGAGTCGCGGCGCATTGTTCTACAGCGATTGAATTACCAGCCCTGATTGTAAAGGTTGGAGAAAATTATTTTAGTGTAGGCGTAGCCCACCCCAAGTATCGCTTGTCCCTTGGTCTGCGATAAAATTCTCAAGCACAATAGCCGACTTCATAGCAATGCAAGTTAACTGGCAAACTGCCAAAACCTACGAAGATATTCTGTATCAAAAAACGGATGGTATTGCCAAAATCACCATCAATCGTCCTCATAAACGTAATGCTTTCCGCCCCAAAACAGTCTTTGAACTGTATGATGCTTTCTGCGATGCCCGCGAAGATACAACTATTGGCGTAGTTTTATTTACAGGGGCAGGGCCACACACTGATGGCAAGTATGCTTTTTGTGCCGGTGGAGATCAAAGCGTTCGGGGACACGCGGGTTATGTAGATGATACTGGTGTTCCCCGCCTGAATGTGCTGGATTTACAACGCTTGATCCGTTCCATGCCAAAAGTGGTAATTGCCCTAGTAGCAGGATATGCGATCGGTGGTGGCCATGTCTTACATTTAATTTGTGACCTGACCATTGCGGCTGATAATGCCATTTTTGGGCAAACTGGCCCCAAAGTCGGCAGCTTTGATGGTGGGTTTGGCGCTAGCTACCTCGCCCGCATCGTTGGGCAAAAAAAAGCCCGTGAAATTTGGTTTCTCTGTCGTCAATATAATGCCCAACAAGCACTAGAAATGGGTTTAGTAAATACTGTTGTTCCCGTAGAACAATTAGAAGCTGAAGGTATTCAATGGGCGCAAGAAGTTTTAGAAAAAAGCCCCATTGCTATACGCTGTCTAAAATCCGCATTTAATGCTGATTGCGATGGACAAGCAGGTTTACAAGAACTCGCTGGTAATGCCACTCTACTTTATTACATGACAGAAGAGGGTTCTGAGGGCAAACAAGCGTTTTTAGAAAAGCGTCCCCCAAATTTTCGTGATTTCCCTTGGTTACCCTAAAAATTTAAAAATCGCACCTTACGAAAAGGTGCGATTTTTCTAAATATTAATCAGTGCTAACAACACTAACAATTTTAAAGACAAATTTTAAATTTCAAGCACAATACAAACTCATACCAAATTGGTTTAACTATTCAGTCTTACCAATTCTACATATAAAATTAAAATCCAAAATTGGTATTAGTTGGGGAATATAAAGACGGCTAAAAGATGGCTAAATGAGTACTGTCTCAGTTCTTGCTTGTTCAGCAGTACAGATAGTAATTTCCTCAACCGGAATAATATTGGTATGTTCTAACTCTGAAGCTAAATTTCCAGTAGCAACTACAACTGGGGTAGCATCTGGTAGACTCCAAGCATCTTCTAAAGTTTCCCAAGAAGGTGCAAAGGGTGGTAACGCCAAAGAACAAGCTTTCCAACTCCCTTGAACTGGTGCGCCTAACTGCTGACACATTCCACCACGGCGACCTTCGGGATTGTAATGGCGACAATATCTACAGGCAGATGTCAAAAATTTATTAGGTTTCATTTGCGTCCATCTTTTATTTGATATTGAGGTCTAAATTTATATGTTTATATTTTCCTTCTATATAGAATCCCTTATTAATGCCATAAGTGATTATGGTGTATAGGTTTTAGCGATCCCGAGTAAAAAATTAACTTTAGGATATTTTTATAATCTTGTTATATATTTAAATGATCGTTAGAGTGTAGACATGCTAATTTTGACAAAAAACCATTGGGGATCAACGCTAAAATTGAAATTTTAAATTTTAGCAGTCCTTTCATTTCACCCTTAAGGCATACTATTTAAGATAGATGCGTCTCGTTCTTTGCTCATATTTTTGGCATAATCCGAGTAAAAACTGTCTAGTTGAGCAAAACTAGAACTATTGGTCAATAGCTGGAAAATCAGTCAGCTTCAATTTGGTTTAAGGAGAAAGTCAGCCAGTCTTTTTGAGAGTCATGCTTTTTTACAGATGAGTTCGCTAAGAAGGAAATCAAAAGAGAGTCAAGCTAAATTGACTATGGCAGTTTTTACAGGCTTTAACACATCTGCAAAACTCTCAATAGTAATTTAGCAATCACTTTAGGTGTAATTTCTAAATTAAAAATAAAATTTCCCATCACTAGGTCATGTAGTTTTAATCTGATATGTTTTAGAACCTTGAGTAATTGGTTAGCATTAATTTTTTTTTGCTGCAACCACCCTAAGATCGTTTTTAATGAAAAAAACGGATTTAAAAGCGCTTCTATTTATATGAATCAATTTTATTTAGCCCAATTTCCGAGGCAAACACACATAGATATGTAAAGAAAAATTAAGCGATCGCAATTCAGAATACAAATTGGGGCAATCAGAACCTATATATAGTAGGGGCCTAGATAGGTGCACATCTATAATATTTGTTAAAAAATGGATGAGTAAAGACTATCGTTTGCAGCCTATACTTTCTTTATTCTTGCCTACAAGCCTGTTCTCAATCCTCCGCAGTCTAATGTATGAAGATTCCTGCGGCTTTGTAAGAATGCCAGCCTCAGCCAGTCATATTTAATTTTGCTGACTTACTTAAAGCTATCTGTTTCAATTAAGGATAAAAATGAGAGGGGCTGACTCTTGTTAGCAGCAAAGCCCAGAATACCCGGATCTCGATGTTCGTAGAGTAACTGACCTTTGCCATTAAACAGAAAAGTTCCACCACGCTGAGTTAAGTAGGCAGGATTAGGTACGTAAGTCTGCCAATTGCTGAGAACTTCCACCATATTCCGTAGCCGGAGAGTAGCTAATTCAAAGGGACGTTGAAACCCACTTCCGCCAGCTAATTGAAAAAACGAGCCTTTAAAAGCAGGTAGAGGAGTACCTTGAATAATTTCATCATCTTCAATAAGTTGAGGGGCTTGGCGATCGCCTGTGTATCCCCGAAAAACTTCTCTTAGAGTTCCTGGACTGCCAAACCCTGCACACATTAACATAAGATTTAGCCAAGCTTTCACAGATACAGAAAGTCCAGGTAGAGGAAGATTCAGCCCTGAATAAAGTTTGAGTTGGTGATGTAGTTCTGCATTGGGATCAACAAACAAATTTTGGGGTGGGAATCCTGTATATTCACAGAATTTTGTTCCAGAAGTGCGATCGCCTATTCCCACTGCACGAATAGCAAGTTTTTCGGGAGGCAATTTTGTAGCTTCGCGCTGTAACCACCACGCATATTCAAGGCTATCAAAATCCCCAAGTTGTGGCCAGACTAAAATCAGGATATGTGAGGCATTTTCGCAATTTTCTAGCAGGGGTGTGGTTATGCCATCACTAACACGCTGAAGTTCGGTTTGATGAAAAATATTGTAGGGATTCATTCAAAGAAATCAACTGCTATTTAGCTATCCAAATTTTAGTCTAATTGATGACCATTTTTGTCTAACTTCTGCTATTATCTACAATTCAACAAAACGATTAATTAGTTTTACTTGATTTAATGCAGTTGCTCACCAATGACTAAAGATAGCCCTTACCAGCTATCTTTAATTGCAGCGCTCTAATTACAATCAATAGTAAACTTGCCAAGCAATAATACCAATTAATACCACAAGACCTAATGCTCTGCGAAAATAATTCACGCCTTGAAATAATTCCAGCCAAGCCCAAGTAAACAACGAACCATTGGCAACTACATTTAATACTGTATTGATTGGGTCGCTTGTAAACAATAAAGATAGTAAACTCGTCACTATCCAGACAATTAAGGGTAAGTTTGGCTTCTGAGCTATCACAATGTTGCCACTGCTATCACGGAAAGTTTTATCAACTAATGTATTTTCCATAATTTTCTGGTTTATATTGTAAACGCTATCTTTTACTAGTATTTAAACATTAGAATAATTCTTTTCCATGCATCTAAATGCTGAGATAATCATAGTAAAAGATATGCATATATGAGTATATTGAAAAGTATACATATACTACATTGCCAGCGTCTCTTTGAGATGATTTGCAAACAGGTAATGCCACTATAAATAATATTTACGACAGATAAATTTATGTAGAGGCACAGCACCAGTAAGATAATGGAATATACCCAAAGAGGGGAGATGCAGTGCCCCTATACATATGTCAAATTCTTTTTTTTAATCGATATAAATACAACCTGAAATTTTTAAGGACTAGGCAAGCAGCTAAATACAGAAAGTACTTGATAGCTAATATTAGAGTTCCATAAAATACGTAAAAATCTGCAAAAAAATAGGGTGATTAATAGTCACCCTAAAACGCTGATAAAAAATGTATTATTTTGGTTGATTTTAAATTTTCAATTTTGAATCTTGCAAAAAGTTTGACATTAGAATTTGCCCAAATGAATCTTTAATTCCCCAAAGGAGTTAACCTTTTTTTGTTCTAGCCACCACAAACCAACTGCCATCACGGTTGAAGCCATCAACAAAGCTGCAATGACGCGAAAGGTAGCCTGTGTGCCAAAAACTAAAGCCTCAACAGGTGCATGGGTGACATCGATATTGGGTGTGAGTTGGTTGCTAGCGATCGCCACCAAGGAAAACAAAGCACCAACAAGCGGTACACCTGCTGTCTGTCCCAATATCCGCGATAATGACAATAATCCTGAGGTGATGCCTAATTGTCCTTTAGGTGCAGCTCCCATAATGGCGCTATTGTTGGGTGATTGAAACATTCCCACTCCCAACCCATAGGGAATAATGCCGATAATATAATCGGTTACAGTTAATTCTGTATCAAAGGTGCTAATTAGCAAACAACCACCAGCCATTAATACTAGGCCAATTAAGCTAATAACTCTTGGGCCAAAGCGGTCAGAAAGTATGCCAGCAATAGGTGCTGTTAAGACTATGAGAATAGGTGGAATTGCTAGCAACAAACTTGTTTTTTCTGTGGAATAATGCTGCACTAATTGTAGGAAAAATGGCAAGATAAATATTGCCCCTGCCATCACAAAATTACCGAGAAAACGTAGTGCTAAACCCAAGCTGATTTCTAGAGAGCGAAAAATTCGCAAATCTAACATCGGCTCTAATACATGGGCTTCCACAATTAAAAAGCAAGCTAAACTGATAACCGATAAAACCAAAAAAGTGATGGCTGTATAAGATTTAAAACCTTCACTTTGTAAGAAAGTAATGCCTAATGTAAAGCAGGTTAATGTCAGGGTGAGAATTAGCGTGCCAATGGCATCGAAGCGCTGTTTAACAACACCAACTTTAGAAGGGGGTACTAAACGTGCTACCAGGAAAATGCCAACAATTCCAATTGGAACATTTACCAAAAAGATTAAAGGCCAACCTCCTAAACCAATTAGCAATCCCCCAGCTGTAGGGCCTAACATGATTCCTAACCCGAAAATTCCTGCCCTAATACCTAGCCCTAGTCCGCGTTCTTCGGGGGGAAACACTTCTACAATCATCGCTGTTCCCAGTCCCGATATAAAAGCAGCACCTAACCCCTGAAGTGCGCGAAAGGCAATTAAAACGCCTATATTAGGCGCTAGACCACAAAATAGCGAGCTAAGGGTAAACACTACTAGCCCAATAATATATAGTCGCTTCTTGCTCCACATATCGCCTAATTTTGCAGCACTCATCACAAAAATAGCGATCGCCAATAAATAACTTAAAACCACCCATTGAATAGTGGCAAAGCTAGTGTGGAGTGATTCCAGCATAATTGGCAGGGCCAGGTTAACTATATATACATCTAAGGCAAAGATAAATACGCCAATGCCAATGCCTAGCGTCGCCCACCATTTTTTAGATGCTTTTGTTTCTTGCCCTAGCTCATGTAATTCTTCTTCCTGGCTTTTTGACCTTACTAGCATGTTTTCTAGCTCACAAAATTATCCAAACTATATTCAAGGTTGAATTTCATATTTTACTACTTCATCATTTCCAGCATTTGCCAGTGAGGTTTTGCTAGCAATTATGCTCAGTTTTGTTGGTCTGTCAATAGATATATATGAGCTAAAGCTGTTAATACTCAGCTAAGTAAATCTGTGGCTATAACAGCTATTTACCAATCCAATTAGTAATTAGCTCGCTCAAGGCACAACGATCTACAATTGCTGGTAGTTCTTTTTTTACATCAATAGGCGTACCTCTTTTAGCAATTTCTTTTATTTCTTGCAAAATCTTTGCTACCAAATCAGGATTTTCCGCTAATTCGGCTCTACCAATTTGCTGAATTGCTTGTTTAATGGCACTACGTCCCGACTGCGTACCTAATGCAACGCTACTTTTTAATCCTAAAATTTCGGGATTGAGACTTTGATAAAGTTCCTCATCTTTAGATACAGCTTTTACATGCAATCCAGCATAGTGAGTAAAGGCATTTTTTCCTAATATGGGGTGATGGGGAGGAATAGCAATATGTGAATGTTCGCTGACTAACTCATATAAATCCTTTAAATATCTAAGTTCCCACTTGGCTTTTTCCTCACCTATATCGATTAAATTTATAAGTAATGGCGCTAAATCAACAATGCCTGTTCTTTCACCTAGCCCCATTACTGTGACATCAATGATATCTGCATCAGCGCTGTATGCATCTAAGGCATTTGCTAAAGCTAAACCTCTATCATTATGGCAATGAACTTCTATTTGCGGATATAATTCACGTTTAGCTAATTCAGATTTGAGAGTTTTCACATAGTAAGAAAGACTGCGATTTGGCAGAAATGGAGTTGTATATCCTACCGTATCTGCTATGCTAATTATATTAGCTCCAGCCTGTACTGCAGCGACCGCAGCCTCAATTACATTTTCTATTTTTGAGCGAACAGTATCTTCTGGCGTATAGCGAATTAATAAATTATCTTGCTGCTTTCTAGCATAACTAATAACTTCAACAATTTTATCTATTGCTGTGGCCAAACTTAAATTATAGTCAAGTTGTAGCCTTTTTTCAGAAACACTAAAGACAATACCTAAAAAGTCAATGTCGCAATCTAGGCATTTGTTAACATTCTCAATGCTGCACAGAGAATGAGCGCCTATTTTAGCCTTAATACCAGCATGAGAAATTTTAGTGATAGCGTTAGCAATTTCACCATCGACGGCTGGATTTCCAGCTTCAATAATATCCACTCCTACTAAATCTAAAAACTGAGCGATCGCCAGCTTGATCTCAGGAGAAAAATAAACTCCAGGAGTTTGTTCTCCCTCTCTTAAGGTAGAGTCCAGAATCTTGATCATATCACCTATATATTTAGGGATTAAATTTTACTAATGGGGCTTTATCAGCTACTCAAAAATAGTCTATACTTATCGATGGTGTTTTTAGGTCATTAATTCTGATAAGTTCATAGTCATAAATTTAGTATTTCAAGATTCAGAAATAAAATCTTGACTATACAATTATTGAATCTGCAGAACTAGTGAAATAAAACCCTAGTAAATAAATACAGACGAGAATAAAGATTAATTTATAGAATTTACGAACTTTGTCAACTGGCGCTTGATTTTTTCTGTTGCACTAGGATAAATCTGGTGTGTAATAACTAATTAAACTGATGTTACCAGAATTAGCACCAGCTTTCTTAAAATAATCATACTTTGACAAACTAAATTATCAGTCATCAGTTTTTATTTTTCACTGATAACTGATAAGTTTTGAGTTTTTGCTAGTCAAGATTACTCTTTAGATGCAGTTGCTTCTGTCTTCTCTGACTGCTGAGGTTCATTTGATTGTTGCAACTGTTGAAGATGAATATTATTTACCTGAACAATAAAGTATTCTATGGCTTGGCTGGCTTGCAATTGCTGTTGACTAAAATCAGAGGCATCATAACAGCGATAAGGCTGAGTTATGCCCAAAATGAATTTTTCTTGTTCAGCTTCTAATAATTCAACTGCTGTATTAGCAGCAATCCAATTCTTTTGGAAAGGAAAAGAAGTCACAATACTAGCAACGATAGAAGCAATAGCTGGACAGATTACAGGGAGCCATTTTAGCCATGCTTGTCCAGTTTCTAATTTATCTACAAGTACTAAAATTGGAGTCACACCAGATAAAATAACCGTTGCAATTTGCAAAATATAGTAAAGGTTTCTCGCCAGTGTGCGAGTTCTTTTATAATCATCAATCAATGTTTGGCAATACTGTAAAGCTTTTGCCCTAGCTGGAGTTACAGAGTTTCTTTCACCTGAGCTATTATTAGCTGATAAATAATTATAGAGTTCAGCTTTTTTGATGATATCAGATTGGTTAGTATTATTACTATATTCTTGAACAGCCTGTCTATTAATTAGAAATAGAAAACTTGCAATAATGAGTCCAACTGACCCACCAATGACCAGGTTTTGATTATTTTGACCATAGAAAATAATCATTCCACAGCCAAAAACTATGGCAAGTAATAAGTATTCTATCAGCTTTAAAGTTAACAACTTTTCCCGTCCCGATGCCGAGAAAAAACTTTCTAACTTATAGGAAATATCGCTCTGATTTTTCTGGTCAAAATTAGTTATATCAGAACTCGTCATGGTCTTGTACTCCATTAGTTATGAGGTAAATTTGGTGTAGCCAAAAAAGAACAGGTTCGTTGCTGCGTTGTTCTCTGCGAAACAATTCCTAACCCGCTAGCTAAAAGGGGGACAGAATAAAGAGAACTTTGAAGCTAAATCAAAACTGAGTAATAGCGCCTGTAAGAGCAAAGTTACTGAAGTCAAGTTCGTTGGCGCGGGAAACTTCCTAACCTAACCGTCTTTAATTGTCATTGGCTGTTCTCAGCCAAAGTATTTAATTTAACTCATTGTTATATATTTTTCATGCAATTTAAGCTATTTCAAGACTATCTAGGTCTCAGTATTGTTGATATTTTTTACTTTTTACAATTGTAAAAATACTTATTTGTACTATCTTAATAATGTTGTAGCTAGAGAGTAATAGATGTAGAGTAGGTACTCCTGAGCATTTAGGTTTGAAGCAAAAATGGCTGATATTAGCTGCAGAATATCGCCTGATGCAGTTATAGCTATGCCCTCACAAGTTCCTCAACTTTTAGCTCTATAAGCATAGGTGTAAGCAAGTAAATCAGATTTTAGTGAAGGACTTAAAACTTTCTACCAATCTAGTACAGCAGCAGGGGAACAAAAATACTAGCTCCTTATGAGTTCCCAGCAGGGAGTAGTACTAGCATCTAGAAACCAGAAACCTCACAAACCATTTATCGACACTAAGCGGAGGTACATATGTTCAACAAAATTCTAGTTGCATTGGATTGCTCGCCAATGGGAAAACAGGTTTTTGAGCAAGCCTTAGCTTTAGCAAAGGTAACAGGAGCTAGTTTAATGCTAGTGCATGTGCTATCTGCGGAAGAAGAAGGTAGCCCTTACGCACCTATACTATCCAATTTTGACTATTATCCAGGAATAGGCAGCCAAAGCTTTGAATACTACCAAAAGCAATGGGATATATTTAAAAATCAAGGTATTCAACTCTTACAGTCATTTTGCGCCCAAGCAAATACAGTAGGTGTGAACGCAGAATATACCCAGCATCTTGGTAGCCCGGGTCGGATTATCTGTCAATTAGCAGCTAGTTGGGGAGCTGACCTAATTGTCATGGGTCGTCGGGGTCACGCAGGGCTGAAGGAACTATTTTTAGGTAGCGTCAGTAACTATGTCCTACATCATGCTCCATGCTCTGTCCACGTTATGCATCTCATAACGGATGTCTCGCAAGGTGAAACAGTAGTTCAAGAAAAGGCGAGTGTGACGTGATGGGGGATTTGGTAATGGGTAATGGGTAATAGGAGATCAGGAAGAAATAATCAAGAACACTGGAATTTTGTACAGACGCGATTAATCGCGTCTCTCCAACTCTTGACAAACCCCAAACCCCAAACAAATAACCCTTGAGCCTCACAGAATAAGGAGATACACCTAATGTTGCGTCGCTTTCTACAATCATTTTGGTGGATGCTTTTGCTGGGGATATTGACGATGTTGATATTCCTGGGTTTAGAAATCAAATCCTATCAAACTGCGATCGCAGCTATTACTAAATTTGAACAAGTACCAGGAGAGGTAATTTATCGCTCACACCTGAAATTAGAGGATCAATCAGGAAATACTTGGCAAGTTATCTTGTGGAAGCAGATTTATCCAGGTCATTCACCTAGCGTAAATCTCCGACTGGTAGGTTTTCCGGGTTCTGCTGAATTGATTCATCCGCAACCACTGCGAATTACTAAAGCTACAGGTGAGGTCTTGACTGCTCCCGATGTTTTTTTAGAGGAAGCACCAGTACCTAGCATTGGTCAGTATGATTTCCAAAATATTTTGCCAAAATTGCCCATAGAACCGCTACAGCTTGGTATTCCTTTGCCTGGCCAGCACTTCATTAATATTTCGGTTCCACCATCAGTCGTGCAGGAATGGCAATCAGTAGTTAGTAACTAGTTAATAAGTATCTTTAGACCAGAGAGCGATGCCAGTATTTTCAAAGAACTTTAAAGTTACTTAGTCAACACTTGAGTTCTGGAAATTTGCGACCTTGTCTGCGGAGTTATTCAAAGATTCTCTAGGGGATGAACTATGTTGAAAGCAGCAGATATTATGACTAAAGATGTTGCCACTATTCGTGGTTCGGCAACAGTAGCTGAAGCGGTTACATTAATGAGAGCAAGAGACTGGCGAGCATTAATTGTAGAGCGTCGCCACGAACAAGATGCTTACGGTATTGTTAGCGAAAGCGATATTACTTATAAAGTGATTGCTTATGGAAAAAATCCCCATGCAATACGCGTTTATGAGATTATGTCTAAACCTTGTATTACTATCAATCCAGACCTCGCTGTAGAATACGTTGCACGTTTATTTGCTGAGTATCATCTACATAGAGCGCCAGTTATCCAAGGTGAATTGCTGGGTATTATCTCACTCACAGATATTCTGGCTCATAGTAATTTTATGGAACAATCTGGAACAGCTCTATTGGAGCAAGAGCTGCAAGAAGAAATTAAGAAAGCTCGGATTATTTGTGCTGAAACAGGTATTCGTTCGCGAGAATGTGCTGCGGCTTGGGATGCGGTCGAAGAAATGCAAGCAGAAATATCCCACCAACGCGCTCATAAACCTCCTAAGACAGCCTTTGAGGAATATTGCGACGAATATCCAGAGGCTTTAGAAGCCAGAATGTATGATATGTAATAATTTGTCATTTGTCATTTGTCATTGGTCATTTGGTAATGGGTAATTGGTAATGGGTAATGGGTAATTGGTAATGGCATTTTCTCTCCTGCTTCCTCTGCTTCCTCATCCCCTCTGTGCTACAGTTCCGAAGCTGTATCTGGAGCGACTACTTCGCCAGTACCTATTTGCAATATCAAATCTTGGTCAGTAATTAGTTCTGTAAGTTCTTTAACTTGCAAATTCATATCTTCGCAAGCTTGTCTTAATTCTTGGGCAAATCTGTTGAGATCGTTGCCATAACCGCACTGGTAAGCAGCAGTTTCAATGCCCTGTTTAGCATTTGCTCTAGCACAATCTACTAGCTCTGTACCAAGCAATGGTGTTGTGGATGCCATATGTCTACTTGCTAATAATTACTTGTTGTTTAAAGAATAGATTACTAAGCAATTAATATTTCTTCATCCATCTAATGGAGGACGAACGAAGTACTTACCCTAAGGTTGACTAAATTTATTTAATATGATTCAAAACCCCAACTTATTAATAAATTGGGGTTCTGAGCAGATAAAACTATATTAAATCGGCTAATTTTCCTCGCAGAAATTAACCATTGACTACATCTCCCCCATTAGGATGTAAGATTTGACCAGACATATAAGAACTATCATCAGAAGCTAAAAATACATAGCTAGGGGCAACTTCTTCAGGTTGTCCGGCTCTTTTCATGGGAACTTGTTTACCAAAATTTTCTACTTTCTCTTCGGGAAAAGTTGAAGGAATTAAAGGTGTCCAAATTGGCCCTGGTGCTACTGCATTTACCCGAATACCTTTTTCTACCAAACTTTTTGATAAGGAACGAGTAAAGGCAACAATTGCACCTTTAGTAGAAGAGTAATCGAGGAGTTGTGGGTTACCTTTATAAGCTGTTACTGATGTGGTATTAATAATGGCACTGCCTTCTCGTAAGTGTTTTAATGCTGCTTTTGTCAAGAAGAACATCGAGAAAATATTGGTGCGAAAAGTGCGTTCTAACTGCTCTTTAGTAATATCCTCGATACTTTCTTGGGGATGTTGTTCAGCCGCATTGTTAACCAGAATATCGAGCTTACCAAATTCATCTATTGTTTGTTGTATAGTGTGTTGGCAGAAATTTTCATCGCCAATATCACCTGCGATCGCAACTGCACGCCGACCTTGTTGTTCTATTAAATGTTTGGTTTCTTTTGCATCATCGTGTTCGTTTAAGTAAACGATCGCCACATCTGCGCCTTCTTTCGCAAATGCGATCGCCACTGCACGGCCAATACCACTGTCACCACCTGTAATCAGTGCTACTTTATCTTTTAATTTGCCACTACCCTGATATTTGGCATCATCTGCCTTGGGTTTTGGCTGCATTTCAGATTCTTTACCAGGTGGCTGTTGTTGCTGGGGTGGTTGTAAAGTCTTCTCTTCTGCCATAAAGCTTTTCCTACAAAATAACCAAGGAAGGATGAATGATAAATTATGAACTCAAGATAATTCGTCAATGAGCTATCCCATTGAATTACGAATTAGTCATTAATTAACTAATTCCCAAAAGTAAACCTTGGATCGAATATTCAACCCAAGGGTTACTTTGTGTATTACTCTGCATTTATAAGTTGAAGCTGTTATAACCCGGATATTGGCCCAACTTAATTGATGTTTGGTAAATGCACTTAACTAAAATAATTTTTCCCCACACCTAACACAGTCTAATAACTTGAACACGGCAAACAAGTATACAACTCTCTTGCGATGAAGGATTTATCCTGTTCATCTGCTTCAAAATTAACTTTTATGTTTCAAGACTTAATCGCCCTAGAGATGTAAAAAAAATTTTCTTTACTCAATCTTAAGGTGTAAATCTCAGGGAAGAAGTAAATTCCGCTTCATCAATTGAGTTACTGTACACAGCAATTGTTTAGTAGTCATAGCTTGTGATCTGAGCGCTCATCAAGATGTACCATAGTATTAATACAGTCTTGGGATCAAGACAGGGCAAGGATTATGGTAACAGCTAATATTTCTGAGTTAGACCAGGTTGATGAGTTCCGCCGTCTGCAATCAACTTTACGCGATCGCTGGAAAACTATCGAGCTATTCGATAACAGTGAGGCAGATATTTTAATTATTCCTTCTTTGAGTATCGATCAGCGAGAACTCCAAAAGGTTGAAGGCTGCGAACATTATGAAGAAAGACTATTATTTTCCTTAATTCGGTTACGAAATCCGCGCACAAGGTTAATTTATGTAACATCAATGCCGTTGCATCCTAGTATTATTGATTACTATCTGCAACTACTACCTGGAATACCTTTTTCCCATGCCCGCAATCGTTTACTATTACTTTCTACTTATGATTCTTCGCTCAAACCTCTTAGCCAAAAAATTCTAGAACGTCCTCGGTTACTAGAGAGAATTCGCCAATCTTTGCGCCATGAAAAATCATTCATGGTTTGTTACAATTCCACATCTTTGGAAGCAGAATTATCTTTAAAATTAGATGTACCTTTGTACGCTGCTGCACCAGATTTGCAGATTTGGGGTTCCAAAAGTGGTAGTCGGCAAATATTTGCTGAATGTGGTGTCCCGCATCCAGATGGTAGCCAAAGGGTTTGGAATCAGAAGGATTTAGCAGTAGCAGCTAGTGAGTTATGGGAACGCCAGCCGACATTGCAACGCATGGTAGTGAAACTCAATGAAGGTATTTCTGGCGAAGGAAATGCGTTGCTAGATTTAAGGCCAATCATGAATGTAGCACCGGGAGAAGCTGGTACTGCTCAAAGAATTGCCGCAATTAGCGATCGCTTTGCAACTATGCGCTTTCAAGCTAGCCAAGAGACTTGGGCTAATTTTTCTGGACGTATCACCGAATTAGGGGCCATTGTTGAGGCCTTTGTCGAAGGGGAAATAAAGCGATCGCCTAGTGTCCAAGGGCGTATTACACCCACAGGTGAAGTTGAAATTCTCTCCACCCACGACCAAATCTTGGGAGGGCCAGATGGACAAATTTATCTTGGTTGTCGCTTCCCCGCCGATGAACGCTATCGCTTGGAATTGCAGCAACTAGGTTTGCAAGTTGGCAGAAAACTTGCCGAGAAAGGTGCTTTGGAAAGGTTTGGCGTAGATTTTATCGCCGTTGATCAGGGTAATGGACAGTGGGATATTCAGGCGATCGAAATTAATCTGCGTAAAGGCGGGACTACCCATCCCTTCATGACGCTGAAACTATTAACCAACGGTCGCTATGACCTATCTACTGGGTTATTTTATAGTCAACAAGGTCGTCCCAAATATTACATTGCTACGGACAACCTGCAAAAAGACCGCTATCAAGGATTATTACCTAATGATTTGATGGATATTATCGCCCACTACAGATTACATTTTGATAGCTGCACGGAAACAGGTACGGTATTTCATCTCATGGGGTGTCTGTCGCAGTTTGGCAAGTTGGGATTAACCAGCATCGGTGACTCCTTACAGCAAGCTGAAGATATATATAACAAGGTTGTGAAAGTCATCGATCAAGAAAGCCGCAACAATAATCAAGATTCACTATCATTCTCAGATTATGCCTTTCCCCTCATTTGGGATGGACATAGCCAGTAAAGTTTAGGCATTGCTAAGCTATTCTGCTTGTAAGTTGCACAATCCATCGTGAGGACTGTTGACGGTTGACAGTTAACAGCCTTGATGAGTATTTATGCAATTTAGACGCGCATTAGCTTAGACAGGGCTTCAGCTTTGATTGTCAAGGCTAAAGTCCTGTTTTTTGCTGCATTGGCTATACCAATGGCGTAGCTTGCTTTTTCATAGGGGTACATTATGAAATTAAAATGATATGTCTACGTATGTCCTGTGTGTATTCAGTAATTAGGGATGAGTTACACACTTGTGACAAGCGATCGCAATTGCAATCTTTCCAGGCGTTACGTAAGTTTATAGAGTAAATATAAAGCCACAAACTGGTGATTTATTGAATACAGGATACTATTAAACAGCTATTTATCAGTATTTCAGCAATTTTGAATAGCATTGGCATTCAATAATTTTGCGATTATAACTGAATAGTTACTTGCCACCAGCCTATAGCTGCGCTCACTCATAGGAATGGCTCATCTACCCAAAATTACAGGTTGCTTCAACTCTTCACTCAGTCAAAATTTCATTAAACCCGAAATTTGTAACAAAATAATTAAGTATTTAAATACTTAATTATTTAACGATGCATCTTTTAAAACTAGTAATACTACCGAAAAGATTGATAATAATGAATATTTTAGAACATTAATTTTTTAAAGATAAAAGCTAGTAACCTCTTAGCTTGAATCCTGAAAAACTTTTCATACAAGCATTTGGTTAATTTTGCTAATCTTGAGCGGCAAAATTAGCTCATTTTACCTTGTCTTTATAAATACTTTGCTATAGGATGAATCAACCTTGGTAGAGTGTTATGTTTTTTGCCTAAGTGTGAGGAATTTACCGTGTTAAAAGAAAAAGCCTTAAGTATACTATTACTCAACAAACTTCAGCCTAAGTTCTTGAGCTTAGGAATAACCTTAGTAACTGGTCTTTTGTTGTCTACAGCTATGTCAACGCATTCTGCCACTGCTGAAGACAGACTAGTAACTGACAATCCCAATAACGAATCAACTGCAGCCGAGAAACCACAAGAGCATTCTGCGGCTCTCAGGAGTTTGACACAACAGAATATAGATTGGGGAAAAGTAGCTTTAGAAGATAGCCATCCTAATGTTGAATTCAGTTCTTCGCAAAGCCCACAAGCATCTCTAGCTGGTTCTAACATTAGCGTCAAATCCAATGCAGACTTAAGACCAAACTTGGTAACGTCTCCAAAGACAGATGCTTTGGCAAAACAAACTACTAAATCCGATCAATTACTAGAATCCTTGTCCCGTCAAATGGAACAGGGCAGAAGAGTCCAAGAAAAGCAGCTGCAGATTCCACACAATAAGACTCAAATTGCTCAGCAGACAACGTTATCAGACATTCAAGGCAATTGGGCCCAAAGTTTTATTGAACTTCTCAACCAACGAGGGATAATTCAAGGTTTTCCCGATGGCACTTTTCGTCCAGACGAACCAGTAACACGCGCTCAATTTGCAGCTATGCTTCAGAAAGCTTTTCAGAAAGCTCCTGTTCGCAATGCGATTGAGTTTGTAGACATGCCTGCCAATTATTGGGGTAAAGATGCAATCGAAACAGCTTACAAGACAGGTTTTCTACAAGGTTATCCAGGTAATGTCTTTAAGCCTGACCAAAATATTCCTCGTGTTCAAGCTTTGGTAGCTTTGGTTAGTGGTCTGAATCTTTCTACCACCACACCAGCATCAACAGTATTGAATAACTATTTTCAGGATGCTGGGGAAATTCCAGATTATGCGCTTCAACAAGTCTCTGCTGCTACTGAGAGTCTTTTAATTGTCAATTATCCCAATGTACAGATTCTCAATCCCAATCAAGTAGCTACAAGAGCAGAAGTAGCGGCGTTTATCTACCAAGCTTTAGTCAAGAATGGAACTGCTCCGGAACTCACAGCCTCTGAAACTGCAAGCCAGTATATTGTAGGCTACAAACCATCAGAAAATGTTGCTCAACCGACACCAGACGTTGAACAGTTACGCCAAAGTTTTCTGCTGCCATCATTACCCTCAGAACAATTGCGGGCCCTCTCATCAAGAATCGTCAGTGTTCCAGGCTCATCTTTGACCAGCCCTACTGCCTTCGGCGCGCAATTTGGCGATTTCTTCGCTGGTGCTAGTTATCAATCGAGGACACGCTTTACGAATACAGATGATGGTGGATTGGTGTTTGGGTTTGGTCTAGGAGAACGGCGAACAGTAGGTTTAGAAGTTGCTGTTTCTTCTTTTTCCACTTTCCGGCAAGGCTTTTTCGAAAATGGTGGTGTGAGCTTCAAGCTCCATCGTTTATTCTCCAATAATATGGCGATCGCTTTTGGGGTAGAGAATGCAATTACATTTGGTTTTCCCGATGGTGGCAGCAGTGTCTATGGTGTTGTTAGTAAAGTCTTTCCGTTGCAAAACGATAGTACCAAACCATTTAGCTCCGTTACCGTGTCTGTAGGTTTAGGGGGTGGTCGTTTCCGCTCAGAAAGAGATGTACAACGAGGCATAGACTCAGTGAATGTGTTTGGCAGTGTGGGATTAAGAGTAATTGAACCGATATCCCTAATTGCAGACTGGACTGGTCAAGATTTAACAATAGGTACTTCCATTGCCCCTTTCCGAAATTTTCCACTGGTAATTAGTCCGGCTGTAGCTGATATTACAGGCAACGCTGGCGATGGTGCTAGATTTATTCTAGGCGTGGGTTTTGGCTATTCTTTCTAAATTCATTGACATCAACAAAATTATGAATATTAAACATTTTCCATTTCGCCTAGGTTTCGGCTTTACTTTTGCATTGGCTTTAATAACTTGCCAAACATCCCAGCCAGCTTTTGCCCAATTTAATGGGCAAACAGATGTCACGGGAGTTATTGTGACAACTGGTGACATTACAGGTGGGACTTTTAACCAAAATCCTGCTCCTACAGCAATAGGAACAACCACCGACTTTAGCAGTGGTTCTATAACTACCCCAGCTGTAGGGCGAAATTTAAATATTCAAAGAGCAGTATTTGCTAAGTCTTCTCTTCAAATTGCTCTCAATCAAACTGCGCTTAACATCTTCAATCAGCTGAATACAAATAGCTTAACTTCACAAACAGGGCAATCGATACCTTCAGCTACACAGCAGACTTTACTTAGTGTTCTCATACAATCAAGAGGTGGGCGAACAAATCCAGCTACTGAGCAAATTACGAAAGCATTAAGTAGTTTTGAGGGTGGCCCCACACTTGAGCAGGTTCAGCAACTAGCTAACAGTCTGCAAGGTTTGTTAGAGGGTAACCGAGGTAAAAAAGTTGCGGCAAATGGTGGAGTCAATGCAATTCAATTGCTGATTGCACGGAATGCTTATAACAATTTAATTAATAATAGCTCTGCACAGTTTTTGAATAACCCACCACCTGAACTAACAGCTATTCAGTCGATACTGTTGCCATTAATTAATTCTGTATCCTCTGGGCAACGTTAAAAACTGATTTCATCGTTATAAGGGAGCCAAGGCACAGCTAATAGCTGCGCCTTGATTTTTTATTTAGCAGTAAATTTATACCAATTCTCCAAAAAAAAAGCTACACATAGACAGCATGGCATAAGAGGAGAATTATATGTCAATACGGTTCAGTTAGCGTCAAAAACCTGATTTTGCGTAGCGACTGTCTGATTTTTTTTCTAGAATTGGTATTAACCTAAATATCTCCGCGAGTTTATGAAAAATCAAGATATTGCGAAACTTGCGAAAGATTTGAAGAAATTAAGATAGGTTTTAAAGTAGGACTTACGCAACTGGCACAAATAGCGGGCGGAGCTACAGGACAATTTAAATCAAACCAAGCACATAGGAATACTTGGGCGTTTTAGTTGCTGAATTAA
>NZ_JACJPX010000051.1 GCF_014696315.1 Calothrix membranacea FACHB-236
ATCCGTTCTTGTTTCTCTTGGTTCATTGTCAGCGATCGCACAGGGTTATTTCCCTTTACATTTTCCCAGAAACGGTAAATCTTCCAAAACTGGATGCTCCCACTTGCAATCCTTGACAATTAACTTATGGGATAGTGTAGGATTGGTTTCTTCTGTTTGAAGATAGTCTTTTGGGGAAATATAACTAAAATTTAGAGTTGCAATCATGTGCAGAAACCTTGGGTGATGCTTGATATCTATTGTCAGAGGAACTGATGCTTAACCTGCGAAGTTTGCATTTTGATATATCTAGCTATTGCTAGATGCGCTAATACGCCAAAAAGCTATAGTCTACCTCTGTTGATTAGAGAAATAGACTTGTGGATGCAATATTAGAGCGATCGCACGCACTCAAACAAGCCATAGTAGATTTTGTCCTGGAAGCAGAAGGCAATTTAGCACAAGCGCTGGAAAGCTATGCTGCTGGAAAGTTACGCAGCGGGAGTGGTAACAGTACACAGCAAGACTTGGTGATTGACAGCTTTATTATCGAAGGGAAAGTTGGCGATCGCTCTCCTTTAGAATTATTTATAGACAGCCATCCTGATTTACCAGAAAGCGATCGCAATCTGATTAGCAGTTGGTATCGTAGTTTTATGGGCTTATTTGCCATCACGAAAATATTACCCGATGGCTTTGAGGTAAGAAACTGGCTGACAGATAAACATTATATTGTTAAGCCTAATAATGCTAAAACTCTACAAGAAATATCACGGTTAAAAGAAGGAGAAATTTTACTCACGCGGATTTCTCCGGTTACTGATATTTACTGGACATTCTTTAGTAACTACACAATTATGGGTAAATTGGGTAAACCAAAACTGGCTGTAGCTATTGGTAATTTTAAAGAAAACTATAAAAATCATCTTTATAGCGATGCTCCCGATTTGCTAGCAGAAGCTTGGAATTCTGTTGTCCAATACCATGAGCAGTTTGTGGCATTTTTTGGACAGGATGAAATTACATTACCAGGATATCAACTCAATAAGAAAATTGCTGAATTTCAAGAGGTAATTACCGAGAAATTACTAGCAAATACAGGTATAGATACTTCCAAACCTTTAGCCGAGATGGCACAAGAAGCTGGTATTGACCAAGAGGAAATCAAAGCAGCAGTTAAAGAAATGGGTGCTGACTCTAATGTAGCCTCTCAAATATTTAACAATAATGGCAGCAGTAAAATGGTCATGCCAAAAGTTGATTTACCTGCGGAACTCAAGAAAGCTGAACAAGTTACAGCTATTTCTCATCCCCGTTGGGGACAAATGTTTTTACCAACATACAGTAAAATCAAAACAATTTTATCAACGGAAAATTGGCAGAGTATTGAAGGATCTGAGAAACTAATTCGCTATTATTTGGAAGACAAGAGTATTAATACTTTTATTTGGCATCGATTAGCTAAAGAGTATCCTAAATCGTTAGAAAATGTATTACAAACTTTTCTGCAACGTCCAGATTTTAGTTTAGGAAATGACTTGGATTCACTTCTAAAAGAATTCGGTAAACCTCTAGAGCCAGATTTACCAGAAATTGCTAGTGTTCCTGTACATCTGCACAACTTATTTCAAACAGCCATAGCAGAAGTGCAAAAATCTAAGCCTCAAAGTAAAGGGCAAAAAAAAGCAGCAAAGGGTTTCAAATAATGTAATAAGCACTAAACTGCTTAAAAATTCAGGGCTAAAGTCCTGACTAAGAAAATTGTTTTACCTTTGACTGAGAATCATTCCAGGCTATGCAGTTGCAAAAGCCTGCGTACATTATTAAGAAATTTAAGTATATTTTTTCCCAATTTGGAAAACCAGTAGTATCATTTGAAGCAATCTATTGTCAAGAAATCCTAATTTGGCTGCATCAGAATATGACAAATTCCAACCAAATTCTTTCCAATGAAGGCATTCTCAAGACTAATTCTAGTAACACGAACGTAGTTAATATTCGTTCAGCACCAGTAATCAAAGAAGGTAACGTCATCCGCCAAGGTAAATCAGGCGATCGCGTCAAAATCCTAGACAAGCAAAAGCCCTCGGGGGATACTCGTACTTGGTACAAAGTGCAATTTGGTAAACAAGCAAACGAAGTTGGCTGGGTGCGTGAAGATGTGATCTCAGTCGTTGCTCCTACCAAGCCTGCGCCTGATAAAAATCCTTCAGAAGCAGATACGCTAGTCTATTTTGTGACCGAAACTAAAACTGTGAGAGTTCACGGTAAAGGTCAAGCATATATAAATGTGTACGACAACAAGAGCGAAACTACAAATAGCGCTCCAGCAGCAAAGTTACCTAAAACCGAAACTAATAGTCTTTGGACAACATACATCGCATCTAAAGATGGATATACTTATCAAGTCCGCTTTATTCCTGGTGCTGACACGGAACTGACAATTATTCAGAACAATAAAGTTGTTTTACAACAAAAAGGTTTTCGTGCGGATGGTACTGAATACCGACCAAAATAATTAAAAGTCAAAAGTCAAAAGTTGTAGAGACGCGATTAATCGCGTCTCTTAAAATTCGTAACACACTACCTAAAATAATCAGGTAGCTTATTGTCCCTGCGCTTGAGTTGCAACGGTTAATACTTGCGGTGGGGAAGCATCTGGCGGATAAAGAAAGTCTACTTGTACTAATCTGCGATCGCCTGCTGGCATATTTAATAAAGTTAAGGGTTCTCCAGCTTGGCCTCTAGTTTGCATTAAGTGGACAAACTTGGTTTGTGGCTTACCTTGATCGTCGTTGTAACGCACTCGTACTGTCCCACGGAAAAATACTTGATTGGCTGGTCTGTTGAAAAAGCGTAGTCCTGGTTTGACTAATTGGTCTTCTTTTAGTGGTGTTTGGACTGATACAGTTACAGTCTGGGGAGTTTGAGTATTGTTATATAACGGCAATTTGAGACTATATTGAATGCCGTAATTACCATGAGCGCGGTATGCGGTGTCAGGATAGCGTACCAACAACTTAGCGCTTTGAATTTGATTGGTTCCCAAGGTACCACCATGCACAGTACTCAAAGCGTAGGAAAAGGCTTGACCTGGTTGAGGAATCGTTAAATATTTCGCTTTAGGCTCATCTACTAATAAGGCGCGCCATTGAGAACCATTAGCTACTCCCGCTACACGTCCGTAAATTCTCGGTTTACCAGTCTCTTCTAAAGGTGTGGGAGTTTTATCTCTGGGGCCAGCTACATCACTATTATTAAGTAAATTTTGCCACTCTTCTAAATTTGGGGGACGTTCGCTACCATCGGGATTTGTTTGTGCAAACATGGCGAGACTAGCTGCATAGACTGTGCCATTACTGCGTAGCCTGATTAATGTCGAGCGACCATTTAAAGGTGGGGTGAGTCCTTTAACAGGAATTGGCAGATTTAATAACATCTGACTTCCCTTTGGGGGAATCACAATTTGAGCCGGAAAGATTTCTTGTCGTCGTCCTCGCAGGACATCGCTAGTAACGCGATCGCCCGGGCCAGCGTAAACTGTACCTAAAGTATTTTCACTGAATGATGGTAACGAAATAAAAGGTGCATCTGGCTGACTTAAATAAGTTGCTCCTTGCAGCACATTAATAGTTACTGGTGTTGCAGCAGGATTATGCAAGATAATTCCTAAATATAGCGAGCGTAAATTTTCTGGTGGTTCAGCTCTAGCTATATGGTGAGCAAAAATATCAAATCTTCCTTGAAAGGGAAAATTTAGATGAGCTGTTGGTACTTTTTTGCCATCTGGAGGAAAAGTGGAGAGTAAAATCCCTTCCTTTAAGACTAATTCTGGACTATTGCTATTAAATACTGGAACTGTATCGAGATTACCTGGTAAAGGACGAACAACTTGCGGTTGTACTACTTCTTCTGGTGGTGGTGTAGGCGAAATTGATTGAGCAAGTGTCAAACTTAGTAACAATGGCAACATAAATTTAACTATTTTTTCCTCCATAAAGACGCGGACAAATTTATGAAAGTGCCAGTTTGTTAATAATTAATACGAAATCTGCAACAATGTTTACCAAATTTTCGTGATTTAAAACTGGAACATGGACAAAAATACAATTTGCCTGCAGTTGGGATTGGCGTAAATGATCCAATACTGAATAATAAAGACCTTCGCAGACAAATTTACCGCAGTCGTGACTAATCTCAATTCCCCTGGCTCCAGAAACTAATTGTTCTATATTCACACCTGTTTGCAAAACACTTTCTGCACTAGTCGCACAAACTTCTACAGTTAATTGCATTCGACTAGCAGCCATTCCACAACAGATAATACAATCCGGTTGGAGTTCATTGATTTTTTGAATTACAACATTACTAGCAAGCTGCACATCTACAGGTAAATGACGTAAATAAGTCAAATGATGAGGTAGTGTTTCTAGTTTGGTGACTTCTAGTAATAAATCATCCGAAGAATTTGACTGTTGATCTTCGAGCCAAGTGTCAAAAGAAGTTAATAGAAATCTTTTCTTCATAAGAAATATTATTTAAAATAGAATTACTCTCCATAATAAATTTACAAGGAGCAGGTCAATGCCAGTGATTGCGGTCGTAGATTATGATATGGGAAATTTACATTCAGTTTGCAAAGGCTTGGAAAAAGCTGGAGCAACTCCTAAAATCACTCATTCTTTTAAGGAATTAGAACAAGCAGATGCAGTAGTTTTGCCAGGAGTTGGAGCATTTGATCCAGCCATGCAAAACCTGCGCGTGCGTGGTTTAGAACAACCTATTAAAGATACGATCGCATCAGGTAAACCCTTTTTGGGTATCTGCTTGGGATTGCAAATTCTGTTTGAATCGAGTGCCGAAGGTACACAACGAGGATTAGGAATTGTTAAAGGAACAGTTAAAAGGTTTCGTCCAGAACCAGAAATTACAATTCCTCACATGGGTTGGAATCAGCTGGAAATAACTCAGCCAAAAAGTATTATGTGGGAGCATTTGCCTGCGAATCCTTGGGTTTATTTTGTTCATTCTTACTATGTTGAACCAACAGATCCGCAAATTAGCGCAGCAACAGTTACCCACGGGACGCAAAGAGTTACAGCTGCGATCGCTCGTGATAATCTGATGGCAGTGCAATTTCACCCGGAAAAATCATCTAATATTGGATTGCAAATCTTATCTAATTTTGTTGCTCAAGTCCGCGAACAAGTAGCAGCATAATACAATTTAGTTGTCTGTCAGTTGTTATTTGTTCTTTGTCATTTGTCTTTGTGCAATGACCAATGATCGATGAACAATGACTAATGGCTCATAACTAATGACTAATGGCTCTGAGAATTTACGGAAATCGTCAGTTAAAAACCTTGCCTGGTAAAGATACCAGACCTACCAGTGCGCGGGTACGAGAGGCTGTCTTTAATATTTGGCAGGAAAGAATATTTGGGTGTCGTTGGCTAGATTTATGTGCTGGTAGCGGTTCAATGGGCGCAGAGGCTTTGTGTAGAGGAGCCAGCTTAGTAGTCGGTATTGAACAATCGAGCCGCGCCTGTAACATCATTCAAGAGAATTGGCAGCGAGTAGCGAGTGCTGACCAAGAATGGAAATTGCTGCGGGGAAATGTACTCCAGCAGTTAAAAACCTTATCAGACCAAAAATTTGACAGAATTTATTTTGATCCGCCCTATGCTAGCGGATTATATCAACCAGTTTTAGAAGCGATCACAGACTACCAGCTTTTAGAGGCTGAAGGCGAAATTGCGGCTGAACATAGTGCCCAAGATTGGACTGCGCCAGTCATTCCTAACTGGGAAATTTGCCGCGAGAAAGTTTATGGAAACACCGCTTTGACGTTTTATAGGATTATCGAGTGATTTAGGGGAAGGGGGAAAAGGGGACGAGGGGACGAGGGGACAAGGGGACAAGGGAAAAAACGAGAAATTCCCAAATACCAATTACCCAGTCCCCAGTCCCTAATCCCTAGCCTCCCAGTTCGTTGGGGCGCTTGTATTGCTTATAGGCAGCGTAAAACAGACCAGAGAGAGTAACCACAATTAGACCAAGGACGATACCTGAGAGCAGGGGTTCAACCACTGTAAATCTCCTCTTTGCAATTATTAAACATTCGTTTCCTGTTTTTGATTTTACCAAATTCGGGATGAATGCCTCTCTCTACAGCGTTTTTGGAGAATGAATAATCAAAGTAAAAGTATCATCCATGCTTGCAGTGAGCATCAAGAACTTTTAAGCTATGTGTAGGAAATGAAAAATTCTTAGCACACCTACAACTTTCACAACAAACCTTTTGGATAACCAGATTACCAAACCTGAAAATTTAATTCAGCGGATCGCTTTGCTGGCTCTTGCCGTAACGCTAGCAATCACTTTGGGCATTTTTGGTGTTCAGATGGTGCAAGCTTCCGATCCTTATGTGAAAAATGTTCTATCCTTAACTGGAGATCCAGTACAAGGTAACGCTATTTTTCAAATCAATTGTGCTGGTTGTCATGGCTGGCAAGCAGATGGGCGAGTAGGCCCCAGCTTGCAAGGTGTATCCAAGCATAAATCGCGTTATGGACTGATTCGCCAAGTGATTAGTGGTGAAACGCCACCGATGCCCAAGTTTCAGCCTAGTGCCCAAGAAATGGTAGACCTTTTGAGCTATTTAGAGTCTTTATAGCCCAACCTTGAGAAATTATTGCTTAATATGAACAATATTACGGCTAAAAGGCGATCGCTCTCACTATATATAGAGAGTAGGGGCTTAAGACTAATCAACTCAAGAAATTTTTAACTAAAGTAAAGTCAAAAAATTTGTATATCAAAGCTTTTGGCGGGTTGGAATGCTGATGTGCTTGATTTGTGCCGTTGAGATGTGTGTTGCCTGAGTAATGGCAAAAAGCGCTACTACCATATTGCCTTCATGGTTGCCTAGTGACCTTGGTATTATCTTGGCCTAAACTTCATAATAGGCTGCATATTTTTGAAATTAGAATTGTATTGGGTTTAACAGAGGGGCAACTGATACCAAGTTTTGGGTTTTAGATTAACAGTCTTTACCAAAAGGTTGTTCCAAAGCTTTAAAGCATGGCTATCTAACCAAAGTTGGTATAAAGGCTCACTAATGATTTGCCTGTAGCATAATTTATGTACAGGCTAGTTGATCGGTGTTTACAACTAAAAAGTGTAAAATCACACAAACCATATATTTTGATATATATAAAAGCTAATGACTGAAGTACTAAGAATTGGTAACCGTACAATCACGACTGACGAACTAATTCCCTTACTGGCAGGCTATCAAATGCTGCCACAGTTGCGACGGGAATTAATTATAGATGAAGCGATCGCATCCATAGATTGTACTCCCGAAGAAATCGCTGCGGCTCAACAACAGTTTTTTGGGGAAAGACAGTTAACATCAGAAGCCGATGTCAAAGCATGGATGGAATATCACGGTTTGATTCCAAAGCAACTAGCAGATTTGACGGTGCGGAAGCTGAAAGTAGAAAAATTTAAGCAAGAAACTTGGGGTAAAAAACTGGAAGCATATTTTTTCCAATCGAAAGCAAAATTGGATAAAGTAATTTATTCACTGCTACGCACCCAAGATATGGGAATCGCTCAAGAACTCTACTTCCGCATTCAAGCTAAAGAGCAATCCTTTGCAGATGTGGCACGAGAATATTCTAAAGGCCCAGAGTCACAAACAGGTGGGTTAGTTGGGCCAATTGAACTCAACCAACTCCATCCAGCAATGGCGCAATTGCTGGCGAATAATCAACCAGGACAAGTTTTACCACCGACTCGCATCGCTGAATGGTTTGTGATTGTGCAGCTAGAGAAATTTATTCCTGCACAACTAGATGAACCAATGAAAGCACGGCTGCTCAATGAACTGTTTGAAGGTTGGATACAAGAACAGCAAAAACAAATGATGACTCCAGCCGTTTCTCTCAGCAGCTAAGTTGAGTAGAGAGCAAGGAGACAAGGAAGAAATTCAAAACCCTGGGTGAGCGTCGCTGATCAAGCAAATTACACCAACTCGAAAAAACAATACGAGAGATTGATAAAGGCACAACAATGTTGTGCCTTACTAATAATTGTTTTAGGAAAGGCTCAAAAGCAACAATTACTTGCGATAATTATTGAATAACTTAGTTGTTAGATTAGTAATTTTTTCCGGTAAAGAAAGCTTTCTATGACATCCTTTAGCTTGAGATGGTTGTTTTTCTATCAAGCTTAAATAAGGTAAATCCACAAGATCCTCCGATGTAAACTGTTGTGGAGAACGCCATAGCTTAGGATTCATTTGCTCATGGGTAAATTTTTTTCCTACACAACCTAAGCAATGAGAACAAGATCCTAAAGGTTCTTCTGATTTTAAATAAGCTAGTAAGTTCTCAAAAAAATCTTCAGAATCAGTAATTTTAATTCCGTCATTTTGGAGGTTTTCTTTGTTAATAACTTTCGGAATAAACACAGATTGAGGACATTTATAAAAATATCCTTCAGAAACAGTATGACATCGCCAAATATGAGCTACAGCGCAAGTTAAATAAATTTTTTGCACTAATTCTGTATTTTCTGTGCCTAATTCTGAATAAGATTCACGGAAGTCATCCCAATTATAAATCTCTAAAATGGTTTTAGAATCCTTAGCTTTTTGTTTCAATATTTTTAAAGTTTCAGGATTTAGGGGTTTACTTGGATAAAGTGAAATTTCTATAGCATCTATTTTTTCCCAAAATAGATCCGGTGCTTTTGCAAGTAAATGACCGTTTGTTACCATTTTCACAAACTTAGTTATACCAGATGCACGGATTGCTTCAATTATTTGAATTATATTTGGATGTAGTAAAGGTTCTCCCCCAACTAATTTAATTCCTCTTGGAATATAAGCTTTGGATAAAATAGAAAGCTCATTGTATATATTTTCTGGATCAGCAATATATTTGGGAAGACCAGGGGATAAATGGGTACAAGCACGGCATGATAAATTGCAATGATGGACTACATTAATTTCACAATATCGTCCTGTATCAATCTTATTTTTGGATATTGTATACATAATATTTTTTCCTTATTGAAATATTGTTAACTAACATATCAATTCGGACTGGTTTTGATAACTTAAATTTATGGCACTACTGAATAATGGAATGATTTTTCCCTATTTGGAACAAAATTCAAATGCTTCAACCACCAATGGATGTCTCATTGATATAACGCCCAATTTATCTTTATTTAACGGGTATTTCGGTGGATTTTGTATGATATTGAGACGACTAGATAATAATTTTATACTAGCCCTGTAACCAGGATTGATCACAAGTTAGATAAAATTGTTTACATACTCTGGATGAAAGATATTATTTTGATACATCATTAGAAAATTTAGATTATGTTTACCTGTTCTAAACTTGCTGCTTTGGTTTTAACAAGTTTAAGTTTTTACAGTGTCAGTATATCCACATTATCAACATCTGCAATCGCTGGGGAACCCATTATTGATAGAAACTGCCGCTATCATCAAAGAACATGAGAAGTATTTCGGCAAATACCACCACGGAATCAAGCTAGAGTATTATCAACATCTCACTTTCAAGTTAATAATCAAAAGTACGCTCTACAATTACTAAAATTTCCCAATTCTACAGGGGTTTTATGTCTTTGGAAACCAAATGCTCGGCTACCAGAAAGATTAAGAGATGTGTCGATTATCCAAAACAAGGTGATTGAAAAACTTGAAAAACATCCTGATCAACCAGCAACTTATATAGTTACAGTCAAAGGTGATGAATCAGGAGATATATTAAACACGGCTTATAGATTAAACCTAACTAATCCCGAACAACCAAAAGTGACACCGTTAATCAGAGTGTACAAAAAATAGAAGAGTGTTTTGGTTTGATGCTACGCGATCGCATCTTCTCACTGTACTTCAGCAATGGCCAATCATAAATGATGCGATCGCCCCCCAACTCACACATGACTAACTAAACTGTTGAGCATAAAACCTAGCATAGCGACGTTGAAACGCTAACAGTTCTTCATGGGTTCCTGATTCGACAATTTGACCTTGTTCTAGTACTAAAATGCGATCGCATCTTTTCACTGTACTTAAACGGTGAGCAATAATAAATACAGTCCGCCCTTGCATCAGTCTTTCTAAAGCTTCCTGTACCAAGGCTTCTGACTCAGAATCTAAGGCTGATGTCGCTTCATCAAGTATCAAAATTTGCGGGTTGAGCAGCACAGCACGAGCGATCGCAATTCTTTGTCTTTGTCCGCCTGATAAATTTACCCCACGTTCGCCTACCCAAGTATCATAACCCTCTGGTAGCTGGGTAATAAAATTGTGGGCGTTAGCAATTTTCGCGGCTGCTTCCACTTCTGAAATTGCAAATGAATCTTGTCCAAAAGCGATATTTTGGGCAATTGTGCCAGAAAACATGATAGTTTCTTGGGGAACAATGCCGATTTGTCGCCGCAGGCTATAAAGCGTGACATCGCGAATATCGACATCATCAATCAATATTTGCCCAGATTCCGGATCGTAGAAACGAGGTAGCAGATTTACAAACGTGGTTTTACCAGCACCAGAAGCACCCACAAGGGCGATCGCTTCTCCTGGTAATGCTAATAAATTAATATTTTTGATTACAGATTCACCAGCTTTGTAGGCAAAGGAAACATGGCGATATTCTACCTTGCCTTGCACAGGTGGGAGAGCGATCGCATTAGGCTTTTCTAAAACTGTGGGTTGAATTGCTAATAATTCAAAAACTCGGTCAACGGATGCCTCGCCTTGCTTAAATTCGTTGTAATTATTAGTAGTATGACCGATGGGGTCAATTAACAACGCCGCCGCTGTGAGGTAGCTGAAAAACTCGCCGACAGTTAAGTTGCGTTGGGAAATTTGCCATCCTCCCACTAACAAGAGTGATAAAGCACTTAAAGCTTCGAGAAAGCCGATAATGGGAATTTGAATGGCTTTGAGGCGTTCGGCTGAGTATTTGGCTTTGAGGCTGCGTTCTGCTTCATGGCTAAACCGCACCATTTCGTAGGTTTCGGCTGCAAAAGCTTGGACTAACCGAATTCCGCTGAAAACTTCTGTGAGGATAGCCGATAAACTAGAAACTCGATTTTGGCTGCGACGAGAATATTTCTGTAACCTTTCGCCAAACCAACCAATCAAAATCCCCATCAGTGGTGCCACAATCACCGTTGCTAGGGTTAGCTGCCAATTCAAGTAAATCATATAAATTGGAATTGCCAGCAATTGCAACACACAGGGGATTAAATCGTGAAATATTTTATTGACTACTTCCCCAATCCTGTCAATATCCTCAGTCAATCGGTAAGATAAATCACCTGCTTTTGCGGTTTCAAAATAGCTCAGGTTGAGTTTTTGTAGATGTCCGTAAACTTGCTTGCGGAGCAGAAACGCTACTCTTAAAGCAGCCTGCGCCATGTAGATATCTTGCACAGACTGAAAAAAGCCACGTACTAGAAATACTACAGCACAGATGCCAGCTATTTGTGCGATCGCTACTACATTACCTTCTCCAAAGGGCGTTGCTAATTTACCCGCGAGATTGATGAGTGTTAAGGTCGCCAGCACATATCCGATAATGCCAATAAATCCTTTGGTGATGGTTTGCCACTGGGTTCGGATATAAGGTAGCAGTTGCCAATAATTAGATCGCGTTTTCAAGCTGTCACATCCACAATAATTTCTTTCTTTGTTTGACGCTATCAGTTTTTGTGGAGTTTCTGAATAGTTAGGCGAAAAAAACTTACAGCAACAGATGATTAGTGTTCTGAGGATTGTGTGTGGTTAATTTTGATGTGGGTTACTACCTAATCATCTTTGTAGTTGAAATGTGCTATTGGCTTCATCAAGTTTCTGTGTTAATACAGTTTTATGCCTGAAGTGAATTAGAAACGCTGCTGATATCTTAAAGGTTCATAGATTCACTCAAAATTATATTTTGGGTGAATTTATCAAATTCCAAGCGTTTTAAGACTCTGTTTACATTAAACATGAGTTAGATATTTTTATTACCTTTTATAATAGCGTTTTTCAATCTAGTGATGTACGTTTTTAAAACTGCTTGTTTTGATATAAAAATTTGTGTTTCCTTACTTCATTGGACTGGGAAACCTTGTATAGAAGAATATTGGATTTAGATAAACACCACAAATAGAGATGAAAATTAATTTCAAAGGTAAGAATTATGGATATAAATGGTAAATACGTAAAGCAAGTTCTATATATTAATCTTGGTGAAGGTAATAAATGGGCTGAGGATTGCTTCTACAAAGATAATACTATTCGTTTAGGCTATCTAGAGATAGATCATCAACTTTGTCTTGAAGCTAAATGGACTGAAGTGGAACAAGAATTAAGAAGATTCCGCAAAGCCGATGAAAAGCAAATTCAAAAATATCTCAAACAAATCCAAAGATTCTATGAATGTCGTGAAGACACTTTATGGATAACTTGTTTTCAAAAAAAATTATGGTGGTGTTTTGCCAAAAATGAAGTAACTCAGCGACATGATGATAAATCGAAAGAGCGGGCTGTTGTTGGTAAATGGAATTGTGATAATATTTTAGGTGAGCCTATTGATGTTAAAAATTTTGGTAAAGATAAACCTTGTTGTAGACAAACTATTTGCTCTATAAATTATCTGAAACAAGATATTATTTTAGAAGCAATCAACGCAGGAGAATATCAACAAGATGTAAATGATTTATTTGGAGACTTTCCGCACTTAAAAAATGAAAAACAAGAAGTCGTTGTCCAACGGATAAAAAGGTTTCAACAGATTGTTGTACAAATAAAAAATAAATATCGAAATCGCTGCCAATTTGAGAATTGTGGCTTTACTTTTAAAAAACATGATGGCAGTTTTTATTCTGAGGCGCATCATTTACACTATTTATCTAAAGAAGGTTCACAAGAAGAAGATAATGTTGTAATTTTATGCCCCAATCACCATAGGATGGTACATTACTGTAATGTGGAGGTTGGAGAAAAGCTAAATAATAAACGTTTTATCAAAATTAATGGACAGGGTTACTATTTAATTTATTAATAATATGTGAGATGCTAAACTCCTACGAACAATCTATCTGTATTAAGATAAAGGGGTAAATAATATAACCCGGATTGCTAGAACACACCAGACATCAAAATTTAACCCATTAAAAATTAAATTGTGCCAATTATTAGCCTCATATATAGCTAATAGTTGACACAATTAATCTGAAGATATTGTCGATTTTTAGCCGAAGATTCCCGCGAAAAATTCCAGAGTATCCTTCAACGCCTTGATGAAAATATCAATTTCCTCACGGGTATTGTAGAAAGATAAACTTGCCCGTGCAGTGCCCGCAATATTTAAATAGCGGTGTAATGGTTGAGTGCAGTGATGTCCAGCACGGATAGCTACACCTTCTTGATCTAATAATGTAGATAAGTCGTTGGCGTGGACTTCGGAAGTTGTAAATGAGGCTAAAGCGGCTCTACCTTCTCCTTTAGCATCTGGCTTGGGGCCATAAATCCGCACTTGGGGAATTTGTTCTAATTGTTGGAACAAATAAGCTGTTAATTCTGCTTCATAGGCATGGATTTTATCCATACCAATACTAGTAAGATAATCTATAGCAGCACCAAGAGCGATCGCTTCTCCAATTGCAGGTGTACCCGCTTCAAATTTATGGGGTAATTCTGCATAGGTAGAATGGTCTAAATAGACTTCTGCAATCATCTCACCACCACCGAAAAATGGTGGCATTGCTTCTAGTAATTCTAACTTGCCATATAAGAATCCTATGCCAGTTGGGGCACACATTTTATGACCTGAGGCTACTAACCAATCACAGTCTATTTGTTGTACATCAATGGACATATGGGGGACACTTTGGCAAGCATCCATTAAGAATTTCGCGCCGTATCTGTGAGCAATCGTAGCTATTTCTTGGACTGGATTAATACAACCCAAGGTGTTAGAAACATGAACTACTGACACCAGTTTTGTTTTTTCGGAAATCAGCGTTTTAAACTGTTCCAAATCAAATGTTTCTTCTGGTGTCAGTTCGACAAACTTGAGTACCGCACCTGTTTTTTGTGCCACAAATTGCCAAGGAACAATATTACTGTGGTGTTCCATCACCGAGAGAATAATTTCATCTCCTGGCTGCAAATTGTTCATTCCCCAGCTATAAGCTACCAAGTTAATTGCTTCACTCGCGTTGCGGGTGTAGACAATTTCTTGACGCGATGCAGCATTGATAAATTTGGCTACTTTATCTCTAGCACCTTCATACGCGTCGGTAGCTTTAGCACTGAGAATATGGGCACCCCGATGGACGTTGGCATTATACTGCTCGTAATAATCTCGCAGAGTATTTAATACTGGTAGAGGTTTTTGAGAAGTAGCAGCATTATCCAGGTAAACTAAGGGTTTACCATTGACTATCTGACGCAAGATAGGGAAGTCAATACGTACTTGATCGGCTAAGGTTTTGGTAGAAGTAAAAGTCATTGGTAATTAATGATTTGTCATTTGTCCTATGTCATTTGTCCTTAGTCATTAGATGTCTTAAGACTCTTGACTGTGTTTAATAGACTTTCCCGTAGAGAGGGAACTGGTATTTGATTAATGATTTCAGCAGCAAAAGCGTTAATTAACAAATTTCGGGCGGCGTTTTCATCAATGCCCCGACTTTGCAGATAAAATATTTCATCATCTTCTAACTGGCTAACGGTAGCACCGTGAGCGCATTTGACGTTATCTGCTGTAATTTCTAGTTGGGGTTTGGTATCAACTCTGGCTTTGGATGATAGTAGCAAATTCCGATTTAATTGTGCTGCATCTGTGAGCTGTGCTGGTTTGGGCACAAAAACCTTGCCATTGAATACAGCATGGGCGCGATCGCCTACAATACATTTGTGCAATTGCTTACTTGTACCATAGGGATGATTAAGGGCGATCGCACTGTGAGTATCACCTAACTGATTACCAAAAATTACTGTCAACCCGTTGAGGGTGGTTTGAGTTTGTTCGCCAGTTTGCAAAATCTCTAAATTATGGCGTGACAGCTTGCCACCAAAGCTAATAGCATGACAGGTATAGCGGCTATCACGAGCCTGAGCGATCGCAGTTTTGCCAATATGGAAAGCCTCTACACTTTCGCGCTCAACTCTAGTGTGACTGACTTCGGCATTCTCAGCTAGCCAAATTTCCGTAACTGCATTGGTGAAGTAAACTCCCTCCTCTGCGTTCTCTGCGCCTCTGCGGTTCGTAAACTCTTCTACTAAAGTCACCTGTGAACCGCTTTCCGCTACCACCAAACAACGTGGCTGCGAAATCGTTGCTTTTTCCCCTGCAACTGTAATAAATAACAAGTGAATTGGCGTTGCAACTGCTACATTCTTCTTCACCAATACCACGGCTGCATCAGTCAAACCAGCAGTATTCAGAGCAGTGAAAACTTCTTGCTGTCCTTCACTTTGAGCTAAATACTGCCGCACTCGTTCCTGTTCAGCCACATGTAAAGCTGTCAAATTACTCACAACTACACCCGCAGGTAAATCTGCAATTGCGGATAATTCTGGTGCGTACACACCGTTAACAAATACCAAACGGCTATTAGCGGCTTCTGGTAAAGTGAGCGCAGCAATATCTGTAGAGATTAATTGCTTCTCTACCTGAAATTCCACCTTTCGCAACCCGGACAAATCTGTAAAGCGCCATTCTTCATCGCGGGTGGTAGGAACAGTGGAATGACGCACCACATTAGCAGCAGCTTGGCTAACTTCTTGTAACCAACCTGCTGCTGGTTGTGCTGTTACCTGTGCTAATAAGCCAGTGAGATAGTCATCTCTATCCAGCAAACTAGAAATTGAACTGGGGGAAACTTGAATAGTCATTACACACCCACCTCAACCGCATCTGCTTCCAGAATCCAGTCATAACCGCGAGATTCTAACTCTAGCGCCAATTCTTTACCACCAGTAGTAAGAATTCGTCCGTGTGCCATCACATGCACAAAGTCAGGCACAATATAGTCGAGTAAGCGCTGATAGTGAGTAATCAAAATTGTGGCATTGTCGGGGCTTGCTAGATGGTTTACCCCACCAGCAACAATTTTCAGCGCATCAATATCTAAACCAGAATCGGTTTCATCCAAAATTGCTAACTTTGGTTCTAGTAGCGCCATTTGCAAAATTTCATTCCGCTTCTTCTCACCACCAGAAAATCCTTCATTGACACTACGGCTGAGGAAAGAGGGATTCATCTTCACCACTTCCAACTTTTCCTCTACCAAATCGTCAAAATCAAAAGCATCCAGTTCTTCTAAACCTTGTGCTTTGCGGCGAGAATTATATGCGACGCGCAAGAAATCTAAATTGCTGACACCAGGAATTTCTAGGGGATATTGAAACGCTAAAAATACACCACTTCTCGCCCGTTCTTCTGCTTCCAATTCCAGCAGATTTTGTCCTTGGAAAATTACCTCGCCACCAGTAACTTCATAAGCTGGATGTCCCGCCAATACTTTAGAAAAGGTACTCTTTCCAGAACCGTTCGGCCCCATAATCGCATGGATTTCGCCTGCACGAACTTCCAGATTCACGCCCTTCAGAATCGGTGTCCCATCAACTGTAGCTGTCAGATCCTTAACTGACAGTACAACTTCACTATTTTCAACAATCATGTTCTCTCTCTCTTGTCTCTCTCAGTTCGTAGTCAACGGTTCAGTGCGGTTGAATCTTAACCAACACTACCTTCTAATTTCAGGCTCAATAATTTATCAGCTTCCACTGCAAATTCCATTGGTAGCTGATTAAACACATCCTTGCAAAAGCCGCTAATCATCATCGAAATAGCATCTTCTGCCGAAATGCCCCTTTGGGCAAAGTAAAATAGCTGATCTTCCCCAATTTTGGAAGTAGAAGCTTCATGTTCTACCTTGGCACTGTTATTTTGTACCTGAATATAGGGGAAAGTATTGGCATGGGCATTATCCCCAATCAGCATGGAGTCGCACTGAGAATAATTTCTCGCACCTTCAGCTTTCGGGTTAACTTTTACCAAACCGCGATAGCTGTTGCTGGATTTACCCGCAGAAATACCTTTAGAAATAATTGTGCTGCGAGTGTTTTTACCAACATGAATCATCTTGGTACCTGTGTCGGCTTGCTGCATATGATTTGTCAGCGCCACCGAGTAAAATTCACCCACAGAGTTATCACCCACTAATACGCAGCTGGGATATTTCCAAGTAATCGCTGAACCTGTTTCTACCTGAGTCCAAGAAATTTTGGAATTGACACCCTGACACAAACCACGCTTGGTAACAAAGTTATAAATTCCACCTTTACCGTTAGCATCACCGGCGTACCAGTTCTGCACTGTGGAGTATTTAATTTCGGCGTTATCCAAAGCAACTAGTTCTACAACAGCAGCGTGTAGTTGATTGCTGTCATACATTGGCGCAGTACAACCTTCCAGGTAGGAAACATAGCTACCTTCTTCAGCCACAATCAATGTCCGTTCAAATTGTCCTGTATCACCAGAGTTGATGCGGAAGTAGGTAGACAGTTCCATTGGGCATTTTACGCCTTTAGGAATATAAACAAAGGAACCATCGCTAAATACAGCCGCGTTCAGCGCTGCAAAGTAATTGTCAGCTACCGGAACGACACTACCCAGATATTTCTTGATCAGTTCTGGATGTTCCCGCAGTGCTTCAGAAATTGAGCAGAAAATTACGCCATCTTTAGCTAGCTTTTCCTTAAAAGTTGTGGCGACGGAAACGCTATCAAAAATTGCATCAACGGCGACGTTGGCTAGACGCTTTTGTTCAGTTAGGGGAATACCTAACTTTTCAAAGGTTTCTAACAGGGTGGGATCAACTTCATCCAAACTTTCCAGCTTCTGCTTTTTCTGCTTGGGAGCTGAATAGTAGATGATATCCTGGTAATCTATTGGTGGATACTTGACATTAGGCCAAGTTGGTTCTGTCATTTTCAGCCACTGGCGATACGCTCTGAGGCGAAACTCCAGCATAAATTCCGGCTCTTCTTTCTTGGCGGAAATTAAGCGGATAATGTCCTCGTTTAGTCCACGCGGAATAGTGTCGGCTTCAATATCTGTGACAAAGCCGTACTTGTAAGGTTGGTTGACTAAGGTTTTGACAGTGGCACTCATCGGTAGTAATCTCTCGTGTTCTTTAGGATCTCTCTCTAGGATTCGGAGACGGGCTTGGTTTGAGCCGATTCCCATCTCGCGTTACTGAGTGGTTACACGGCTGTTACAATAGGAATTGAGACTAAAACAACAACAATGTTGTTTAATGTATCTTCATTTTACGCTAAATTAACAACAACAATGTTGTTTAAGTCAAATTTTCCTAGAAATTTTTTGGACGTTTGCAGAGCGTCTCCCCAAAAAGATGACGACTACCCACCAGTCCTCAACCAAGCAAGACATTCTGGAATATCTCCAGAAACACTCACAAGCAACCGCTTTTGAGCTAGCTGAAGTTTTAGATATTAGTCCCCAAGCGATTCGCCGCCATCTCAAAGATTTGGAGGCGGAAGAGCTAATTTTGTATTCCACCACAGTGCAGGCGGGAATGGGACGACCCCAACATATTTATCAACTGAGTACGAGAGGACGCGATCGCCTACATCGACAACAGAGCGATCGCCTTGGTGATAGTTATGGTGATTTTGCCGTTTCCTTGCTGGATACCTTAGCAGAAACAGTAGGCAAAGACCAAGTCACATCAATCTTACAAAAACAGTGGGAGCGTAAAGCCCAAGAATACCGCGATCGCCTTGGTAACGGTTCCTTAAAAGAGCGTGTCGCCAACTTAGTGGAGTTTAGAAAAGCAGAAGGCTTCATGGCAGAGTATCATGCTGTAGAGTCCGATAATTCTAAGAAAAGCGATCGCTTTCTCTTCATCGAGCATAAATGTGCTATTTCTAATGTTGCCGAATCTTTCCCCAGCGTTTGCGGTCATGAACTAGAAATGTTCGCCGCAGTCCTCCCCGATTGTACAGTCGAGCGCACCCACTGGATTATCAATGGTGAGCATCGTTGTGGCTATTTAGTCCAAGCGCGGGAATAGAAGGGGGACAAGGAGGACAAGGAGGACAAGGGAGACTATTAACTATTGACAAATGACTATTGACTATTGACAAATGACTAATTCACCATCAGAACAGTTTTTAAGTTTGGAAGAGTCCTCAAAAGTAGAAGCGGCTTTGTTATCTTCCTCGGAAAAATTTTTAACAAGATTGACAATTTCATCCCTGAAGCTTTTAAAGCATATTGCTCAAGAATATGGTGTTGCTATCGAAGATTTGACCACACCACAAGTCATTGCTTGGTTTGAAAAAGATAGCAAAATAAAGCGTGAGCAGGGAATTGAAGCTTCTTATTTAAAGTGGTAAAGTTGTGTTTTAATGCATTGATAAAAAATCTAAAACGCTTGTAGTTGCGCTTTAAAGCCATTTCGGATACTAAAATTGTTATTTCTGCACTCGTATATAAATAATATTAAATATTGATGTGCCTGTTGCCAAAATTGAACAGTCATGATTTTCTAGCTGAGAATGTCTAATCAAGAGATTAAAACACTAACTCCAGAGCAAGAAGCTTTAATTCCTGTTTATCAACAGAAGTGGAGAAAAATTGCGCTGTCAACTGAGAGAATTGATAGAGAAAAAGCATCTGAGGCAGTGAAGGCTGCTTATGATTTAATTGGTGAAGATGAGCCAGAGATTATTTTCTTTGATAGCCCTTACACTGCTGCTAAACACTTTTATTTTCAAGGCTCATATTCGGAATTAGATTATAGTGATCTTTTACCTCAAATCAGAGAAATTTTCATGTGTATCGTGTTTAACGATATCGGTAATGAGGATTTTAAAACAGATTTTGATACAGATCGTCAACTCTGGGAAATAATAAGCAATATAGAGGAAATTTCTGAACGAGAAATGCGAGAGCTAGAAATTGGAGATGACCTACCTTATGAATTTGAATCTGGTCACATGCAAACAGACAGTATCTGCTATGAATGTGGCTGGTCGGATTTTTGTATTTCAGAACTGGGATTTTATAAACATTCTACATGGGATATTTACCAAAATATTCTGAAAAATTGCGGACGAATTTATGCGTATAAAGAAGCTTGTTTAATTTGCGATCGCCCTACTAAACTATCCTTCAACAATCAAAACCGTCTCCACGCAGAAGGAGAACCAGCATTAGAGTATGTTGATGGTTTTAAAGTCTATGCTTATGAAGGTGTTAGACTACCTGAAAAATACGGTAAAGTATTTGCAAATCAATGGCAAGCAACATGGTTACTTGAAGAAGGTAACGCAGAACTCAGAAGAGTTTTGATTCAAGGTATTGGCTACAAACGCATTTGTGAAGAATTGGGTGCAATTGAGTTAGATAGTTGGCAAGAATACACTTTATTAAGAATTGATAATTACCAAGAAATAAATCGGCGTGGTTCTACATCTCTAGAATCTATGTGTTTATTAAAAATGATTTGTCCCAGTACAGGAAATATTCATATATTGCGCGTACCCCCGAATATAGCATCCGCACGAGAGGCTATTAGTTGGGTAAATTGGGGTATAGACCCAGAAGATTTTTTGGTACAAACTTAAGTTAAAATAAAAAACATTGTTTGCTCCTACTCTTTTACCTCATTTACATGAAAAAAGCTATATATTTATTTTTATAAATAAACTGTAATTAAAGTTTTTGTATTTGACTTGCAGCTACAATTTGTTTGACAGTAATTTGTAATTCTGGGAAAGTGGCAGAGATAATGCGGTCATTACCTGTAAATTTTTGCGCTTGATATTGACCATCAATTAACTGATAAACAAACACCGTAGGAAGTTTAGGATTACCGAGATAAGCACGAGAAGCGATCGCTAAATAATCCACAATCCAATACTCAAGAATACCCAGACGCTGATACTCATCTAATTTATCAATATAATCATCATCCCAATTAGTGGAAGTAACTTCTACAGCCAGTTGAATCGGCTCAATTAACGCCCCATAAGCTAGCACATTACTATTCCACTGTGATGCTTTAACTACAGCTACATCAGGATTTCTACCTTGTTCTTCTCCCGTACTAGAAAATGTCCTAACTACCACATCTTTATCAGCAATATAATCAAGCTCTAAGCGCCTAATTTCATCATTGAAACCAAGCATGAGAAATCTTGCTACATTCTTATGCGCCCTAATAGGTTCCACTTTGATAATCTCTCCATTTACCAGTTCATAGATACCAGAACCATCAGGATACTGTTCTAAAAAATCCTCAAAAGTTAATTTTTGAACTGGAATCTTAACCATATTTATTCACAGCTAAATATAATATTTTGGCTATTATACTGTGCGCTCTTTGGTTGTATTTCGTATCCTTCTGTTGCAAACATAATTATCAATTACGAATTACGTATGATGAATTTTTAATATCCCCTCCTCTGCTCACAGAGAAAGGGATAATTTTTGTTAGAAAAACCAACCATAAGAATGCAAACCTTTACCCAAAAGATTCACACCCAAATAGCAAACCCAAACCACAACAAAACCACTAGCAGCTAAAATCGCGGGACGACGACCTTGCCAACCGCGAGTAATTCTGGCGTGGAGGTAAGCGGCGAAAACTAACCAAGTAATTAACGCCCAAGTTTCTTTAGGGTCCCAACTCCAATAAGAACCCCAAGCTTCGTTAGCCCAAACTGCACCCGCAATAATACCAATTGTGAGTAAGGGAAATCCCAAACCAATGATGCGATAGCTGATATTATCTAAGGTTTCCGCAAGGCTAAGACGTTGAGGTGATAAGGGTTCAGCAGATGTAACTGTTTGCGATTGCGGCGCAGTGACTAAATTTAAAACAGCAGTTTTACCGTTACCATTGCTATTACTTTCATAGCGAACAAAACCATTATTTTCCACAGCAGGTATTTGTGGTTCAGAAACTAATTCACCTGCTTTGTGCAACTTATAGCCATTGCTGCGATAGCCACCAGTACCAACAGAACTGCCTTGTAGTTGGATATTTTGACCCCGAGTCACAATGAGAAAAGCGATCGCTAACAAGGAACCCACCATCAAAGCAGAATAACTCAACATCATTACACTGACGTGCATCATCAGCCAATTTGACTTCAGCGCAGGTACTAAAGGTTCGGAAACCTGCATTTGCGATGGTAGCGTCAAAGCCGCAAAAGCCGAGATTCCCATAGCCACAGGGGCAGTTACCACTCCTACTAAGCGGCTACGGCTAGAATTTTCGGCAATTAAATGAACAGTGGTAATTCCCCAAGTCAAGAAAAACAGCGATTCATACAAATTGCTCAGTGGGAAATAACCAGCTTCTATCCATCTTGCCCCTAATAAAGTAGCTATGCACAAATTAGCGATCGCCATTCCAGCTGTCCCCAAAGCGGCCATAGCTGGAAGATTTGGAAAAGCTGCCCCTGCCCAATACACCAGCATGGTGAGGAATAAGACAGCAAAGGAGGCATTGTCCAGCCAGTTCTGGAGTACAACCAGATTCATAAAGTGTTCTCCCCAGTGGATTCGTTAAAATTATTTTTTCTGACTGTTCTGATCCTATCTGCTTATAGGGTATTGGGTCATAGCTTTTTCAAAAGTCAAGAGTCAAAGGTCAAGAGTCAAATGGTCAAGAGTCGGAGAGACGCGATTAATCGCGTCTGTACAAAAGTAATTTTTTATTTGTCATTGGCTAATGGGTAATGGTTATTTCCCCTTGTCCCCCTCATCCTCCCAATCCCCAATCCCCAGTCCCCAATCCCCTACGAATGATCCGCCTTTTTCAGTGCAAAGAAAATATCATACCGAGTACTGCGATTATCACTCACAGCAGTTGTCACGCCAATGGAACGGGTTGCGCCTAACCAAGTTTGTTGATTCGGAATTACATTCGGTAGGGGAAAATTTTTCGCTGCTTGTTCAACATCTAAGAAAAATTGCCCATTTGTCGGATTCGGTTCTGTGGGTACAGTTTGTTGAAAAGGAATTGTACTAGCTAGTGTATTGGTCGGTTTGGGAACGATTTTATCGGCAATGGGCGCACCGAAGATGAAAAATGCCACATCTCCATCTAACCAACCGTGGGTAGCAGTTAAGGTTCCATACGGTGCAACCCAGTTGGTAACGGGTTTACCTGCAACCGATGCTGGTTGGATTGTGAACTGGTATTGAGTTTGCATCACTTCATCGAGCTGTTTTAGGGATGCTTCCGCCAAAGTGCGATCGCTTGTTTTCACCATAAACAACAATCCAGCTCGAAAATCTTCTGTTGAACTAGCTTTTGGGGTGTTGGGAATGACTGATAAAGAAAATTCACCCTTCATCCACCGCAGTAAATCCCGATCCAAATCCAAATTAATTAAAGACTTCACTCCACTTCGCAGTTGTTCTGGCGTGATTGGCGATAGGGGATTTCCTTGGGATGTTAAAGTGTAGTCTGCCCAGAAACGCTGTAAGTTACCACCAGAAAGCATCATTAAAGTTTCTGCTGGCACCATGCTTTGCATTCTCCCGGCTTTATTTTCCACTGCTAGCACTCGCTGGCTATTCGGGTTTAGCCAGGAAACACCTTTTAAACGTATTCCTTGGGGTTCTAAATTAATTGTCCCCGCCAAGCCTTGGTTATTTTGCAGTTGCGCTAACACTTGGGCGGGTAACTGACGATTTGGCGCAGCAGCAGCTATCCGAGCAGCCGTTGGCACATTTACATAAAACTGAGCGAAAGGCTGATAATTGGCAATTTTGGGGAAATTATCTGCAAATCCGCCTGTTGTCGCTAACGAAGTTTTATTTTTGTAAGCATCAATCGCTCGTTCTGTAGCTTTGGGATCGTCAGTAATAACTAAAAACTGCCCATCTAATACTGTGGCTGAGAGGTTTTCCCCTGCCTGTCCATCTGTTTGCTTGATTGGGAAACCTTCATATGTGCGGTCAATCCATCTGCCTTGTTTTAAGCTTTTGGGTTGTGCCAAAAGGCTTTTGGCTTGTTCTGGGTTTTTGACTGGCAGAACTATCACAATTGACTGCTGACTGCTAGTCGGCTCTGCATTAGTAGAAACTGGCTTTGGTGGTGGTTGAGTAGCTTGGGGTGCGAGAATTGCGATTGTTACTTCATTGCCTACCCAAGGCTGAATGTCTTTTTGGAAGTCATAACCATTATTAGTGAGAAAGCGATCGCGCAACTTAACTAAATTTTTATCTATTTCTGCTTGGGTTTCTTTTGTCCCATACTGCCGTAATTGCTGCCATTGTTTAGGATCTGTGGTGAGAGAAACCGCAAACAGGGCATCTTGAGGAATAATAGTTGCACCTACTGGCAAATCTTTAGAAAATATTTGCCCCTGGGTTAATAGCCAGTATGCTGCACTCCCCCCACCAATTAACAATCCAGCAGCAGAGAGCGTCAGCACCAGAGACGGTTTCTTGATTTTTTTCTTCATCGCAACAGACACAATAGGCAGTACCATCGAAACCCATACCTCATACTTGCTAACTCATGACTTGATTTGCCAGCTAATTATCTTAATTTGTCTACCGTGAATATTTGTCAGCCTTTGCTCATCAACTTTTTCCAGTATGTTAACAGCACTGTTTTGGTGATTAATTAACTTTGCTAACACATTTTATTAACATACTTTAGTTGATTTCGCTGGGCAGATTGCAAGGGTTCTGAGGATATAACTAACTTGACACAGCTGCAAGCCAGTTGCTTCTACTGTGCCATCGCAGCGATCGCAGCGATTTACTAATCTCTAACCCCCAATCCCCAATCCACAAAAACTTATAAATTAGTGAAAAGCTGGACTTTTCTCGTCATAAACGTCAAGAAACTTTCTTTTTGAGCAATAATTTCCGCCTTAACTTCCATTCCAGGTCGAATGGGATAAGAGCGATCGCCTTTTTCTAAATAAAGTTTTTCCGGTTCTATAGTCACCTCATAGCTAGGCGCAGTTCTAGTCATAGCATTATTTTGAGGTGTAATCACATCGGCACTGATACTTCTCACAGCACCAGCCAAAATTCCATAATCTGGGTAAGGATAAGCGGAAACCCGCATTTGTACTTTACCTTCTGGGCAAGCTGTAACTGGTTGAACTTTACAGACTTTGACGTTACCAATATCTTCAACGCTGACGTTAGCTTTAATCACCAAAGGAGCCTCAGCCGGAGCAACTTGTGCGATTACCTCTTTTGCACTCACTAACTGCTGAGGATTTCGCAATTCCAACCTCAAAATCGTACCTTTATCAGGAGAACGAATGATAGTTGCTTGCTGTTGTTTATCTATTTGTTTTAATTCTTTTTTACCGTTGTCAATGATATTTTTAATTTCGATTTTCAGTTGAAGCAAACCATTTTTTTCTTGCTTCAAGCGTGCCAAACTTCCTGCACCAGCAGCACGTTCTTGAGCAATTTTTGCTTCTACAACTGTTAACACAGCATTACTAGGATTTATAGCTGCTACCGCTGGTTGATATTTACTATTAGCAGCTGCTACAGCCTGTTGTTGCCTTTTAATTACTTGTTTTTGAGCTTCTAATGTCGCTTTTTGCGATAATAAGGTTTGTTCCTGCTGTTCTAGTGCTAGTTGCACCTCTTCCAATTGATTTTTAGAAATTGATCCAGATTTAACAAGACTGAGATAGTAATCGCGCTTTAGTCTAGCAGCTTTCCATGCTGCTTCTGTCGCTTTCACATTCGCTTGCATTGATTTCAAATCAAATTCTGCTTTTTGTAATTCATCCTGAGCAATTTTAATATTTGCCCTGACTTCGTCTAGTTGACCGCTAGATGAAACTTTAGTTTGCTGATCTTCTCTTTCCGTACGTTGCAATTCTGCCGTTGCACCTGCGATCGCCTTTTTATTTCGCTCTGCTTCTGCGCTTATTTGTCTATCTACAGCAAGAATTTGAGCATCCAATTGCATCAGTTGCAGTTCATTCTGCTGGATATTCTCTAGAACTTGAATTTTTTTAATTTGTATTTCGCTATCATCAATAGTGGCAATAATATCTCCTTTATTCACCACCTGATTCTCTCTCACCAGAATCCTTCTCACAGTTCCTTCCAATGCTGATTGGACTAAACGTATTTCTCCAGTAGGACGAACAGTCGCAGGTGCCTTGACAGTTACTTGATATTGAATAACCGCGGATAAAATAACTACTGTTGCAAAAGATCCAATTAAAAATTTGCCTCCTACTTCTACCCAATGAGTTGTATGAGGTAAAACTTCTTCTGTCTGAATTACATTTAATAAAATAGGAGTATCGTCTTGGACGATTGTTCCTGGCTTTGGCAATGCAGCACTTTTTTGAAAATCAAAAATTTCTGCACTAGATAGTTGCTGTTGGGGAATAATTTTATTAATTAAACCAGGCGCTAACTGAGTATAGCCTTTCTCAACCAAACGAATCGAGTCTCTTAGTTCTTCTGGTGATGCGTCTTTTAATATATAACCACAGGCTCCTGCATTAAGAGATGCCTTAATATATTCATGCTTGTCATAACCACTTAATACCAAAATTTTCGTCTTCGGAAATCTTTCACTGATAATTTTTGTCGCATTAATACCATCCATCTCAGGCATTTCCATATCTATGAGCACTACATCTGGATGTAAGTTAGCGACTTTGAGAATTGCAGCTTTTCCATTCTCTGCAGATCCCACTACTTCTAAATCTGTTTCTTTTTCAATCAATGACCTTAAATACTCTCTAATAGTTTCTTGGTCATCTACTAACAAAACTCTAATCATATGTTTGTTTTTTAAAAAAATATTTTGCTAGTCCATATATAATTGTATTTTTTGAAATTTATATATTAAAACTAGACAATCATTGCATCAAGATAGCAAAGCTGGACTCCTACTCTATAGTATTAGCCTTGTTTAAATATTTTTAATATCATTTTGAAAGCAAAGTTTCTATCTAATAAAGTATCATCTCAAATTTTTTGTTCTACTTTAGGAATTTACTAGTAATTTATTTAAACATAGAGCTAAGGCTTTTAAAAAGAAAATTTAACAACTATTTGACACACACTTGAAGGATAGTATAAGAGTACTTGCGACTCAAAAATCATGTTTTCATCATAAAAAGCAGATTATTAGTAACTATTAAATAGTTACTTTATACAGGTGTGGAGAAAGCATACCACTATTAAAGACTGATGATTTCCTCTTCAGCAAAATTTTAAATTTTTCCAGTGTAGCTTGATATCAAATGCTTGACTGAGGCTAAGTATAAAAAATATCCTGAATTGTATACTAGCGACCTCAAAAATATAAATATTAAAAATTGATATAATGTTGAATTTATAAGCAGACTTGATCCCAGCAGTTAATCAGAAGTTTTAGATAACCTGTTATTTGACAGAGTAGGCACAAATAAAATTATCAGCCATCATCCTAGGCTGATTGAGTTTGCACACTTGATGATTTCCTTGGGAAGAGAAATTAAAAATGCAAGGAAAGATAGATGAGTTAGCTTCTTTATCAGCCGACTAGTAAGATTTTTTCAATCCATAGCCATACTGAATCTGGTAAACTCTGTTTTCACACTTCCCAGAAAAACTTTACAAGATATCAAATTACAGCACTTTTGAAGTAATTGAGGTACATCATGAGTAATGAGTAATGAGTAGGAAATTTACTTATTACTCACTACTTATTACTCATTACTTTTTTCAATTAGTTGCTGTACCTCATAAACATCGAATCTGCCGTAAATTTGAGTTTTTTTCTAATCTCTAGAATTTAACTGCATAGGGCCCAAGTATTTAGCTAAATAGGGTGAAAAAACTTCATAAATTAATGTTAGAGGCTGTCCGTGATGCCAAAACAAATAGTGACGGCCCCAAAAAGGCCCATCCACTTCAAAACCAGACTCTAAAGCAGGTGAGTAACCATAGTAAATCCCTTGAACATCTCGATACAACTCTGTACGGAGACGAGCTAAACTTGCCCAAATCGGTAAAGAACGGTTTTGTAAATACTCATCTACATGGCTGGCTTCCCACCAAGAAGTAGCATATGCCAATCTCTGACCAGATGCAGTACGTAGCCAAACCTGTCGCCGCAGTCTAGGGCCAGGTACAGCTTGAATTAAATCCGGAGCTGCATCTGAGTCCATACCAATTAACGACATATCAATTACATCAACTTCCGTTGGCTCGCCTGTTAGTAACTCTAAATGGCGTGTAGGTGAGCCATCGCCCAAAAGCAGCAATTGCCAAGCTGGTGCTAGCTGAGAGTGGGGCAAACTTTTTTTAATTACGTCCTCTCCACCTTGCCAAATTGGGTTCAGGCGATGCCATGCTACTGGCAGTGTTAAGTTGTTTGTTGGACTAAAAGTTGCAGTCAATGTTCTTTGTGCTTTACAAAAGTTCACCTATTTCTATGAAAGCATAAAAAAACAGTACCGCTACGTGGAATTCAAAATACTCTACGGGTTTGGCAGGACGGTCTTAGGGTACGGGACATGGGAAAAGCCACCAATATCCAATGCCCAATGCCCGCAAAATCCCACAAAGGGTGTGGGATGCGATGAGCTTAAGGTATGTTGTATCAGTAGTTCGCCCCAAAATATTGATTTAGCCCTTTACCTTTCCACCCTTACCTTGCTTTTGATGCCATAGGCAAAGGTCAACAGCCGCAAGTTTTTGACCTTTGACTATTGACCTTTGACTTTTAACTATCCACTAAAAAATGCGGATGGCGAGACTCGAACTCGCAAGGCAAAGCCACACGCACCTCAAGCGTGCGCGTATACCAATTCCGCCACATCCGCACGGTTTTTATCACTGAAAATAGAATATAGCATAAATTTTCTGCTAGTGGATACTAGACTGACAGAAATATAGTCACTTCACAAGAGATATTAAAAGGGGTATGCCAACGTGGGGTAAAAAGTACGCTTGTACAAACCTAATTTCGGGTAAATGCAGCAGGAGACTAACAATAGGAATATTGTTAATCTAGTTAAACCCCCGTAGGCGTTCTCAGCCAAATCCTAGCCTTTGGGAGACTGCCTAAGGGCTGATAGACTCTTCTTGGAGGAGGTTGGGGAATCTCCTGTCATAATTTGAAATAAGGCGGAAAGCATTGTTGCAAGTTGAATGGGAGAGAATGTCAATCTACTGGTACTGATCTCGAAACTAGAAAATGAAGTTTGACAAAATATTAATTGCCAATCGGGGAGAAATCGCCCTTCGCATTCTCCGCGCCTGTGAAGAAATGGGAATTGCGACAGTTGCTGTTCACTCCACTGTTGATCGTAACGCTTTACATGTCCAACTTGCCGATGAAGCGGTTTGCATTGGCGAACCCGCCAGCAGTAAAAGTTATTTGAATATCCCCAATATTATTGCTGCCGCCTTAACACGTAATGCCAGCGCCATTCATCCTGGATATGGCTTTTTGGCAGAAAATGCCCGCTTTGCAGAAATTTGTGCCGACCATCATATTGCTTTTATTGGCCCAACTCCCGAAGCTATACGCTTGATGGGGGATAAATCTACTGCCAAAGAAACGATGTACAAGGCTGGGGTACCTACAGTACCTGGTAGTGATGGGTTAGTCGAATCTGAGCAAGAAGGATTAGCACTTGCCAAAGATATTGGCTATCCCGTCATGATTAAAGCCACAGCAGGCGGAGGTGGACGGGGTATGCGTTTAGTACGTTCTGAAAGCGAATTCGTCAAACTCTTCCTAGCTGCTCAAGGGGAAGCGGGTGCAGCTTTTGGTAATTCTGGCGTTTATATAGAAAAATTTATTGAGCGTCCACGCCACATTGAGTTTCAAATTTTGGCGGATAATTACGGCAACGTTATCCACTTAGGCGAACGGGATTGCTCGATTCAGCGCCGGAATCAAAAGCTTTTAGAAGAAGCCCCAAGTCCTGCGCTTGACTCAGACTTGCGAGAGAAAATGGGTCAGGCTGCTGTAAAAGCTGCCCAGTTTATTAACTACACTGGGGCAGGTACTATCGAATTTCTTCTGGATAGATCCGGTAAATTCTACTTTATGGAAATGAACACCCGGATTCAGGTGGAACATCCTGTAACCGAGATGATTACTGGAGTAGATCTAGTTGCTGAACAAATTCGGATTGCTCAAGGTGAAAGGCTTCAACTGACACAAGACCAAGTAGTGTTAAAGGGTCATGCAATTGAATGCCGAATTAACGCCGAAGATCCTGACCACGACTTCCGCCCTTCACCAGGACGTATCAGTGGTTATCTCCCCCCCGGTGGCCCTGGTGTGCGGATTGATTCCCATGTTTACACTGATTACCAAATTCCCCCATATTACGATTCCTTAATTGGCAAGTTAATTGTTTGGGGGCCAGACCGTCCCACTGCTATTACTCGTATGAAACGAGCATTACGGGAATGTGCTATCACCGGATTGCCTACTACTATTGGGTTTCATCAAAGAATTATGGAAACGCCACAGTTCTTGCAGGGTAATGTTTACACCAATTTCGTGCAGGAGTTGAACGGGTAAGGGAGTGGGGCTGGGAATGAGGGGGACAAGGGGAATAATTCTTAACTCAGCACTCCCAATGCCCAATGCCCCATGCCCCATTCCCTAATTTACACGAGACAACATGGTCAGTAATCCTTGCTGACCAAGTAGAATTTCTCTTAGCAAACTGAAAATACCAACCCAAATAATGGGTGTAATATCTACTCCACCAATGGGTGGAACTAGTTTTCGCAATAACGCTAAAAAAGGTTCAGTTGGCCAAGCTATGAGATTAATGGGGAACCGATTTAGATCCACTTGCGGATACCAAGTGAGAATAATGCGAAAAATGAACAAAAATATCATCAATCCCAATACAGGATTGAGAATCCAAGTAGTTAGGTTAACACCAGTCATTGGTTTGAAGTACTATCTGTGAACGCAAAAACAAACTAGTCGAGATTGCAAAAATTTTAAGCTTTGTAAACCACTCTCTATAATTTTAACCAAATGCTGTTACTTCCTCTTAGACATGGAAAAGCAAATAACCAGCAGCCCTTAACTTAATTATTTATCAGAGTAGTTGTCCTTTTGTAGCTGATGATTGTGAGGCTTCTCAAGGAAGTAATACACTATTAGAATTATGATGAAGTGTGTAAAAAAAGGTTGAGAACTATGACACCTGCTTTAGCAAATTTTCTTTGGAGTCTGTTTTGGGGTACTGTGATTGTCGTTATTCCTGCGACAGTTGGTTTGATTTTCATTAGCCAAAAAGATAAAATCCAACGTTCATAATCTTGGCGGGGGTCAGCTTGACTCTCATAAACCTTTGTCTGTTGGCTATTTACCTGATTGCACCAAGGGCAGCAATTCCTCTTACAAAGGACAAGGTATACTTAGCTGACAGACAAAAAATTTTTTAGCTTTCGGTGGATAGCTTCAAAGCTTCTTTACCAGTTGCTTTGAAGCTTAAATATATTGTGCTTGATTAGAGTAGTGATTTTAATTGTGACTCGCTAACATAGATTTGATATTGGAAAAATAGCAATGATAAATTTTGGGCTGAACTCAGCCAGTATTCTGGCTCAGGTAAATTTTGGGACAAACTCAGCCAGTATTCTAGGAATTTTCCTGGCTGTGGCTGGGGCAGCACTGTATTTTCTGAGGACTGTGCGTCCCGAACTGTCACGAGATCAAGATATCTTTTTTGCAGCGGTAGGCTTACTTTGTGGCTTCATTTTAATCTTTCAAGGTTGGCGATTAGACCCTATTTTGCAATTTGGTCAGCTGCTTTTAGTCGGCACAACTGTATTTTTTGCGGTTGAAAGTATTCGCTTACGTAGTATCGCTACCCAGCAAGCCAAGCGCAATACTCCCATTGTGGATGAAGAGCGAGAGGTGAGCAATAAATATTCCTATGACAAGCGGCGACGGGGATATCAAGCTGAGGTGGATGATGATTTAGATCCATTGCCTTATGAGGAAGAGGAACGCCCTGTGCGTCCCCGAATTCGTGCTAGTAGAGACGATCGCTCTTCTCGTGATGATTATTACGCAGATCAATCTCCCCGTCGTTCAGAACGTCCCAGCAGTAGTAATGAAAGACCGGACTCAGGGGAAAGAAGCCGTCGCCGCAGTTCTGGCGGGCGTTCTGGGAGCCGTCCTTCAGATAGATTGGATGAGGAAAGTTGGGGTTCTGCTTCTAGAGAAGTTGATGATTGGGAAAGTTCGGGAAGTGAAGCTAGAAAACCTTCTCGCCGTGGTAGTAACACGCCGCAGCGTCCAGAAATTCGTGATGAAGATGTCACCCCAAGACCAAGGAAGCGCCGTCCAGCTAGTGACTCACCAGCTCGCAGAGAGCGTGAAGATGATGAGGCGATACCAACTGATTATGTAGAATACAAACCAATTGGAAGAACAGATGATGATTCTGATAATTCGACCAATTTTGATGATATCTAAAATAGTCAGGGCGATGGAAAATAGTTGAGGTGAAAAAATTTACACCGGGATTTTGGCTCCAACGACCTATTCATTGGAGCCTAGTTTTTAGCTTGGCAAGTGTGCTTGTATCTTGTAGTTCTAGTGATATTCCCCTTGGGCCTACGTCCCTCAACAGTCGTTCCACAGAGGAACAACCAACTTTGAGTGGAAATGGGCGCTTTTTAGCGTTTGTATCCAATCGTAACGGTAGTCACCAAATTTTGGTGTACGACTTACAAAACCAAAGTTTTATTCGCACTCCAGGCTTAAACCGACCGGAAACTATTGCCGAAAGTCCTAGCTTGAGCTACACAGGGCGCTACATTGTATACCTAACTAGCGACCAAGGCAGACCAGTAGTAGCACTTTACGATCGCGCTACTCAACAATCACAAATCCTCACACCAGTCTATCGCGGCTGGGTGAGAAAACCCGGGATCAGCCCAGACGGGCGTTATGTTGTGTTTGAAACCGCCAGCCGAGGTCAGTGGGACGTTGAAGTCCTAGACCGGGGGCCAAATATTGAATTGGATATTCCCAGTGGTGCAACTGTTGCACCGCCTAATTCTCAATAGGGGTTAGAGGCTAGAAAAAGCGATCGCAGACTTTCGTCTTATAAATCTATTTATAATTTTTTGACTAGCTTCTTTAAAATCATCAAGGGGATTAAAGAATATTTGTGAGCTAGCCCCAGCCGCGCAATTAAATATTATGAAACGCTCTATTTTTATCTCAATATTTGCTTGTTCAAGTCTCTTGACTGGTTGTTTTGGCTACCCACGCCTTTTAAGTTATCCGTTTGATCCTGGGGGTCGCAGTCTCAACAGTTTAGCTTCAGAATTAAATCCTCAAATTGCTGGTAGATATATTGTGTTTACTACTGATAGAAGGGGCAGTCAAGATGTTTACCTATTTGATCGGATAACGGGCAATTTAGTGGATTTACCAGGTTTAAATTCCTTAGATACCATTGCTTCTCATCCTAGTGTTTCTGAGGATGGCCGTTATGTAGTTTTTGGGGCCAGTCGTCAAGGGCGATCGGCGATTGTCCTTTATGACCGAGACACACGCCAATTGCGGAATTTAACGACAAATCTGCAAGCAGAAGTTCGCAATCCCACAATTAGCGCTGATGGTACTAGGATTGCTTTTGAATCCAGTAATAATGGGCAGTGGGATATTTTAATCTATGACCGTTTTGGACAGCCGCTAAATATACCTCAAGATCCAAGGTAAGTAAATGGTTAGGGGTGTCATTTGTTATTTGTCATTTGTCATTGGGTAATTGGTAATTGGTAATGGGGTGCGGTGTTTGGTGTTTGTTATTTTCCCTTATCTCCATCATCTCCCCAATGCCCAATGCCCAGTCCCCAGTTCCCAGTCCCCAGTCCCTAGTCCCTAGCCCCTACTTCCTCTTGCACAGATTCAATTAGCGATCGCACTTGTGGGGTACCTTCGGAAGATTCAAAGGAAAGGGGGAATTTACCTCTAGCAATCATCCGTAAACCGAGGGGTGCTAAACTGAGCAATCCTTGTAAATCGCGAAAATAATTACCGACAACTTGTATACCAAATTGACGTTCATCAATCCAGCCGCCTGCTTTTACTAGGTCAATTAAGACTTTGCGGTGGCGAATTGAACGACTAGCATCGGCTTGTTTACGGGCGAGTATTTCTTGTTTAATTTTAGTGATTTGCTCTAATGGTGCTACTTCCATTGGGCACACTGCATCACAATACAAACAACGGGTACAACCCCACACTCCTTTAGTACCTTCGTTGTAATTTTCTAAGCGAGTTTCGGTTGTTTGGTCGCGTGAGTCTGCGACCATGCGGTAAGCTTTGGCTAGGGCATGGGGCCCAACAAAATCGGGATTAACTTCACGAGCATTGCATTCCGAGTAGCAAGCTCCACACATAATACAATTACCTGTTTGATCGAGAAGCGATCGCTCTTGTGGTGTTTGCAAAAATTCTCTTTCTGGAACTTGTCGTGCTGCGGTACTCACATAAGGAGTTACGGCTTCTAAGTTATTCCAAAAACTGCCCATATCGACGACTAAATCCTTAATTACGGGCATATTACCAAGTGGTGCGATCGTTATTTCTGGAATTGCATTTGCTTCTCTTCCTGGAGATGGAATCTTTTCTAATCTGGCAATTTCACTACCAACATTTTCTTTACAAGCTAAAGCCGATCTGCCATTGATTCGCATAGCGCAACTACCACAAATCGTATTGCGACAATTTTTACGGAATGCTAATGTTCCATCTTTTTCCCACTTAATGCGATTAAGACAATCTAAGATTGTATTGCCAGGTTCCACCTCCAACAGGTAAGTTTTTACAATGGGGGAGGAATTTTCTTGCTGTCGAATGACCTTAAATAGAATTTCCATTAGTACCAACCAAAATTTTGAAATTATCATACCCGCCTGAAAATTCATCACTACAGGCTGGTTACTCCGAAAAATGGGCTATACTCTTTTTGCTCTTTATTCCAGGCTAGCTGTTAATAGACTGATGATTGAAAACTTAATAATTCTAGTACACAGATGCGGAATAGAGTACCTCTCAAAAACTAGTCTCAAGCTACATGATGTAAAGTTTTTGGAAGTTGAATTTACTAAAAAGTTTTGAGGATGAGCCACTATCTTGGGTAAGCTTCCCAAATTTGAACTATGTTGCTAACTCTGCTTGACCTAGTAGAGTTTTCCAGATAAATTTGAAATTCCGCGTAGTAGTAGTTTCAGGATTAGCATTAAAATTTTAGCCCTAGACGCACAGCAGGCTACATTTGTGTCCTACTCTTGACCTAACATCAAAAAACGTAATTCCTACTTTACATTTAATTGACCTGTTGGGCAGTATATGTGAAAAAGGGTTAGTCAGAGAACGATACCTGGAAATTGGCTCAAGAGTAAAAATAGATAAATTAAATCTACCTTAGGGTAGCACTACATCCTGATGTTAACCGCATCAAGTCTTGATTGGGAGGATACCTCAAGTGCTTCTAAAATGGCACATTTTGTTTATATAGAAGTGTTAAAGCGCTAATTAAAATCTAGTACTGGCAATAATGCACTAGACAGATGTAGAAAAATTCATTCTTCCCACAGATAGACCTAGAGAATCCTCTATCCGCTTTTTGTCTGTTGGCTATCAATGGGACGAAAATCCTTATAGATTTTTTACTCCTCTCAATCAAGCAAATCTTAGATTTAACTCACTTGTCAAATCTCTCCGTCTAAATTAGAGGAATTTTGATAAATGCACGGTGGCAATACTCACTACCGCAATCAAACCCGAGAAAAATCATCATCGTTTTTTACTGCCCTAAGCTAGTACATTTAAATAAAAGTTTACCAGTTAAATTTAATTCAAAATAAAACAACTATTTTGCTATTATTAGTCCATGCTAGTATTTAATATAAAATTACGAAGTAACGAAACCAGTATCAATAGCCGTACAAGCGCGGCTACTACTGCTTTGTTTATTTTGTAATGTAGAGACAAGAAAATTCACGTCTCTACTAGCAGGACTAAAGGGTGTAGGCCTGTATGACCATATTCAAATCCCATGCTGTTCAAAGCTCTAGAGTAGTAGTAGGATAAACCTTCTAACTCAAAAGTAAGAAAGACCAGCATTGAAAGTGGAGAACCTGCAATTTCTTGGTCTACGACTTATTTGCCGTAGAGCTCACATAATTTGTAAAGGTGGCTTAAAGTTACGCCGCTAAAGTAGCGCCAAAAGAAAAAATAATTCTATTTTCCTTGGCGAATCATGGTTACAACTGACGTAAAATCACCGAAATTAATACCTGTGATTACCATGAAACCTCATCTGTTGTGGACAACCATAATAGAGGTGCTATAGCTTCCCTCTATCAGCAGGAATTTACCCTCACCTTAGGGTCAAGAGTTGCTCTGTGCAGATGCTAAAAAGCTAAATGCTGGCACAAGACGAGATCGTTTATTTAGTTTGGAGAAAGTAAGGAAATTTTGAGCATAATGACTGAAACTGCAACCGCGCCATTAACCGGAAAAGCATTGCTTGCTAAAGTAAAAGAACTTTCCAATTTACCACGTAGAGAAAGAGCAAAGCAGTGCGGCTATTACACTGTCACCAAGAATAATCAGGTTCGTGTAAATCTCACTGATTTTTATGATGCTTTGCTATCGGCTAGAGGAATTCCATTAAGCCCAGAAGCACCCAAAGATGGACGTGGTCGCGAACCGACATACCGTGTTAGCGTTCATCAAAATGGACAGATTGTAATTGGTGCTACATACACCAAAGCAATGGGCTTAAAGCCAGGCGATGAATTTGAAATTAGACTGGGCTACAAGCATATTCACTTGATTCAACTTGGTGAAAGCGACAAAAAATTAACCCAGACAGATTTGGATGTTGATGATTTAGATGATGAAGATTTAGAAGACGAAGACGAAGAATAAGCGGTACTAATGATCGAGGTAGGTTGAAAGTAAATGCTGGATAACTTATCTCTACGACTACAGCCGCGAGTTGGCTGTAGTTTAACCGATAATTTTAGATTTTAAATTTTTGGAAATGGAATTGAAGATTCCTGCTTCCGAATTTTAATCATGGTGCAGACAAACGTACTTAATACTCGCCTTACGAGTAGTAAAATACGTGGAACCAATCTAAAATCGCTCATAGCTTCGCCCAGACCAATATTGATGGTATGGGGCCAATCTAAAATCTAAAAATCAAAATTGATTGACAATTCTGTCATCGATAAAAATACGATTTGACCTCTTGCATAAGTCACTAACTTTAGTAGAGTCTTGAATAATCACCAAGAAATCTATTGTTGCAAAAAGTTAGTCGTGTTTTTTGTGCCTATTTTAATAACATTGATAACGCCATCAGCCGACAAAGTACTGGCATTTTTCCAAAATGCATCAGTAATATTTGTAGTGATGGCTTTTTTTATTGCTTGGGTAGGGTGTTGGTTACCTATAGCAGCAGGGATAGCGATCGCATTCAAATGGCAACCTCAAAAAACTTTACAACCAGAACAAAAGTTGCCCTTATTAATACCCCTTTATCTATTAGCCCCGCTAATTATCTGGGGAATGAGTTCATTGGGATTGCGATCGCTCTCTGATTACGGTTTTGTTGCTAATATTTCAATTTTAAGCTCTTTACTTTTTGGCTTTAGCTTAGGAGTTATGAGCTTAACTATTGTATTTATCGGTCAATTTTGGTTGGGTTGGTGTAAATGGCAAGAATCAAATTTCAAGTTGATTTTACCCAACTTGCTACCAATCTTGTTGGTAGCTTTATTAGTTGGTGCCATAGAAGAGTTAGTTTTTCGCGGCTTCCTCTTAACAGAATTAGCCAGAGAATACCCAATTTGGTTAGCGGCGATAATTTCTAGCTTAATTTTTGCCCTACTACACTTAGTCTGGGAACAACGAGAAACTATTCCCCAACTCCCTGGTCTGTGGCTGATGGGAATGGTACTAGTATTAGCCAGATTTGCCGAACGCGGTAATTTGGGTATAGCTTGGGGACTTCACGCCGGATGGGTATGGGCGATCGCGACTATAGACACAGTAGGATTAATTACTTACACAGATAAAGTATCGGAATGGTTGACTGGTAAGAACAAAAAACCTCTAGCTGGTTTAGCCGGAATTATTTGTGTGTTGTTAGCTGGGGGAGTTCTATGGTTTTTTTCTCAATTATGGCAAAATCTCTAGCTGTTGTTTTTGAAATCAGGAACTCTGTGGAGAGTTCCTGATTTCAGGTTACCTATTGCGGAAGTTAGAGGCGACCACAATACTTAGCTATTCAAGTTCTTTTGTTAATTTAAATTAATTAGTAATCTAACTCTTGTTTTAGGGAACACTAAGGTTAGTCGGATTGAGATATTGAGCTAACTGAATGTTACTCATACTAATTTACATTCGTAATTGGAATTTACGTTTAATGTGAATTAAGCCTTGAAACCCTTGATATTTCGTAGGTAGTTACAAAACAATGATTTTGAATGAATCTTGAAACCCTTATGGAATAAGAGGCGTTTCTAATTCACATCAGGCGTAATTTAGGAATTTGTATTTGCAACTTCTGAATTCCGAATACCGATATTGTTTTTTGTCTTAGCTTTGCTTTAACTATAATTTAAAATTATGGATTATTTCAAACTTTATCACAATTATATATTCGTGTTTACTAATTAATGAGGTTTAAATAATGATTAACATAGTCAAAAGTTTGATACCTCCACAATGGAAATTTAAAATAAAATCTAAAATCGATTATTGGCTAGATACAATTTCGACTGAGTATAATTTTCGGTTTCAATGGCAGAAAATCCAGGAAGATTTAAATATTATTCGTAAGATTCCCAGAAATCTTCACATCGAAGGTACTAATATTTGTAACGCCAAGTGTACATTTTGTGCTTATCCACAGATGGAACGTTCAAAGGCAACAATGCCAATGGAAGACTTCCAGCGCATTGTAGATGAATATGTGGCAATGGGCGGGAAATATATTTCTCTGACACCAATAGTTGGTGATCCCTTTATAGATCGCCATCTCTTTGAAAGACTTAATGACCTCAATAAGCGTGCTGAGATTAAAGGATTCTATTTTTACACAAATTCAATTTTAATGAAGCCACAAATTAGTGAAAAGCTTCTTGCTTACGGTGAAAAACTGAATATTTACGTTTCTTGGGGTGGTTTTGATAGAGAAACTTACAAATCAATCATGGGTGTTGATAGATTTGATATTGTTCGTCAAAATATTGAAGCATTCGTTGAAGCAAAGTTAGAATCAAACTCTTCCACTATTTTAACTATCGCATTACGTTGCCCACTAGAAAAATGTACTGGTGAACTTTGGGAAAAGTTTTGTCAATGGAGAAGTCAGAAAATAATTAAAATTGACTATATCACTGCTTATGATAGTTGGGCTGGAAAAGTCAAAGATGAAGATCTAAAGCAGGTTGGGCTAAAACCAGTAGTTAAGCCTTATAAACGAGGTGCTTGCGAACTCTTATATATGAAGCCAATCATTCTGGCTAATGGTAAAGTTAATGCCTGTGCTTGCCGTGATGTAGAAGCAGAACTGATTGTTGGCGATCTCAAAGAATCAACGTTATCAAAAATTTGGGCGGGTCAAGCAATAGAGGAGATAATTCAACGTCACGAACGGGGTGATTTTCCTGATGTCTGTCAGCGTTGTACTTGGTACATAAGTATTTATAACCTCCGTAAACGGAATGCGCGCATTTCTCAAACTGTGCAGGATTGGAGCCAAGATTAAACAGACATTACCGAATAGACACTCAACAGGGTGAAATCACAACAGTACTGGGAATTTAATTGGGTTAATAACTGTAATTGATTATACTTTTGAGCAAATGTTTTTTCCGGGTAGGGAAATCCGAATTGTGGAATGGGGGCAAACAATGCCTAAAAAAAAGCGATCGCCTCAAAAATGCCTTTAAAATCCTAAATGATATTTATGCCCTTCTACTGTCTTGGGATTTTTTCATACCAGCATTAGGTTAGGGTGTATTTACATAGCGATCATTCTCTTACTTCCATTGAAGATTACCAATTATGCTAGAACAAGGCACTATCAGTATTCATACCGAGAATATTTTCCCAATTATTAAGAAGTCTCTCTACTCAGATCACCAAATCTTCTTGCGGGAACTAGTATCTAACGCTGTAGATGCCATTCAAAAACTTAAAATGGTATCCCGTGCGGGAGAATATAACGGAGATATTGGCGAACCAGAGATTGAAATTGCCATAGATAAAAATAACAAGACTATCTCTATCTCCGATAACGGGATCGGAATGACCGCAGAGGAAGTAAAGAAATATATCAACCAAGTTGCTTTCTCTAGTGCTGAAGAATTTATTCACAAGTATCAAGGCAAATCAGACCAACCAATTATTGGTCACTTCGGTCTAGGCTTTTACTCCTCCTTTATGGTGGCGCAAAAAGTCGAAATTGATACACTTTCCTACCAAGAAGGGGCGCAAGCGGTACATTGGTCTTGTGATGGTTCACCAGAGTTTACTTTAGAAGAATCATCTCGGACAAATCGTGGTACTACCATCACCCTAACTCTGCAGCAGGAAGAAGAAGAATATTTAGAATCAGCACGAATTAAGACTCTTGTTAAGACATATTGCGACTTCATGCCAGTGCCAATCAAACTGGAAGGTGAAGTATTAAATCAGCAAAAAGCACCTTGGCGAGAATCTCCCAATAATCTCGGCAAGGAAGATTATCTAGAATTTTATCGCTATCTCTATCCTTTTCAAGAAGAACCCCTGCTTTGGGTACATCTGAATACAGACTATCCCTTCATTATTAATGGGATTCTGTATTTCCCCAAAATGAGACCCGATGTCGATGTAACTAAGGGACAAATTAAGCTATTTTGCAATCAAGTTTTTGTCAGTGACAACTGCGAAGAAATTATCCCCCAATTCTTAATGCCCATGCGGGGTGTAATTGATAGTACTGACATTCCTTTAAATGTATCACGTAGCGCCCTGCAAGGCGATCGCACTGTTCGCAAAATCGGTGACTACATTGCTAAGAAAGTAGGCGATCGCTTAAAAGAACTTTACCGCGATAACCGTGAACAATACATCAGTGCATGGAAAGACCTGGGCACTTTTGTGAAGTTTGGTGTGCTTAATGATGATAAATTCAAAAAACAAGTTGAAGATATCATTATCTTCCGCAGCACTGCTAAAATTGCTGCAAAACCTGCGTCAACCCCAGCAGTTGAAGTCCAGTCCCAAGAAGGAGACGTTTGGCAAGATGTTACTTCTCCCTCTCCTAGCACTCAGGACTCAGAACTCAGCACTCCCTATACCACTCTCAAAGAATATTTAGAACGCAACAAAGAACGCCACGAAAACAAAGTTTTCTACTGCACTGATGAAGCATCACAATCTACCTACGTAGAATTACATAAAAATCAGGGCTTAGAAGTCCTATTTATGGACTCCTTCATCGATACCCACTTTATCAACTTCCTAGAACGGGAATATAACGATGTAAAATTCACACGGGTAGACTCAGACTTAGATAATACGCTTTTGGATGATAAATCTGGGGAAATTGTAGACCCCACAACCAATAAAACCAAGAGTGAAGTTATCAAAGAATTATTTGAGAAAGCTCTCAATAAACCCAAAGTTAATATCCGCACTGAAGCGTTAAAATCGGATAATCCTCAGGGAACTCCACCGGCAATGGTACTACTACCAGAAATTCTCCGTCGTCTGCGAGAAATGAACGCGATGATGCAGCAGCAAACTACAGAGTTTCCTGAAGACCATATTTTAGTAGTTAATACTGCTCATCCCCTGATTCAAAATCTGGCTAATCTCAGTCAAGGTAGTATTATCCAAGGTGATGGTTTATCCCCAACAGCGCAATTGGTGAACATGATTTGCCAGCATGTCTACGATTTAGCACTAATGTCTCAGAAAGGCTTTGACGGTGAAGGAATGAAATCCTTTGTTGAGCGCTCAAATGAGGTGTTAACCAAGCTGACAGAACAAGTAAACCATTAAAACATCATAATTCTTGTAGGATGCGTTAGGAACGTAACGCATCCAAATATTTCGCGTGTTACCCATTCTCTACGCCAAAGCTCATACAATAGAAAGGTTGTCTTGAAATAGTAGTTTGGAGATAGTTACTATGTCTCGTCGCTGTGAATTAACTGGTAAGAAGGCCAATAATGCCTTTTCCGTATCCCACTCCCATCGCCGTACCAAGCGCCTTCAACATGCAAATTTGCAAACCAAGCGTGTTTGGTGGCCTAGTGGAAATCGTTGGGTGAAACTGAAGATTTCTACCAAAGCAATCAAAACCTTAGAAACCAAAGGCTTGGAAGCAATGGCCAAAGAAGCTGGGATTAACTTGAATCATTACTAATACCAATTTCGGGAAATAGCGCTACAAGTTTCAGTAAACACTACCATCAACAGGGATTAAAAATATTAACTGTAGGTTGTGGAGCCACTTCACTCAACGGGGGGACTACTCGTTGAGTGAGTTTGCTTTTGAGGAACCTAGATATGCAAACCAGATCTGCACATCTAGGTTCGTTGCTTTTAAGCTTGCTTAGATCTGAGAGCGTATTCAGGCAAATGGAGTAAAAGCCTAGGGGTAGAGGCACAATATATTCTGCCCCTGTGATTATCTCTACTTCTTTGCAATATGCTATCAAGATTTCTGATTGAAAGTCCCTAATTCCTCAGTTTTGTCTGAACTGAAGAATATTGACGCTGTCGCCTCCTCACTTTGGGGAGGCTTTACATTACTTAATATTATTTGATGCGTGACTGATAGATTTCTTTTAACTTGTGGGTACTATAAGTTTACTTTGTTAACAGTAACTTCATAAAGTTTTTTTCCCATGAGGTGGATTTCTATAAAGTTAAAGTGAATTTACGCTGTTGTTTTCCCTAAGTTACAACGAATTAAGAATTTAAGAAAGATCAGTATTTTCCTGATAAAACCGTCAAGCTTAAGCGTGATATAAATCGGACAAACTGGTTTTTATGATTGTACTAATTTTTAGTTCTTTTGAGACCTGATACACCGATTAATCAATAGCTAACAGCATTTAGTTTGTGGATATAGTCCACAAGCTATATTTCTCATAAATAACCTAATTATTGCCGTAATAGAATACTGGACAGGAAAGCAAATATGTCATCAAAACGCCATCTGTTCAAAGCAACGCAAAAATTATTCAAACAATTTTTTAAGCATTCTGTTTCTGCTATCAAAAAGCAGATTATTTGGCTTCTGAGAACAATTTTTCATACTAGAAAAAGACGTGGTGCGGTAAATGCAGGTTTCGTCCTACCCACAGTGGCAATGGTAGCTCTGGTAGTTGTGCTGCTAACTACTGCAATTTTATTTAGGTCTTTTGAACGTTCTAAAAATGCCACTAATGTTAGGGTAAATGAGGCAGTTATCAATGCTGCAGCCCCAGCTTTAGATCGTGCCAAAGCTAAATTAAATAAGCTGTTGTCAGATCCTACACTGCCACGAGCTACACCTTCAGATACAGCTTTGGACGGTATATTTAACGATAGTACCAAGCGTAATGAATATACTTTGGGTGATGAAACTCAACTCAAATTAACTAGTGGCACTGACAATATACGCTCCGCATGGATGTACCCTGTAGATACTGATAATAACGGTCTATTTGATAGCTACACTCTATATGGAATTTACTTTAAAAATCCTCCTGTCAGCGGCGGGGTATATACTCGTGCCAGGAATTCCATAGAAGCTAGAACTACACCGATGGTAAATGGCGGCGCTGGCGACGCTTGTAAAGATACTAATGGTACTAGCGCAACTTTGGTAGGTAATTCTGGCTGGTTTAAAATTGGCAGTAAATTGAAAAAAGCTTTCTTTGTTTATACTGCCAATGTTCCCATTACAAACACTGGTACTCTAGCCACGGGGTATGAGCGTTACAAAGGCAATAAAGGCTTTTCTGCAATCGAATATCAACAAGAGCGTGTACAACTCCCGCTAGTTAACAATGCAGTTGTCTATGAAGACGATCTACAAATTACTCCCGGTCCAAAACTAAACTTGAATGGACGAATTGTTACTAATAGTAACCTGCTGACGGGTAGCGGTTTTCAACAAGTTACGCTCTATCAGGTAAGTAGTCCATCTTCCTGTTTTTATGAAGCGGACAATGCCAAAATTATTGTTGCGGGTAATGTCGCAGCAGGTGGTTTCATTAATAGTGGTGGTGATTTAGCAAACGCAACTACAGTGCATTTATACCGTGGTGATGGAGTTAGCCCTAATACTTCAGGTAATCTCAAAGATAATAAATCAATCAAAGATTCTTGGGCAGCGGATATTGCATACAACAGTTTCGCTTACGCCAAGCGTATCAATCGCTTGGTTGAGGCTCAGATAGCTGCTGATACTACTGGTACTAATGACCCACAAGAGGTTCAAAATGGCCCAACGACAAAAACTCGGCAGCAACGGCTAGAACTTTATTTTAAAAGACGTACTCGCCGCGTACCTTATGCAGAAGTCTCTGTTACCTCAACTAACCCTTTAAAAGTAGGAAGTGGTACAGATTACGCAACAACTACTCCATTACAAGGTAGTGGTGATTCACTCCGTCCAATAGACGCATGGGTTTTTCCCTTTAATCCCAGCAATGGTACAAATAAGACTGGTTACGCCAATTTAGAACTCAATAAGGCTAGTGGCGTTACTAATAGAATACTACCTTCTGCCACAGAGCCAACAAAGCTAGACAAAGTGAAACAAGGTAGTGAAACCTTTGTAGGCGATCGCGTTATTGTTGGTAATAATCTCCCTGAATTATGGTGGGACAGTTCAAAAAGTAAGTTTGTTGGGCCAAATACTGACGACACCCAAACAATTAGTAGTAATTACTGGGATGATCCTGATAACGCCAGCACCACTGATACTAACTCCAATAACGTTCGCACTCGTCGCAGCCGAATCCAACAATTAGCTGATTTAGGTGATATCAGCAGAGATGGAGAATGGGAACTAGCGGCGGCAAAAATACCAGCTAACGCACAAGATCCTGTTGGTGGTTTACGGGTAGTTACAGGTGCGGGGATTTATCTGCCAGATGGTGCTACTGCTGCTACAACTACCTTCACTTCTTATGGCACACAAATTTGGTCTGACTTGATGCCAGCCAAGTATGATACAGTTCCGGCGGCAATTACACCTTTTGACACTTACGGATTGAGTATTCAATATAATGTGCCCCAACCTCCTGCGAACACTCCATATCTAAGGATGCGGGCTACAGTGGTTTATCACTATAAAGGTACTAGCTATAACGAAACAAGTCCTACACCAATTGCTTGTGTAAGCAGCTTCTACGATCCCACCAACAGCACAACTGCTAAGAATATTTCCACATTGCCTGCTTGGGCTTCAAATGCTAATAGTTCAGCTACTGGAGGTAAATCCAACAACGGTATAGTTTATGGCCCTCCCGCTTCAGCTAGCCTAACTACTTATCAGAATTTACTCAACTACCAAGCGCAATTAACATATCCCAATGGACGTTGGGTCAATGAGCCACTCAAAAATGCTTTAGCCAAAACCGCTGCAAATCGTACTCTTTCAGATCTGTCTGCGATTGACTCTGCACTTTGCGCCTTAGAAATTATGGGCACAAAGGCAGCTGATAATTCAGTTATTCCTCACGGTGCAATTAGGGAAAATGCCTTTTTAGATGCCAGACAGATCAAGGCGATAGATACAACTACAGGCAGCACAAATTACGATCTTGCTAAAAAAGACAGAGAGCCTTTAGAAATCCGTACCACAGTATTAGATATTGATCAGCTACGCAAGAAAACAATAGGCACAGCGACGGCAGACAACCCACAGGAATACTTGCTACCAAATAGCGGTATTATATATGCCTCTCGTGATGATGCACTGGCAGATCAAAGTGCAGGTACTTCCGCAGCAGCAAAGCTAGAAAGCCCAGTTGACTTTAAACTTGACCCAACTCGCCGTCCCAACGGGATTATGTTGGTGAATGGTTCAAAACTCTTTCGTAGCACGACAAATACTTACCGCGACGTGGAGAAAGGGTTGATTTTAGCCTCCAATGTGCCTGTGTACATAAAAGGTGACTTTAACCTACATACTCAAGAAGAGTTTACTCAATTGCTCAACGATGACTGGACAACAAGTGCCAACAGTAAGTTCGCCTTTTACAGTCGCTCTACACTAAACCCGCAATTTGCTTGTCGTCCTAACGATCCTAGGTTGCCTAACTGTACTACCGGCGATGAATGGCGATCTGCTGCTGTGTTAGCAGATGCTGTTACCCTACTTTCCAATAACTTTAGAGAAGGTTTCCGCAACGAGGGAGACTATGACTGGAAGCCTGTGGCAAGTAGCATTCCATCATCTCTGTCAAGTTATTTCTCTACCATCAACAGCTTTGTTCCCCAGTTTAGATGGTATGGCAGCGATGGTATGCCCCAAGACCTTGATACTGTTACTACCGGATTTCAAGCTAGTTCCTACCTCAACAACTTTGTAACGCCAGTTATGAAATGGAAACCAGCTAGACAATACGCTTATGAAATTTGCCCTCAAACAGATGTCTCCCTATGTTACACCGATCCCAAATACTGGATCATGACCAACACCAACGTTGACCCAGAAGACTATGCTGGTCAAGGTAAAAGTTCGTGGAACAGTGGTGGACGTAATGCTGAAGGAAGTACAATTTCATCTCTCAAAACAGGAGCAATAGGTACTCCACCTGATGGTAAGTGGGCCAACCCAGCCTTCCCAAAAAGACTTGCTTTTAAACGGGATCTTACTACTGGTGCGCTAGTTAGCCCCCTTCAGATTTTCGGAGTAAGAGATGGAAACCCAAAAAAAATAGAAGCATTTGATTTTAACGGTGCTACTCAACCAGCATTGGCACTAACAAATGGTCAACAAGTTTACGTACCTTGGTTACGACCTGACAGCAATGGAAATTGGGAACGACCAATTTTACAAGTTGACGAACCTTTTACTACTGATAGTAATCCCACCCCCAACCCTAATATTATTAATGTTGGTTCACACGGGAATTGGTTACCAGTAGCAACGGAAACTACTTTCAATTTGATTATTGCTGCTGGAGATACCCCAGCTCGCCCCAATGAAGATAATGGTGGTTTACAAAACTTTCCCCGTTTCATAGAGACTTGGAACCCAACGGGAGGGGTAAGCGATGCCATTAAAGCTAAAATTAGTGGCTCCTTCATCCAAATAAAGCGCAGTGAATATGCAACTGCCCCAGTTATGGCATTTTTATCAGACTCCTCTCTAACCTATGCAACTGGGAATAGTAGCGGTAAACAACCTTTCTATTTTGCCCCAACACGGCAATGGGGTTATGATGTAGCCCTACTATCTCAGGCACCAGACAGGTTTGCCCAAAAATTGGTAAGAATACCAGATGATTCACCTGATGAATATTTCCGGGAAGTTAGCCGAGATGATGCTTGGGTGAAGACGCTGCTGTGTGCCAAAAAAGTCTCAGATGACACTCGGGTAGTTGATTCGGATCAACGTCCTAGTTGTAGCTAGTAGTGCAGCCTAATTGTGGGGTTGATAGTAAGTACTACCCTGGGGGTTTGCCTGCATCTATAGTGCTTACTATCAATACATTTATTAATCACAATTAATGAAATAAACCACTAATCTCCACATCCTAGAAGTTGGTGAAGAAAAATGATTAAGCACAAACAACAACCAAAAATACCTTGCTCTAGTGAGTCTGGTTTTACCATTATTGAATCCTTAATAGCAATGCTCGTTGCTTCTGTCTTACTAACTGCGATCGCACCCGTTATTATCTTAGGAACAGCGACTCGGGTACAAGCAAGACGGATAGAACTAGGAACTCAAGCTGCAAGAACATACATTGATGGTGTCAGAACAGGAACTATTTCTACGCCTACTTCTACCAGCACAGGCGCAACTTTAAATTCATCTAGTACTCCTACAGTAGGTAGTTTAACCTGTAGCGCCAATGCATATTGCACTGACCCTGCCTCACCAGCTAACAATTTGTATTGTATGGATGGTAACGGGGATGGAATATGTAGCCTCAATAACAGCAAAGATTTGTTAATTCAAGCCTTTCGCTATAACACGGCTTCTAGTGATGCTACTACTGGTTACCAATTGGGTATAAGAGTTTATAGATCAGATGGATTTAAATCCGATGGTAGTTTGACAAAAGCACCCAATAAACAAGCAAGTTTCTCTGGAGGTCTCGGCAATCGAAAAGCGCCATTAGTAGAAATGACCACAGTGATTGCCCCTCAATCAACTTCATTCAATGACTGGTGCAACCGCCTCAAAAATACAGGTAATACAACATCAAATACTTCATGCAACTAAGCATCAACATTTGGAATAGAGAATATTCAGCATGAATCCAATCCAATTTCTGCTTGGTATCCAAATTAAACGGTATAAGTTGGTTCAACAGAGCGGGTTTACCCTGATTGAACTATTGGTAGGCATGATCATAGCTGTGCTTGTGATCACACCCTTGCTCGGATTTATGATTAACATCTTGAACACAGACCGCCAAGAGCAAGCAAAAGCCAGTTCCGAACAAGAAATCCAAACAGCACTTGACTACATTTCTCGTGATTTACAACAGGCCGTATACATCTATGATGCTACAGGCATTGATGCGATCAAAAACCAGCTACCTAGTCCCACTGCTACAGATAGAGTTCCAGTGCTTGTGTTTTGGAAGCGAGAATTTATTGGACAGGTACTTACAGCCGCAGATAACAACAGTGACGATACTTTTGTGTACTCATTAGTTGCCTACTATCTAATTAAAGACAATAGCTCTACTTGGTCTAATGCCGCTCGTATTGCTAGATGGCAAATTAGAGACGGCGTAGCAAGTAGCAGTAGTAGCGCCGTTACTTGTAATGGATATAGTGGCAAATATGTGAGTGGTTATTGTCCTAGTTCAGGTTTTGCTTCATTTAACTTTGAAGGAGTTGGCACGATAGAGCAAAAGATGAATACCTGGACAAGACTTAGCTCATATACAACAACCACAAATACAGGTGGAACCCCAACAACTACAACTACAGATGTTAGTTATAGTGATTCTCCTATAGTACTAGTAGATTACATAGACCAAACCACTACTGGAACACCATCTGCAACCTGTGCTTCTGGTTCAAAAGTAACACCAACAAGTTTTAATACCAGAGATACAGGTATTATGACCAGCTTTTATGCCTGTGTAGATAGAGCGAACACAACAGCCCAAGTATTTTTACGAGGCAATGCACTTGCTCGTTTACGAAATACAAACATAAGTTATGCAGATAGTCGAAAAAACTATTTTCCTACTGCAAGTATCAGAGTACAGGGGCGTGGATTCTTGTTCACTAAGTAAATCTGGAATTGGCAACAATTATTTATTGATGACAGGTTAATATGAACAAGTTTGTTAATAATTTATTAGACAAAAGTAGTAAAAAAATACTACAGAATTTATTTACCATAAAAAAAGATACTGGCTTTACCGTATTGGAACTTCTGGTAGTAGTAGTAATAATAGGAATTCTCTCAGCAATTGTAGCTCCTGGCTGGCTTGCTTTTATTAAACGACAACGAGTGAATAAAGCTAATGATAATGTTGTAGCGGCACTACAGGAAGCTCAAAGGCAAGCAAAAAGAACCAAATTAAATTATAGTGTTAGTTTTAGAAGTAACAACAACATTTCTCAAATTGCGGTTTATTCAGGTACTACACCAGATAATTGGCAAGATTTAGGTGGATCTGTAGGAATTAAATCTGGGCAAATTATCTTAGGTACAAATCTTAGCGCAGTAAACACTACTACTGGTAGTGCCGTGACTTATAACTTAACTACGCCAGTAACTATTACCTTTGATCACATGGGAACTTTGCCAAATGCAAACTTTGGCACGATACCAACAGGGCAAACAGAAGCACCTGGCTTGAAAATTGCAGTAGCTGTTCCTATAAGTGGAAATTCTACACAACCTAGTGGTGTTAAAAGATGTGTAATAGTGAAGACTATTTTAGGCTCAATCATTACTGCAAAAGAGAGCGCTTGTAATTAAACCAATATTACTTTTGCAGAAAAAACATTTTAAAATCAGTATAAATACGCTACATACTAGCTGCTTTTTGATTACAGAATTGAAATATAAAGAGCAGTTTTTTTATATATTTTGATGGCTGTTACTAAATTAGCCATTTAGCACACAGTACTGCATTTGTGTTATCTACTATTTCAATGAAAACAACCTAATTATAATTAATAATTTATGGCTAAAGCTTGGAACTTGACTATAGCTATACCTACTTATAATGGTGCAAGTCGTTTACCAGAATTACTAGAACTCCTCAAAAATCAAGTTGGCACTGAAAATATTTCTTGGGAAATTATTGTTGTTGATAATAATAGCACTGATAATACAGCGGAAGTTGTCCAGACATATCAGCAAAATTGGCACTGTGCTTACCCCTTAAGGTACTGCTTTGAAAAAAAGCAGGGAGCAGCTTATGCTAGAAAAAGAGCAGTATTAGAAGCTAGAGGTAGCTTAATTGGATTTATAGATGATGACAACTATCCATTACTAAACTGGGTAGCAGAAGCCTATACTTTTAGTAAAAAATATCCAAAAGTGGGAGCTTATGGTAGTCAAATTCATCCAGACTGGGAAGTAGAACCACCGAATAATTTTAGACGCATTGCACCATTTTTGGCCATTACAGAGCGCGGAGATATTCCATTATTATATGAATCCACAAAAAAATTACTGCCACCTTCTGCTGGACTAGTGATTCGCCGCCAAGCTTGGTTAGACAGCATACCAAATCAACCAATTTTAACTGGTAGAGTTGCTGGCAATATGCTGACGAGTGAAGACTTAGAAATGCTGTCTTATATTCAAAAAGCAGGATGGGAAATTTGGTACAACCCCAAAATGGAAATTTACCATAAAATCCCTATTTTACGTTTACAAAAGGATTACTTAATCCCATTTTTTCAAGGTATTGGACTAAGCCGTTATGTTACTAGAATGATCAATATAAAACCTTGTTATAGGCCAATGTTTCTTATCGCTTATATGCTTAATGATTTACGTAAAATTATTCTGCATTTATTGCGATACGGTACATATTTAAAATTTGATATAGTTGCTGCTTGCGAAATGCAATTATTCTTAAGTAGCCTGATTAGTCCTTTATATCTATGGAGAAATGGATATTTAACAGCGGATAATAAACACTAAAATAATTATATGAATAATTTGCAAAATCAAAATTTAGATTTGACTGTAGCTATTCCTACATATAATGGTGCAGAAAGGTTACCTAAAATTCTGGATAAGCTTTATAATCAAACAGGAATAGAAAGGCTCAGATGGGAAATTATCATTGTTGATAACAACAGTTCTGACGACACAAATCAGGTAATTATGAATTACCAAAAAATTTGGCATCTTAACATACAGTTAAGATATTTCATGGAGCCTGAACAAGGAGCTGCTTATGCAAGACTGCGAGCAGTGAAAGAAGCTAAAGGTGAGCTTGTTGCATTCTTAGATGATGATAACCTACCTGCACCTGATTGGGTGGCAGCAGCCTATGCATTTAGTATTGATCATCCTCAAGCTGGTGCATGGAGTGGTCAAATTCACGGTGATTTTGAAGTTACACCACCTGAAAATTTTGAAAAAATTAAAGGTTTTTTAGCTATCCAAGAACGAGGAAATCAAGCGCACTTATTTAAACCAGATCGTTTAATACTTCCTCCTGGTGCAGCATTTGTTATTCGCAAAAAAGTATGGTCAGATAATGTTCCACAGCGCCCTGCTTTGAGTGGTAAATTACCTGGGCTTTTTATCCAGGGAGATGACTATGAACCATTGCTTTATATCCACTATGCTGGCTGGGAAATTTGGTATAATCCAGCAATGCATACTTATCATCAAATACCTTCTTGGCGACTAGAAAAAAAATATTTGTTAACTCTAGCTCGTGGTGGTGGTCTATGTATTTGTCACTTACGCTTTATCAATACTCAAAGTTGGGAAAAACCCTTTATATTTATTAGGACTATTTTAGGAAATTTTCGTAGGCTTCTAAGACATATTTTTATATATAATTTTAACCTAAATGCTAATTTTATAGCTCGTTTTGAAACAGAATTTTATTTAGGTAGTATGATAAGCCCTTTCTACTATCTAAGATATTATGGTTTTAAAAATTATAAAAATAAATTTTAAATAAAAATAATTCTGTCTTTTAGGTCTTTTAGAATATTAATTAACCAAAGCACAATTTATATTTTTTTAAGTAATTATAAATTTTGCTAAAAATATCTTTATAAATTAATATGCCTTTGATCAGTGTAATTATTCCTGCTTTCAATAGTGAAAAAACAATCAAAAAAACTATTGAATCAGTTTTACAGCAAACATTTACTGATTTTGAAGTAATTATAATTAATGATGGTTCTTCAGATTCTACATTAGAAATAGTCCAAAAAATTAATGATTCAAGAATAACAGTATATTCCTTTGATAATGCGGGTGCAAATGTTAGCCGTAACCGTGGACTTTACTACGCAAAAGGAGAATTTGTCAGCTTCTTAGATGCTGATGATATGTGGTCTCTAGATAAGTTAGAGTCTCAATTAAAGCTATTACAAATTCATCCAGAATCATCAGTAGCTTATAGCTGGACTAATTATATTGATGACAAAAGCCAATTTTTACGTAGAGGCTCATACATCGTTGCAACTGGTAATGTCTATCCGAACATCTTACTAGTTAATTTTTTAGAAAATGGTTCTAATCCTTTGATTAGAAAGCAAGCTTTAAATGTAATAGGTGGTTTTGATGAATCTTTAGGAGCTTGTCAAGACTGGGATATTTATTTGCGATTAGCTACCAATTATCAATTTGTCTGTGTATCCTCCCCCCAAATTTTATACCGTGTAACGCCAAGTTCATTATCTAGTAATGTGATGCAGTTAGAAAATGCTTGCTTAACAGTAATTGAAAAAGCTTTTAATCAAGCTCCTTCGTATCTACAATATTTAAAACGGCATAGCTTGAGCAACATTTATAAATATTTGCTTTATAAAGCTTTAGAAGGAACACCAAAAAGATCTAAAACTATCATAGCAGCAAAATTCCTGTGTAAAGTTATCAGTTATGATCCATTATTAATAATAAAAGCGTCATACTGGAAAGCATGGTTGAAAATTATAGTCACCTTCATATTTACTGCAAACCAGGCTGAAAAACTGCTAGGGAAATTTCCTCGTATATCAAACATAACTACGATATTAGGCTCATTAAAATTAGAAATTTAAATATTTTTTATTCTGATGCATTTGCTGTTGCTATTTAAAATCAAAAATATATTAAAGAGTCATTCGGATAGCGGCTTTACGCTGATGGAGACGTTAGTAATTGTTGTAGTAATAGGTATTTTAAGTGCGATCGCAGCTCCTACTTGGATGTCTTTCGTCAACACTCAACGTCTTAATACTTCCCAAAATCAAGTTTACCAAGCATTTCGCCAAGCACAAAGCCAAGCCAAAAAGGAAAAATTGACCTGGAATGCGAGTTTTCGGGAACACAACGGTATCGTGCAATGGGCGGTTCATCCTGCTACTGTGAGTGCAGCTAGTGCCAATTGGAATGAGTTAGATGCGAATGTGCTATTAGATTCAGAAACCACCTTAAGTTTGTCAAACGGAATCAGGCAAATTCAATTCGATCATACAGGTAGTGTCAAGCAGCCTCCTTTAGGAAGGATAACTCTATCTAGTAAATATGGTGGTAAAGCTAAACGTTGCGTAATTGTTTCTACAATATTGGGCGCAATCCGCACTAGTAAAGAGCAGCCAACACCCCAGAGTAACAAGTATTGCTATTAAATAGAGCGGTGCAATTAAATATAACTGGTAAGGGCTGTTATTTGTCCTTTGTCCTTGGTCATTAGTCATTGGTAAGGGTTTCAAGCTTATTTATATTTCGTAATATAGTTAGGTTTATTTCCACTAACTTACTTAAAATAATTCTTTAGAACTTAGGCGGATACTATATTTTTTTTATAGCTTTTCTCCAGCCTCCAGCCTCAAGAAAATTGACTTCTGACACTCATTACTGAATAAATTATAGATATGCCAGTTGGGTAAATCTGGTTTTAGTTGATTAGCATAAGGTATTCTGTTCTGAAATCACTAAATAGCCTCAAACAGCACCTAATAATTTTTACTCGTTATCCAGAACCAGGGAAGACCAAAACTCGGTTGATACCTGCTTTAGGTGAATTAGGCGCTGCTAATCTGCAAAAGCAGATGACTGAATACACAATATTGCAAGTTCAAGCATTGCAAAAGATAACGAACATTTCTTTTGAAGTGCGCTTTGCAGGTGGCAATTTACAATTAATGCAAGATTGGTTGGGGTCTGATTTAGTTTACCAGCCTCAAGGTGAAGGAGATTTAGGCGATCGCATGAGGCGATCGCTTGGGGATGCGGTTGCATCTGGTAAAAAACAAGTAATAATCATCGGTATAGATTGTCCTGGGGTAAATTCTCAGTTGCTGGCAATGGCGTTTGAGCAACTAAATAATTTTGACATGGTGCTAGGCCCCGCAATGGACGGTGGATATTACTTAATTGGGTTACATCAAGTAATTCCGCAATTATTCGCTAATATCGACTGGGGAACTTCTCAAGTATTCCAGCAAACGGTAGACATTGCCCAGCAGCTTAATTTATCACACACTTACTTACCTATCTTGGCTGATGTTGACCGTCCCGAGGATCTGCCGATTTGGGAACAAACTATTGCTAGAGAAGTTGCTGATAAGACTCAGTGATGAGTGAAGAAATATGGAGAAATTTGCATTGTAAATTCGTATCAGAAATTAGAGATTGTCTGACATCAAAAGCAATATGGAAAATAATTTGAATAGGTTCCTTAATTTTAAAATAATACATCGTCTGAGGAAAGCAATATCAACAATCCCTGAGTCTCGCTTTTGGTTAAATAATGTAGTATTTTTGTTGTCAGCTTATACAATTATTTCATTACCATTTGGTTTATACTTTGGGTTTCTCAAATTTGGCTTTGTTAAGTTACCAATAGGAGAAATCCTGAAGATTTTGGCTATCTGCTTATTTACACCTGCAATTACTGAAGAAATATTGTTTAGAGTTTTCTTCTTGCCTCATGTTACAGAAGATGTTTCACAAACTACTAAATGGTTGTGGGGATTTATAAGTTTGGTAATTTTTATTGTTTACCACCCTCTAAATGCTTTAACGGCTTATCCTGCTGGGTTTCCAACATTTATGAATCCAGCTTTTTTATTTATGGCAGCAATTTTAGGAATTGTTTGTACTATTGCCTATCTTCAAAGTGGTTCTTTATGGACTTCAGTGGTGATGCATTGGATAATTGTAGTAGTCTGGCTAATCTTTTTTGGTGGATATGAAAGACTGAACGCTTGATTAAATTAGAAAATTCTGAAACACAAAATTATTATTTATATTAAAGCAATGGTGGCAGCGGATAGAGTTTATATATTATTAGTTATAGGAATTGCGATCGCACCAATTTTGGCGATGCTTTTCGGTATTCCCACAAGTATCGGTATTACACTTTTATTTGATATCTTCGTCCTCGCATTAATGGTGGTGGATGGTTTACGAGTAAGGCGCGATCGCGTCGAAGTTAGTCGCCAAATTCCATCACGTTTATCAATTGGTCGAGACAACCCGGTTGTGCTAACGGTAAAATCGGCAAATACCAATGCTGTAATTAAAATTCGCGACTATTACCCCACAGGCTTTGGTGTTTCTACACCAGAACTCAGCACTACTGTAGGGATGAACAGCAGCCAGGAATTAACATACACCGTTCACCCCACACAGCGGGGTGAGTTTGCTTGGGGAAATATTCAAGTTAGACAATTGGGATTTTGGGGATTAGCTTGGGATGATTGGCAAATTCCGCAAAATCTGCGGGTGAAAGTTTATCCAGATTTAGTAGGGTTGCGATCGCTTTCGATTCGTTTAGCATTGCAATCATCTGGATCAATCCGCCAACGCCGCATGGGTATTGGTACAGAGTTTGCAGAACTGCGAAACTATCGCACTGGTGACGATTTACGCTTGGTTGATTGGAAAGCCACAGCCAGACGTGTCGGGGCTTATGGTAATACACCGCCCTTAGTTAGGGTTTTAGAACCAGAACAAGAACAAACTTTAATAATTTTGCTCGATCGCGGGCGGTTAATGACAGCGAAAGTGCAAGGTTTGCAGCGATTTGATTGGGGATTAAATGCAACTTTATCCTTAGCTTTAGCCGGATTACATCGAGGCGATCGCGTGGGCGTGGGTGTATTTGACAGACAAATGCATACGTGGATTCCCCCAGAACGCGGTCAAAATCATCTCCCCCAGTTAATTGATCGCTTAACACCAATTCAACCAGTATTGCTGGAATCTGATTATTTAGGAGCAGTAACCAATGTAGTACAACGGCAGACTCGGCGCGCACTAGTGGTATTAATTACCGATATAGTTGATGCGATCGCTTCCACCGAACTTCTCGCCGCTTTGTCTCGCCTAGCACCCCGTTACCTACCATTTTGCGTCATACTCCGCGATCCGCAAGTTGATCATCTAGCCCATACCTTTACTGAAGATGTGACAAATACTTATGTTCGCGCAGTCGCTTTAGATTTATTAGCACAGCGACAAGTTGCATTTGCCCAATTAAAACAAAAAGGTGTATTGGTACTCGACGCACCAGCTAATCAAATTACAGATCAGTTGGTTGAACGATATTTACAACTCAAAGCCCGGAATCAACTTTAAATTAATTGGGGTACAAAATTAATATATTGATGTGTCGCCAACATTAATTGATTTAGTATTACAAATTTCCAACTAATAACTACGAATTATTTATGAACGCTTGCGACTACAATACATAATCAAAAGCACAAACAATCCCATCCCAGCAAGATATTTTAAAGGGTCGGGAATGCTGGGATTAGGAGAGAAAAAACCCTCGATAGTGCCAGCAATGACTAACATCGGCACAATCCCAAATACTAACTGTGCTGCCTGAGAACCGTAGAATTTCAGAGCATCCCGACGACGATATTTCCCAGGAAATAAAATTGCTTTTGCTATGAGTAATCCTGCACCACCAGCAAAAAAGATAGCAGGTAATTCTAAGGAACCATGCGGAAATACAAATGCCCAAAAAGGATAGGCAAGATAATTTTGACCTACCAAAGTGCCAATCGCACCAATTAATAAACCATTAAATATCATTAAATATGTTGTGTATGCCCCGGCTGTAATTCCACCAGCAACAGCCCCAAAGGAAACCGATAAATTATTAATCATAATACTGCTGGATGCTAGGGGTTCAATCCCCACAATTGACCCCATCCATAATTTGCGATCGTCTCGCACGCGGGAAATTAAACTTTCGGGTACAATCAGCGGCATAAAGCTGGGGTCTTGCCAAGCGTACCACCAAGCAACTAATGCCCCTAACAAAAATAAAGCCGTAGCTATAGCGATATATGGAAATGTTTGCTGCACTACAGCAGGTAATCCCCATTTATAAAACTCCACTACAGCTTGCCATTCCTGCCGTCGCGAACCTTGATAAATCTGGGTATAGGCGCGAGTTGTTAAAGATTGTAAACTTTGGCTCAACGTATTGCCTACTTTTTGAGTACGGGCGCGTGCTAAATCTGCCGCTACGGAACGATATAAACTGGCTAATTCTCTAATTTCCACCGCCCGCAGTGATTTTAACCCTTTTTTTTCTACCTGCCGTAAAAGCGTATCCAAACGCTGCCAATTTAATTCCCGTCGCGCAATCCAACGTTGAATATTCATAAATTTTGGGAGGATTTGGGTGAGTGTAATTTAAGATAGCCTCAATTCATCTCCGTACTTGCAAGGAAAATATAACATCATGACTGGTGATTTTGGTTCTCCCAGCCCCATTCAACCCCTGAGTGTGGGAAATGTCGTGAGTGCAGGAATAAGATTGTATCGTTCTCACCTCAAAGATTACTTTTTACTTGCCCTCAAAGCTTACGTTTGGATACTTGTTCCAGTCTATGGCTGGGCAAAATTTTATGCCCTAACAGGGCTAATTTCTCGTTTAGCTTTTGGCGATTTGGTCAATCAACCCGAAAGCATTAGCGAGGGTGAACGTTTTGTAAATTCGCGATTATGGCAGTTTTTATTGACAATGCTGTTAATGTTGATTGTCGGTATGGGAATTGTCTTCGGGATTAGCTTTGCATTTGTGATAGTTGGCGTTTTATCAGCTGTCGTGGTGGGAGGGTTAGGTCAACAAAGCAGCCCTGCAGCTACATTGCTTGTAGTTTTAATCGGTTTGATTGTAGGTATTGCGGCTTTTGTTGGAGTTTTTTGGCTGTTAACAAGGTTCTATTTAGTGGATGTTCCCCTATCAATTGAGGATAATGTTGATGCTACATCAACCATTAGCCGGAGTTGGGAGTTAACTCAAGGTTACGTTTGGCGGATTCTGTTAATCAGCTTTGTAGCTGTTTTGATTACAATCCCTATTCAATTAGTGGCGCAAATCCTGTCTACGATTATTCAGTTAATTTTTACACCTGTACTCCAACAGGGAAATAGTGCTGCGGCTTTGCTAATATTGTTGCTAATCCTGGCGTTAAGTTTTGTCAGTGGGGCAATTGTTCTCCCATTTTGGCAAAGCATCAAAGCTGTAATTTATTATGACCTGCGGAGTCGGCGTGAAGGCTTAGGCTTAAAGTTACGCGATCGCGAAATTTAAAGAGTCAACAGTCAACAACCTGCTGCTTGTCCTATTTAATTAGGACTGCTTTTTTATAGCGAATTTTAAATTACTTATGCACCTTTTTAACCGTGTTAAATTCCGTACCCCAGAAAGTGTAGAACTAGAATTTACCCTTGCAGGAATTGGTAATCGTGCCTGGGCATTACTAATTGACTATCATATTTTGGCTTTCATTTTGCTGGGGTTCTACATTCTTTTTTGGGTAATTATCGTCCAATTTTCAGATTTTTGGGTAACGGTTGTTGGATCTAACTTGGGTTTGTGGATGATTGCGATCGCATTTATCATCACCTTTACTATTTATGCAGGTTATTTTGTTTTTCTAGAAACTTTATGGCAAGGACAAACCCCTGGTAAACGTATTGCTAAAATTCGCGTTGTTCGAGATGATGGTAGACCAATTGGTTTACAACAAGCAGCTTTACGAGCATTACTACGTCCTGTTGATGAGTTCTTGTTTATCGGCGCTTTTTTTATTATGTTGACTCGTCAAGAAAAGCGCTTAGGTGATTTAGCTGCAGGCACAATTGTTATTCAAGACCAAATACCAGTCGGAACTGCAACTTTAACTATTTCAGAACAAGCAAAATCACTTCATGCACAACTAATACAAATTGCTGATTTATCTCCCTTATTACCAGATGATTTTGCTGTCATTCGAGAATATTTACAACGCCGTAGTGGAATGTCAGCTAAGGCAAAATCTTTACTAGCTCTAAAACTATCACAACAGGTTCAAGCTATTATTAACTTAGAGCAGATGCCCGTCGGTGTTTCCTCTGACGATTTTTTAGAAGCTATTTATCTTGCTTATAAACAGAAAGAATTTTAAAGAAAGGCTGAAGTATAAAGAATGAAGGATGAAATGAGAATTGGTATAAGCAGATTGGAATATTAGACGAAAAAATCAGTTTTCTTAGATTTATATTCCATCTACATTTGAGCATGGTAATTTCATGCTTCATCCTAGCCTGCGGCAAGCCGCTACGCGTCTACATACTTCAGCCTTACATTGACTATTGACTAATGGTTAAAGTCGGCCAATCAGGTTGACGATAATAGCGTGTCATGTCATCAAATTTTCGCAATTCAACGCGATCTATTAAAAATTCGGGTGAATTTAAAAGCCATTGTTGATTCAATTCAGACAGCATAGTACTAAATTTTGTCCGGTCTAGTTCCGGCGAAATCTCACCAAAATAGCCTAATGTAATATGGGCAGTGAAGTGATAATGTTGTTCAATGCCCAAAGCCATTAACTGAGAATTTTGATAAATAGTGCGGCGAAGTTTAATCACCTGTTCGTAGCAACGCTCATCTTGCGGTACTAAACAAACTCCTATTGCTCTTGGCATGACTATCAATCCCAGCACTTGCCAATGAATACGTTGACTATCGGCTGAGAGAGATTTTTGATATTCCTGAAATATTTCCCCAACGCAAGAACATAACTGCTGTTCAAATTGGGGGTTTTTCTCACAAGCATCACGGTAAGCACTATCCCAAATTAAATCTGCTAGGGTCAAATGGAAGCTAGAATCTGGTACAGGCACAATCAAATCACTATTGGTAGGCAATTCCAACAGTTTTTGTTGATAACCTTTTAACTGCGTATAGAAAGCAGAATTTTCTGTTGCTTCTTCCGCAGGTGGGGTAATTAGCGTGTAGCCGGGAAATGGTGCTGCTTGCCTAGAACCGGAATCTGGCTGAAATTTAGAAGATTCCTGAATATGCTGGACTTGAGATCTGTAAGCTTCTGGTAGCGTCATTCGTGCTACCCGATTCAAGTAAGTTTGATAGTTATCGTCCAATCTCGGTGGCCTCGCGCGCTCTTACTTGATAGATTTTAGCTGAATAGACTCTAAATCAAGCACTCTAGTCACAAGGGTGTTTTGATAATGCGATCGCATTTGCTAATCCACCAGGAAGGTACTGCCCCTCCTGTATCTGTGTTATCAGCACAGCGCCTCACTTTTCGGCTTCTGGTGGCAGGCGGAAGATGGAGGAATCCATTGGTGTCAACTTAAGCTAAAAGGAAGCATAAGATGTAATCTTAGAATATCAATTCTGATGTTCTAAGTGATACATCATGAGTAGAAAAGCAAGAGCGCGAACAGGAAACCC
>NZ_JACJPX010000052.1 GCF_014696315.1 Calothrix membranacea FACHB-236
TTTGTTGGTAACTAATTCCTAGAATTAACAACCTGGTTTGCTGACAATTTAACACTTCATCAACACCAGGTTATCTCTTCCTTTTCACATTCGTAAACACAGATTAACTCATTAAATTGCAAGGAATAAAGTCATGTCTAACGAAATCAAAAATATCGCTGCTGTTGAACTTTCTGAAGATGAATTAGATAACGTTGCTGGTGGTTTTGGTGGAATTGTTATTGGTGGTGGTCAAACTCTCTCATTAGGTACTGACAGCACTTTCCAACAAAAAAATCTAGCAGTTGGTCAACAAACATTTGCAGGCCCTGGTGGTGCGGGTACAACCACACTGGTTAACGCTCAAGAAATCTTCAGCAACGCTGGTCAAGGGCTGTTTGTTGGTAACGCTTAAAATTCACAACCTGGTGTAATCGCACTTCAATATTTCATCAACACCAGGTTTTTTCTGCCACATAACATTTCAATTCATACACAGAATCATTACATCATCAGGAGCGCAATTATGTCACCAGAAATCGAAAACATCTCTGCTATTGAACTTTCTGAAGCTGAATTAGATAACTTTGCTGGTGGAGTAAAAACAATTAATGAGCCGGAACCAACTTACCATATTCAGCCTTATCCTTATTTTGGTTCACATCTAACAATTCCTCAACAAATCTTCCCTTGTTTTGGTAGTAATCATAGTATTAGTCGTGGTTACGATGATCTTCCCACGCAGAACCTATTAATTGATGGCTAATTCTGAGAATTAACACCCTGGTTTGTCACGAGCAGATATCTCATCAACACCAGGTTATGGCTTCTACTTTATATTTGAAATCACACCTTAACTCATTAAATTATCAGGAGCAAAATTATGTCTGAACTAATCAAAAATATTGTTACTATTGAACTTTCCGAAACTGAATTAGATAACGTTGCTGGCGGAATAGCAAAAGTTAGTACTCAAGAAGAAATTTACGATAGCAATCCCGATTCTGGCTTGGTAGCGCATCCAACAAATCCTCAACCAACATTTCCTAGTTTACCTAGCTTACCTAGCTTACCTAGTTTTCCCTCAATTACTCTAGAGATACCATCAATATCTTTCCCGGGAAATGTTAATCATTGATGCTACCAATACATATCAACTTCCATGTAAAAGAAGTTCATCTTAAATCAGGTTAAATGCTGAAAATAGGTAACTCAATTACTCTCTAATCACTTATTGATTCTGTATCCTCTCCACACAATCCTACCTCTTGTTGTCATTAACTAAACAGAGGTAGTTTTTTTATGTGATAAAACTAATGCGTAGGCGTAGCCCGTCGTAGACATCGCACTTGTCGGTCTTGCGTTCATATATACTCGGCAGGCGATCGCATTTATTTATTGAATTCTCGTTACAATTCCGGAAAAAAGGCTAAATATTTAGTAAATGCACCCTTGACACTCCTTTGCACTGGTTAAATCTACCTTGACTTTTGTCAACAAATAGTATTCAGACATACAATTTGGTCGAAAAAGTCAAGTTTTTTCTTTTACAACATCAAAATGCTACAAGTTGCGATTCGATCTCCGCAGCTTGCAAATTACGACCGATAAAAACTAAGCGGGTTTGCTTAGCCTCTTCTGGTAGCCAAGGGCGATCGTAAAATTTATCAAATCGGTTCCCTACGCCTTGCATGACTAAGCGCATGGGTTTGTTCGGCACAACCACAAAACCTTTAATCCGGTAAATTTCTTGTTGATTTGTTAGTTTTTCTAGCTGTTTTTGGAGTTTTTCGGGGTCAAAGGCCTGGTCTAAAATCACGTGAGTTGAGGTAATATCATCATCGTGATTGTGGTCTTCTTCGGTGTCGTGATGGCTGGGACGGCTATCGAGATTATCTTCAACTGCGGCTTGGTATCCCAGTAAAATAGATGGGTCGAGTTGAGAGCGATCGCTTTCCACAATCTTCACTACTCTGGGTAACTCTTGTTTGACTAACTCCTCAACCTTAGCTTTGGTCTCAGCATCCACTAAGTCAGTTTTCGTCAAAACTACCAAGTCTGCACAAGCTAGTTGGTCTTCAAACAGTTCCTGCAACGGAGTCTCATGTTCAAGGCTATCATCTGCCTGGCGTTGGGCTGCGATCGCCTCCGGATCGCTGGCAAATGTTCCCGCTGCTACCGCCGCGCAATCGACGACGGTAATCACTGCATCCACCGTTGCACCAGTGCGAATTTCCTGCCAGCGGAAAGCCTTAATTAGCGGTTTTGGTAAAGCTAAACCAGAAGTTTCGATGACGATACAATCGATGCTATCCCGACGCTTTAATAACTCCTGCATCGTGGGATAAAACTCTTCTTGCACGGTGCAGCATAAGCAACCGTTCGTCAATTCAAAGATATTACTCCCGCCATCTTCATCTTCGGGACAAACTTGACAAGATTTCAATAATTCACCATCAATACCCAGTTCGCCAAATTCGTTGACTAACACCGCAATTCTGCGTCCTTGGTTGTTTTGTAGCAGGTGGCGAATCAAGCTAGTTTTGCCACTACCTAAGAAGCCTGTGATTACTGTGACAGGAATTTTTGTAGCCATTGTTTAATTAGAATGTTGCCCATTTGCATTTTCCCCGATTGCGGGGGATTGGGGACAAATCAATTCAAAATTCAAAATTCAAAATTCAAAATTCAAAATTAAAGAACTCCTGGGGATTGGGGATGAGGGAGATGTTTCCATTACCAATTACCCAATGACAAATGACCAATGACAAATGACCAATGACAAATGACCAATGACAAATGACTAATGACTAATGACAAGAGGGGTAACTTCTCTGCGATCGCCTAATTGTAGTCAGGTGAACCCAGGGAAATTGCCCCTAAAGGTTATGAAAATTTAATTGTTAATCATTTACTCGGCGGTAGCAAGTTCGGTGCTGCCACGTGCGCGCTTGCGGGTGAGGGTGTTGTACAACATGATGCCGATAGCTTTGATTAAATTACCTTCTAGTTCATTGAACATTTTCATGTTCATGCCAAAGGCAGCGTTAGCTTCATCCACAATGCGATCGGCTGTAGCTTCATCAATAGGCATCTCATCCAATGCTTGACGATATTTAGCTTTGAATCCCTTTTCATCGGTAATATCTGCAAATTCGTAGAAGGCAGTACCTTGACCATCATTCAGGTTCATGGCTGTTTGGGCAATACCTTTGAGAATTTGACCGCCAGATAAGTCGCCCAAGTAACGGGTGTAAGAATGGGCAATTAACAACTCTGGTGCGGTTGCAGATACTTCGCGGATGCGCTGTACGTAAGCTTCTCCTGCTGAAGATAGTTGTACTTGCTCGCGCCAATTACTACCGTAGTAAAAACTTAAGTCTTGTTCTAAGGTATGCTTGCGGTTGAGTTCGGTAAAATAAATTTTGCTAACAATCGGGTGGTCGCGATGTTTTTCCATCTCTTCTTCCATCGCTGAGTAGACGAAGTAGAAATTACCAACTAGCTTGCGATACGAGCTTTTTTCTACCACCCCTTTTAAAAAGCACTTGACAAAACCTACGTTTTCTGCCATCGTATGGGCTTTTTTAGTGCCTACACGCAATTTGCTTGCTAAATTGCTACTCATGCTAAATTTCTCTACTTTAAAAGGTCAACTATCGGAGTGTCGATTTATGACTGGCTAAAAAAGGCCATTAAAACGTTACATTAGAACCATTTGATGAGAATTTATATTAAAAATTCTTAAGCAAACAGAAGTTTTACTTTTTGCCTAGTTAACAGACTCAGCCTTAGTAAACGTTTGTTCCCACTTTTTACTGAAGAGTTTGCATTGTCTAATTTAGGCTTTAATCGGCTTTTTTAAGCAAAAATAGTCTTATCGCCGGATGAGTACTAACTAATAGCATTCTTTACCATATCTTTACACTATACATTGGTTTAACGTGTTAATACTTAGCGATAATAATTAAGTTGATAGTCAAACTAATTATCAACACTAGTAATGCTTGCAGACAGTAATTATCAATTTCAAGCAATGAATCGCTTAGGAAATCTTTATAATTAGCTATGAATATTCATAAGTATTTTTACTGAATAACAGTCTGTTTAAAATCAAGTGTCTCTCAAAGAAAGAAGTATATAGTGGGGGCTGGAGACTGGGGATGAGGGAGATGAGGAAGATAAGGGGGACAAAGGGACAATAGCAATTACCAATTACCCATTACCCAATGCCCAATGCCCCATTCCCCAAAATTGTTTAACAAAGTGTAAAGTGTTATTCTCCTGTGTGAGTGTGTGGAGTTTTAAAAATTATGGTTTCATCTATAACTCGTTCTCAAAGCGGCATTCAAAAAGGTTTGACTGCGACAGATAATATTGAAAGCAATTCAGAGCGGAATTTAATAGTACTACCCAAAAATCCTTTATTTGGTACGGATGGGATTCGTGGTAAAGTCGGAGACTTACTGAATGCGCCTTTAGCATTGCAGGTAGGTTTTTGGGCGGGGATGGTGTTGCGTAGCCATGCTGCTAACCCAGGGCCAGTTATTCTGGGACAGGATTCTAGAAACTCCAGCGATATGTTGGCAATGGCTTTGAGTGCGGGGTTAACCGCAGCGGGTGTAGAAGTTTGGCATTTGGGATTATGCCCTACTCCCTGCGTTGCTTATCTTACAAGTGTGAGTGATGCCATTGGTGGTGTAATGATTTCTGCTAGCCATAATCCCCCAGAGGATAATGGGATTAAAGTTTTTGGTGGGAATGGTGCAAAGTTACCCCTAGCATTGCAAGCAGAAATTGAGGCGGGACTGCGCGGTAATATGTCAGCCGTTGCAAATGTGAGTCATTGCGGACGGCATTATTCACGCCAAGAGTTAATTGGGGATTATAGCGAGGCTTTAAAACAACCCTTACAGAGTGAAGTTAATCTGCAAGGGATGAAGATTGTTTTAGATTTAGCATGGGGGGCAGCAGTTGGATTAGCCCCGGTGGTATTTACAGAAATGGGGGCAGAGGTAATTTGCTTGCATAACCAAGCAGATGGCGATCGCATTAATGTTAATTGTGGTTCTACTCACCTAGAATTTTTGCAAGCCGCCGTCAAAGAACACAATGCTGATGTGGGCTTTGCTTTCGATGGTGATGCCGATCGCGTTTTAGCTGTAGATAGTAAAGGTAGACAAGTAAATGGCGATTATATTCTTTACCTTTGGGGTCGCCATCTACAGCAAAAGCAGCAACTCCCAGAGAATTTGATTGTTTCTACTGTCATGGCCAATTTAGGCTTTGAGAAGGCTTGGCAACAAATTGGTGGTAAGTTAATTCGCACCGCCGTAGGCGATCAGTATGTACAAGCAGAAATGCTGCGTCATGGAGGAATGCTAGGCGGCGAACAATCTGGTCATATTTTGTGCCGTCATTATGGCATTACTGGTGATGGCTTATTAACAGCCTTACATATAGCAGCCTTAATTAAAGAAGCTGGTATTTCTCTGCATGACATGGTAGACCAAAGCTTCCAAACCTACCCCCAACTATTGCGGAATGTGCGAGTTCTAGACCGCGATCGCCGTTTAGCATGGAAAGATTGCGAACCCTTACAAAAAGCGATCGCCCAAGCAGAAGCAGCAATGGGTGATGCTGGCAGAATTTTAGTCCGTGTTTCTGGCACAGAACCAGTTATCAGGGTTATGGTGGAAGCGGCCAATGCGGAACTGACTAACCATTGGACAAATGAATTGGTATCACAAGTCCAGCAACATCTAGGATAAACAGTGCTGAAGTGCTGAGTTACATAGACTCACAACTCAGCACTCAGAACTGAAACTCATGGCGAAACCCAAGAAAAAATCCTCTAAATCAAAAAAGCGGTCACAATCAGAAAAACCTCAGCTGAGTCTCAAAGAACAGTTAGCCCAAAAGCGGCAAGCTAACATAGCAAAAAAAGAATTCACGAGTTTACTAACCGCCGCCTCCTTTGGCGGTGTCTTCTTTGGCATACTGCTATTTTTTGTTGGTGGAATTAAGGTAGCAGTTCCTGGTGTTTTAGCAATTATTATTCTGGCTTTATCTTTTAAATATCCTCGACAAGCCCTGCTTGCCTTTATGATTTACGTCCCCTTTGGGGGTACTATCACTTACTACCTGGGCAACAGTCCTGTACTGCAATTGGCTAAAGACGCTTTCTATATTCCAGCTTTAATTGGACTTTGGCAAAGTTGTCGTAAGCAACGTTTACCCTTCATTATTCCCCAAGCAATTAAAACGCCCTTGTTGATTTTATTGGGCTGTTGTTTATTAACTTTGGTTTTTGTGAATGGTGGGCAACAGTTCAACCCACCTGCTGTAGGGCCGCTGCAAAAAGCACCAGAAGAATTTCCTATAGGGCTAGGAATTTTAGGATTAAAAGTATTTTTAGGTTATTTACCTCTAATTGCTTGTGCTTACTATTTAATTCGTAATAAAAAAGATTTCCTATTATTATCACGGTTACAAGTTGTCCTCACACTTATTTGTTGTGTATTGGGAGTTCTTCAATATTTATTATTACTAACTGGTGTATGTCAAGGTACTAGAGGTTTTGAAGGTGATTCCTTATTTAGAGCCACATTAGAGGCTCGATGTTATTTTGGTGGCTCATTATTATATAGTCCAGAAGAAGGAGTTATTCGTTTGCCTGGAACCTTTGTTGCTCCTTGGCAATGGGCATGGTTTTTAATTTCTAGTACCTTTTTTACCTTTGCTACTGGCTTCACAGATCCTTCTATCTTTTGGCGATTAATTGGGTTAGGTTCCTTAGCATCAGTCTTTATTAATGCGGTGATTTCTGGGCAGAGAATTGCCTTAGCTTTAGTACCAACTTGTTTTGTGGCTTTGCTATTTTTAACTGGTCAAATTGCCAACCTCAAACGTTTTATTCCCATTGGTATAGGACTGGCTATAATTTTGGGGATTGCAATGGTGACTAACCCTACTGTAGTTCAAGAAAGAACCGAGAGTTTTACCAGTCGTTGGGAAGCTTCACCACCCCAAGATTTTATTATTCAGCAATTTGAAGACAACTTGAAAAATGTTGGGCCTTTAGGAAATGGCTTAGGAAGGGCTACTAATTCTGCTCGTTCTATGGGTTCTACCAAACTTATAGAAACTTACTACCCTAAAGTAATGTATGAAGTAGGAATTGTTGGAGTGTTGGGGTTTTTAGGTTTAGTTACCGCCCTCACAATATCAGCATTTAAAACATACCGTTCCATAAAAAATCGGAATTTACGCAGTCATGGTGCTGCTTTGTGGGTATTTGTCTTATTTATTAGCTACAACACTTACTATTATCCTTTAGATGTCGATCCGGTTGCTGTTTATTACTGGTTTTATGCCGGAGTTCTATTTAAATTACCACTAATAGATAAACAAGAAAAAGAAAGTAGTGAGACGCAACAGACAGTAAAGAAAAAACGTCTTTTATAATTACCAAATTAATGTCAAGGTAGAATTTACTGAGTGGTATATCCTATTAATTTTGTTCGGTAAGTTAACTTTCCTATTTCTCTTCTTTTCCTTCTTTGTCTACTACCCTTCTCCTGACGGAGACGCTACGCGAACGGTAACGGCTTCGCCGAATGTGTACTTTGCGGTTCGTTTCTAAACATCCTCAGAATCAACGCGACGAACCACTGGAATACTCCCGTAAACTCCCTGATGGCAGATACCTAGCTGTAGACTAGGCTAGATTCAGTTTGACTAATAATTCGTAATTACTAATACGTAATTTTAATATATAAAAAATGGCAAAGGTAATTATAGCGGGAGAATTACATCTTAGTACTCCTAACCTACCGCGCAAATCTCAACATATATTAATTCGCCCTAAACAATTTCCTTCAGGGAGGTATCCCTTAGAAAAAATTTGGTATCCCTTAAATAGCTTTAGTTATTGGCAGCCTTTTTGGAAAAAGTTTCAAGTTGTTCACGCTTTTAATAGAATTGAATATACAAATAAACCTTGGTTTGTCACTTTTGAAGACCATCGATTTTTATATAGAAATCCTAAAAATAAATTAGAAGAAATAGCTTATAAAATTTTAAATACCCGTTTGGCACTGAAAAATTGTCAAAAAATTATCGCCATATCTGATTATGCCAAAATGCGTTTTGTTAATCGCATATCAGAATGGAATATTCGCGAAGAATTAAAAAAGAAATTAACCGTTATCCATCCCAATTTTGCAATTAAAGCTAATCAGCCTAAAACTTATAAACATGGCGAAACCATTGAACTTATATTTGTCGGTAATCATTTAGCGAGAAAAGGTGGAATTGTCGCTTTAAGATTAGCTAAAAAAGCTGAGGCTTTAGGGTTACCTATTAAAGTACATATCATTTCAAATTTAAGATGTGGTTTCGGAGTACCTACAGATTTTCCTGACCAGTCGAAATATGCAGCAGATTTAAAACTATTGGATTTGGATAATGTGGTTTTTCACAAAAGTCTTCCCAATGAAAAAGTTTTAGATTTACTAGCCCAAAGTCATTTTCAAATTTTAGCTACTCTACATGATACCTACGGCTATAGCGTCATCGAAGGATTTTCGGTTGCAACTCCGGCGATTACTACTAATATATGTGCCCTACCAGAGTTTGTTCATGATGGGGAAAATGGCTATCACTTAAAATTACCACTTAATGAAATTCGCCATTGGAATGATTGGTTACATGGTGAAAAAACTAAGACTGATGAATATTGGGAAATTGTGAATAGCACTTATGACTATTTAGCAGAACAAGCATTGCAGAAAATCTTACAGTTTCTGGAGCGAACAGACAAGCAAGAACATTATGAATATCTCAGTGCAGGTGCGCTTACACAAATCCAAAATAACCATAGTGCCGAAAAGCAAAATGAGTTATTTGATAGTTTGTATGCAGCAGCCGCAGGTTTAAAGTAAATGTTTATTTTATAGAAAAAGCTATGAGTGATTTACCTTTAATTTCTGTTGTTATTCCTACCTATTATCGTGAAGAAGCTTTACGAGATAGTATTGCAGATATTTTGAAACAAGATTATGCCAATTTTGAAGTTATAGTTGTAGACCAAACCCCAAAACATGAACCAGAAATTCAAGCTTATCTTGAAGAAATGGCAACAGCAGGTAAGATTAAATGGTTCCGCTTAGATTGGGCGAGTTTACCAGGCGCGCGTAATTATGGGGTGCGACGCTCAGAGGGTGAAATAATTTTATTTATTGATGATGATGTCCAGTTAAAACCCGGCTTTTTGTCAGCCCATGTGAAAAACTATCTGCAAAATCCAGAGGTGGGGGCTGTTGCTGGCAGAGTATTTGACAGAATGAAATTAGGTGATTCTGGGGGAGATTTGCAAATTGAATATTTACCTCCCCAAGCAATGGACCCTGGAATTGCTTGGTATCACATAGATTTAGTCCACACCATCAAACCCCAGCAGGTATTAACTGCGAGGGGTTGTAATATGTCTTTCCGCCGGGAAATTTTTACTAAATATGGGCTGAGATTTGACGAAAGGTTTCGCGGTAGTGCGGTACGGGAAGAATCGGATTTTTGTTTGCGACTGCGACAGACAGGATATAAGATTTGGTACGACCCAGAAGCCGATTTAGTGCATTTGGGTGAAGAAACTGGAGGTTGTCATGATATTAGTATGCGATCGCTCCAGTATCAACTCACTTTTTACCACAATCATTTTTTACTGGGGTTGAAAAATCTCACTGTTAGCCAAGCTTTACGCCTTTACGCCCGTTTATTTGATTGTCACGTGTTAGGGCGACCTCCTTGTCATAAAAGCGGTTCTCCTATCAAAATTGCTACTCGTGGCTTTTTCTATATTCTGGGTTTTTTCAAGGCGTTGGGGACTGTGATTCAATCATTATGGAATGATGGGCAAATTTACAGTCGGCTTGATCCGGAGTTTTAGTTATTGTTAACCGCCGATGTACGCTGATATAGACGCGTAGCGGCTTCCCGTTCGCGTAAGCGTCTCCGAAGGAGAAGGGGACGCAGATATAGAGAATTCCTATTTAAAAGGTCTCCAATTTGTCGGGTGTGTTAAAGAGTTTGATAGTTGATGGTGCGTTACGCTGTCGCTAACGCACCCTACGTTTATTAATTAAATGAGATATGAAAATTTTAATTGCTAGTCATACTTATATTGTAGATTTAAACTGTGAAAAGTTACGCGCTTTATCGCAATTAGAACCAGGGATTGAAGTCACGGTTGTTGTTCCTAAACGTTGGCGACCTGGTGGGGTACAAAATAAAGTTATTGAGCCTGAACATCGGGATGAAGGTGCATTTAAAATAGTCCCGGTTTCTAACTTTAGCCAAAATCATCAAGGCTTGCTAACATTTGGGGCTGATTTGATATCTTTGTTAAAGCAGTTTCGTCCCCAAGTTATTCAAGTTGAGCAAGCGTCTAGGGGGCTAGCTTATACTCAAATGATTATTTTAAATAAAATTCTGGGTTTGCAAGCAAAGAATCTATTTTTTACTTGGTGGAATTTGCCATACGAACTCAAGTTTCCAGTCGCTTTACTAGAAAAATTTAATCTAGATAATAGCCACGGTATTATTTCTGGTAATCAGGATGGGGCAGAAGTTTTACGACAACGAGGCTACCAAGGGGCGATTAAGGTGATGCCACAGTTGGGTGTGGATGAACGTGTTTTTACTCCCCAAGTTCAACCAGAATTAGCAGCTAAATTGGGGATTTTCTCCGATGATTTTGTCGTTGGTTTTGTAGGCAGATTCGTATCAGAGAAAGGGTTATTAACTCTGTTTCAAGCATTAATATCTATTAAAAATAAACCTTGGAAATTACTGTTGCTGGGACGAGGCGATTTACAGGCGGAACTACTAAAAATAGCCGCAGAAAATCAGATTCAAGACCGAGTGATAATAATTGAAAGTGTTCCCCATGATGTAGTGCCACAATATATCAATTTAATGGATACTTTGGTACTGCCATCTGAAACTACTTATAAATTTAAAACTTTAACTGCAGTGGGCTGGAAAGAACAATTTGGTCATGTAATCATTGAAGCAATGGCTTGTAAAGTGCCTGTGATTGGTTCTAATTCCGGCGAAATTCCTCATGTGATTGGTGATGCTGGTTTGATTTTTCCGGAAGGTGATGCCCAAGCTTTAGCTAATTGCTTAACTCAATTAATTGATAACCCAGAATTACGGCATAAAATTGGGGCTATGGGTTATCAAAAAGCGATGGATAAATATACAAATAAAGCTTTGGCACAGCAGCAATTAAATTTTTATCGAGAACTTGTCAAGAGTTATTAGAGAACAATAGCAATTGATTTTTCACTTATTCAAGAAGCCAGCAACATTGGGGGATTCTCCCCCAAACCCCCGATTGGGTGACGGTTGCGTCCCCCAAACCCCCTCCAAAATTATTCTTCTGTTATTTTGTTGAGTAACTAGTACAACAATAAATAAAAAGACCATACCCTACGGGAAGCCGCTTTGCGTCTACAAAATCAATAAAACGTTTACTATTTCTTAATTTTGAATTTTGAATTTTGAATTTTGAATTCCGCCTTGCGGTACTAGTTTTTTGGTTTTGTTATCAATTAATTTTCTTAACTGAACTGTATTTTATTAGAGATTGTTGAATTTTATTTTTTAACGCAAAGGGGTGCGGAGATTTTATCAGAGTTATTGATGTTAAGGATAAAATTATGAAAGTATTACATATTGTTCCTTCTATTTCTCTTATTTATGGTGGCCCTAGTCAAATGGTATTAGGGTTGGCTCCTGCTTTGGCAAAGGAGGATGTGGAAGTTACGGTAATTACAACTAATAGTAATGGCGATACTGGACAAAAGCCTTTGGATGTTCCTTTAAATGAGCCAGTAAAACAAGATAGTTATGAGATTATCTATTTCCGTTGTGCGCCATTTCGTCGTTATAAGTTTTCGCTAGATTTACTTAAATGGTTAAAACGTCACGCTTGTGAGTATGACATAGCGCATATTCATGCTTTATTTTCTCCTGTTAGTAGTGCAGCAGCAACTATTTGCCGTCAGCAAAAGTTACCTTATATTTTGCGTCCTTTAGGAACTCTCGATCCATCGGATTTACGGAAGAAAAAGTTATTAAAACAGCTTTATGCAGCAATTATTGAACGTCAAAATTTAGCTGGTGCGGCGGCTATTCATTTTACTAGTGATCAAGAAGCAAAAATATCAGCCAGATTTGGGGTAGCGACGCAAGATTTGGTGATTCCTTTGGGTGTGGTTCCGCCAAAATTAGCAACCCATCAGCAAAAATTGGAAATTCCCCAGGATGTACCTGTAATATTATTTATGTCGCGCATTGACCCCAAAAAAGGGTTGAATTTGTTAATCCCTGCGCTAGAAAAGCTGTTAGCTGTTGGTTGTAATTTTCACTTTGTCTTAGCTGGGACAAATCCCCAAGATCCAGATTATGAACAAAGTATCATTTCTCAAATCCAAAATTCGCCACTGCGATCGCACACTACAATTACAGGTTTCGTTACAGGTGAGTTAAAAGCTAGTTTACTGCAAGCTGCTGATGTTTTTGTTTTGCCTTCCTACTATGAAAATTTCGGTATTGCGGTGGCTGAGGCGATGGTAGCCGGGATACCTGTGGTAATTTCCGATCAGGTGCATATTTGTCACCAGGTAAGTGAAAGCCAGTCTGGGTGGGTGGGGGAATTAGATATACAGGTAATAGTCAATTTACTACAAACAGCTTTGCAAAACCCCGCAGAACGCCAGCGTCGGGGACTCAACGCCCAGCAATATGCATTACAACATTACAGCTGGAATGCGATCGCTCGCCAAATGATTTCAGCATACCAACAAATTCTGCGACCCTAACTTATTGGCATCTGGGGTATATTTCCCCATGCCCATTTTTATTGAGCTTGTTTGCGGGAAATTACGTAACATAACATTTCTTTACCAGGCACTTAACCCGATTGATGAACCGGGGTTTTATGTGACGATCACATAGTAGAATACTTAATGCCTTTCTAATTACAGGGAAGTTCTCATGACTCTCCGTCTAGGTGATACAGTACCCAACTTTACGCAAGCCTCTACACACGGCGACATAAATTTTTACGAATGGGCAGGTGACAGCTGGGTTGTGCTGTTTTCACACCCTGCTGACTATACACCTGTTTGCACCACTGAACTAGGTACAGTTGCCAAGCTGAAACCAGAATTTGACAAGCGCAATGTCAAAGCGATCGCTCTCAGCGTCGATGATGTAGAATCTCATAACGGATGGGTGGGTGATATTGAAGAAACCCAAAATACTACTCTCAACTACCCAATTTTGGCAGATGCAGATCGTAAGGTTTCTGACCTGTACGATATGATTCATCCTAATGCCAACGCAGCAGTGACAGTGCGATCTGTTTTCGTTATTGATCCAAATAAAAAGCTACGGCTGAGTTTCACATACCCTCCTAGCACAGGACGCAACTTTGATGAACTGTTGCGGGTAATTGATTCTCTGCAATTGACAGATAATTACAGTGTGGCGACACCAGCTGACTGGAAAGACGGGGATAAGGTTGTAATTGTTCCCTCACTCAAAGATCCAGAAGTATTGAAGGAAAAATTCCCCAAAGGTTACGAGGTAGTTAAACCCTATCTGCGCTTGACTCCTCAGCCTAACAAATAAGTCAAATTACTTCAAACTGTCTGCTGTTAAGGCGCGAAGGTAAAACTTTGCGCCTTTGCTTGTTTAGGTCAAAATAAAGATAAAAGTTAGTCTGGTAAGCATTATGTTCTCATCTCCCTTGGTGTTGCAAATTCCGCCATCAATGCAAATGACAGACGAACAATTCTTTGAGTTTTGTCAGGTGAATCGTGATTTACGCATCGAGCGTAATAATTTAGGAGAAATATCGATTATGCCGCCTACAGGTTCAGAATCAGGGAATCGTAACTTCAATATAGCTGGTCAATTATATGTGTGGTCAGAACAAGATGGTACAGGTATTTGTTTTGACTCCAGTACAGGATTCAAGCTATCAACAGGTGCAGATAGATCGCCGGATGCTTCTTGGATGAAATTTGAACGCTGGAATAGTCTTTCATCTGCACAACAAGAAAAGTTTGCGCCTATTTGTCCAGATTTTGTGATTGAATTGCGATCGCCTAGTGATAATCTCCAACCTCTCAAGGACAAGATGGAAGAATATATGAGAGAACCTGGAGTACAGTTAGGCTGGTTAATTGATCGCAAACATCGTCAAGTTTATATTTATCGTCCTGGTAACCCGACAGAATGTTTAGATAACCCTGATACTATTAGCGGCGATCCAGTATTACCTGGTTTTGTGTTGAATATGAGTAAAGTTTGGTAGTATAACTTTTTATCCAAAATATGAGAATTTTATTGATATTTCTCAGACAAAATTGTATAAGCTTCGTTAACTAGCCGCATTTTTTCTTGAGCTTGTTTTTGTAATTGTGGCTGATTAACAAATAAATCTGGATGCCATTTTTTCACTAAAGTTTTGTAAGCTTGTTTTATCTCCACAAATGAAACACCAGCTTGCAATCCTAAAACTGAATATGCGCGAGTAATTTTGTCTTTTTCCGCTTGAGTTTTAGGCGGCTGAGATGTATTTTTATTTTGATTTGTATTGCTTTGTTTGTTAGCTTGATAACCCGGAGAACGCATTTCTGCTTTCATCCGCGCTATTTCTTCATCGAGTTCCCAATTGCGGAATTTTGCTTCCACTTCGGCTGAATTGGGAGATGGTGAAGCCTTTGGTGGGGGAGGAGTATTAACGCGGTGAGTGGAACTGCGATATGTGGAGGATGCAGAACTATTCGCTTTCTCTTCTACTTTTGAGTAGGTTTTTTGTTCTGGTTCTACTGGTGGGGTATATGGCGTATATTTTGGTATTTCTCGATAAGGTTGATAATTAGTAGGTATCTTAGCTTTATTTAACTCTTGCAGTAATTGATTAAAATTATTTTGTAACTGCTGTAGATTTTGCCGCTTCTGAGAAATTTCTAGTGGTTCTTGGCTACCTACAAATCGGATTATTTTTTTAGCTTTTGGCTCATACTCAGCTAAGATTGCTAATCCTTGCTTACTGAATTCAGTGAAATAATCTTCAGTTGCATTTATGCAAATTTGAGCAACTTGCTGATGATAGGATTCCTTAGCTGATTGTTCATCAGCATCTTGAATATTTTTATTTAATAAATAAGAAATACTTCCTAATACAGCTGCACCCACAGGCCCACCTAATAACCAACCAATACCACTACCAACTGCTACCGTACCAGTTTCACTTAAATCATTGCTATTATTTGGCTTGGGAGGTAGATTAATTTGGGGTTCGCTGGGTAAGGGAATCAATAAATCTTCTGGTCTTTGTTCTTGAAAAAATTCGTAAGCTTGATATAGCCATTTCATTATCGAGCGTTGTAACTCTGTTAAGTCTTTTTTTAATATATCTGTTTGCCAAGTTTTAAAGTTATTTTCAGCAAGTGCGACTGTGGCATCAGTTTGATATTTTTTGAGTAGCGAGTCTAAATTTAGCCAATTGCGTAAATCATCAATACTCTTATTTAACCCTTTTTGAATAAGATTGGCAGCTTTTTGTTTAATTGCAATTTTTGCTGTTTGTTTGTCATCAAAAGAGCTAACTTCACTAAGAAGGGGGTCAATTTTAGCCTTTAAATTTAATTGAATTTGAGATGCGATCGCCTGTACTCTGGGTAAGCGTACACTACCGCGATTTTGTTGTAAAATACCCACAATATTTTGCAAAGCTGCTTCAAAGGTAGTTAAGCCACTACTAGTAGCTAGAGCCACATCTCCTTTTAACCTAGCCCTTAACGCTGGTAAAGCATCCACACGATATAAATTGCTAAATCCTGGCGGTAATTCGGCGCGAAAACTTTCTGCAACAAACAGCAGACGATTTTGCACTTGCTGCTGCTCATCTGGTTCGAGTAAGTTAATAAAATTAGCCACAAAAATAACGGTTTTAATACCCCGATCCAATAGCCAATCGCGCAAGTTTTCGCGTTCACCTAAAGTCATTAACTTGCGCGCATCAAGTAATTGTATAACTAAATCTGTAGTCAGCAGGCGATCGCGGACTAAATTATCTTGGGATTCTCTGTCATTTGTACCTGGTAAATCGAGTAATTCTATACCTCTTGCTAAAAAAGAATGAGGACAGAAAACTTCTACAGATGCTACATCTTGGCGCATCTGTCTGTTACCATCTAAAATGGCAAACTGCTGCAAAATTTCTGTACCATCACGCTCAATTTCAGTACCATCTGTTAAGATGATGCGCGTTTGTAAATCAGTCCCATATTTAACGCTAATTGCTGCGCCTGTGGTAGGAATTAAATCTATTGGTAAAGTGCGATTTCCTAATATGGCATTGAGTAGCGTAGATTTACCATGATTAAAAGGGCCAAATACCGCAATCTGAAAGTTAGGATTAGCTAAATAATTAGAAATCGCAGTTATATCTTGATGCAGTTGCGATTTATTATCTAACTCTAGTAATGTAGATGCAGATTTTAATGAATTGATTAGCTCTTTATAATCTTGGTATGGTGGTTGCATATTTACCTATTTTTCTCGTTTCCTTTACTGGATAACGTAGATAATTAATAATTTTGATTATATAATGTGGGATGTAGATCCCCGACTTCTTTAAGAAGTCGGGGATCTGGGCAATTAAATTCACAGCAGAGAAAATTATCTCAGCTATAGTAAGCTAATAAATTGCTGTAAGCAGCTTCAATTTTTCGCAATTCTTCTATCACCGCCTCTTGCAAATTCTTTAACCTCTTCAATTCACTTTCGCGATTGATTTCCTGTGAGGCTTTTTGCTTCAACAAATTATCTAATTCCGCTTTGCGAGATGTGATATCATCATTAATCCGCTTAGTAACTTCTCTCTCATAAGAGTCAAAACATTCTTTGACTGCATCATATACAGTTTTAGATTGTTCGTTGGCTACTTGTGGAAGATGTTTCACTAATTCTTTTTTGGCAGTTTTGACTAATTCTTTACGTGCTTGATCTGCTTGTAAAACGCCTATTCCTAAGCCTAGCAATGCAAATCCAATGGGGCCGAGAAAAATACCTGTTACTGCCGAAATTATGCCGCCAATGCCAATTACAGTGAAGTAATTTAATAAAATATTTTTCCAATCAAACCCTGCACTAGCTAAGGCTACACCCGCAAAATTTCCTTGCGATAAGGATAACAATCCTATCGCCCATTTTGCCCAACCAGGAGATTTATCATCTTCTGGCGTACCTGTAGAATGTACTTTTACTTGTTGTCCAGTTAATTTTTCGGTAATTTTGTCTGTGACTTGGCTATAGGATGCGCCATACTGTGCAGCACTACGAGAAAGTTCTCTAAAAGCTGCATTAATATCTTTTTCCGCAGTTAAAGTCCAAGCAGAAAATTTATCACTAATATATTGTTCAAAGGCTTTTTGCAAAGCCGCATTAAATGCTTCTCGTTTACCACTACTGAGTAAGTCCAGCAAATTTAATTCTGGTTGATAGCGCAAGAAATCGGTTTCAAAGGTATTACCTAAATTTAAAACGTAGCTACGAAAAGATTCTGAAATTGTTCTTGCTTGTGTATCTCTAGTATTGATAATTTCTTTTTGGAATTGATCACCAATATTTGTTAGCTTCTTGAACTCTGGTTCTACAGAATCAATTCTTTCTTTCAATTCATCAACATCTTTATCCAGTAATGGTAAGCGTCTTTCGATAGCTTCGCGGGTGTGATTACAAGTTTGTCTCGCTAAAGTTCTCACTTGTCGCAATTCTGCGATCGCACGTTCTCTAGTGAGGAAAGTATTCAATGCTCCCATAAACTCTGGAAAGCCAGTTCCTTGCAAATCCGCTTGAGGATTTTTCAATCTTTTTCTCAGTGCTTGAATTGAGGAAAGCTCAAAAACTCGCTCGCTATAAATATTCTGTCCATCTACATGACAATATTCTGCCAAATTCGCTTTAAATACTTGCCGTAATCTATCTTCTGCTGCATTTAACTCTTCTGTATCATCAGGATCTATCAATGATTCCCGTACTTGATCCCATGCATTGATTAAGAAGAAGACTGTTAAGCCTCGACCTTTAATGTAATTTTCTAAGTACCGACGTTCGCCTAAAGTACAAGGTTGTGATGCTCTCATCACAAACAAAATAGCATGGCAATTATTTACATAACCTAACGATAATTCGTTACGTGCTTCTGTATCATTTAACCCTGGACTATCAACAATTTCAATTCCCTTTTCTAATAGCGTTAAGGGATACTCAACCACTGCATGATCAACATCAGGAAATGCTTGTTTTTTCTCTTGTTCTAGTTTCTTGGCTTCAGCAGGATCAATAGTATATTTATATTTAAAGCTTTGAAAATCTAATTCTTGGGGACTTTTCCCATCATTAAAATAAATTGTCACCTTTTTCTCTGGCCCATAGCGCAATACGGTTAAGACTGCGGTACAGGGGTTAACATCACTGGGTAATAAATTTTCTCCAATTAAGGCATTAAGAAACGTACTTTTACCCCGTTTCATATCGCCTAAAACTAATAGACGAAATACACCTTGCTTGAGATTTTTACTGGCTGCTGCGATATCTTCAATATCGCGTTCTAGGCTGAGTTTTCCTGAGGAAGATTCGCCAACCAATTCAGCTTGATTAATTGTATCTGCAAGTTTACTTAAACAATCAGCCATCCGCGATCGCACTTGTGCAACCCGTTCTAAATCGTTGATAAATTTATCAGTTGCAACTTGATTACTCATCAGATTCATACCCTAATTAAGGTTGATTTTTAGAAGATTCCAGAAACAGCTTGTAAGCTAGCCACACTAGCGCAGCGAACATAATCATCCCCGCCAAAGCTGCGGCGATTTTCACCGCAACCAGCACCGTCACAGCAACAGCAAACAACTTTGCACCCAGCATGATATTTTTCATCAACGGCTGAGATAGCTTTTCCGGCTGATGCTTAACAGTTTTATAAACAGGTGGATTAATTTCTGCTTCCATTTCCCGGAGTCTTAATTCTACTTCTCGTTGTCGAAGTTCACGTTCGCGCTGTTCCAGTTCGTGATTGCGTTCTGCGCTTCGCAGCAGCGCTTCGCTATCGCTTTCCATTACTGTCCACTCCGTCTAGGACAATGACATGATTTAAGTAATCATGGCACATAAATGTATTTTATTTGACTAAAATTTATAAAGCCTCAGTATAATCGCTACTTTGCTAGGGATTGGGGACTGGGATGAATGATCGGGAAAATTGTCAATTAGAATTGCAAGCTAATATTAGATATAGAAGGCTTAAAAAAACTATAAATACCGCAGCCACTATACGCCAAAATTTTTATAGAAAATAATTTAGGTACGGTCAAATATGGATATCAAACATGGCTTCTTAGGCACAGTTGGTAACACACCTCTGATTCGCCTCAACAGCTTTAGTGAAGAAACGGGGTGCGAAATTTTAGGTAAAGCCGAATTTCTCAATCCTGGTGGTTCCGTTAAAGACCGAGCTGCACTGTATATTATTGAAGACGCAGAAAAGAAAGGTTTACTCAAGCCTGGTGGTACAGTAGTTGAAGGTACAGCTGGTAATACTGGCATTGGCTTGGCGCATATTTGCAATGCTAAAGGTTACAAATGCCTCATTATTATTCCTGATACCCAATCTCAAGAAAAGATAGACGCACTCACAACACTAGGTGCAGAAGTTCGTCCAGTTCCCGCCGTTCCTTACAAAGACCCCAACAACTACGTTAGGCTATCAGGCAGAATTGCAGCTGAGTTAGACAACGCGATTTGGGCAAACCAGTTTGATAATTTAGCTAACCGCATTGCTCATTATGAAACCACAGGGCCAGAAATTTGGTCACAAACAGATGGAAAAATTGACGGCTGGGTAGCTGCAACTGGTACTGGTGGGACATTTGCTGGTGTCGCACTTTACCTAAAAGAAAAAAATCCAGCTGTTAAATGCGTTGTTGCTGATCCCCTTGGTAGCGGACTTTACAGCTACATTAAAACTGGTGAAATCAAGATGGAAGGCAATTCCATCACCGAAGGTATTGGTAACAGCCGCATCACAGCCAATATGGAAGGCGCACCCGCTGATGATGCAATCCAGATAGATGACCCAGAAGCTTTGCGAGTAGTTTACCAACTGCTGAGAAAAGATGGTTTGTTAATGGGTGGTTCCACAGGGATTAATGTGGCTGCGGCTGTTGCATTAGCCAAGCAGTTAGGCCCAGGACACACCATTGTTACCATTCTCTGTGACAGCGGTTCTCGCTATCAGTCCCGCATATTTAACCGCGAATGGCTGGCTTCTAAAGGGCTTTCCGTAGATTAGTTAAAAATTGTAGAGACGCGATTCATCGCGTCTGTTGAAGAGACGTGATGAATCGCGTCTGTACAAAAGTCAAAAATAATTATCTTCCCAATCCCCAGTCCCCAGTCCCCAACCCCCATGTCAAATACTACTCACCCACAGTTCCCGACAATAGACGCTGCTGCTGTGCCAAAATGCGTGCGGGTGTGCCAAAACCGCACTTGTAAAAAACAAGGCGCAGCAGATGTATTAGCTGCTTTTGCTGCTTTACCCGTTCCCGGTGTCATCGTTACACCTAGCAGCTGTTTGGGACAATGTGGTAGCGGGCCGATGGTACTGGTATTACCTGAGATGGTCTGGTATAGCAGGGTTCAACCAAGTGAAGTACCTCTATTGGTAGAACAACATTTAATTGGTGATCAAAGAGTCCAGCAGATGCTTTATTATCGGTTTCATCCCCAGGTATAAATCTGTTTTAAAAATATCAAGTCTGCACTCTTTGTTGACTTAAGTGAGGAAGCCAATGAACATTCAGCAGCTACGCCAATCATTGAAAATGAAGTGGCTGAGTTACTACGAACAAAACCGGCCTTGGTTAGTAAAAATGCGAATTTGGGCTACTTATGATGGTCTGCGGCGACCTTCATCTGGTTTTATGTTGGCTACTCTGTCTGTGTTAGAACCCGAGTTTGATCAGATACTTGGTTTTATTATGGAACTAAATAATAACCCTGATCAAATAATTAGGGCATTGGGTCTTAACTTCAATCCTGATGAAGAGTTAGATTTAATAAATAGAGAGGATTCTATTGTTTATGACCAATTTTCTGCTGAACCTTTAGAGGAAATTCAGGATAAATTGCAGCCTGTATTATTAGCTACTGAAAATTTAGCAGTCACTTCCGAATCTCCTACAAGGGTATTAAATTCCGAACCGTTCCTGAGCGATCGCACCCCAACCAAAATTGCTGTACCATCTTTTACGGTAACTAATGGTGTAGTTCGCGATCGCCAACCGGAATCATCAGCCACAACGCTACTAGTAGACAAACCCACCGCGATTTTACCTGAACATCAACCAGAGCCGCTAGCCCAGTCTCCCGAAGTACCTGTCAATGACAAAACGCTGCAATCTCTTGGTGTCGCTATCAAGCGTCCTAGCAAAGGTCATCCCATGAAGGTGCAATTACCACCCATACCTAAGAAAATGAAGCTATCACATATTAGTAATGCTAGTACTGTAGCTTCTTGGGTAGATGAGTTCTGTCAAGGTGCTGATTGGAACCCAGAGGAAGCTATTTTTATTCATTTTTGAAACGAGTCAAAAGTCAAGGGTTATAGATTGTTTTATTGTTGACTGTTGGCTGTTAAGAGTCAACAGTCAACGAATTTAAGCAGAATACTTGATTATTGGGAGTTCCCCTTGCAACTATTCTTCAATCATAGGGGTGCGGAGGTCTTCAAATTTTAATATGTTCTAGAAAAAGCAGATGTTTATTCTCGGTAAAATCACGTAAAAGCAGCCAAGACTATATATCTCACTTCAGTAATCTTGACATTGAATGTGAAACACTTCAGTAGTTACTCTGAAGGCAGAATTTTTGTTACAAGATTACTGTGTTTGATCTGGACGCTTTTTTTCACCTTTCACCTGACCTATTCTGTATAATCTCGCAGGATGGTTGTTACCACAAAGTGAATTCTGCATGGGAACCAGTGTTGGGATGGAAATCAGCAGAGTTAATTGGGCATTCTTGGTTAGAGTTTGTGCATCCAGATGATATTGCGATCGCGCATTTGCCAACTGCACAGCAAAATTTACATTTAGAAATCCGTTATCTGCATCAAGATGGTAGTTATTGCTGGTTGTCTTGGAGTTTATCTACCACCCAAGAGGGATTGACATATGCAGTAGGCAAAGATTTCACTACACAACAGCAACAAATTACAGCACTTTCTACAGAAAGAAATAGCTTATATAATCTCCTCGATCAGCTACCAGCTTTTCTTTATCTCCAACCGCAGGATTATGGAGTCGGCTTTTATAACCAACGCTTCCGGGAAGTTTTTGGCGATCCCACAGGGAAACGCTGTTACGAAGCGATCGCAGGTTTAAAACAACCTTGTCCATCATGCCCCACTTTCCGGGTTTTTGATACTCAAGCACCGCAACTATGGGAATGGATTGATGGTAAAACAAAGCAGGTGTATCAAATTTACGATTACCCCTTCAAGGATATGAATGGTAATCCAATGGTTGTGGAAATGGGTTTAAATATTACTCCGGTAAAACAAGCAGAAAAAGCTTTACGAGAACGGGAGATAGAATTAACCCAAAAAAATCAAGAACTGCAACAAACTCTTGATCAATTAAAAAGTACTCAAACACAACTGATTCAAACTGAGAAAATGTCTTCTCTGGGACAATTAGTGGCGGGTGTGGCGCATGAAATTAATAATCCTGTGAATTTTATTCACGGTAATATTACTCATGCTAAAGACTATACTCAACAATTACTAGAACTCTTAACACTTTATCAAACAGAATATCCCCAACCAACTGCGGCAATTCAAGAATTCATAGAAGATATTGATTTAGAGTTCCTCATTGAAGACCTAGAAAAGTTACTAGACTCAATGAAAATTGGCAGCGATCGCATTCGCAATATTGTCCTTTCATTACGCAATTTCTCGCGCTTGGATGAAGCAGAAATGAAAGAAGTTGACATCCATAGCGGAATAGATAGTACGCTGATGATTTTGCAACATCGCTTTACCAGTAAAACAGAATCTCCTCACATCAATATTATTAAAGATTATGCTCAACTCCCATTAGTAGATTGCTATGTGGGGCAACTTAATCAAGTATTTATGAATATTATTAATAACGCAATTGATGCTCTAGAAGAGTCAATTATTAATCAAAAAGTAAATGCACAACCTGAAATTACTATTCGGACTCAGCTCATAAATACTGATTGGGTTGCTATTGAAATTAGTGATAATGGCATGGGAATATCTGAAGAAGTTCAGCAGCGTTTATTTGAACCATTTTTTACCACTAAACCCATAGGTAAAGGTACAGGTTTAGGAATGTCAATTAGCTATCAAATTATTACAGAAAAACATCAAGGAAAATTGCACTGTATTTCCTCCCTAGGAAAGGGAGCAAAGTTTGTGATTCAGATTCCAATTCAACAAACCATTGTCGATTAGAAATTGGATTTATCGGCGTGTATCGGCGGTTAATTATTACCTAATCGTATAACAATTTTAAGCGCCAGGTTTGAAATAATCGAGAAGGCGATCACCTGAATCTGCGCGAATTAATGCCACAACTACATCGGGTAAACTTCTTAAACTGGGATAAACCAAATAACGTGGTTCCCAATGAGGACGAAACTTTTCTTTGTAGGCGTGTAAACCCTTGAAGTTGTAGAAGCGATTTAAATGTTCGTAGAGATAGCCTAATACTTTCTCTAAGCGGCGCGATTCTGGGGTTTCACCTACACCAGCTAAAGCAGAAAGTGCAAAATTAAAACTATCGTAATTTTTCTCTTTAAAATACTGGAGCATGGAACTAAATAGAAAGTCCATTGTGCCATTTTCCATTGATGGACGATGGCGCATCATATCCAAAGTAACTTCATTATGTTGATACTCTGGCACAATATTGGCAAAGGCAGTAATTTTTCCTTGGGGTTCATAAACCACAGCAATTACACAATCTCGCAAATAGGCTTCATCAAACCAACCCAGAGAAAACTTTTTTTCTGAACCTTGTACCATCTTCAACCATTCATCACTTACAGGTTTCAGTTGACGTAATAATTCATCAGGAATTGGTGGTTGATAAAACTTGACTTCATAGCCTAGTTTTGTCAATTTATTAATTGCAGAGCGAAACTTTTGACCGGCTTTACCTTGTAAAGTAAAAGCGTTGAGATCTACTATCGCTTCTTCACCAATTTTAAGTACCCGAAAACCGAGAGAAATGTAAATATCCAAATCATCGGGTAAGGTTTGGTAAAAGGCGGGATACCAGTCGTTACGCTGACAAAATTCACCAAAAGCGGCTATTACCTCTTGACGTTCTTCTATGGGGCCAATCGGATCTCCCAATGCGATCGCACCTCTACCTTTGGGAACGTAGGCGATTGTACTGCGACCAGAAGAACTAAAATAATAACTTTTATCACTTAATAAGGTGTAGGCTGCTAAAGAAGAATGACCATATTTTTCGACAATTTCTTTAGCTTTACGGCGTTCATTTAGGGTTGCTGAATCACGCAAAAAAACTGGTTGTAATAGCATTACCAATGCATAGATAAACGTACAAGCTGCTATTACATAAATTGAATCAGCAAAAAAATTACCAAATTGGGTTGTCGGTTGCAATCCAGCATTATCTTCTGTGAAAAACATGGCGAGAGTTTGAAATATTGCGTCTTGCCAATCAAAATTCACTGAAAATTTGCCATCTAGCAAGTAAAATCCAATTGTGCCGTATGCCAAAGTAAATATAAAAGCGCCTAATAATACCCTAACTCCCCTTGCAATTGAAGGACGGTCTGACTGAGCAGTAAATACATGGCGGATGGAGATTAATTGCACCAACAATATACAAGAAAGTATACTCTCTTCATAGTCCCAACCCTTGACTAAATGACTAATAATAGAAATTACTATTAAACCAATTGTGAGTAACCAAGCGATACGTTTCCGTCGCAATAAGTTTGTTGCTAATGCTAATAATGCAAACCCAGTTAAAGCCGCAAATATATGTCCAGTAGCGCGAATTTCAAAGGGTAAGAATTGCTTTAACCAGTGAGTCCGTTCAGGTAATGTCGGCGTAACAGCAGAAACCAAGTTGACTAATCCGACTAAAGCTGTGAGAAAAGCTGCAACTCTCAGTCCGATTTTGGTTTTTAATTTAGAAGTCATTTTTCATTGATGATGAGTTAAGTAGATCGGCAAAATTAAAGATAACTGGCTGTCATTTGTGATTTGTCATTTGTCCTTTGTCCTTTGTCAGGATTTCAAGTGTTTAGAACAGTAGGGTGTGTTACGGCTATGAAAGGATTTGGCACATAGAGACAATGAAATTTAGCCGTAATGCACCATCCATGCTTTATAAATACCTCTTAATTTCTGAAATTATTTGTTTAGTAAGAGAACAGGAAATAGGGAATAAGAAATAAAAGTGTACTTAGGTTGGTTTAACACTAAAACATGAATCCTATAATTTCTTGTTCAGGAATTTATTTATCGTAAATAAAATGCTTTAAGACTCCTACATCTATACGTAGCATCTTTTTCAGTTGGGGTTTAAATCCCCGACTGAAACTGTCTTTAATTTTGAATTTTGCATTTTGAATTTTGAATTGTTAACAAACTGTTTCCCTACATACGAAAGTGAATCTCTCAGGTGTTTGTGAAAATAGTTCCAGCCAAAATCTGCACCAGATACACCATGCCCACCAGGAAAGGCATAGAATATATTAGCAATACCTAATTTGTTTAAAGTCTTGTGAAAAGCTTGAGTAGAAGCTAAGAATTCCACATCGCTGCGGCCGGAATCAAGATAAACTCGTAATCGCTTTTTATCGGGAATAGCTAATTTTTGCACCATCTGGTCAGGGCTGTTTTGGGGGCCGCTATTATCTGTAAAATAACCACAATGGCTAAACAGAACATTGAAGTTATTTAGATAGCGTAACCCGATGTTAAATGCGCCCCATCCTCCAGAAGATACACCTCCCATCGCCCAAAATTGCGGATTATCTAAGGTGCGATAATTTGACTTAACAACTTTGACTAATTCCGAACCAATTAAAGTGCCAATTTTGCCATTAGGGCCATCAAAATAATCTGGATCGTATAAAGGACTAGAACCACGATTGTCATTACCATCGGGTGTAATTACAATTGATGGAGCTAATTTTTTACTTTGATAAAGTTCATGCAGTACGTCCAAAAGCGCATATTTATCAGCAAAAGCACGTTCGTTATCATGTCCGCCATGTAATAAAAAAATAACAGGATAGCGCTTTTGGGAATTTTGGCGATAGTCAGGCGGTAAAATTAGCCCATAGTTGCGGACTTGTCCCATTGCTTGGGAGTTAAAGCTTTTTAGCTGAAACTCTAACCCTGTATTTGCTTGTGCTTGAGGTGGATCTAATTGCGGCGCGCCTAAAATAAACACATAGCCGTAACCTGCTGCTGTTAAAAAGGCGATCGCACTTGCTAAACTAATCACAACGCGAGAGATTTTCATACTTATTTATCTCCACCTTTAGATAAATAGCACAACCCAAATAATTATATCTTGGTCAAAGAAACTGCAAATATATAGTATTCCTATTGAGTTGTTAAAATATACCTACAGCAGTCAATGATTACGCTACACTACTTGATATTTAATTGCTACAAGTATCTTGATACAGACAAATTTATGTAATTACTCACAATATTTTTACTTATTGATTTTTATCTTTTTAGTAGAGATAATAAAAGGCTCTTATTTATTATCCAGCCTCACTCAGCTTTTATTATCAATATGTCAATTAGTTGGTTTTACTTGATTGGAGCAGTAATTTTTGAAGTTATAGGTACAACTTGTATGAAGTTGTCCCAAGGATTTACTAACATCATTCCTTCAGTATTAATATTTATATGTTATGGACTTTGTTTTACTTGTATGACTCTGTGTCTGCAAAAAATTGATGTTAGTGTTGCTTATGCTTTTTGGGCTGGTTTAGGAACTACACTGATTGCACTTATTGGTATTATTTTCTTTCGTGAATCTGCTAGTAGTATCAAACTTATATCTATGGCGTTGATAATTATCGGGGTGATTGGTTTAAATTCCGCTAAATAGATATAGTCCTACATGATGACTGCAAAATTTATACCAATTTGAAAAAAGAATGTGACAGATTGTAGGGGTAAGGCATTGCCTTGGACTCTAGAATATATTGCAATACGCTTGGGTTAAGCTCATTAGCGATGATTTTTCACTTGTATAAAGAAGCCAGCTCAATTGGGGGATTCTCCCCCAAACCCCCGATTGGGTGACGGTTGCGTCCCCCAAACCCCCTCCAAAATGATTGTTCTGTTTTTTTGTTAAGTAACTAGTTTTTTGGTTTTGTTATCAATAGGACTTACGCAAAAGTCACGGAATTACGTCATTTCGAGCGTAGCGACGTAATCGCCTAAAATAATGGGATTGCTTCCCTAAACTACGTTCCCGTCATAATGACAAATTTTGTTGCGTAAGTCCTGAACAATTAATTTTCTTAACTGAACTGTATTTGAATATATTGATGTGTCGCAAACATTATTTGAATTGGTATTAGATTTCCGAATTCTTTGAGAATTCGGAAATCTAGACACCGCAAAATTTCACAAATTAACTTAAATTTGCAGTAAACCCTCTGGATTCACAGATAAAAGCGATCGCTTCTGCAAACCCTCACGGGATACAATTTCATTGGCTGCTAATAAACCGCTACTTACAGCGCGTTCCATTAACCCACAAGGGAAAGGCATTTTTACCCAATCACCAGCAAAAATTAAATTAGCAATATCTGTGCTAGTTTCGGGACGTTCTGCATAACTATTGGGTGGATATCCAGAAAAGTTATGCTGATTGACTAATTCCCGATGCAAGATTTTAGCTTGTTGTAATTCTGGGACAATTTCGTATAATTCCTGTTCAAAAGTAGTTAATAATGCTTCTTGAGTAGGAAATTCCTTTTCTTTATAGCAGTAGGCGTGTAACTCTACCACACTACCACCAGTACGTTTTGCCCAGTCGATAAATTGTGCTTGAATGCGGTGATATAGGGTAATACTATCAGTTAGTTGGTAGCCAGATAGAGAAGTAAAATTGCTTTGTTCCCACTCAAAATCGCGATCAAACCAAAAACGACATACCGCAAATGGATCGGCGATGCTTAAATTTGCTACTTGCGATCGCACTTTTTCATCAACATTCCCATTCATCCGTTTAAATAGTTGCTGTACTCCCGGTACATCAGTCGCAAAGACATAATAATCGGCTGTAATTGTTTCTGGGGAGGATGATTCTTGATTGGCTGCTATCAGTTGTAATTCTGTATCTTGCTTTTGGACAATTTTAAACTTAGCTAAATCTCTTTGGGCTGGCCCTTTTAAAACTTTACCATCAGCTGCAAATACTGCACCATGACAAGGGCAATGAAATTTACCATCATCAGCTTTTTTTACAGTACAACCTTGATGAGTACAGGTAAGGGAAATTGCTTCTTTACTCCCAACGTTCGCAGCAAATACTTCATCAGCCGCACCAAAATATTCTATCTTTTCATCAGCAACAACTGAGTTCCGTTTCACCCAAAAAGGAACATTGTTATTATTACCACCCACAAAATATTTGAGTGAGTCTACTTTACCTTCAACAGCAGCAATTTCACTCACGGTTGCACCCGTAATTATTTTCCCACCTTTACTTAAAATTGCCTTGGCGATCGGTTGAACTAAACTAGTTCCCATATCGTCTTTAGTACCATTAAAAGCTAACCCTTCGGGATTACCAAAAAAATAAAAGTGGAAGAATTGCATCAGTTCTCCCACACTCATCAAATCTGGTGCATTCAAGCTAGATTTGGCAAAAGGTAGAAAATATAAATCGTATAAACCTCGGGGAAATTCAGATTCTACCCATTCAGCAACAGATATATTATCGAAGCGTTGGTAATTCTTTTCTCGTTCAAAACCCGTAATTGCTTGAAATACTTGCAGGTGTTTAAAATTAACTAAATTAATCCCCCATTGCAAACGGTTGGGAGAAGCGATCGCTAAATCTATAATATTCCAAGGAAAAGCCGAACGACTGGGGCGAAATATCTCCGGTTTATATTTGCGATCGCGGTAAACTACTGCATAAAAATTTAATGATTGAAAATGATCCTTAATTCCCAATTCTGTAACTAAACCATTCAGGTTATAGTATTGGGGGAAAAAGCCATGAAAACCATGTTCCATCATAAATTTTTCACCAACGGCCTCAATTTGCCAACTAGCAATTTTGCCGCCGAGTTGAGGGGACTTTTCTAAAAGTGTCACAGCAAATCCCCGCTGACTCAATTCGTATGCACAGGCTAAACCTGCTAATCCACCCCCAATTACTACCACACTTTTTGCTTGATTGAGTATTCTTGGTAACGTCAGGGTATCTCTTTGAAAAACAGTTGGTTGTGGCTTACTGAAACGAGAGTATCCAGTTACTCCAGCGATACCACCAATACCGAACCACTTGAGCAGTGTGCGGCGGGAAATAGGCGATGATTCTGGCGAATTCGATAATTGGCTCATTGGTTACAGAATTAACTCTTGATGATGAATTACTGGCATGAAATCATGGCTCAGGGTTAGCCTTGGTTGCGGAGTATTTTTCCCATTTCAGCGTTAATCCTCAAGGGATCTCTTGGGTAAGGAAAGGACAAACTAAGCTAAGAAAAATCTAGGTTGCATATTGACTGCTAAACACAAAAAAATCTGCAATTTAATAGTTGGGTAAATTCTTGACTTTAGCCTTCATACTTCACACTTCATCCTTCAGATGACAGTGTAATATAATATTTAAAAGTTGACTACTAAACGTTAGGTAGGTTTGGGAGTGCCAGAAGATCGCAACTCTCCAAAACAAGTCTCATCTAGTGGAAGAGAACGCATTCTTGATGAAGCAGAACACCTATTTCATACCCGAGGCTACAATCCAGTCACAATGAGGGATATTGCTCAAGCAGTAGGTATCCGTCAAGCTTCTTTGTACTATCATTTTTCCAGCAAAGAGCAACTTTTTGTAGCCGTCACCGAGCGAATGTTTGAACGCCATCGCCTGGGTTTACAGCAAGCAATCAGTGGAAACGAGGATAATTTGCGATCGCAATTATCTGCAATTAGTGCGTGGTTTATCTCTCAGCCTCCCATCCATTTTTTGAGCATGGTACATACAGATATGCCTTTGTTAGATGAAGAAAATACTGCAAGGCTATCTGCTTGCTCATCTGAATGCATTTTTGACCCGATTTGTCAAATATTTACCCAAGCACAACAGCGAGGTGAAATTCGCAATGTACGTCCCCAATTACTAGCAGGATTCTTTCTGTCTGTCATCGAAAGTCTGCCTTTCGTTACTACATTAGCTAATGCTGCACCAAAGGAATTTATTGTTAATGAAATGATTTCTGTTTTATTAGATGGATTGATACCACACTAAAAGAGAACAGGGAAATCACCATAATTGAAAGCGTAAGAATTTTTATCAGCCTTTTTGCAGGGTAGGAGCCTATCAAACAATTTTATATTTAAATACAGTTCAATTAAGAAATTAATTGATAACAAAACCAAAAAACTAGTTACTCAACAAAAAACAGAACAATTATTTTGGAGGGGGTTTGGGGGACGCAACCGTCACCCAATCGGGGGTTTGGGGGAGAATCCCCCAATTGAGCTGGCTTCTTTAATAAGTGATAAATCAATCGCTAATGAGCTTAACCCAAGCGTATTGTTTTATATTTTGGATTTTTTACCAATTTAGATTATGTTCGCAAGACATTAAATAATTCGTAATTTCAAAAATATTCTTGTTTTTCCTTACGCCTCAAAACCTTAGAAATAATTCTCTACTAACTATTCCCATCAGTACCCAGAAGCGCTTGAAAAATATTTCCTAATAACACGATAGAACCTGCGATTAACAAGACGAGCATTAAACCAGCCAGGGCTGCAAAAGGAGAAGTTACGAACAAGAATAAGAATACAAACATCAGAATTGATATGAATATTCTCAACATTTTTTTCACCTTTGAGAGCTACTGGTTTCAAGCTAACTTACTAACCTACACAATACATATATCTAATAGAGGAAATCAGATGTATTTCTTTGGTACAGTGCAGCAAAAATTTATTTACTATAATTACGCAAATTTCATAAATTTAAAATTGCCCGCGCTAAGTTGAAATAGATTAAAACACCCAAAACATCCACTGCTGTAGTGATAAATGGTGCAGACATTAAAGCGGGATCAAGGCGAAGTAAGCGAAATAAAAACGGTAGTGCGGAACCAGAAATAGAAGCCAAAACAGAAATAGCTACCAAACTAGTTCCTACTGCGATCGCAACTTCTAATCTTCCCTGTAGAAAGTAAGCCCAAACTGTGGCGACTGTTCCTAACATTACACCTAATAATCCACCAGCCATCGCTTCTCGGGCAATTACCTGTAATGGCCCCATCATCCGGATTTCTTCGGTATTCATCCCTCTAATTACTACCGTGGAAGATTGCGCCCCCACATTTCCACCTGTACCAGTTAACAAGGGAATAAATGCTGTCAGGGTAACGACTTTTGCCAAAATATCTTCCTGAGACTTAATAATCGTTCCTGTCACGGTATTGGTAATTAATAAGACAAATAACCACACAACCCGTTTGCGCGCCACTTCCATTAAATTCATCTGGAAGTAATTATCACCCCCTGACTGCACACCACCACCCAAGGCATAAATATCTTCAGTGGTTTCTTGTTGCAGAATATCAATTACATCATCAACGGTGATAATCCCCACCAAACGCTGTTCGCGATCAACCACAGGTACAGCCAAAAAGTCATATCGCTGAATCAACTTTGCGACTTCTTCTTGATCTGTATCAGTGTAGACGAATACCACATCACGGGTCATAATTTCGGCAATCGCTTCATCTGGTTGGGATGTTACCAATTCCCGCAGTGAAACAATCCCTGTCAAATGTCTAGCTGCATCGGTGACGTAAAGGTAATAAATCATCTCGCTAGCCTTAGCTAGGCGACGAATCCGTTCTATAGCTTGAGATACCGTAAAATTTTCTTTGAGGGAAATTAATTCTGGAGTCATGATGCGCCCGGCGGTATCAGCTTCATAACCCAAGAGTTGCGCTGTGGCTGTACGTTCCGCCGGACTTAGTTGTTCTAGCAAGCGATTGACAACTTTTGCAGGTAGTTCATCAAATAACCTAGCGCGATCGTCTGGTGACATTTTATCGACAATGTCCCGCACATCCTGGCTTTTCAATTCCTCAAGTAGCTTTTCTTGAATACTGTAGTCGAGATATTCATAAACTGCGATCGCTTCATCCTTAGAAAGCAAACGAAACGCTAAAGCGTGCATGGCTTCTGGTAAACCTTCTATAGCCTCAGCAATATCCGCCGGCTGTACAGGTACCAAAATGGCTTTAGCGCCTCGTAAATCTCCCTCTTCCAGCAGCATTTGTAACTGAGTTCGCACTAAATCTCGCAATTCTCGACGTGACATATCCTGAAGGTTAGAGGTTAAATTATTTGTCTCTGTCACAAAGTCCACCTTCCTAAGGCAGTTTGAACAAGGTTGCTGCCCTTAGTCTAAAAGATAGTGCGATATTCCACATCCAACTTAGGATTTTTCTTCTTGTTATCTGTATAACAGTTTTGGATTTGAGATTCTGTATCTTAAATTTTGCGGTCGATGGGCATCCTGGCTACCCGTATCATTTAACTTAAATACCAATTAGCTACCAATTAATCAGAAAGCGATCGCTAATAATTTTGCTCTTACTTACCTGATATCAAGCATCATTTACAAAAACTATAAATAGCCTCATAAATATAAAGTTTACTTGATATTTTGCTTTTAAATAAATTTATGTTTATAAAGATTTTATTCTACCTATAGTTAATCTTATTGTTATCAATAATTAAATTTTACAAATATCTAAATAATATTTTTGTTTGCCAAAATCTTTGTAAGATAAGTAGCCGCAATATGTATTTTTTCTGTGTCATTTGAACCTATCTTCAAAAGAATTTATTTTTTATAGCGAAAACTCAGGTCAAATGTGAATGTTTCAATAAAAGCCATCGCAAAAATTGACATCAAATATCAATATAGGTTCCAATGATAATTACTTAGTCAGTAGAAGGACTGAAATCACCACTCTCTAATTCATAAGTTCAATATCGTTGCTGCTGCGTATATCTACAAACACTATCTTTGCCAAATAGAAAAATCATCATCAGGTCTTACAGCCATGAAATGCATTCATGTTCTGCGATATTGCATTGCCAATAATTTTTAAAATTCAGCCATAAACCAAAATCAAAAACATTATCCCCTCACTAATTACCATTTACTCTTGTCATCCCTCAACGGCAATGAGTCCAAAAAAATAAATCATTTTTGGACTCATTGAGGTTAGATTTACTAATAATAAAATGTTAAATTCTCTAAATATAGAGCCAAATTCTTTAGCTCAGGGAACATACACTTCTTTAAATAATGCTGCTGGCTTATCTAATAGCCAAAATTTAGTTTTTATTGATGCTGCTCTTGCTAACAATTCCAGCCTAACTCAAGGCTTTGGGAATGCACAGTTGTTTACACTCGACCCTAACCGAGATGGTGTAGCACAAATTGCTGATGTACTTGCGCGTTATCAAAACGTTGCCAGTGTACATATTGTCTCCCACGGAAATGTAGGAGATGTATTAATTGGCAATACAAATTTAAATTCCCAAAACATCAGCTTATACAGCGATGCGCTCAAAAGTTGGAGTAATGCTTTTACTGCCGATACTGATGTATTATTCTACGGCTGTAATGTGGGCGCAGGTGCAGAAGGAGAGTCTTTTATTCAGCAGTTGAGTCAATTAACTGGCGCGGATATTGCTGCTTCCAATAACCTCACAGGTAGTTCCCAACTTGGAGGAGATTGGAATTTAGAAGTAGCAACTGGTAGCCTTGAAAGTCTTGATGTCTTAAATCAAGTTGCTATTGCTAATTATGATGGTACTAACCTTGCTATTGATGATGGTTTAGTTGGTCGTTGGCAATTTGATGAAAGTAGCGGTTTAACTGCAACTGATACTATTCAAAATAATAATGGCACTCTGGTAAATAATCCTAATCCTCAATGGTCTAATGGCCAGGTTAATGGTGCTTTACGATTTGATGGGGTAGATGACTACGTAAGCGTACCCAGTAGTCCTAATCTCAATCTCAATGGTGGGTCATTCACCCAATCTATATGGATTTATTCGCAAATTACAGACAATGGCTATCACGGTGTTATCGGTTATCAACCAACAACCGGAAATAGTCAACGCTACCCTGGTATTTGGGTTTATGACCAAAGAAAAATTCATGCTGGTTTTGGTGATGGAAGCAACTGGAACTCTTTTACCACAGGTGATGTACTTAAGCTAAATGCTTGGAATAATGTAGTCACATCATTTGATGGCACAACCTACAAAGCCTATGTCAATGGGCAAGAAGTTTACACTACCACTCAGTTTGCTGGGCGGAAACCAGCAGCGACTCAACAACTAAATATTGGGCGCGTTGATAATTACTTCCAAGGACAGATTGACGATGTGCGAATTTATAATCGCGCCCTGAGTGCGGCAGAGATTAGCACCCTCGCACAGATGGGAACATCCACACCCCCCACACCTACCCCTGGTGTAATTAGTCTGCAAAATAATGCGATCGCAGTTAATGAAGCTGATGGTACTGCTACTCTCACTGTACTGAGACAACAAGGAAGTGATGGTACTGTCACCGTTAACTACCATACAGTTGATGGAACTGCGGCATCTGGTACAGACTATACCAGTAAATCAGGCACACTGACCTTTGCTGCTGGTGAAACTAGCAAGTCTGTGACAATTCAAATTCTCGATGATACTCTACCAGAAGCAAATGAAACTTTTAACTTTGTCATTGACAATATCACTGGTGGCGCAACCTTATCAGCATCCCAAACCACGCAAATCACAATTATAGATAATGAAAATAATCCCGGTTTGGTGGGCTATTGGAAGCTAGATGAAACCAGCATTGGTACAACAGTCATTGATTCCTCTGGTTTTAACAACAACGGTAGCCATGTTAATATCGCCTCACCTAGCGGCCCATCTACCAATGTTCCTAGCCTCAACTTTACCGATACCAGCAGTTTAAGCTTTGATGGCGTAAATGACTATGTGAATATAGCGAGCAATCCTAGCCTAAATTTAAGTGCTGGGACATTTACTCAATCAGTGTGGATCTATTCGCAAATTACAGATAATGGCTATCATGGCATTCTTGGCTATCAACCAGGCGGATCAACTTCTGAACGCTATCCTGGGATTTGGGTGTTTGAGCAAACCAGAATTCATGCTGGTTTTGGCGATGGTAGTAACTGGAATTCTTTTAGTACGGGCAATGTACTCAAACCCAATGCTTGGAATCATATAGTCACATCCTTTGACGGTACAACCTATAAAGCCTATGTCAATGGGCAAGAAGTTAACTCCACCACTCAGTTTGCTGGACGTAAACCAGCGGCGACTCAACAGCTAAATATTGGGCGCGTTGATAACTACTTCCAAGGGCAAATTGACGATGTCAGAATTTATAATCGTGCCCTCAGTACAGCAGAGATTGCTAACCTCGCACAGCAGACTACACCCACACCTCCCCCTCCAACTCCTACCCCTGGCCCTGGTGTCATTGGTTTGGAAAGTAGTACGATCACCGTCAATGAAGGTAATGGCACTGCTACTGTCACAGTATTAAGACAACAAGGAAGTGAAGGTACTGTCACCGTTGACTATCAAACAGTTGATGGTTCCGCTACTCCTGACACAGACTACATTAGACAAACAGGGACGCTAATATTTGCTCCCGGTGAAACTCGCAAATCAATTGTTATTCCCATCTTGAATGATAATTTGACAGAACCAAGTGAAAGTTTTGGTTTGGCAATTGATAACATCACTGGTGGCGCAAGTTTACTAGTACCTCGTACTGCCCAAATTACGATTGTAGACAACGAAAATATCTCGGGATTAGTAGGCTATTGGAAATTGGATGAGAGTACTATTGGTGCTACTGTCGCAGATTCATCCGGTTTTAATAACGATGGTAACCATGTAAATATTGCCCCACCTACTGGCCCAACCACAAAAGTACCTTTGTTGAACTTTGCTGACCCCAACAGTTTGAACTTTGACGGAATTAATGACTACGTAAATATAGAGAGTAGTCCTACCCTGAATTTGAGTAACGGCACATTTACACAATCAGTATGGATCTATTCCAACGTTGGCAATAATGGCTATTACGGCATTTTAGGATATCAACCACCTGGTGCTGGTAACAACCAGCGTTATCCAGGGATTTGGATTTATAACCAAACACAAATTCATGCTGGGTTTGGAGATGGTAATAGTTGGAACGCATTTACCACAGGCAATGTGTTGAGACTCAATGCCTGGAACCATGTGGTCACAAGCTTTGATGGTACCACATACAAGGCTTATGTGAATGGCCAGGAAGTGTATTCTACAAATGACTTTGCTGGACGTAAACCAGCGGCAACGCAACAACTCAATATTGGCAGAGTTGATAACTACTTCGCTGGGCAAATTGACGATGTGCGAATTTATAATATAGCGTTAGAAGCAGCAGAAATCCAGCAGCTATACCAAGCACAGCCTCTACCAGATTCACGTCAACTATATACAGATACGGTAATAACTGGTTTGGTACTACCAACCGCAATAGACTGGACACCTGCTGGACAATTGCCTGATGGACAGCTCATGTTTGTGGCGGAAAAGAGTGGAGTTGTCAAAGTCTTCAAAAATGGTGCTTTACTAGCAACTCCCTTTATCGATATCTCTCGACAGGTGAATAATGTCAGAGACCGTGGTTTGTTAGATATTGCGGTTCATCCCGATTTTATTCACAATCCTTATGTTTACTTGGCCTTTACCTACGATCCCCCAGAAGTTTACCAAAACGGTGGTTTAGCAGGGCCAGACCAGGAAGGTAATCGCGCCGGTCGCCTCATTCGAGTCACAGCTGATGCTAGTACCAACTACACCACCGCCATACCTGGTAGTGAAGTTGTCCTGATTGGTAAAAATAGTACCTGGAACAATTTCAATCCATTTGTTGACAGCACTGTAGACTTTAACGCAGCCCCAGCTGGTATTTTGCCGAATGGACAAAATCTCCAAGATTTCCTCTCTGCTGACAGTACAACCCACACCGTTGGGACAGTGAGATTTGGGCCAGACGGCGCACTCTATCTCAGCAATGGTGATGGAACTTCTTACAACCAAGTTGACTGGCGGACATATCGTGTCCAAGATATTGATAATTTATCTGGTAAAGTCTTGCGGATTGACCCGATTACTGGTGAGGGTTTAGCAGATAATCCCTTCTACGACGGCGATCCTAATAGTAACCGTTCCAAGGTTTACCAATATGGATTGCGGAATGCCTTCCGGTTTACCATCTCTCCTGAATCTGGACAAGTTTATATTGGTGACGTAGGTTGGACGCAATGGGAAGAAATCAATGCAGGTGGCCCGGGAGCAAACTATGGTTGGCCGCACTATGAAGGTGGTAGTGGTATTAGCCTCCAGACCAGCGGCTACAAAGATTTACCCCAATCCCAAGCCTTTTATGCGAGTGGGCAAACCACAACACCATCCATTTATGCCCTTAACCATAGCACTACTGGAATTAATGCGATCGTTATGGGTGATGTTTACAGTGGCACTGCATTTCCCGAACAATATTGGGGAGACTTGTTCTTCAATGACTTAGGCCAAGGTATCGTCCGCAATCTCAGCTTTGATTCTCTGGGCAATGTTACATCAATGGAAACCTTTACTACCAATGCTCAAGTCGTGGTGCAAATTAACATGGGGGCAGACGGTAACTTATACTTCGTTGATTTAGATAATGGTACAGTTGGTCGCTGGCGCTTTGCCTAAAAATAATGTGAGGGAAAGGGTAAGGGGAAAAGGGTAAAGGTTTTCCTCTCGCCCAACCTGCGCTGTTACCAGCGCACACCGAATATAGTTGCTTGCTAATCCTTAGCGTTCTGCTAGGGATTTTTTTTGTTCACTTTTATAAATACTTTTTATGAGAGGTATTAGTTTTTCTGTGTCAAGTCTTCTTGCAAATTTGTAACAAATCCGTTACATTAATTTACATAAGTTAACGAGAGCAAAAAACTATGTACACCACCATTAACGAAGACGGCATTCTTAACAACTATGCAAATGAACCCCAAATCTACTATGCAGACTATCCCTCAAATGAGGAGCAACGTAGTTATAGTTTCCAGGCTGGAGTAGCTACCTTATTAGTCACTGCATTAGTTTTGCTTGCTTTCGGCGTTAGCTAATCGCCACTGCATATATCCATACTCAAGCTATTTACAAATAACTTTGACAACCAGGAGAAACGAAAAATGTTTGCACCATTAGTGATATTGTTCCGTGAATGGATGGGCAAAGCTAAATTTAATCAACTACGTGGTAAAGCTATTGGTTTACACGCCCAAACAATCACTAATTTTTGTAATCGCGTCGGAATTGAATCAAAGCAAAGACAGAATCTAATCCGTTTAGCTAAAGATAACGGTAAAAAGTTAGGTCTATTGGCTTAAATCTCTCGTTTGTATCAACATTAACTGTTGCAGAGATTTAGATATTCACAAATATGGCAATTATTATTTAATGCTCTGCGGTTTATATAAAACGAACCACAGAGACACAGGGTACGCAGAGAAAAAAGAGTACGCAGATTAAGACAATTTGGTGAGAAAACCTAAGAGGCGTTTGGTATTTTCTGTTAACAATGTGCGCCGATAAGCATCAGCAGCTTTCTTAATCGCTTCCGCCTGGGTGGGATAGGGATGGATGACACCGCTTAATTTGTTCAAACCTAACTTACCGACAATTGCTGTAGTCACTTCCGAAATCATTTCCCCTGCATGACGAGCGACAATAGTTGCACCGAGAATTTCATCAGAGCCTTGTTTGTGGAGAATTTTCAGGAATCCTGATTCTTCACCATCTGCGATCGCACGGTCTACACTACTAAAAGGAATTTTGATTGTCTTGATATTCCAGCCTTTATCTTTGGCTTCTTGTTCTGACAATCCTACATGGGCAATTTCTGGGTCAGTATAGGTTACCCAAGGCATAACTAAACTGCTGAGTTTGCTACGACTTAACCCAAAGGGCGAAAATAAGGTATTTTTAATGACAATACGCGCAGCTGCATCGGCTGCATGGGTAAATTTCCAATTCATGCAGATATCCCCGGCTGCATAAATTTTGGGATTAGTCGTTTGCAGGTAATCATTGACCTTCACACCATGCTGCTTGTCGTACTCTACCCCAACTGCTTCTAAATTCAAACCTTCGACATTGGAAGCGCGCCCCGCACCCACTAAAATTTCATCTACAGTCACAGAATCGCGATGACCATTAGTAGAAAAGTACAGCCGCTTACCTTCGGTGACGGTGACGACTTCTTCTAATTTGCAATTAAGTACTAAGCGAATTCCTTCTTTAATCAATACCTTTTGCAGAATTTCTGCAGCTTCCGCATCTTCTTTATTGAGAACGTGAGAACTGCGATGGAAAAGCACCACCTCAGAACCCAAGCGTCGGAAAGCTTGCGCTAATTCACAACCGATAGGGCCACCCCCAATCACGGCTAACCGTTCCGGTCGTTGAATTAAGGAAAAAACCGACTCATTAGTTAAATAACCAGCTTTTTCAATTCCTGTAATTCCTGGTTGCGCGGCTCTCGCTCCCGTAGCGATTACTGCTTTTTTAAACCGCAGAGTTTGTCCTTCAACTTCCACAGTATTTTTACTCGCGAATCGACCGCTACCTAAAAATACATCAATGCCTAACTTTTGAAAGCGTGCAGCCGAATCATGGGGACTAATACCAGCGCGAATGCGGCGCATCCTCTCCATCACTGCGGGAAAATCGACATCAATATTTTTGGGAATATTAATTCCTAATTCCTTACTATCCCACAATTCACCCACCACACGAGCCGAGCGAATAATAGTTTTTGAAGGAACGCAACCCACATTTAAGCAATCTCCACCCATGAGATGCTTTTCAATCAAAGCTACTTTTAAACCCAAATCTAAACCCGCTGCACCTGCTGCAACAACTAAACCCGCTGTTCCTGCACCAATTACTACTAAGTCGTAAATATCAGCAGGTTTGGGATTTACCCAATCTGGTGGATGAACGTGGGATACCAAAGTTTGGTTATATTCATCCATTGGGCGAACTGTAACTCTTTCAAATTCTAAATTAGACATTTGTTGATTGTTGGTTGTTGACTGTTGACTGTTGCTAAGTTTTTAATTATTGTTAACTTCTTCTTCTAAAGCTTTGCGCGCTATACGAGTGACATAAATTGTGACTGCGACTGTAGCTATCAAACCAATTATGCGAATTGCCCATTGTATTGTTGGGTTGGTAGGTTGAGTTTCACTGCCAATTCTCGCCAAATTACCAGCTAAAGAACCAATATAAACGTACATAATCGTTCCAGGAATCATCCCTACAGAACCAATAAAGTAATCCTGAAGAGAAACTCCTGTAATCCCAAAGGCATAGTTTAATAAATTAAAGGGAAATATTGGAGACAGTCGCGTTAACAGAACAATTTTTAATCCAGCTTTCCCAACAGCGTTATCGATAGCAGCAAATTTTTGGTTACCTGCAATTTTATTGGCAACCCACCCTCTCGCTAAATAACGTCCTACAATAAAAGCTGCAGTTGCTCCTAAAGTTGCGCCAATAAAGACGTAAAGGGAACCCCAAACTACCCCAAAGACAACACCAGCACCCAAGGTCAGAATAGAACCTGGTAAGAAAGCCACGGTAGCAATAATATATAGTCCAATAAAAGCGATCGCTCCTACAGAACCCAGGCTATCAATCCATTGCAAAGCATTTCGTAAAATTGCTTGGGGATTAAAGGTAGTGGATGCTTGTGCTAAGGCTGTATCATTATTGAAAATAAAGGCAATATTGATTGCTAGGAATGCGAATAAAATTACTTTTTTGAAATAATGAGAATATATCATTTGGTTGAATGACCTGATTATATAGCAATACGCTTTGGTTAAGCTCATTAGTGATTGATTTGTCGCTTAATTACAAAAGCCAGATAAATTGGGGGATTCTCCCCCAAACCCCCGATTGGGTGACGGTTGCGTCCCCCAAACCCCCTCCAAAATTATTATTCGGTTTTTTTGTTGAGTAACTAGTTTTTTGGTTTTGTTATCAATTAATTTTCTTAACTGAACCATATTGGATTATATAGGTAGATGCATTAGCAAATAAATTGGTCAAACAGTGTATTTTAAGTGAGTGAAATACTTGTTTTATTTAACGTTTAAAAACGCAAATTTGCCTTTCACCCCGTTTGGTTCCATTTTCAGTTGAGCAACGTAAAAATCTTTTTGAATGACATCACCGACTGGTGTAAAAGCAATTTCACCCAAAGGAGTTTGATAAGTTCCTTTGAGTAATTCTTGATTTAATGCTTTACGCAGTTGTGGTAATGAAAGTTGATTAATATTACCTTTTTTATCTAAAGATTGCAGCGCTTCTACATATACCTGTAACGCAGCAAAAGCTTGAGCGCTGACTTGGGGTGGTTCTCTACGATATTGCTCAAAATAAGCTTTGCGAAATGCAGCGTTAATTTCACTCTGATATTCTGGACTATAAGCTTGGGCAATAATCACGCCATCACAAAGAGCTTTGCATACTGAAAATATATGAGATGTATTAAACCCATTACCACCAATAATAATTCCTTTATATCCAAGTTCTCGTAATTGTTTAACTAAATTACCTCCATCAACAGCTAATCCAGAGATAATTGCTAAGTCTGGTTTTAAATTAATTGCACTACTGGCTTGGGTTTGAAAGTCAGTATCTGTAGTTTGGAATTTTTGAACTGTAACTAAATCTAGTCCTAAATCTTTAACTGTTTTCTGAAATATTTCTGTTTCTGATTTATTAAAAGCATCATTTTGAGCATAGAATACAGCCACTCTTTTGATATTCGGATTTTGTTTGATTGCTGCTTTCACTGCATAAGGTGCAACAACAGCAACTGAGGAAGAAACGCGAGCCACATAATCACCAATTTCGGGAATACCTTTAGCTGTATTTGATGCGCCGATAACTGGAACTTGATTGCGTTCGGCAATGGGATTAGCACTAAAAGCTTGTTGTGATAGAGTGGGGCCAATAATCCCTACAACTTTATTTTGATTAATTAAAGTTTGAAAAGCATTAACAGTTCCAACTTCATCGCCACCAGTATCTTGAAAGATTAATTTAATCGGTTTGCCATTGATACCGCCTTTGTCATTAAAATATTTTTGGGCAATTTTTACACCATCAGTTCCTTCTTGACCGAGTAATGCTACATTACTTGTTTGAGCAAAAGCAATACCAATAGGAATGCTATTAATCGTTTCTAATATTGATGTACTATTATTTGCGGATGTTGTATTTTTATTACTTTGACTACAGGCTATCAGCAATACAGAGCAGGTAAATAATAAGACAGCTTGTTGAGCGATCGCATTTTTCATGGTTAAGTAAATATAATATTTTAAATAATACTGCGGAATCACTAATATTGTAGATACACCCAAGTAGAAGAGAAGTCGGTCATTTCAACAACTGCTTAATTATGGGTATCTTGCTCATTGGTAATTTCGGCTGTGGCTACACTTGATTTAAGAGCTTTTTGAGCAACTCTAGTGATATATATAGTCATAGCCACCGTAGCAATTAACCCTACTATTTGTATCACCCATTCTCCTATTTTTGCTTGGGGATTACTGGGCTGATAGGTTGTATTCAGCATTGTCAGATTTGTAGCTAAGGAGCCGATGTAAACGTACATCACACTGCCCGGAATGATGCCCATAGAGCCTAAGATATAATCTTTGAGGGAAACTTGTGTGACTCCAAAAGCATAATTTAATAGGTTGAACGGAAAGATAGGAGAGAGACGAGTTAGTAGGACAATTTTCCATCCTTCTTGTGAGACAGCCAAATCAATTGCTTTAAATTTAGGATGTTTTTCTAGTTGTTGCGCTACCCAATCCCGTGAGAGATAGCGCCCAATTAAGAAAGCTAAAGTGGCTCCAATGGTGGCAGCAATTATGACATAAATAGAACCCCAAAAGACACCAAATAAACAACCGCCCTTTAATGTCAAAATAGAACCTGGTATAAACAATAAAGTCGCTAAGTTGTAAATGGCGATAAAAGCAATCGGGCCAAAATAACCCTGGCTATTGACCCATGTTATTAATGTATGTAATATTTCTTGGATGTTGAGATGTTGGCTAGCGATTATGAGTGTGGTAACTAGACAACTTAATAGTAAGAATTTCAGTTTCGGATACAATTGGCGCTTTGGCATTTTCAGTTATCAGTGATGAACCTGTTTACTGTTGAGCGTCTTGCTATCTACAACCAAAATATTCTACTTCCCTGAGAATCAGCTTAAATCTTTCTAAATTTTCCCTGGCGATACCAGATCCGAATTCGCTCAGGTGATACACCAAGTAAATAAGCGATAATTACAATTTGATTAATTAGGGTGGTTTGAAAGATTCCCTTTTTTACCCATCGCCGCGCAGATGTGATAACAGGTACAGTAATAATTGTAATTTTACCAATGCGTTTTAAACGGCGGATGAGTTCAAAGTCTTCCATAATAGGCAATTCAGGGAAACCGCCTATTTCCTGAAACATCGACTTAGTGATAAAAATAGCTTGATCGCCATAAGGCATTTGCAGAAAATGCGATCGCAAATTTACTCCCCATTCCACCAACCTAATACCCCAAGATGATGCATCAATCCGCAACTTAAACGCACCTGCTACTGTTTGTGGTGGTTGTAGCGTAGTGCGAATCATTCCATCAAAGCCAGCAGGTAAGCGAGTATCTGCATGAAGAAACAGCAGAATTTCACCACTAGCAGCTACAGCACCCGCATTCATTTGCACCGCCCGCCCAGGAGATGCGAAGATAACTTTGACACCCAATGACTGAGCTATGGCTACAGTCTCATCTTGAGAGCCACCATCAACCACAATGATTTCTGTATTTATACTGCCTTGAGTAGTGATAATTGCATCTGCAATATTTGCAGCCTCATTTAACGCGGGAATAATAATCGAAAGTTTAGGAATGTTTATAGAGATAGTTTCACGATTTGACAATTTTAGTCTTGCTCCTTCCTGAGCGCTTTCTTTTTTCTTAGAGTAATACCACGTTTCACTAAAATATAAAATTTATACCAATTCAAATAATGTTTGCGGGATATTGCTGTTTACGCTGCTTGATTGAATCAAAAATGGATAAAGTCGAGCTAAGAAGGCAAGAGGCAAAAACAAGAGGTAGGAAATATTAGAAAAGCCACTATTGAGTTGAGGAAAGCCGCTATTGAGTTGAGAATAGCCACTACTGAGTTGAGGAAAGCCGCTACTGAGTTGAGAATAGCCGCTACTGAGTTGAGGAAAGCCGCTATTGAGTTGAAAATAGCCACTACTGAGTTGAGAATAGCCACTACTGAGTTGAGAATAGCGGCTATTGAGTTGAGAATAGCCGCTACTGAGTTGAGGAAAGCCGCTATTGAGTTGAGAATAGCCACTATTGACTTAACGATAGTGGCTTTTGTTGTTGGTTGGCGAGGAAAGCGATCGCAAATGAATCAGATAGGATTCCTATCAGCGCCCAGTATAATTGTATGTTTCGTTAAACGAAGATTGCACTGCCATTTAATGGTGCGAATGCATCTGCAATTATAGAGGTTTTCTTATTACTCTCCACAACTACATCCAATAATCCATTACCATTGGGATCACTAAATTGGTTAGTGGTAAAGTTGGGTAGAATTCCTGTAATTCTTTGGGATGAAACTGAAGTGATAGTTGCAGCTTGTCCGCCAATTGAAACTTTAGCATCTCCACCAAAGTTTTTACCGCCAATCACAAATGTATTACCACCTGCTGCTGGTGCTCTCCAAGGGAAGATATCATAAGCAGTAGTATCTACTATGTAAAGCTCGTCAGGAATCGCAGCGGTAATTGCATTATCAGCATAGTCAATACCGAGAATTGCACCACCAGGCCCAGTTACTACACTCAAACCATCTGCAACGGGAGAATCAGCATTGAGAACTGTATTTTTGATAACTTTTGTGCCATCGGCTGATAAAGCCACGCTGTAAAGTTTTTGGTTCCATTGCTGTGCAATTAAGTTACCGCGCAATTGGCTTTGGAAGGTTGTTGCACGATATTCATCAATCCCATTAGTTGAAGAAGCAAAAGTTGTGAGTGGCGCTGTATAAACACCAGGAATGCTTGGTTTATCTGGCCCATAAAAAACATTTTGGCGATCATCAGTGCGTCCACGATTGCGGTTAGCGGAACCGTAATATTCACCTTGTTTGATCAGGTTCAGTTCATCTGGCGCACCAGGTGCAGGGATAGAAGTTGTAGCTGAGGTAGAAAGTTCTCCAAAGTCTGGGTTATGCCCATTATCAGTAGCATAAAGCAATCCTTTGGTAGTAAAAACTGCACCAAAGGGATTTCGCAGACCACTTGCATAGACTGAAACGTCAGTACCCGGAACTACATTGGCAACATCACCAAAGGCTTGACTATCTGCGGGATCAAAAGTTAATCCTGATGGGATTTCATAACCAGGAGGTAGCGGATTTTGGAGTTCATACCTGATAGCACCCTTGAAGCCAGGTTTGGAAATCTCCGCTTTTAAGATAGCCGCAGACAAAGGTGATTCTGGTAAACCACCTATATTGTCATTGATAACACCAGCATTAGTATTACTACCAACATTGATGTATAAATCGCCTTTTTGATCGAATGTTAAAGCATTGATCCCGTGGTCTTGATTGGAAGTTGGTAGTCCTGTGACTAAAGGTGTCAAGTTAGAGAAATTCGCCCCATCTAGTATGGAAACTTGACCGCTATAAAAGGACTGTTCTGTTTTCGGGAACGCACTACCACCGTTGCCATAAAGCCTTGTATGGGCAACGTAAATACTGGGGGAACCAGATTGATCGTAAGGGTTAAAGGCAATACCCAAGATGTTTGGTTTGTTGCCAGCTTTATCTTGAATTGTGGTGATGATTTGGGTATTGGTAACATTGTAGTTTTCATCAAAGGTATAGGCTCTGATTTCACCACTGTAGGTACCTACATATAATCTGCCATCTGGCCCCCAAGCTGCAGTTGATGGCGCACCTATTGACGCTACTGTTTTCTTCGTGAAGCTGATGGCAACGGTATCATTATCGTTGACGCTGACAGGAAGTTCTGGAATGGTGAGATTTCGATAGTTGCTATCTGTAGTAGAGATAGTATGAGAAATGGTGAGATTGTCGGCACCTTGAGCTATTTTGTCATCAACTACATTGACAGTTACCGTTTGCGGAACATTCCAGTTAGCAGGAGTAAAGGTCAGGCTAGTCTTGTCTGTAGTTAAGCGATCGCCTTTAACTACATTAATGGTGACATTTGTTGTCGGTTGTGTATTCAGAACCAACGAGTAACTATCACCAGCACTTCCTTCTGTAACCTCAGTTCTACCTTGTGTTTGTTGCAAAATCACCTGAGGGCCAGTGAGTGGTATGATTTCTAGCCCTGAGAGGAGAGCATTGTTAACGCTGGCATCCAAATTAAGATTCAGCTTGCCATCGTTAACACTCACAGTAGGCACAGATAGCACTAGCGCTGAGTTATTTCCTGTGAAGAAAGCATTTTTAGATTGTTTGAAAATGTCTACGTCAGAGAACACTTTCTGACCTTCTAAAGAAACATCAAAGATGCGATCATTGAAGTCAGTGAAGAAATTCTCAGCGAAGTGCAGATTTACTCTGTAGTTACCAGCGGCTACGGGAATCTCGTAAGCCAGTTTTTCTGCATATCGATCATCTTGATATATAGGATCATCTTCGGTCTTGCCAATTTCTGCAGTGGTTGTATAGACGTTACTGTCACCAACCAAATATTGCGTTTGATCTGCATCCCACTTATTACCTTTAGTATCAGTGTAAGCTGCACCACCTACATTGATCCGAATGGCCCCTGGCGTTGGGGTGGGTGTAGGTGTGGGTGTGGGTGTGGTGGCTGGAGTAATTTCAATCCCGTTGATGATGGCATTGTTGACACTGGCTAAGAAATCTAAATTCAGTGAGCCATCAGCGACTTTGACATTAAAGGACTGATCTATAGCGATGTTATTGCCACCTGCAGCTTTAAAAACATCTAAGTCGTCAATTTTTAGCTGATTTTCAGCACTTACATCAAAGACACGTTTTCCAGCTGCAGTCCAGTAGGTTTCGGAAAACTTGAGCTTAACTGTGTAGTCGCCGTTCTCAACGGGAATGGCATAGGAGAATTTATTTAACCAACGTAGGTCTTGATAAATAGGGTCTTCAACAGTATTAGCGATCGCAGATGTTATCCCATAGGTGTTACCGATATCAAAATAATTATCTGCACTCCAAACATTACCTTGGCTATCGGTATAAGCCTTACCACCTGCGTTAATACGAATTGTCTTACCTGTAGGTGTGGGTGTGGGTGTAGGAGTTGTACCTACAGGAATAATTTCAATCCCGTCGATTTTGGCATTGTTGATACTAGCCAAGAAATCTAAATTCAGTGTGCCATCAGTGACTTTAAGCTTAAAAGACTTATCCAAAGCGATGTTAATACCGCCCGCTTCTTTAAAAATATCCAAGTCATCAATGACTAACTGATTTTCGGCATTCACATCAAAGACACGTTGTCCAGCTTCAGTCCAGAAGAGTTCGGAAAACTTGAGCTTAACTGTGTATTCGCCGTTCTCAACAGGAATGGCATAGGAGAATTTGTCTAGCCACCGTTCGTCTTGATAAAGAGGGTCTTCAACAGTATTGGCGATCGCTACAGTTTTACTATATACGTTACCGCCAGAAAAATAATTATCAGCTTCCCAGAGATTACCCTGGGTATCGGTGTAAGCTGCACCACCTGTATTGATTCTCCGGATGGTAACCATTGCTGTTATTTATAAACAATTTCTTACTTAATCTCTCGGAAAAAGTAAACCTAAAACAAGGTGCTATGTAAACTTTTTATGAGGTTTTTTTAAAGATTAAAACAAGTCTTAAATTAGATGCTCATAACTTTCCAAAATTTATAAATTTTCTCTAAATACATCAGCAATAATTGATAAAGTTTAGATAAAGATATATATTTTACTGATAGGTGTTATTCTGACCAAATAGAGTGAGTTATTAATTTCCACAATTAAGTAAGAACTCACAGTGTTGTGATAATTAATCTGAACAGAGAACAGGCAACGGGCAAAACCCTGTTAGGAAATATATAAGGTCAAACTTTCGTTGCAACTTTCTCTTTCCTAGGTTTGCTCACCTTTCACTAAAATGCTGAAATAAATCAATCCCCCAGCTTACCTTGCAAATAAAGGGAACTGGGGGAAAGAATTAGAGATTAATCATTTTTATGAGTAATTTCGAGAAATGCGCTAAGTTCATTACACGAATGTGGCAGATCCATATAGTGGTAAGTATGCGTCTGCAATCGTTGAAAACTGATTATTACTGTTAATAGTGACATCTAACAAGTCAAGGGGATTTGTATTAGTAAATGATGGCAATATTCCCTTTATTCTTTCGCTGCTAACTTCTGTCAAAGTGGCAGTCTTACCACCAATAACTACTTGAGTATTTGCCAAAGTACCAAAGTTCTTACCACCAATCACAAATGTATTCTTACCTGCATCATTATTAGCAGGTGCGCGCCAAGGAAAGATATCGTAGGCGGTGACACCTATTGCCGCAGAATCATTAGGAGTCGCAACTGTGATTTTTTTATCACTATAATTGATACCCACTATTGCACCGCCTGGGCCTGTTAAGATATCCAATCCACCACCAACATTATTGATGGTATCGATTTTTTGTACCTTTTTACCATCTGCTGATAGTTGGTAAGTAGAAACTTCCGCATTCCAGCGCTGGGTAATTAAATTGCCTCGTAATTGATTATTGAATGTTGTAGCTCGGTATTCATCAATACCATTAGTTGAGGCCATATTAGTAGCAATAGGAGCAGTATATACTCCTGGAATACTTGCTTGTGATGGATCGTAATAAACATTCTGCCGAGGATCTGAAACGCCACGATTTCGGTTAGGGCTACCATAATAATTGCCCTGTTCAATCAGGTTTAGTTCATCAGGAGCGCCAGTTGCAGGTTTCTGAGTTGTAGCTGAGGTAGAAATATCTCCAAAGCCTGGATTATGACCGTTGTCTGTGGCATAAAGTAATTCTTTGGTACTAAACACTGCATCGTAAGGATTCCGCAATCCACTAGCATAAACAGACACATCAACACCAGGTTTCACAGTGGCTTTATCTCCAAATACCTGACTAATGGCTGGGTCAAAAGTCAATCCGGCTGGTGGTTGGAAATTCGATGGTAAAGAATACTGCACCTTGCCATTGAAGGTAGGTTTGGAAATTTCTGCCTTGAGGATAGCCCCAGAGAAAGGAGATTCTGGAATCCCACCTATATTGTCATTGGTAATCCCGGCATTAGTATTACCACCAACATTAATGTATAAATCGCCTTTATTATCAAAAGTCAAACCATTAATGCCGTGGTCATGGTTAGAAGTTGGTAGACCTGTAACTAAAGGTATCAACTGAGAAAAATTAGTTCCTTGCAGAATAGAAACTTGACCGCTGTAAGGCGAAAGTTCGGTCTGGGGAAAAGCTCCACCCCGATTGGCATAGAGTTTACTATGAGCCACGTAGATACTAGGTGCATCAGAGGTATCATAAGGGTTAAAGGCGAGGCCTAAAATGTCACTGTTATATAAGCCCTTAAGAGTAGTAATCTCTTGGGTATTGGTAACGTTGTAATTCTGATCGAAAGTATATGCCCTGATTGTGCCATCATAATCGCCTACGTAAAGTCTGCCATCTGGGCCCCAAGCTCCTGTAGTAGGGCCAGCAGGCGTAGACACATTGATTGTCGCTACTACTTTTTGCGTAAAGCTGATGGGAACTGTTTCGTTATCTGCGATGCTAACAGCAACTTTGGGAATGCTGAGATTGTTATATGTGCTATCGGCACTAGTAACGGTATGACTAATGTTGACTGTGTGATTACCTTCTACAGTAGTATCGTTAACGGCATTAACAGTAACAGCTTGTGCAATATTCCAGTTATCAGGAGTAAATGTGAAACTACTCTTGTTGAGGGTGATTTGATTAGCTTTGTCTGTTCCCAAGTTAATCGTGACATTGGTGGTGGGTTTGCTATTTAAAACTAATGAGTAACTATCACCAGCACCACCTTCCGCAACTGCTGTACTACCCCCCGTTTGTTGCAAAATTACTTGTGCCCCAGTTACGGGAATAATTTCAATTGCCGAGATTGTAGCATTGTCAATACTGGCATCTAAACTCAGGTTGAGTTTGCCATCACTTACACTTTGGGTAGGAACAGATAATACTAAAGCAGAGTTATTTCCAGGGAAAAAGGCATTTTTTGATTGTTTAAAAATGTCTACATTGGAGAAAACTTTCTGACCTTCTAAAGAGATATCAAATACCCGTTTATCGAAGTCAGTCCAGTAATTTTCTGCGAAGTGGAGATTTACTGTATAGTTACCGTTTGCTACGGGAATTTCATAAGCCAAATTTTTGGCATAACGGTCTGTTTGATATAAAATATCTTCTTCTGTTTTCCCTATAGGTGCTGTGACAGTATAGACGTTACTAGTTCCAATAGAATATTGATCGGCTTGCCATACTTGACCCTTAGTATCAGTGAAACTTTTAGTAGCACCGACATCAATCCGAATCGCTCCAGGCGTAGGAGTGGGATTAGTATCGTTATCGGTAATAGTAACTGCAACATTACCCACAGCAAGATTGTTATATTTGCTATCTGTGCTGCTGACAGTGTGGGTAATATTAGCCGTGTGATTTCCCTCAACAGCAGTATCGTTAACGGCTGTGACCGTTACTGTTTGTGCTGTATTCCAGTTACTCGGAGTAAAGGTAAAGCTGGTTTTATTGAGGGTAACTTGGTTACCCGTGGTTGCCAGGTTTATTGTGACATTGGCGGTGGGTTGGCTATTGAGAACTAATGAATAACTATCCGTAGTTCCACCTTCTGTAACCGCAGTATTTCCACCACTCTGCTGCACAATTACCTGTGGGGTGGGAGCCGTAGTCAGGGGAATAATTTCAATCGCGTCAACTTTAGCATTGTTGACACTGGAGAGGAATTTTAAATTCAGTGTGCCATCTGCAACTTTGACTGTAAATGACTTATCTAAAGCTGTGTTAGCCGCACCAGCCTCTTTAAAAATATCCAAGTCATCAATTTTTAGCTGGTTTTCTGCATTCACATCAAAGACGCGCTGACCTGCTCCTGTAAAGAACAGTTCTGCAAACTTCAGCTTGACTGTATAGTCTCCGTTAGCTACTGGGATTGCATAGGAAAAGTCATTCAGCCAGCGTTCGTTTTGATAAAGAGGGTCTTCCACTGTATTGGCGATCGCAGCTGTTGTTGAGTAAATATTTCCCCCAGAAAAATATTGATCTGCAAGCCACAAATTACCGATGCTATCGGTGTAAGCCTGTCCACCTGCATTAATCCTTATAGCAGCCATAATTTTTTATCTACAAATATTTTATCAATAGCTTTGCGTAAAAATATAGACTTTATACGTATATATAAGGTTAAGAATTTTGGATTATTATTGAAATCTTAAAAATAATAATTTCCAAGTTTATCAAAATTATATATTCATAAATATTCTAGAAACCTAGATGAAAATTTGATGAGTGAATTATGAATTTCTCATGAATAATTTTGATAAAATAATGAATATATCTTTGTTAAGCTATTACGCATTTAAATTGTATATTTCGTACTTAGGTTGTCAAAAGTCCAATCTGATCGCGAGTGCATGAGTATTATAGGCATGAAAGCAAGAAATTTTTGTTGTTAAATCTTGAGGTCTTAACTATGGTTGCTTCACCTGAAATCTACCTCACCCCTGAACAATACTTGCAAATGGAGGAAAACAGCGACATCAAGCATGAATACATCGACGGCTACATTTACGCAATGGCTGGAGCGCTCGACTCCCATGTTACGATTGCGGGAAACCTGTTTGCACTTGTCCGTAATCATGTACGCGGTTCAGGCTGTCGTGTTTACATAGCTGATATGAAAGCACGCATTGAATCTCTGAATCGATATTACTATCCTGATGTGATGGTGAATTGCGACGAACGCGATCGCGAAACTCCTGCTTATAAAAAATTTCCCTGTTTAATTGTCGAAGTTTTATCTAACTCTACCGAAGCTTTTGACCGCGGAGATAAATTCGCTGATTACCAAACTTTAGAAAGTCTGCAAGAGTACGTTTTAATTAACACCAAACGTCAGCGTGTTGAGTGTTTCCGCCGTAATGAGCAAGGTTTATGGGTTTTACAATCTTACACAGACGCAGATAAATCATTTCAATTACAGAGTATTAAATTTGAAGGTACAATGGCTGACCTTTACGAAGATGTAGTATTTGAAAACCCTGAATCAGCCTGATTTTAAAGATTTTAAATCCCAAATCCAAAATTGGTATAAGCGTAGACACGCAGTGGCTTGTCGTCAGACATCGCTCTTGCAAGAAGAACTAAAAGAGGAATTTTTGTTACAGCTTATTCCATTGCTTTGATTTGCTGATTCGCTTCTGTTTGCGCTTTTACCATTGCTTGCTTTAATGGTTGCTGACCTAATAAAGCGCTAATAAATTGGTTATCAAAATTATTGACAATTGCGGCTGGATATTTGCCAGCTTGCCAAGGTGTAGCGTAGGAGACACCACTAACAAATGGCGATCGCAAGGGGTCTTTGTCATAGCCTAATTTCTCCGCTACAGATTTCCGCGTGGGAAGTGCAAAGCCTGTTCCTGTCCATTTTTGCATCCCTTGTTTACCTGTGAGATAAGAAATTAATTCCCAAGCTTCAGCTTTGTGTTTGGCTTGTTTATTCATTACATAGGCAACTGTAAACACCATAGTATTTTTTTTACCATTAATTGTAGGTATCTCTGCGGTAGCGAACTCTAGTTTAGGAAAGGTTTCTTGCAAATAAGGAATTGCCCAATTTCCTTCAATTACCATTGCTACCTTACTCTGACCAAACATTTCACTACCTGAGTTTGTTCCCACATCAGATTTTTGGGCAGAGGAACGGTCTTTTTGATACTGATCTATAACTAACTGCAATCCTTGCAAGCCTAGTTCACTAGCAAAGGTGGCATAATCATTTTGATTAATAATTTGTCCACCAAAGGCTTTAATTTTATAAGCTTGACGCGCTAATTCAGGAATTTCCCCAAAGCCATATTTGTTGATTTTGCCTGTTAATTTCTCAGAATAGTTGCGTAATTCCTCCCAAGTGCTGGGAGGATCACTCAAACCAGCCTCAGCAAAAGCTTTTTTGTTGTAAAACAGCGATAAAGTGGAATAATCTTTGGGGAAACCGTAAATTTGGTTCTGGTACTTGAAGCTATTGAGTAGGTTAGGTTCAAAGTCTGCTAAATCAAATTCGGGAGTGATATAAGCATTTAATGGTTCGAGGACGTTTTGACTCATAAAGAAAGGAGCCTCTAGCGCATCTAGATAGAAAACATCTGGTGCGGCTTCTCCTACCAAGCGAGTTTTGATTACGTCCATATACTGGTCTGAAATGACCTCATATTTGACTTTAATCTTGGGGTGCTGTGCTTCAAAGTCTTTTAGTACCTGCTGTAGAAGCTTTTGTTCCACAGGATTACCTCCCCAACCACTAAGTTTGACAGTCACTCTTGTGGATGCGCTGGGTAGTGTTAAACTGTGGCAACCAATTATGGCGATCGCGATCGCAATTACCAATCCAAAAAACTTGAACCAACTATTTCTAATCACTAAAAAGGATGAATGATTAAGGATAAAGGATGAAAAAAACAATAAATTCGGGATTATCTCTCAGATTTAGCAGTTGATAAAAATTGCTTAATCTGTATCCTATTATGAATGGCTTAAATTGATTATTGAGTTGACTTCATACTTCATACTTCAGCCTTTAGTTGCTAATCTCTCTATTTCTACTTATATCGTCTCTAATTGATGCCTAATATTTCTAAATCTGAATTTTTATTGAGAAATGCAAGCTAGAATGACGAGAAATTATCGGCACAAAACTCATCTACGGTATGTCATCCGTAAAACTGTAATTTATGACTTCTGTTCCGATTGAAACAGCTGCGCCTGTAACTCTGGAAATTACCCAGATTACTACGCCGCAATTAACACTAACTTCTACTACCAAAAGCCATCCGCAGCTTTATAAGGATGCGATTCGCACCAGTTTAAAAGCTTCAACACTGGATGCAGTTTTTGCCACAGTTTTTGGTGTGGCTACAGGTGGTATTTTACTGAGCAATTTCCTGTTGGAATTGGGTGCTAGTCCGGTAGTTTTTGGAATGCTGTCATCTATTCCCATGCTGGTGAACTTAGTTCAGCCATTGGGTGCTTATTTGTCAGAACGCAGCAGCAGCCGTTTCTACTATTCTTTAAGAACTCATGGAATTGCTCGGTTGCTGTGGCTAATTCTCGGCATTGCTATTATTGGCTCAAGCTGGATAGGTCTGACTGCTTCCCAGTTAGTAGGATTAACGCTGTTAGTTGTCTTGTTCAGCAGTCTTTTAGGCGGACTAGGAAGCGCATCATGGCTGAGTTGGCTAGCGATGATTGTGCCTCGGCGGTTGCGCGGTAGGTATTTTGGTATCCGCAATAGTGCAGCTAGCTTGACTAATTTGCTCTGCGTCCCTTTAGCGGGGTTGGCTGTATCACATTGGTATGGTGGAACTTTACAAGGTTACGGGGTAATTCTGTTTGTGGGTATATTCTTCGGGATTATCAGTTTGGGATGTCAGTACTTTCAAATAGATATGAATCCTGCTGTGCAAAACACTAGTCTTGTAAAGTACCAGCAAGTAAGTAAATCTGCTACCCCAGAACTGGAAGTAAGTTGTGCGCTAGCAACCCCAAACAACGAGGTTGCTAATATTTGGAGTAACACCAACTTTTTAAGGTTTCTGCTTTATTTTGGCTTCTGGATGCTGGCTGTGAATATCAGCGCACCTTTTTTCAACTTCTATATGCTAGACCAGCTGCATTTAGATGTAAGTTGTGTGACGCTCTACGGTAGCCTACAAGCTGGAGCAAATATGCTGTTGATTGTACTGTGGGGTAAATTGGCGGATAAAATCGGTAATCGCCGGATTTTGATTGTAATTGGAATTTTGGTTGCACTCACACCCTTGTTGTGGATGGGTGTTAATGCTACTAGCTGGAATATTTGGTTGTGGTTACCGCTATTACACATTTTCACAGGCGGAACATGGGCGGCAATTGATCTGTGCAATAACAATATGCAACTGGGTATAGTACCACTAAAAAACCAGTCTATCTACTTTGCGATCGCATCTGCTGTAGCGGGTGTCAGTGGTGCTTTAGGTACAACCATTGGTGGCTTCATCGCCCAATTTGCCGAACAAGGAGGCTTACTAGGCTTATTCGCTCTCTCTAGCGCCTGTCGCCTCCTAGCGATTGTACCCCTGATGTTTGTTAAAGAACCCCATCAGTGAAGAGGTGGGGGAGCAGAGGGGTAGAGGAGGCAAAATAATGGCAACGGTGCATTTTCTCCCCTTGTCCCCTTGTCCCCTTGTCCCCTTGTACCCTTTCCCCTTTCCCCATTTCTCCTATTCAGCCGCGCTAGAACTCAAACTCATGGTTTCCCACAAAACCATGTGGGGGGCGGTGGGTACGGGCTGATGTAAGCCAATCAACTGAGATAGAGTATTCTTTAACTGAGTCCGGGGAACGATTTCATCTACAAAGCCATGCTTGAGCAAATCTTCAGCACTTTGGAAATCGTCTGGTAGTTTTTCACGGATGGTTTGCTCAATCACTCGCCGACCAGCAAATCCAATGGTGGCTTTTGGTTCTGCGAGGATAATATCGCCCAACATGGCGAAACTTGCTGTGACACCCCCAGTAGTGGGATGAGTTAAAACGGGAATATATAAAAGTTTGGCATCGCGATGGCGTTGTAGCGCTGCGGAGATTTTCGCCATCTGCATCAAAGAGAGCATTCCTTCTTGCATTCTGGCTCCACCAGAAGTGCAGACAATCACTACAGGATAGCGGCGCTGGGTGGCTTGCTCAACCAAGCGGGTGAGTTTTTCGCCGACAACTGAACCCATGCTACCGCCCATGAAGCGGAAATCCATGACTCCCAAAGCCACAGGTAAACCGTTGATTTCACCTAAACCTGTTTTGACTGCATCGATTAAACCAATTTTGTCCTGCATTTCCCGCAGGCGATCGCTATAGGGTTTGCGATCGCGAAATCCCAGAGGATCGGTAGGACGCAGATGTTCGTCCATTGGTCTCCAGGTGTTTTGGTCAATCAATTGGCGAATGCGTTCATCGCTATCCACGCGATGATGATGACCGCACTCAGCACAAACCATTTGATTTGCTCTCAGGTCTTTCGTATATGCCAATACACCACACTTAGCGCATTTATGCCATAATCCATCAGCGATTTCGCGTTCCTGACGTTCCATGCTGGTGGTTCCGGATTTCCGTCGATTCGCAAACCAATCCAATAGAGACTTTAAACCGCGTGATTCTTCGTTGTTTGCCATTTTTATCTTATCAAGTGGGTAATGAGGTCGAAAACGGGCCAAGAAGCGATGGGGATTACAGGCTAAAAGTCCTCATTTCAAAGTTATGATTTGGGACTAGAGAGGGGATGCGGAGGATTTGGTGGCTCCGCTAGGGGAAGGGAACACTTGTTCATCCCGTTTGGCTCTTGACTATTGACTACATCGTCAAATTACGCTTGTAAGCAATTCAGACCTTATTTTGCATCTTTGGTTGCCAGCTTAACGAAAATGCTTATGCCAACACAAGTGTGCTGTTGGTTCGTTCTTGTGAAGGTATCCGCACAAGCGTTTGCATATTTACCCCTAAACCGGATGCTCTTTCCCAACCCCGCCAGGGTATACTTGCTCCCAAATCAAGAATTAGTGTTATAAGGTGATGAGCAATCAGCTTTTTAAGAGGGTAATACAGGTCACAGGATGATATTACCAAAATCTCAAGGGGCGGTGGCGTAATTGCGGTTACAGTCATAGGGGGTAGAAATTTCTTATGATGGTTTAATGGGTTGTTAAGGGAAGCGGGAGAAAATGAAATTTGATAATTTTGGATGGTAAATTGGTTTTTGACTCCTCTATTCACGTTACTGGAAAAAATAGCCCCAGGTAAACTGATAAAATTGCTTCCCCACCAAATAAAGCGATCGCAGCGCCTAAAGCGAGAAACGGGCCAAAGGGTATTTTCTGTCCAAAACGTCGCTGTGACAGGGCTATAGCCACGCCACCTACTAAGGCTCCTACAGCACAAGCCATAAAACCAGCTAAGAGTAAATATTTCCAACCTAGCCAGGCTCCCATCATCGCCGCTAATTTGGCATCTCCTGCTCCCATTGCGGTTTTACCCAGAGCTATGGAACCCAAAAGCGCGATCGCATCAAATAACCATAAGCCCAGTACAGCCCCCACAATCCCCATCATCAGGTGTTTGATTGCGCCCAAAGAGTTACCTTCCGGGAAAAACCCAATCACTATTTGAAATATCAGCCCCAAAACCAAACCCGACTGCGTAAGTTGGTTGGGTAGAGTCATCGTATCTAAATCTATGAGTGATAGGGCCAATAACCAGCTACAAAAAGCCCAATAGCCAACTGTCAAAATAGAAACTTTAAATAGTAAAAAAACTAGTACAAAAATTATGCCCGTTATCGCTTCTACCACAGGATAACGGGCAGCAATTTTATTTTTACAATAACGACACCGACCTCTGAGCCACAGCCACCCGAAAACAGGTACATTATCGTAAGCTTTTAGCTGGTTGAGGCAATGAGGACAACGGGAGGGAGGCCAAAGAACCGACAACCCCGCTGGTAGTCGATAAACCACAACATTAATAAAGCTACCAATAGAAGCACCCAAAATGAAGACGAGTAAACTCGCCGGGACAATCATCAAAATGTCCATATAGTCCTTTGTCATTAGTCATGTGTCATTTGTACTTTGTCATTAGTCATTTGTCATGACTGTTGACTGTTGACTGTTGACTATTGACTGTTGACTGTTGACTATTGACTAATACATATGAGATTCAATTTGATTTAGTGGTACAAAACATTCTTGTGGCAAAAGCACAGGATGGTTGGTAAAAATCACTTTGCCGCGATGGGTAGTGCGATTAATAGCTACTCCTGTAGCTTGTCCTGTTACTTCAGGATGCGCTTCGCAGAGAGTGTAGTAAATTTGACCAGCAGCCCGGATGACAGCGGGATCAACCAATGGAGGCTGGGAATGCTGGTTTTTGGGAGCTGTATAGTTTTCGTATCCTTGTCGTAAAGCGTACACTATTAAGTTATTTGCTTTCTAGATTTGTCTCTAGTTTATATGAAAGTTTCCGCAACGGTTGCCAAAATGATCCAATTCTGTATAGAAAATGGGGATTGGGGATTGGGGATTGGGGATTGGGGATTGGGG
>NZ_JACJPX010000053.1 GCF_014696315.1 Calothrix membranacea FACHB-236
CCAATCGGGGGTTTGGGGGAGAATCCCCCAATTGAGTTGGCTTTTTTAATCAGTGACAAATCAATCGCTAATGAGCTTAACCCAAGCGTATTAAACTACAAGCCTTTTTTGTAGATAAATGATGCTGTTGTTTGATTGCCCTATTTTCCAACAACTCTGGGTAATCTAATAAAAAGGGGTAATTAGGAATTGGGAGCGCAAAATCTGATGAAGAATGCTAGAAATCGTTGGATGTTGGCTATTAACTCAGCGGTGATGGTAGGAATACCAACACTACTATTTTTAGCATTCTCCCATCCGGCAACATCTCAAGATTTGGGAAGCTGTTTTATGGTTACTCCCTCTGGGAGAACTATCAGTTTAGGAAAGCTTTGTGGTGTCACACCCCCAGATAACGGAGTTTTTCGGGTACCAATCAAACGCCGAATAGGTAAAACTCCTGTGATTGATGTGACTTTTAATCAGCAACAAACCTTTGAAATGATTTTAGATACAGGTGCAAGTAGTACCCTCATAACGCTTAAAATGGCGGCTAATCTGCAACTCCGACCCACAGGTAAAATAAACGCCCAAATTGCAGACGGTACTGTAGTGCAATTTTTGACTAGTCAGATCAAAGATATTAGTGTTGGTGGAGCTGTAGCTAATAATATAGAAGTTGCGATCGCACCCAAAGCTAGTATTGGTCTACTAGGTCACGATTTTTTTGACAACTACGACATCAAGATTTTAGAAAAAGAAGTGGAATTCCGCCAGCGCTAAAGTGCAAGAGGCTAGTACCGCAAGGCGGAATTCAAAATTCAAACAGAGTAAGCTTTTTGTTGATTTTGTAGACGCAAAGCAGCTTCCCGTGGGGTATGGTCTGTTTATTTACGCCGTGCTGTACTAGTTTTTTACTCAGCAACATCACTTGCGCGATTGCCGGGAAACCCGTTTAACATAGTGGCTCCTCAGCGCTCAGCACTATTAAGACTAACTCTTAAAACTTGTATCCTCTAGCAAGCCAATATTGCCAGTCTGCAAGTGCTTCTTGGGTGTCTTCATCAGCATCTAATGCTTCTATTTCTGACAGCTTTGCCGAAAATATATCTTCATCGTCGCCACCAGGATAGACTACTTCAACATACATATCTTTTAAACAATCATCGTCAGGTGCCATTGCTAAAACTTCGACTTGTTTCTCTTCAATGACTCCTGTTTTGCGTGCTTTCTTTTTCAACTTGGCGTTAAAGGGAAAGTTCAGGGTATCGTCTAGGTAGTAGTACCAACCCATCGCCCGTTCCTCTTTATCATTACCAGTATCGGCAATGATCTCTGTTTCAATGCGACTCTCGCGAGTTTCATCCCTTTCAACATTAGGCATAAAATCCAGGCTTGCATAGGATAAATGTTCAAATATGTATACCTTGTTGGCGATCGCCTGTCAATTTCTTATGACTTCTCTGGACTAAAAACTCCAGGCGTGTTTTAGGCTAATTCCTCCATTTTTTGGTTTTTAAGCGATAAATCACCTAAATTAGACCCCCGGCTTTTTGAAAAAGTTAGGGGTCTGGACAGCAACTTTTGCTTCAGTCAGTGCTATTCACCAATCAAGTGTGGTCTAGTTACACAAACTAGGCTCGCGCAAGCATACCTTTACAAGTTGAGTGAGTTGAGTCTTGTGTAGCGCTAAAACAGTGTTACTCTACCCCCAGAGTATTTTGTATCACTTCAAAAATAAGATATTTGTCTTGCCATCTCTGAATAACCTCTATTTCATCAAGATAGAGAGTATTAAATTTAACTTTAGGTATTTTACTATCATATATCAAAGTATTTTTTTTAAAGGAGGCAATAATTTTCTATATATTTTTGATAAAATCTTGAAAAACAAAGATTTTCATGCCACAGATATAAAACATTTTGGTAAAGCTATTATAAAATTTATTTAATTTTTGAATAAGTTTCAGTAAAATTTTTTGTAATTTTAGCCGTGTATTTTTCGGTAATTACACTTACTGATTGCGGCAACAAGAATTTCTAACTTTGGTAATTAAGTTTGCACAAAATGAGAATGACTCACCTGGGTACTTGCCTATATCGTATTAATCAAGCGAGGAGAAAAGCAAGCTAACTAACGGCAAACAACTCGCGAAACTAATAAAAACCAGGAGACTTTAATCATGTCTAACGAACTATTTACCGCAGTATCCGTTGAAGAACAAGAAATCGTAGCTGGTGGTGGTACTCTAGCTTCTCTGGAATCATTAAGCGCAGTTTTCAGCAATACAAAAGCCTTTGGTTTTACAAAGACTGGGCCTAATAATGCAGAATCAGGTGCTGGCTTCGAGAATACTAATCTTTCATTGGCTACTCTCAAAGGTGTGCTTGGAATAATTTAATGCAGTTTGCCTTCCAAAACTCTGCATTCAGTCAATGATAATTATTCTTGACTTACAATTATCAAGAGTTGTTTTCGATGACTTTTATCATTGCTCAGTGATTTAAATCTCTAGCAGCACACAAATCAATGAAACGACCTCTGTGTAATCCATACTTGTGGTGAACTAAGGTCGTTTCATTATCCATATAAATATGAGTTGGTGCGGAAATTAAAATTTCTAAAAGGCAACATTGTGTCTAACGATATCAACCTCAAAACTTCTGATTTATTCTTGGATTTGTCTGAAGAAGAACAAGCCTCTATAGTTGGTGGAATTTCTAGTTCACAATTTGCTTTCTACTTCCAAATGAGACGGATTATCTCTTTAGCTGGAAGTCAAACAAGTATTTCTACAGGTGGACAAAATCTTTCTCTTAGCCAACAATCTAATGCCGCATATATGTCTTCAGAAATTACCATTGGTGTGAATCCATCTTTTTTTGCTGGGGGAAGTATTCAGAGTAGAAACAGACGCTTTAATAGCTTCTTACGCTTATTATGGTCAATTATGAATTGATTATATATTCTTGAAAAATTTTTAATCACATAGCACTAAATCGATAGTTTTCTAAATTGCCGGATGTGTAAAGTAGCTGGCTTATGAAATATAAATTTGTCAAACAGCATAGTGAAGAAGATTGCGGGGCTGCTTGCCTAGCTACAATTGCTAAACATTATGGGCATAATTTTACTCTCAGCCACATCCGAGAAGCTGTAGGTACGGGACAATTTGGTACTACCTTATTAGGGTTAAGACGCGGCGCAGAAATATTAGGCTTTAATACTCGTCCTGTTAAAACTTCACCAGAACTGTTAAACCGGATGCATGAAGCACCCTTACCAGCAATTATTCACTGGAAAGGGAATCACTGGGTTGTTTTATATGGTAAAAAGGGCAAAAAATGTTTAATCGCTGATCCGGCTGTAGGGATTCGCCATCTTTCTAAAAAAGATTTGGCTGAGGGTTGGACAGATTGGTTAATGCTATTACTGGAACCAGATCCAGTCAGATTTTTTACTCAAAAGGATGATAATATTGGTGGCTTTTGGCGCTTCTTTAAACGTGTTTGGAATTATCGCGCAATTCTAGCACAAGCTTTTCCACTGAATTTAATATTGGGCTTACTCTCTTTAGCTTCTCCATTTTTATTACAAATCCTCACGGATGATGTTTTAGTTCGCGGGGATACTAGCTTACTAACTACTGTGGCAATATCTGTAGTAGTAATGAATTTTATTTCTAGTAGCCTTTCATTTGTACAATCTAATTTAATTGCTAACTTTGCTCAACGCTTGCAATTAGGGATGGTAATGGAATTTGGCAGACAAATTCTGCGATTACCTTTAACTTATTATGAAACTCGTCGTAGTGGAGAAATAGTTAGCCGATTACAAGATATTGAACAGATAAATCAATTAGTAGCGCAAGTAGTTGTGGGCTTACCTAGCAAGTTTTTTATTGCAATCATATCTTTAGGATTGATGATTTTTTATAGCTGGAAATTAACTATGGTAGCAGTCTTCATCTCTATATTTATGACTCTATCAACAATAGTGTTCCAGCCCACATTGCAGCAAAAAACTCGCGAATTATTAGTTACAGAAGCTGAAACCCAAGGACTTTTAGTAGAAACATTCAAAGGCGCGCTGACTCTCAAAACTACTGCGTCTGCTCCTCAATTTTGGGATGAACTACAACACCGATTTGGTCGTCTTGGGAATCTCACCTTTCGCACCATGCAGATTGGTATTATTAATAATACTTTTTCTGGGTTTATTTCTGCGATTGGTGCAGTTGTTTTGCTGTGGTTTGGTGGTAACTTAGTAATTAATCCCACAGAAAACCTCAGTATTGGGCAATTAATGGCGTTTAACTCCATGAATGGGAATTTTTTGGGGTTAATTGCTACTGTTATTAGTTTTGTGGAAGAATTTACGCGGGCTAAAACTGCTACACAACGCCTAACAGAAGTTATTGATGCTACTCCAGAAAATGAAGGTGACGGACGCAAACCTTTAGCTTATATTGCCAATGATGCTGATATTAACTGTACTAATCTCAGCTTCCATTATGCTGGTCGCCTGGACTTGTTAGATAATTTTTCGTTAACAATTCCAGGTGGTCAAGTTGTGGCATTAATTGGTAAATCTGGTTGTGGTAAAAGTACTTTGGCAAAATTAATTGCTGGTTTATACCAACTGCAATCAGGTAATATCCAAATTGGTATATATAACATCCAAGACCTTTCTCTAGATTGTTTGCGTCAGCAGATTGTGCTAGTTCCCCAAGATGCTCACTTTTGGAATCGTTCTATTGTCGAAAACTTCCGTTTAGGAACGCCGCATATTAGCTTTGAGCAGATTGTCAGAGCTTGTCAAATTGCTGGAGCCGACGAATTTATTAATAAATTCCCAGAGAAATATCAAACTATTTTAGGAGAATTTGGTGCCAATATCTCTGGCGGACAACGCCAACGATTAGCGATCGCACGGGCTATTGTTACAGATCCACCAGTATTAATTTTGGATGAATCCACTGGTGGACTCGATCCAGTCAGTGAGGCGCAGGTTTTGGATCGGCTGTTTGAGCATCGCCAAGGTAAAACCACCATTTTGATTACACACCGCCCCAAAGTAATTAACCGTGCTGATTGGGTGGTTTTGCTAGAAAACGGCAAATTAAAACTGCAAGGTTCCTTAAAAGATTTGATATCCCAACCAGGTGACCATCTAGATTTTCTCATTCCTTAGTTAATACTCATTTTCAGAGGGGATATGATATGCTCTACATCCATAATCAGAAAGTCCTACCTGAAGTCCAAGAAGATTTTATTCCTCCTGTGAGTGCTTGGACATCATTAGCAGGAATTTTTCTTGTTGGTAGTTTTGGTTCTGCGATCGCCCTCTCTTCATGGGTGAAATATAATGTCACCGTTAAAGCTCCAGCCAGTATCCGTCCTACTGGTGAACTTCGGCTAGCACAACCGAAAATGGAGGGAACTATTAAACGGATTTTGGTGCAAGAAAATCAAGTGGTTAAGCAAGGTGATATTATTGCTTACCTTGATGATGAACAATTACAAATTAAAAAGAACCAACTGCAAGGGAATATTCAACAGGGTAGGTTACAAATAGATCAAATTGATGCTCAAATCAAGAATTTAGATAGCCAAATGCAAGCAGAAAAGACAGTAATTGAGCGGACTGTAGCTGCAGCTGAATCTGATTTAGTACGTAACCAAAGAGAGTATCAAGAACGTCAAGTTATAACTCAAACCGACTTACAAGTAGCAGAAGCTAATTTGCAAAAAGTCTACACAGATTTGCAAAAAGCTCAAGCTGATTTGGACTTTGCAAATTTAGACCGCGATCGTTATGAACAATTAGCAAAAGAAGGTGCTATTGGTAAGCGAGAATTTGAGCAAAAAAAATTCTTAGTTGAACAGACAAAAGCTGTTGTTGAAGGTGAGAGAAAAGCTGTTGAGATAGCTCAGGCTAAAGTGGAATCAGCCAAATCTGCAATTAATCCCACTAATGCAACAGTCGCAATAGCTAAAGAACGGATTGCTCAAGAAGTTGCTAGAGGTCAAGCCAACATTGCTACCTTAAATAAAGAAAGACAAGCTTTAATTCAGCGACGAGTTGAAATTCAATCCCAATTGATGCAATTTCACAAAGAACTTGAGCAAGTTTTCAATCAACTACAAAACACTGTTATTCGTGCAACTACTGAAGGTACTATCCTTAAGCTCAATTTACGCAATCCCGGGCAAGTTGTGGGTGCTAGTGATGCGATCGCAGAAATTGCACCTAGCAATGCACCTTTAGTAATTAAAGCCATGATTCCCACTCAAGATATTAAAAGTGTAGAAGTTGGTCAAGAAGTACAATTACGAATAGACTCTTGCCCTTATCCTGATTATGGTACTCTCAAAGGAGTTGTGAATACAGTTTCTCCAGATGTAATTACATCTCAAAATAACAGTACAAATTCTCCAACATCTAGTTCTAATGTTCTGGCTGCTGGCTATTTTGAGGCTACTATCGCACCAGAAAGTTTAGTATTCGGTCATCAGAAACATCAGTGCCATATCCAATTAGGTATGGATGCTAAAGCTTATATTATTTCTAAAAGAGAAACAGCACTGCAATTTATGTTGCGAAAGGCAAGATTAATTACTGATATATAAATCAGTATATTTCATCTAAGCCAAATTCTCTGTGTAGTCAGTTAACAAAAAATAAGAAAGTATAAAGCGTACATATATTTGTACGAAAATTTCAAAATAGAGCTATATTTAGCGTTTAAATAGTTGATTGTCTGGGTTTAGGCAATCAAGACTTTTATTTGCAAAGCACCAAGATTTATTTAATCATTAATCTATTAAAAATTTATGCATATTTTTGTAATTATCATCAATCTTATGAGCAGTTTTCTTATTCAATTTAAACATTTCACCAAATATAAATCTGATATATTTTGCTTTAAAGCTTTATTTACTCGGCATAAAATACCCATCCAAACTTCCTGTGAAACTGCTATTGTGGACGCAAGTTATACTTTTAATAGCCAGCTTCATAACCCTCCTCTGGTTTATCAACTCTGAATTAAGAATTCGGCAAGCATTAAAATGGTGGTCTTATCAAGAGTCGATAAAACGATTTTTAGAAGCTGAAAAAATTCGGGATGATATATTGCAGGAATCTTTTATTATCAGGCGCAATCTAGAAATGTTAACAGCAGATAATTTAGATTTATCAGTTAACAAAATTCAAGAATCTGTTAAAAAAATTGACAGGTTCCATCACTCTTTGGTGGAATTGAGCGATCGCTTATTTCCATCGCAGCTACAGTATAGCTTGCCGTTAGCGATTGATTGTTTATTACAGTCTAGGCTGACGAATCATTCTCAGTTCTCTTTTCACAGTGATATGCCAGTAATCTGGCAAAATCAGTCAACCGAACAAAGCTTAGTAATTTTAAGCTTATTAGAGGAGTTGCTTACAATAGCTTTGCCGCAAGTTTTAGCACCTGTATCAATTTATATTAATTTAAAGCAATGCAAGAATTTATGCCATTTAATGGTACAAATTACTTATCCGGATGTATCTACACGTGTTTCTTACGCTAATCTACGAGAATTAAAATATTTATGTGACAGCTTTTACCTATTAACTTCGGGTAAATGTTTTTATCGTAGTACCAGCCTCATGCTAACTTGGTATTTCTACTGGTAAGTATCAGTTATCATTACTATCAGCAGTCTCAATTGAAGAACTCTAGATCGTCAATTTGATAATTGCTCAGGGCATCTTCCTTTGTCAATAACATAATTACAAATTATACAATCATAAATTCAGCGTTTTTTCTGATAAAAATTAACAGTCTAGCTTCAAATAGCTGCTTTTACTTCGACTGATTGCTAAGTAGAGAGTCAGAAATACTAGCCCTTAATTTCCTGAATTTCCTTTTTATCCTGCGATTTTCTGTAATTTATCAATATTTGCAAGGAAATGCTGTGAATAGGCATGAAAAGAATAACAAATGACAAAAAAACACAATTTTCATCTGTATTGCTATAGGCAGTAGATGAAAACTTAGTATTTACTTAGTTCGATAATGAGGTGTTAATTATGACACAACTTGCAGTAGAAAAGAAATTGCTAACCATTTTGGTAATTGATGATCATGAATCAGTTCTAGGTGGAACCGTTGATGTACTGAAAAAAAAATATCCTAGTGCTAAATTCATGACTGCAATCAATGCCAAGAACGCTCTCGAGCAGATGATGACATCACAGGCAGACCTTGTAGTGATGGATCTATCAATGCCAGAACACCCTGGAACAACAGCACGTCCTGATACAGGAATTCAACTTCTCAGGAATCTGATGAAATCTTATCCGCATTTAAATATTGTTGTTCAAAGTGCCCATGCTCGAACTTTAGTCAGAATTAGACCTGAGATTGATAGTCATAAAGGTGGTTTTACAGTTGCAGATAAAAGCCTTTCCACCCAAGAAATGTTAACTAGAGTTGATTGGGCATTACAGGGATTAACTCATACTAAAGATATCAAAGGTATCAATTCGGGTTTAGAGGTGAAACCAGAGTGGTTGAAGGTACTAACTTTAGCATTTGAAGAAGGTTTACAAGATAAGACGATCGCAGAAAGAATGTGTATGTCTGAACGCATGGTGCGTCATTACTGGAATAAGCTACAAGATGCTTTAGATGTTTACCCAGAAGAAGGTAAAAATATCCGCATTCAAACGGAAATGAAAGCTAGACATGAAGGGTTAATTGATTGACCATAGTCAAGCTTTATTTAGGTGCTGTTTCTGTGCAATATGAAATATTTAGTTCGTAATGGCACAAGTAGTAAGACAAAATTAATTACACAACTTATTTAGACAATGTCATTACGAATACAACAAAGCCAAACTTTTCCATTCGCCTTTGGTGTTCCCGCAGAGTAAGCAGCTTTGTTGAAGAATAATGCTTTCAGCAAATATTTAGTACTCTTTGGGAAGACCAAGGGCGATCGCATTTAATGTAAATATTTTTTTCTATTTACTTATATAGCTCATACCCATTGTTATCTAGTCCAACACTTAGATATAAAATTAAATCAGGATTTGGGTAATTCCCCATATTGAAGATTCACTATTGCTTAGGTCTTATTTGTAACCACAAGCAAATTGAAGTCAGAAAAATGTAATATGCATTTGTGAATAATCATTAATTTTTGAATAATGGTGAATTATTATCGGTGATTTTTATTTAATAACTAAAAACTAGGAAACTGGTTTATGCGGCCTGGAATTTGGAGAAGAATCAAAGAGGAAATCTCCATTTGGCGTGTAGGAACGCTGCCCGGGATTGTAGTACTTTGTCTAGTTATCATTGTTCGTCTGACTGGTGCAATGCAATCTTTAGAGTGGCTAGTGTTTGATAGTTTCCTCCGTCTACGTCCTGTGGAATCTACAGATGAACGAATTGTAATTGTTGGTATTAATGAAGATGATATCCATAATTTTGGATATCCCATCTCAGATCAAGACATGGCAAGTCTGTTACAAAAATTGCAGGCTTATGCTCCTCGAGCCATCGGCGTTGATGTTGTTAGGGATATACCAGTTGAGCCAGGCTCTGCTGAACTAGTCAGTACATTTCAACAGCATAAAAATTTAATTGGCATTGAAAAGGCATTACCTGTAACCATCGATCCACCACCATATTTACCTGATGCACAAATCAGTTTTGTAGATCAAATTCCAGATACGGATGGTAAATTAAGACGCAGCCTACTAGGAACAATTACACCTAAAGGATACAAATTTGCCTTATCTCTGAAGTTAGCAGAGATGTATTTAGCTAATGAAGGCATTCAGTTAAAATATGGATTTGGCAATCGCAACTCGATATGGGTTGGTAATATCCAACTACCTCGCGTCTACAGCAACTCTGGTGGATATGTGCGAACCGATGCGGGTGGATTTCAGGTATTACTCAACTTTCGTAGTGGCCAAGAACGATTTAGAACGGTGACCCTTGGCGATATCAAAGCAGGAAGATTCCAGCCTGAGTGGATACGCGATCGCATTATAATTATCGGCATGACAGCCCCTAGTGCGAAAGACTTTACCACGACTTCTGCTATTCCGTCGGCACAATTTGCACCACCAGGCCAAGTTTATGGCGTAGAAATTCATGCTAATGCTGTTAGCCAAATTATCAGCGCAGTTCTCAATTCTCGACCCCTATTAAAGACTTGGGAAGATGAATGGGAATATCTTTGGATTATTGCTTGGGGTTTTTTAGGAATTGCTCACGCTAGGCTAACTAAATTACCTTTGCTCAATCTTGTAACCATTGCTTTTGCTAGCTTTATTCTCGTTTTTGTGGCTTATATATTTTTAATTGGGGGTTGGTGGATTCCATTAACACCAGCCATAATTATTTACACTTTAAATTCTCTAGGACTCACCGCTTTATACCAATATGAACAAGCTTTAAAAGCTGAAATTAATGCCCATTATACGATGATTGAACGCACATTTGAAACCATTCATAATGGGCCTCTGCAAACTCTAGCTAAAGTTCTGAAATTAGTTAAAGAACAGAACTTACCCGCAGATATATTACTACCTGAAATTGAAAAAGAACTAGAAAAATTAAATTACGATCTGCGGGGGATTTATGAATTCTTGCAACGGGAACCTGTAAACCAAGATAAAAGTTTATATTTAGGACAAGGGTTAGTGATCAACTTACATGACCCGGTTCACCAAATTCTTTATCAAGTTTACAGTTACACCTTAGAGCGAGACTTTCCCTGCTTTAAAACTATCAAAGTGAAAATTCGCACATTTGAACCTATCGAAGATAAGGGATTGAGTATTGAACAAAAAAGAGGACTCTGCCGATTTTTAGAAGAAGCATTATGTAATGTTGGCAAACACGCCGCCGGAGTCACCCGTCTTGAAGTTAATTGTTCTTCATCCGAAGGCTGGCACACGTTAAGTATTATAGATGATGCATTAGCTATTAGTTCTTATAAAGAAGGCCGAGGCACACAACAATTTAGAAATTTAGCTCGACAACTCAAAGGCAAATTTCGGCGGGTTTCTCTGTCTCCTAGGGGTACTCTTTGTGAACTTTCTTGGCCAGCTAACAAGTTTTGGTTCTATTAATAATTTAAATTTATATCACTCTTGTCCCATTTGAGAACTGGAGCTTCTCAAAAAGAATAATTAATAGTATTAGATTTTACATTAAAACAGATTATACAAAACTCAGGTTATAAACTACCCGATGTTATAGTTTATATTTCTTATTTATAAATTTAGTTGTACAGTCTCGACGGTAAAAGCGTTTGACATTTATGTTTACACACCTGTAAAGCACTTAATAATTCGATGTTTGTAACTATATAGTTGGCTTATCTCGCCTTAGCCAGTAACCTCAATGAGGAACTGGTATAATTTATGTGAGATAATTGGTTGCTATGCCTTAAATATAAATTATTCAAATTATGGCTTGTATACTCTATTACCTAAAAGAATTTACATCTTCTTTAAATTTAATTACATAAAGACTTTATATCTAATGATAGATGCTTTTATATGCTTGTATAAGTATACTAGAGTGGGCTTAAGCCAAATTATATCTACACACGGGCAAAGCCATTTGCTGACACAAATACAGATGGAGTAAATTCTAAGATTAAGATATTCCGTTCATTTATAACAATTAGGTAGTTTTCTATCAGAGAATAGGATTAATAAATTACCAATTTTTAAATTACCTTTTGGGTGCAGACTACTGATAAATACAGATTCAGTGCAATATTCCTAGCTTTCACTTATCAATGATAGTTGGGTTAATTGCCTTGAAATTAAAGGCAAAAATTAAGTTTAGTAATTAAGCACTGAACTGTTAATAAGTAGGCTAGATTCAACCAAACTATATAAAATTTTATAGGGTGAAAGGAAAATACTTTTCCCTGGACTATTCTAAAAATAGTCATGTGCGATCGCTAACCTACTTATTCATACATAATTTGTCAAAAGTTTTTTGATAATTTCCCCGTGCAATGCCGGAGGCTTAACAATGATGAATTATATGAAGTGGCTTTTGCACCGATTTTTTATCATGCAGTTTTTCACAACTTTTGTTTTGAGTCTGACATTATGCTTCGCTATAGCTACACTAGCGGAATATCACTCATTACCACCGCAAAAAGCTCCTATTAGTTATACTGACTCATCTGGTGTGAGATAGTTAGCGATAAATTTCGGTTATCTAGATTTAAACAATGTTTGCGACAGATAAATTATTAAGAGGGTACAGCAGTGCTGTACCCCTACCTCAATTAAAAACTTGGGTTAAGGGGTTTGATAAATTATTACCCTAATTTTTCATTAAACATCTACAGGATGCTGTCCATAGTAAGGTAAAGCCTCAGACCAATGCGGACGCTTTCCTTGTTGCCAATCTAGATAAGCTAGTTCCAAAATATTAGTGACTGTTGTTGCTAACGCAGATTTTGCTTCAATTAATTGGTAAGTTGTCTGCCAATTTGCCAAAGTCTCTTGCCATGCTTCAGGTGTAAACACACTATCTACCAATAATGTTGTGAGATTGGAATTATCAGCATTAGGTTGATAAATAGCACCAAAAACTTGACCTCGTTGGGCTGCCATTTGAATAGCGATCGCATCTTTTTTGGTAATATTATCTTTTGCACTCCAAGCGACTGCGGCTAAAGTAGATACTGCAAACACAGGAATTTCTAACTGTTGTCCTAATGTCCGTGCTAAAACTACACCAATCCTGGTACCTGTAAAACCACCAGGGCCTTTAGCCACTGCCAAAAAGTCTATATCTGACCAAGTTTGTGGCTGAATAAATTCAACTAAGTATTGATGAACAAAGCTGGATAAATCACGCCCCAAATTCCACACTTGAGAGCGAGTATCACCAGCAAAATTATTAATTGCTAGTCCTAATTCAGGGGTTGTAGTGTGCAGTGCTAAACCGTATTTTGTGACTGCAAGGTTTTCTAGTTCAGTACTCAAAATTAAGTTTATTGGGGTTAAGGGTTAAGAGTTGGAGAGACAGAGAGACGCGATTCATCGCGTCTGTACAAGAGTCTAAGGTTAAAAATTCATTAGTATGCTAATTATTTTAAATGTGATGATAATTCACACTTAAAAGTAGGGGTGCAATAACTAACTTGCGCCCCTACCATAAATTTGACCCTAGACTCTTTTTTAAATTTCTATGTTTTATAACTTTAGAAAAAAGAGTATTGAAAAGTCAACAAAATTTGAATTTTTAATTTTCAACCAACATCGGCAAGTGGCTAGAACATCAAGACACTTTTGATTACAGTCAATTTTAAATATTGCTCAAATTCTAGCTACTATGGAAAACTCTAAAAATCCTAAACTCAAAACTTTTAGATTTGAGCATAGCACCAATTACGTTGGTACTAATTCGCCTGGACGCAACTTCGCCCACTTCCCAGTTTCTTGCTTAAAGCTGAGACAACCGACTACATCCCATTCCATTTCAATCACATCCTCTTTAGTGCGGATGTTGACATTGATTGAAGGCTCATTAGGATCAAAATCAGGTGTTTCGGTCAAGTGAGGCTGTTGGTGCTGCGTTTCCACGGCATTATAGGTTAAACATCGGTCTACATAGTGGCAGTTGACGCAAATACACATAATAGAACCAACTCCAGGAACCTTTATTGTTAATCTAGCTTAAGACAAACTTATATTCATTAGTTGCTAGGTTGATTTTTATTAAACATGGATAATTCAGTTTCTTCTACCCTAGCTCCCGACACTTGGCCTTTTAGCCTATCATTACTGCCACAACCAGCTTACATGGTAGGTGGTGCAGTCAGGGATGCGCTTTTAGGTAGAAGTCGTGAATACCTAGATTTAGATTTTGTCATCCCTACTGATGCGGTGAAAGTCGCAAGGGCGATCGCTCAACATTATCAAGCGGGTTTTGTCTTACTCGATCCCCAACGCCAAATTGCCCGTGTCGTCTTTCCCAAGGCTACAGTTGATATTGCTCAACAAGAGGGAGCAACTTTAGAAACCGATTTACACAGAAGGGATTTTACAGTCAATGCGATCGCCTACGATCCCCATAACCAAGAACTTATTGATCCCCTACAAGGCGTAGCTGATTTACAGAAGCGTGTTTTACGCATGATCTCACCAGCCAATTTACAAGACGATCCCTTAAGATTAATGCGCGCCTACCGCCAAGCCGCCCAACTGGGTTTTACTATTGAACTAGCTACACAGCAAGCAATTCGTTCTTTAGCTGCACATATCACTACAGTAGCCGCAGAACGCGTGAGGGTAGAAGTCGGCTATTTATTGGCTATCCCCCAAGGAACGGATGCGATCGCTCAAGCTTGGCAAGATGGTGTGCTAGCGCCTTTCTTTAAAAACGCTACACATGAAAGCTTTGCAAAAATTGCTGCAGTTGATACAGTCGCAGCTTACATAGCAGAAACTTGGCAGCCTCTAGGGGTGGAACTACAAGAATATATTCGCGACACCATCAAAACCACATACTTAGGTATCGCCAAACTTGCTTGTCTCGTCCACCCCAATCCCGAAGCTGCAGAAATAGAACTATTGCAACTAACCTACAGCCGTGCTGAAATTCACTCTGTCATTACAGCCCTTAGACTTCTCCCGAGGCTAAAAGTCACAAATATGTCTTTGAGAGAACAATATTTTTTCTTTCAGGAAGCAGGCAATGTATTTAGTACTGCTGTAGCGTTAGCCCTAGCTTGTGATAATCTGGTAGGGGCGATGTCTAGGGATAAACCACTTAGCGTTTACGCACCTTTGATCAGCCGCTACCTAAACCCTGATGACCTGGTCGCTCATCCCGCTCCAATCGTGAGTGGGAAGGAGATTATTATAGCACTAAATCTCCCACCTTCGCCATTAATTGGTAAAATTCTTACAGAAATTGCAATAGCGCAAGCCGAGGGAAAAGTCTCTACACCAAAAGAGGCGATCGTATTTGCCCGTCAGTTAGTTAGTAATTCTTAGGTTTGCAAAGGAATACTCAATTTCTATCAGGTTTAGGGCAGATTCAGGTTTTAATTATTGTTACTCGTAATTTATTCGTCAATAAACAACTGCACATTATTGCAATTAAGACATTTACGGGCTTGCAGCTTTTCGCCTTCTCCCCAAACAGCATCCAACGCACGAAAATATACCCAGGTGCTTGGTGATTCACCAACAGTACGACCCCAAACAAAATTCTGTGAACCACAGATAAAACAAGGTGCTGCTTGTGGGCTAAGATTTTGTTGGTTTGCTGGGTTGTTCATGGATTTGATATAGAAATTAATAAGTGCGATCGCTTGTAATACAAGCCAACTTACCATTACACTCTCAATTTTTTATAAGAGCAGTGTCTGGCGACAAGAAGCAGAACTTATACGCACTTTTCACCACAGATTACACCGTAAAATAGCCCCGCAAAAGTTGATTTTAGTGTTGGCCAAGAGTCCAGCTAATCTAACTCTCTGCGTCCTTCCAAGGCTCTAGCTAAAGTAACCTCGTCAGCGTACTCCAAATCACCGCCCACAGGCAAACCAAAGGCAATCCGCGTCACCTTCGTGAAAGGTTTCAATAGCTGACCTATATATAATGTTGTGGTTTCCCCTTCCACACTAGGGCTAATTGCCAAAATTACTTCCTGGGGTTTTTGTTGACTTACCCGCCGCACCAAAGCCTGGACAGTTAGCTGTTCTGGGCCAATCCCATCCATTGGCGAAATCACCCCACCTAAAACATGATACTTTCCTTTGTACTCGCGGGTTTTTTCCAGTGCAATCACATCACGGGAATCTGCTACCACACATATAGTATTTTGCTCGCGGTTAGGATTGCGGCAGATTTCACAAACTGGTTCAGCAGATAAATGAAAGCAGACAGAACACAAGCCTACTTGTTTTTTGGCATCAATCAGCGCTTGTGCTAAAGCTTCTACCTCTGTTTCTGGCCGTTTCAAAATATGCAAAGCCAATCGCTGGGCTGACTTGGGGCCAACTCCCGGTAGGCGTTGCAGTTGCTCAATTAACCTTGCTAAAGGACGTGCGTAAACCGTAGCTTTATCTCCAGAATGTTTTTACCTTAACTATGATGACATTCTTACAAAATTTTGGATGGATGATTGCCAGAATCGCTAACTACACATAAGGAATAGGATAATGTAGATGCGACACAATACTACTGGGTTAAGTGTTTTGAATTAAAAATGGGTTTTGGGTTAAAGGTGAAAGGTTTTTATTTCCCTTTTCTCATTCCCCTGTTTTCCCTTAACCGACAAGTATTTGAGGCAAATATATAAAGCTGCAACTATTGAAACAAATAAAAATGGGTATGGTAAGAACACCATACCCATCTATTTCAATAAGTTTCAATTACTGATTATATTTGTGGTGCATACTGAGGCTTTTCAGGAACATCAGTATACTCAGCCACAATTTGCCGAAATTCAGCGCCGTCAATTGTTTCTTTTTCGATCAATAGATCAACTAAACGGTCGGTAACGCTACGATTTTCACGAATGATTTTCTTAGCTTGTCCGTAACATTCTTCCACGATCGCTCTGACTTGACCATCAATCCGAGAAGCGATCGCTTCGGAATATTCAGATCGAGTTGTCCAGTCACGACCTAAGAAAACTTCACCTTGTTGGCTTTCCAAAGATAAGGGGCCTAAATCTGACATCCCGAATCTGGTGACCATTTGTCTAGCCATTCCCGACAACTGTTGTAAGTCGCCACCTGCACCAGTGGTCACTTCCGCAGCACCAAAAATAACTTCTTCCGCAGCGCGTCCACCCAAAGCACCAGTAATCCGCGCTTTCAATTGGGAACGAGAAATTAATCCCTGTTCTTCGTTAGGGGTAAACCAGGTTAAACCCTGTGCTTGTCCGCGAGGAATCAGAGTAACTTTCTGTACAGGATCGTGGTCTTTTAAGACAGTTCCCACCAAGGCGTGTCCTACTTCGTGGTAAGCAATTAAACGCTTACTCTTGCTGTCAACCAAGGGAGTACCTTCCATCCCTGCTACTACCCGATCCACCGCATCATCAATTTCGGTGAGGGTAATGCCTTCTTTGCGTCTTCTGGCGGTGAGAATAGCAGCTTCGTTGAGTAAGTTGGCTAAATCTGCACCAGTGAATCCAGGTGTACGGCGGGCGATCGCTTCTAAGGATACGCTAGGGTCAAGTTTCTTATTGCGGGCGTGGACTTGTAGGATTTCCAAACGTCCTTTAATATCCGGTGCATCGACGGTTACTTGACGGTCAAAGCGTCCGGGACGTAACAAAGCTGAGTCTAATACGTCAGGACGGTTGGTGGCAGCAATAATAATAATGCCTGTGTTACCTTCAAAACCATCCATTTCGGTGAGTAGTTGGTTGAGGGTTTGTTCTCTCTCATCGTTACCACCACCGATACCAGCACCCCGTTGTCTACCTACTGCGTCAATTTCATCAATAAAGATGATACAGGGGGCGTTGTCTTTGGCTTTTTTAAATAGGTCACGTACACGAGACGCACCTACACCCACAAACATTTCTACGAATTCTGAACCAGAAATACTAAAGAAAGGTACACCAGCTTCCCCGGCGATCGCTTTTGCTAGTAAAGTTTTACCAGTTCCTGGAGGCCCAACTAACAGCACACCTTTGGGAATGCGCGCGCCTACAGCAGTAAATCTTTCTGGCTGTTTTAAGAAGGTAACTACTTCTTGTAATTCTTCTTTTGCTTCTTCAATACCTGCTACGTCATCAAATTTCACACCAGTTTTGGCTTCCATTTGAAAACGCGCTCTCGATTTGCCAAAGTTCATCGCTTGACCTGGCCCGCCTGGGAGGTTGCTAGAACGACGGAACAAAAAGAACAGACCCGCAATCAATATAATGGGAAACACTAGATTGCCTAAAAGTCCCCAAATTGCTCCATCATTCCGCATGGGGTGGGCATCAAAACTAATGCCTTTGTCTTTTAGTTTGCTAATTAACTCAGGTGCGTTAACAGGCAGATCCACTCGCCAGCGTTGAATACGATTTTCGATATCTTGATCTACGGCTTCGACAATCGCTGTCCTACCACCTTCATAAAGATCTACACTACTGACGCGATTAGCGTCTAAATATTCCAGAAAGCGTCCATAGGTCATGCGAGTATTGGCTGCATTCTTCGTCATGTCAGCAGGAGCGCCAGCAAATGCCCCTTGCCAGAAGAAAAAGCCAATTACCAAAGCAGGCAATGTCCACAGTAATAGGACTTTCCAAGAAAATTTCATTTTAATCTGCCTCTAAATGCCAATACAACTCATCAGCTTTAGCAACCAAATGATGAATCACCCTGTTTAATCAGGATGATATGGGAGTAAAAAGTATAAAAATTTTCAAACTAACTGACCCTGCAGCAATAGCCAGAGGGCGCGTCATCCTAGAATTCAAAACTTCTTTTGCATCATCCATCCTTTATTTGGTTGCTAGCTAGCTGTGAAACGGACTCTTAATAAATCCACTTTGATGAATTTGATGTTTTGTGTGTAGCGTCCTAGAACTATAAGGTCATTACAGTAAATCCAGAGCGACAACACGAATCTTAATTAAAGTTAACTTAATTTTAATACATAATAGCTCCACAGGGAAACGAAATTTAAGGAACATCAGCATCAGGAAGCTTTATCAAAGCCATGCTCCCTGAGCCATTGCTGTCCCTCTACCCCTCTATACTATTGTGGATGCTCGATTTTAGATTATGAAATCCTTTGGCTAACGCTGACGTATTGTCGGCTGCAAGTGGCTGCAATCGCAAACTGCTAGGGACTTCCAAAGAATTAATTTCTAGGCATTAGTCTTTTAACCCACACAACATGACCACACAGTTCTTAGAGATGTGTCAGTCCTAGATGTTAAGAGAGCAAGTTGTATGATTTTCTCTCTTTACCCTAAAAATTGGGTAATTTTTCCCATAGAAGTCGATTACTTAACTTCACTAATTTGGAGAGTATAAGGAAAATATTTGCCTTTCACATAAGAACCCACCCAAATCTGGTAAGTTCCTGGGAGCCATTCACCAACCATTCCAGGATTTCTACCATCAAACTCGTCATTGCACCATGTACCACCAGGGCCTTTGACTATGAGTGTAGTATCTTCAGGACTTTGCACTAATAGCTTCAAGTAATCCAATTTAGTGGTGATTTCTAATTTATGGTCTGGTGTTTCATCGATAAATCCAGTACATGGCCCAGTTGCAGTTTCAGTTCTCTTAGCCACTTGGTTACCTGCAACTGAACCGCCACTCATACCCCGAACAGTGAAGGGGTCAGGAGAAAAATTCTTACCGATGGAGATATCTCCAAATATTGGTGGTGTTTGTGGCACATCTGCTCCAGCATGAGTGACCGATGTGACTAAGAGTGTAACCACCATTAATGATAATCTTATTCCTTTGTTAAGAACTCTTTTCGGCATTTTAATCACATGGTTGTCTAAGTGGAGTTGATGACATGAATTTTACACGTAAAGTTCCCAAAAGTAGAAGAATTAACTAGTTGGGTGTTTGGTGTTTGGTGTTTGGTATTTGTCCCATTACCCGATCCCTAACTCCCAATCCCTGTGACTGTTTATATTATGAATAGAGGCGCACCTGGGTACGCCTCTAAAAATCTAAAATATTCCCAAAGACTGTGAGCTAACTGTTTGCTGCGATCGCTTTACTCAAGCGGGGGCGATCTAAACCAATTTTGTTGAGTAACAGCCAAGATTGAATTAGGTCTGGGCCATGAACATCTCCGGTTAAAGCGGCGCGGAGCGATCGCATAACTAAGCCTTTTTTGACATTTTGGGCTTTTACTACCTGTTTAATAATGTCTTGGGCGGTAGCTTCTTGCAATTCTTGAGTTTCTAAAGCTGTAAGAATTCCTTGCAAAACAGCCGCAGAACCTTCTTGTTGCAACTGTTGACTGGCTTCTTCGCTAAATTCAACTGTCTCAGTAAAAAACAGTTGGCTTTGAGCTACAGCATCTTTCAGGCGAGTTAAGCTTGGCCCAAGTAAAGCTACTAATTGCTCTAACCAAGCGCGATCGCGTCCACCGTCAAAGTTAAATCCTGCTAATTCCCAATAAGGGATGAGTAAATCTGTTAGTTGATTTGCTGGGATATTGTGGATGTACTGGCTGTTTAGCCAATCCAATTTTGCCCAGTCAAACTTTGCACCTGCTTTATTAACACGCTCAAAGCTGAATTCTTTGGCTGCTGCTTCTAAGGTGAAAATTTCTTGAGTCGAGTCTGGTGGTGACCAACCCAATAAAGTCATGTAATTCACCAAGGCTTCGGAAGTGAAACCTAATTGCTGAAAGTCGGAAATCGACGTTACTCCATCCCGCTTGGAAAGTTTCCGCCCTTCCATATTCAAAATTAACGGTGAGTGGGCGAATTGGGGAATTTTTGCCCCCATAGCTTCATAAAGGAGAATTTGCTTAGCTGTATTAGCAATGTGGTCTTCTCCCCGAATGATATGGGTGATTTGCATATCAATGTCATCTACTACAACCACAAAGTTATACAGTGGTTGACCAATACCATCTTCGGAAGCACGGGCGATCACCATATCACCGCCTAAGTCGCTACCACGCCAAGACATTTTTCCCCGGACTAGATCGTCCCAAACAATTTCCCGGTCATCTTCGATTTTGAAGCGAATGACAAAGCTACGTCCTTCAGCTTTGAAAGCAGCCTCTTGTTCTGAGGTGAGATTGCGGTGACGGTTGTCATAACGTGGTGCTTCCCCTCTGGCCTTTTGGGCTTCTCGTAAAGCCTCTAATTCTTCACTGGTGGTATAGCAGCGATAGGCTAAACCTTGTGCTAGCAGTCTTTCTACTGCTTGTTTATAAAGATCCAGGCGTTGAGATTGAAAAAATGGGCCTTCATCCCAGTTCAGTCCTAACCAACGCAACCCTTCAAGAATATTCTCTGTGTATTCAGGACGCGATCGCTCTAGGTCTGTGTCTTCAATTCGTAGGATAAATTTCCCACCGTGGTGGCGAGCAAATAGCCAGTTAAATACAGCAGTTCTCGCTGTACCGATATGTAGATTTCCAGTTGGACTTGGAGCAATACGGACTCTAACAGTCACAGTTCTTTCTCTCTTTAGCAAAGCATGATCACTATAACAAGCACTGAGGAACCAGTGCTTTGCTGAGGCAAATATTGATAATGAGTTACCTTTACCTCAATTTACTAAGTGTTCAGCACTTATGTATCTTTCGTTAGAACGGGACTGACGGGGCTCGAACCCGCAACTTCCGCCGTGACAGGGCGGTGCTCTAACCAATTGAACTACAGTCCCTTGATTACCGACTTTGCTATTATGCAAATTTTTTTATTAGTTGTCAAGCAATTTAGCACAAGAAATTTCACAAATGATTCTGAACTCCTTTGTGTAAACTTCCCAGATGCTGCTAAAAACTAGCAAAACTTAGTTTTTAGCCTTAATTTACTTTTTGGGAGAATCTGAGGCTTTGGGGGTTGGCATCGAGGCTAAATGCTCCTGAATCTGAGATTGCATTTGCTTGTACTGCTGCTTTAAGAGATTTTTACTCAGATGGGCTTGAGATGAGGGTGGTAGGGTTTTAATCTGTTCTACCCAAATTTTCAACATTTGCCGCTGAGTCTCATCTATGTAACTGCTCATCACGCTAGTACAAGGGTGAGGCGCTTCTAAGGTAAATGAAATTAACGGGTAGCGTTCATTGGTGGCTAAGGAATACACTATTTTCTGATTTTGCGGTTCTTGCATATCGAGGTAGCAAGGTAGCCACTTTGGCCCTAGTTGCTTATTGTACAAAACTGTCAGCCACAGCAGCATGGGGTGAGGAAGTTTGATGAAGAGAAACTGGTTGTAACGGATAGAATGGGAACGCTTTTGGATTTCTGCTTTGGGTAACATCAGCCATAGTGAGGTTACATGGCCTTTTTCGGTATCTAAAATTCGCGGAAATACAATTTCTTGAATCGGTTTATTTTGCGGCCAAATTGCTTTCCAACAAATTTGATCTACAGCCACAGGCAAATCAGATTTTGCAGCCACATGAGAACTATTAGCATTGACGGATTCTGGAATACTACCACCCATATTCATTGAACTTTTATTTGCAGGCCAATTCAGATAATAAGTTCTATTGATATTTTCTAAAGCTTGCAGTAGTTGCGTACTACTTTGGGGGCGATCGCGTGGTGCTTTTGCCAAACAAGCCATAATTAAATCATTTAGCTCTTTTGGTAATTGCAGTTCTGGTTTAACTTCTACGATTGTTTTAGGTGGCTCAAAGTGATGTGCTTTATACCAAGCACCGAAATGATCGGTTTCTGGTTCCCAAGGTTTTTTGCCAGTGAGCATTTCAAACATCATCACACCCAAGCTATAAATATCAGAGCGGCTATCTAATTCTTCTCCTTCTAATTGCTCTGGGGAACAATAAGGTAAAGTCCCATGAAATCCTTTATTTGTGCTAATTGTTGTTACAGAATTTAAAAATTTAGCAATGCCAAAATCTAAAATTTTTGCTAAATAACCTAATATCGGGTCAGGAATTACTAAGATATTTGCTGGCTTAATATCTCTATGAACAAGTGGATAAATCTTACCTTCTATGTTCATACCTTGATGAGCGCATTGTAAGCCTAAGCAAATCTGACGTGTCAGATTCATAAACATTGGTAAATTCATCGGTATGAATTCTTTTAAAGATTTACCCGATAAATATTCCATGACGTAAAAGGGGTTACCTTGTTCGCTTACACCATAGTCATAAGCCTTAACAATATGTATACTTTTCTGACTCAAAGCTGCGCTCACCATTGCTTCACGAGCAAAATCTTTTTGCATCTTTGGGTTTAAAACAGTTTGAGCAAGAAACTTGACAGCGACTGGTGTCCCTCCTAACAACAGATCATTCGCTAAGAAAACCTTGCCCATACCTCCTGTGCCAATTAACTTGATCAGTTGATACCTATTGGCAATTAAACCTTTACTATCTGGAGAAACTGATGAGCCTTGATTCACTTTCATAACCTCTTAAATACTCACCAAAATTAATAATGAGTATTCTAGCTAACAATTTTCGATATATGTATAATTCTACCCGTATACACTTCCAAGCTTTTATCTAAATTATCAAATTTAGGAACTATTTTTAAGCTATTTCCTCACGGAAAAACCCCATAAATAAATATAGTAAATTTTTTTCACTTTCTAATAACTAGCCTATTGCCTTTTTTTTAGACAGAATCAACGGCGCAATATAACTTGTAAAAATGTATAAAATAATTTCATGAGTTTAGCTTTAAGACTATCATCTTTTTTGGGAAGATTAGCTACCATTTTACGGAGAATGCTAGATTTGAGCCGTTCGTAATCTGCCTTTAAAATAATTTTTGCTTGTTTGGCAGAAATAAATTCGTTGGCATTTTGATTGCTAGCTAACCAATCTAGTAATTGCTGACGCTGGTTAGCATTAAGAGTCAAAGTCATGACCTTAGTACATTTATGCGGTTCTTCTAAAGGAAAGAATAATAAATGGTAAAATCCTGTTTCTGCTAAACTACGTAGGATTTTTTGTCCTTTATTATCTTTCATATCTAAAAAGCAAGATAACCATTTAGCTTGAGAGTTTTGAGTGTTGTATAGTAATGTACTCCATAAAACCATAGGATAAACATTGATTTTGGCAATAAATTCTACACCATGCGATTTATTGAAAAACTTGTTAATTTCTTGTTGGGGTAACATTGCCCAAAAGGTGGGAACAGTCCCTTGTAATGTATGCAATAAATAATGAAACCCTATTGGTGCAACTGGTCGATTTTTCGGCCATGTTTTCTGTAAACACTCTTTTTCTGTTAATGATGTTAGCGGGACTATCTGTAGTATTGGATTACTTTCTACGCTATCAGTGCTGCTATTAGAAGTAAGAGCAACTTCGGATTTGACCTGTTCTAAAATTTCTAATATTTCTTTAATATTTTGTGGGCGATCGCTAACTTCCTTAGCTAAGCAACGCATCACTAATTTTTGTAAAGGTTGGGGAATAACGACTTGCGGATTTACTTCCTCAAATGCTGGTGGTGCTTGAAAGTGATGGGCTTGATACCAAATACCAAATGAGTTACTTGTTGTGTGAAATGGATGCTTTCCTGTCAACATTTCAAACATCAAGATTCCTAAACTATAAATATCAGAGCGGACATCGAGTAGTTTGCGCCCTTCCATGTGTTCTGGAGAACAGTAAGGTAAACTACCAATAAACGAATCAGTGAGTGTCATCCCACTGCGCTCTGTTAAAAATTTAGCAATGCCAAAATCCAGAATTTTGACCAGAGGCTCTCTTTTACCATCTTCAATAATGAAGATATTTTCTGGCTTAATATCCCGATGTACAATCGGATAATTTTCTCCTTTGAGGATGATGCCTTGATGAGCGCACTGTAAACCTAGACAAATTTGATTGCAGATATCTAAAACCTTTGCAATCGGAAATATTTGATTTTTTAGGAGGCGTTTTAGGTTTTTTCCTTGGAGATATTCCATTACATAATAAGGAATATTTTCCTCGGTTACACCATAACTAAACATCCTGACAATATTTTTACTTTTACGTCCTAATTGAGCGCCAATAAAAATTTCTCTAGCAAAGCGTTGAGTCATTTGCTGACTTCCCAAGCTTAGGGATAAAATTTTTACAGCAACCGGCATTCCGCCTTTGGCAACATCTTCTGCTAGGTAAACTCTACCCATCCCGCCTTTGCCAATCAAATCTCTGATTAGATAGCGATTATTGAGAAGTTTACCAATATAAACATCTAATTCAGTTTTAGCATTAGCGACATTAGGGATAGGATTTAGCATAAATTTTTTATTAATAAAAAGCCAGATACTTATTAATAAAGCGCCATTTAAGCCTTTATTTTATCTAAAAATATATTCACTATTTTATAGAGTTGATTATGCCAGCTAAAATTTACAACAAAATAGGGTTAATTTTTAATAAAATCCCGAAAAATCTGTGTGCAATAACTCTTAAACATGGTGTAACATATTTATTAAGATAAACGTATGGTAAATTACACTGAATCCGCAAATCAGGATGATTGCTTTGCTCCATAGTCTCAGTAAATGTACGTAGGCGGTGCTCCTCTTAAGGTATTTACGCTGCTAAATCGTCATGTACACCCTGATCACTAGTACCGCAAGGCGGAATTCAAAATTCAAAATTCAAAATTCAAAATGAATACAGCGTAAGCGTTTTGTGAGTTTAGAATGGTCTGCTTATTTACGCCGAGGTGTACTAGTTGTAGTAAATTCGTAGTCAGGGCTTTAGTAGTGAATTTTGAAGCGTACAAAGTGCTGACTACTAATTTTTGAGGAATTTTGCAGTATAAAAATAGCTCTTACCTTCAGCTTGGATAGACGTGGGATAAGCTGAAAAACAGACTGTTAAAGTTAGCGCTGGAAATTGGGTATGAGACGGCGCAAGAGCCTGATTAGTGGTGATTCGATTTTGAGCTTAAAGGCTAATATTTGGGTACGTTGTATGGCATTAAAATTGTTGTCGCTAACCAGAATTAAGGCACGTTGACCATCAGGTAATATGGGGCCAAGGGTTAAACCTTCAATATTGTCTAGTAACACATCAAGACCTCGCAAATCTAATAGCAGCTTTTTCTGCACAGGCTTGATTTTTTGGTTAACATTCAAAAGACTATCAATATTGTGAATATCATCAGCTCCTGCTAGAGAAACTTGGAACAGGAGAACAGCAAATCCTACGCCTGTAAAAGAACGTTCTAAGGTGAGGAAGGTTCCTTGATTATCTAAGGCAACTAAATCAGGTAAACCGCTAGCAAACTTGCCAGTAAAATTTAAAAAAGGTGAGATTGGTTCTGTGGAATATAAAAATTCCTTTTCTAGCTGTTTGCTGAGTAGGCTATACTGTAGAATCCGGCAGGGAGTGCTGATATTAGGTTGAGCAGCTGGCCCATCTTGAATTAGGGCATTTTCGGTAGCCATAAATAGTGTATTTTTATCTGGTGTAATCGTGAGGCTTTCAAAAGCCAAATTGTTGCGTATACCACTCTGACTATTTTTATCGGGTAAGAATTTGTTTGGTATGGGAAGTGTTGCGATCGCCTGACCATTAGATAATGAGAATTCTTTAATAAAAGGATTCGTTAATTCTCCAGAATCTCCTTCTGAAGAGATAAAAACGGTTTTTTTGTTAGTGAAAGCAATCCCTTCTGTATCGCTAGTACCTGGAGCGAACTTTTCACCGCTTTCATTTAATAAAGTTGACACACCAACGATAGCAACACCATTATTTTTTAACGAACCTTGGCTAAGGTCAATTTTTAAAGTGTAGAATCGTGCAGAAGCTTTGTTGCCTCGGTCATCAGAGATAGCATAATAAATATTATTTTTAGCATCGTAGGTAATTCCAGATAAGCCGCCTACGAGAGTATTTTGGACAGCCAATCCTTTCGGTATTGTTGCTTCTCCAATAAACTCAATATTACTAACTGTTACAGCCGCCGATGCTAAATTACTGGCAAAGAAGCTAATTATTAGTAGAGGAATAGTAAAATAAATAATTCTTCGCCAAGTTAAGAGTTTTTTAAGAAACTGCATAGATAGCGCTAGGATTAAGGTAATTCGGCTTAAGCTGGACGTAAATAGTATTCTTCCAGGAAAAATTTTACGAGCCAGTCTTTGACATTACGAGTAGCGCGACAGTCATCTTCGTTATAACGTTGGATCATTTCTAATAAAGTGCGATCGCCTGTTTCTAGCCACTGATCGTACCAGTAAATACACTTAGCACCGCTAGCTTCTTTGTCGCGCCATTCAAACCCTAACCAACGAGCAATCGCTTTCAGCGCATAGCTTTCAATTGGTAAAGCTACACTTTGAGTTAATTGCTCATATACATCCACAAATCGATTTAATACAGGACGAACTGCAGAATACGGAGTTTGGTACAGCTTTGCCAGCCGTTTAACTGTATCAAGTTCGTAGGCACAAAAATGATAAATTGGTGCTTCGGGATATTGCCAGACTAAATCTAAAAACTGTTGCCACACTAAGCCTTCATCTTCTGGACTTGTAGCTAATAAAGAATAAAATTGTTCTGTGTTAGTTTGCCTATTCACTACCAAAACACCTAATAAATAATCTAAATTTAAGTCTGGTTGGGCCTCAATATCAAAGTAAATTTCAATTGGAGCCGTAAAGGTAATATTTTCTACTGGTAGGGTATAGGGTAAGATAAACGGGCGATTTTGCAGTACAGATTGTGCTTGGATTACCAGTTTGTGCGCTACTTGAGTGTCAAAACCAGGCAGATTTTCCAAGACACTAGGACTGGTAATAGCTAAAGATTCTAGGGTAGTTAGGGAGAGTGATTGCAGTTGAGTGTAGCGCAACGGTGAAACACCTGGTAACAATGACAGATGTTTTTCTGATTGCGCGATCGCATAACATTGACTGTGCCAGTGGCAAAGATTGCATTTTTGGCGAGAAATAAATACTTCTGCTCCTTCTGGGGACTGTAGCGCTTCAATTAACTCCGCTAAAATCAACTGCATCTGGGGCGACCATTTCAGTAAATCTACTGCATAAGTAGTTTCTTTAGTACGTAATTTTAGCAGTCCGATTTGGGGTGCAACTCCCTGCACTATCGCCAAAACTTGAGCATGAAATGCAACTCCCACTTGATATTCCTGCTTCGGGCGTTTACCCATTTCCATACTCGCCGGCACATACATCCAATCTCCAAAGCGAGATTCTCCAGGATGTTTCACAAGTAAATCTGGACGACTAAGCAAGGTATATTGTTGATTCTGGGGTTCTATATCTTCCCATTGGTCGTAATTGACTAACAATATACCTCGATGAATGTAGTCAACGCCACGCTGCATCAATTCTAAGGTTGCTGCTTGCCCCGCTTTCAAATTTCCTTTAGGATATTCTGGCTGTTGGTAAGCCAAGTTAGCCAAGATACCCTTTTGATAGGCGATTTTGTCTTGTTGGAGTTTTAGCAGCAACTCATTGGGAGAATCTCGCTGGTTTTTATCACCGTGACTATCTAAAAAAGGTCGGCGCTTACAGCGTTGATATTGCAGTAACAGATCAGCATTAATTAACATTCCTTTAAGCTAGCAAGAATTAGTAATTTCTGTAAGTCGGTCAAATAACTATAATTCCTTTGGGTGGCGTGCAATGATGCACCATGATGAATCATTTATGTAAATCTTAGGCTAATCTGTTGCTTCCTAGTATAAAGCAGTTATTTTTGCCAGTTTAATCTAAAATTCTTATGACTAGTCTTTCTGACGTACAACAGAGTTTGCATCGCCATCGAGAACAATTTCCCGCTTTAGCGAATAAGACTTATTTCAATTATGGCGGTCAAGGGCCAATGCCCCTTACGGCAATCAAAGCAATTTCTGAAACTCAAATGCACATTCAACAGCTAGGCCCATTTGGTAATGAGGTTGGACGCTGGATTGGCAAAATGATTCAAGCCACAAAAGCTGCGATCGCATCTGAGTTGAATGTACCACCATCAACCATCTCTCTCACAGAAAATGTGACTGTGGGTTGCAATATTGCCATGTGGGGTATTGAGTGGCAAACTGGCGACCATATACTACTTTCTGATTGTGAACATCAGGGGATCATTGCGATCGCCCAGGAAATTGGGCGCAGATTCAACGTAGAAGTTACGATTTGTCCCTTAATGGATACTTTAAATGCAGGCGACCCTGTAGAGGTCATATCTCAACATTTACGCCCAAATACCCGCCTTGTAGTTTTAAGCCACATCCTCTGGAATACGGGTCAACTTTTACCTTTAGACCAAATTGCTGAATTATGCAGAAATAACAATTCCTTACTGTTGGTTGATGCTGCCCAGTCTGTTGGGGCTATGCCTTTAAATTTAACCCAATTAGGAGTAGATTTTTATGCTTTCACTGGTCACAAGTGGTTATGTGGCCCGGCTGGTGTGGGTGGGTTGTATGTGCGCCCAGAAGTCCAAGTTAATTTGCAACCCACCTTTGTAGGCTGGCGTAGCGTCGTTATCGATGAGCGCAGTAAGCCTGTAGATTGGGAGAAGGGTGGGCAACGCTACGAAGTAGCAACATCAGATTATCCATTGTACGTTGCCTTACAGGAAGCGATCGCCATTCATCAACAATGGGGAACCCCCGAAGAACGCTATCAGCAAATTTGCCGCAACAGCGAATATCTGTGGCGCAAATTATCTGATTTACCCAATATCAAATGTTTGCGAACTTCTCCACCTGAAAGCGGTTTAATTTCATTTCAACTAGCTAATCAACAACCTCAAACTACTGTAGAAGTTGTGCAATTTTTAGAATCACAAAGAATATTTACTCGCAAAATTGCCGACCCCAACTGTGTACGCGTCTGCGTCCATTACTTTACCTTAGAATCGGAAATCGACCAATTAGTTGAGGCGTTGCGAATGTAGAGATTGGAGATTGGGGACAAGGGAGAATATGAGAAAAATAACTTGTGAATTTTGAGTACAGACGCGATTAATCGCATCTCTGCAGCTTTGACTTTGATCCCTTGACCCCTAGCCCTTAACTCTCCTTATTTACTATTACCAAAATCAAATTGTACTTGCGTTCCGTCGTTGCCGTTAAAAGACTGAACAGGAACAAAGAAAACAGAACTGTTAGGTGCAGACAAGGCTTCTTGAAGTTGCAAATTTTCAGAAAGTTTAGTGTTTACTTGATTTTCATTGGCAACGTCTGCAGGATTTTTTTGCTCAAAAAAGCTGTTAAAATCTTGTTGAGCATTTCTATTATTAATTCCGGTTAAAGAATCACCAGTTATTGAATATTGTTCTATATTTTGGTTTGATGCTCCTGATGATTGTGCTTGAACCGGGTTTCCTATGCTTGCAAAAGCTGTCATGATTGCCAATAAAGCAAAAATTCTAGCGTTCATAAGTTTCCCCCAATTCTCTGTATATTGATTGGTAATGTCGCTAAGTTATATTATTCCCAGACTGATTATAAATTAACCTTTATAATTAATTGTAATAACATATACTTAATGATTAATTATTTTTTGAAGTATCTTAAATAAAAACAATATAGTAAATCAAAATTTGATTTCATTTTGCAAAGCTTGGAAAAACTAAAATGGATAGATATAAATTAATAATAATTTATTTATACTTCTAAATTTATCTATGCAATTATCATGGTTAAGTTTCGTACAAATAAAAAATCATCTATTAAAATAATTAAACTATTAAAACTTTAGATTATAAAACTTATATTTGATATTTAAAATTCACGTAGGATGCGTTAGCGATAGCGTAACGCATCAGTAACGCACTCATTACTCTTGAAAAACTCCTCCTCCCCCTGGAGTTTCTATCACAAATACATCTCCAGGTTTCATTTCTACAGTTGCGGTGCTATCTAAAGTTTCTTGAGTTCCATCTTGGCGTTGTATCCAGTTACATCCTACTTTTCCCGCTTCTCCACCATGTAATCCAAAGGGAGAGATCCGGCGATGATTAGAAAGAATATTCGCTGTCATCGGTTCTAGAAACTTGATGCGGCGAATGACTCCATTTCCACCAGAAAACTTGCCTTTACCACCGCTATCAGGACGCAAACTAAAGCTTTCTATTTGTACAGGATAGCGGGTTTCTAAAACTTCAGGATCGGTTAAGCGGGAGTTAGTCATATGGGTATGAACTGCATCTGTACCATGAAAGTTAACCCCTGCGCCAGAACCACCGCAGATAGTTTCATAATATTGATAACGTTCATTCCCAAAAGTAAAATTATTCATGGTTCCCTGAGAAGCAGCTATGACACCTAAAGCACCATACAAAGCATCAACAATTGTTTGGGATGTCTCTACATTACCTGCTACTACGGCTGCTGGATAATTTGGGTTCAGCATACAGCCTTCAGGTATGATAATTTCCAAAGGTTTGAGACACCCTGCATTTAAGGGAATACTATCATTAACTAAAGTACGAAATACATATAATACTGCTGCTTGAGTAACAGCTTTGGGCGCATTGAAGTTACTGTTTAATTGCCCAGATGTGCCTGTAAAATCAATAGTAGCGCTACGGTTATCGTGATTAATATGAATTTTTACTGCAATCTTAGCGCCACTATCCATTTCATAAATAAATGACCCATCTTGGAGAATATCAATTGCTCTCCTAACTGCATCCTCAGCATTATCTTGCACAAATTTCATGTAAGCTTCTACTATATCTAGCCCATATTTCTTAACCATTGCGCGGAGTTCTTGCACTCCTCTTTCATTGGCGGCAATTTGGGCTTGGAAATCTGCAATATTTTGGTCGGAATTCCGAGCAGGGTAACTGTGATTTAAAAGTAACTCTCGTACTGCTTTTTCCTGTAATTTACCTTCTGCAACTAAGAGAAAATTATCAAATAAAATTCCTTCTTCCTCTACAGTTTTACTATGGGGAGGCATAGAACCAGGAGTGAGACCACCAATATCAGCTTGGTGTCCCCGAGAAGCAACGTAGAACATGGGACTTTTAACTAGAATATTTTCACTGCTATCGAGGAATACAGGAGTAATTGCAGTTACATCAGGAAGATGAGTTCCACCGTTATAAGGATTATTAGATAGATAGACATTTCCTGGTTTTATAGTGTCGCCTTTATCGTTAATTAAACTGCGGACACTTTCACTCATTGAACCTAGATGTACAGGAATATGAGGAGCATTAGCCACTAATAATCCAGAAGCATCAAAAATAGCGCAGGAAAAATCGAGGCGTTCTTTGATATTCACAGATGCGGCTGTGTTTTGTAGAACGATCCCCATTTGTTCAGCGATAAATTGATAGAGATTTTTAAATATTTCTAGGCGAACAGGGTCGGGTTGAGATGTTACGTACATTGTTGCTCTTATTTTTTGCAATATGGCAATATTTCATATCCTAGAATTAAACAATCTGCTAAATCGTAGTTTATCCTGTAAAGCGGCAACTATCCAAAAGTGTGTTTAACTCTGCAATAACTTTCCACGGATTGCGACCTTTTAAAAAAGCCATAATTGCTGCTTCATAAGGGTTTCTTCCAGTTTTTCTCACGGCTGATATTGCTGCTTGATTAGAAAATCCTCTTTCCCTAACTAGCCAAGCAGCTAAAATATGTCCTGTGCGTCCAATTCCGCCAGAACAGTGAACCACTACTTTTTCACTCAACCGATTTGCAAGTAATAAGAAAGGCAAAATTGTTTGAGTCAGAATTTCACGATTAACAAGTTGGAAATCTTCAATAGGTGCCCAACAAACTTGTTCCACGCCAAAGTTTTGTTGATAAATTTCCAGTAAATTCGAGTATCGATTTAGCTGAGTTTCAGAAAGTAAACAGCAAACCCGCTTAATATCTTGATTTTGCATAAACTCAAGCCACTGATTAATTTGCTGGCTACTGTATCCAGGCCTTGCAGCACCAAATACAATAGTTTCATTTTCAGCAGCCGCAGCGAATTTGTACATATTGTGATTATCGAAAATATAAATGCTTTATAAATGTTGCAAAATTAAATGATTGCGCTCAGTTAATCTTGCTTGCCACTTAGGTTCAACTACAATCGTGCTAATCTTTTCTACAATAATGGCAGGGCCATTAATAATATCTTCTGGTTGCAAATCCTCTCGGTGATAAACGGGTGTATTATGCCATTTATTCTCAGCAAACATCCTGACTTGCTCAACAGATTGAGGCTTTTTATCTAAAGAACGAGTGCGAGTTACCAAAGGTTCTTCGGGAGTATCCATTTTTTGAATTAATTCAACTGAGACAGATTCAACAATTAATTGCTTTTCAATTTGAACGAAACCATAACGAGATTTATGTTCAGCTTCAAAACATTCTCGCATTGCTGCTGCATCGAGATTGAAATCAATAGTTAATATTGAGTTGGTACCTGCATATTTTAAATTTAGTTTAGCAACTTTTTCCGGGTTTTGATTATTGTCATTATCGCTAATTTCATTTGCTGCTTGATTTGATAAATTAATGATTAAATCTTGTAATTCTGGTATTAATGATGATGTTAAAGTTTGTTCTACTCCCTTTTCCTTAATAGCTCGGATATCAGCTAATCCCATACCATAAGCAGATAAAACTCCAGCATAAGGGTGCAAAAATATCTTTTTCATGCCTAAAGTATCAGCAATTAAACAAGCAACTTGTGCGCCAGCACCGCCAAAACAACAAAGTACATATTGGGTGACATCATAACCGCGTTGCAGACTGATTTTTTTAATTGCATTGGCCATATTCTCTACTGCGATCGCAATAAATCCTGCGGCTACTTGTTCGGGTGTACGATTGTTACCTGTTGCTGTTTTTATATCTTGTGCTAACTGAGTAAATTTAGCTGTGACAATCTCTTGATCTAATGGTAAATTGCCCTCAATCCCAAAAACTGCCGGAAAATATTGTGGGTGAATTTTACCTAGCATCACATTAGCATCAGTTACCGCTAAAGGGCCACCGCGGCGATAACAAGCAGGGCCAGGATTAGAACCAGCCGATTCTGGCCCCACACGATAACTAGAACCATCAAAAAACAAAATTGAACCGCCACCAGCAGCAATTGTATTAATTGCTAATACAGGAACTCGCATCCTTGCACCCGCGATTTCTGACTCTAATTGACGTTCATACTCTCCTTTAAAATGGGCAACATCTGTACTAGTTCCACCCATATCAAAGGTAATAACTAACTCAAAACCTGCCCTTTTACTAGTTTGAACTGCACCAACAATTCCCCCAGCCGGGCCGCTTAAAATACTATCTTTACCTTGAAATTGTTGGGCTGCAACTAAACCACCGTCAGATTTCATAAACATTAATCTGACTCCAGGTAACTGACTCGCTACCTGGTTAACATAGCGCCGCAAAATTGGAGTTAAATAAGCATCTACAACTGTGGTATCGCCACGACTAACCAATTTCATTAATGGGCTAACTTGATGAGATACTGATATTTGTGTAAAGCCAATTTCTTGAGCAATTTTATATACTTGTTGCTCATGATTGGGATAGCGATCGCTATGCATAAACACAATGGCACAACTGCGAATTCCTGTGTTGTAAACTGCTTGTAAATCTTGTTTAACTTGTACAAGATTGACAGCAGTTAATTCATTACCTTGAGCATCATAGCGTTCTGCTACTTCAATTACCTGCTCATAAAGCATCTTTGGTAAAACGATATGACGGGCAAAAATATCAGGACGATTTTGGTAGCCAATTCGCAACGCATCTTTAAATCCCTTAGTAATTAGAAGTACGACTCTATCCCCTTTTCTTTCTAATAGTGCATTTGTGGCTACTGTTGTCCCCATTTTTACTGCTTCTATAGCTTCCGTAGGAATAGCCTCATCCTGGGAAATACCAATAATATCCCGAATACCTTGGATAGCTGCATCTTGATATTGTTCAGGATTTTCTGAAAGTAATTTATAAACTATTATCCATTGCTGTTTAGGCAGGTTCACAATTAAAAACCGTTCAGGATGCATGAATAATCTATCTATGATTTTTTGATTATTTGTAACGGCAACAATATCTGTGAAGGTTCCGCCTCTGTCAGCAAAGAATTTTAACATTGCTCTGTTTATTTAATGCTCTAGAAGTAGGATAACAATGGGATGGATTCTATTTCTATTTTTAGTAATATCAATTTGAAAAAAGAATGCGACAGATTGTAGGGGCACAGGCATTGCCTTGCCCTCTAGTATATTGCTGATGTGTCGCAAACATTATTTGAATTGGTATAACATTCAGGTGTAGAATTTGTTATCGCTTGACAGTACAGCACCATCAAAAATTTAAGGTGCGTTAGCCTACGGCATAACACACCCTAATTCTTCATTACCTGCACCCACTGAATAATAGAGGGGCATCATTGCCCCTGCTACTCTTCAAGCTGACCGACGCGACGTATATTGAGAATGTCGCTCATTTTTTTAATTTGGGTAAACACTTGTTCTAGCTGTGGGCGATCGCGTATTTCTATCCCTAAGTCCATCAATGCTGGTTGTCCGATCGCAGTTTTTACCTGAGCATGGCGAACATTGATCCCCTGGTCGCTTAAACGTGACAAAATGTCTTTTAACACTCCCACGCGATCCAGTGCTTCAATTTGCACATTTACGGGATAAGTATGGGGACGCGCACTATGTTCGGCGGCGTTATTCCAGCCTACTGGTACTAGCCGTTCATATTCTACGCTTTCAAGATTATTACACCCTTGGCGATGAATAGAAATTCCGCGGCCGCGGGTAACTACACCAATAATCTGTTCGCCTGGAATTGGAGTACAACACCCAGCTAGATGATATACCAAACCTTCTACCCCAACTATTGGCGAATCGCTGGCGCGGGAATGAGTTGTAGGCGCATCCCGCAAAGCTTTGGCGCTGGAGGCTGACTCTTTGGGTAAAAATGAGGGTGCTACAACCATAGGTTGTTGTGCTTTCACCACTTCTCGCCAACGGTTCAGTACTAAGTTCAGCGTAATTTCGCCGTAACCTAAACCTGCAAGTAAATCTTCGACGCTATGGTAGTTACATTTTTCTGCCACACTCTGCATAGCATCTGATTTCAGCAGACTCTCGAAACCAGTTTTCCCAAGTTCTTTTTCTAATAATTCCCGGCCTCGTGCCACATTTTCTTCGCGGCGCGATCGCTTATACCATTGTTTAATCCGATATTTGGCTGCGGAAGTTCTGACAAAGTTCAACCAATCCAAACTAGGATGGCAGTTCTTTTGGGTCATGACTTCTACAATATCGCCATTGTGCAATCGCGTTGACAGTGGAACCATACGCCCATTGACTTTAGCTCCAGCACAGTGGTTACCCACTTCAGTATGAATGCGATAAGCAAAATCTATACTTGTAGAACCAGGACTTAAAGGAATTACATCACCTTTAGGGGTGAAAACATAAACATCATCTTCAAATAAATTATCTTTGACGCTATCAAGATATTCTTGAGCATCCTTTAAGTCACTTTGCCATTCCAGCAGTTGTCGCAACCATGTAAATTTCTCATCTGTGGCTGTTAAATGGCTATTATTAGAATTGCCTGTTTCTTTATATTTCCAATGGGCAGCAATTCCATACTCAGCAATATGGTGCATTTCCATCGTCCGGATTTGCACTTCTAAAGGACGACCAGTCAGCCCAATTACTCCAGTATGTAATGACTGATAACGGTTCGGTTTTGGTAGTCCAATATAATCTTTAAACCTACCAGGAATTGGACGAAAGGCATCATGAACTACGGCTAAAGCACGATAGCATTCTTCATTTGTCTCGACAATAATCCGCAGTGCTGCTAAATCATAGATTTCATGAAATTCTTTTTGCTGTCGTTGCATCTTTTGGTAAATACTATAAAGATGCTTAGGACGACCGCTAATATCAAGGCATTTAATGCTGGCTTGTTGTAGGCGATCGCGTAAAATTGCTGTAGCTTTAGCTAATTTCTCTTCTCTTGATGTCCGTTTCTCAGAAACGTGCTGTTGAATTTCACGGAAAGCTTCTGGCTCTAAATATTTAAAAGATAAATCTTCTAATTCCCATTTAAAATGCCAGATACCCAAACGATTAGCTAAGGGAGCAAAAATATCTCTGGTTTCTTGAGCAATGCGACGGCGTTTTTCATCTGGCATAAATTGCAGAGTTCGCATATTATGCAGACGGTCTGCTAACTTTACTACAATTACCCGAATATCCTGTGCCATTGCCAAAAACATCCGTCGGAAGTTTTCTGCTTGACTTTCAGTTTTGCTTTTGAAATTGATTTTAGAAAGTTTAGTGACACCTTCTACCAATTGCCTTACTTCTGAACCAAATAGCTCATCTATTTGTTCAATTGTAATCTCTGTATCTTCTACTACATCATGAAGAAATCCAGCTGCTATCATAGCAGCACTACCGCCTAAATCACGCAGTAATCCAGCCACTGCAACGGGATGGCAGATGTATGGTTCTCCCGATTTTCGGTATTGCCCTTGATGGAGTTGATAAGCGAATTGGAATGCCCGACCAATTAACACTGTGTCATTATGCCTTCGATCATCTTCCACTGCACCGTCATTTCTGAATGACTCTTTTAAACATTTCTTGAGCCACTCCGGAAGAGGAACATCAATGGAAGAATTGAGAACTATGGTACTCATAAAAAGAGAACTAAAGGTGATCTGTGGATAAAGTTTAGAGAGGAGCAAACTAACAGCATTGCCGCAGGAAAATGCTAATGCCCAAAGACCGGTAGAAAAACCTTGAGAAGATGATTACTAATTGTTATGGTAACCATCGAGTAGAAGCTTTAAGTTACATAATTCCAAATATATATTTCTGGCAAATAAAGCCTCAAAGCAGGACTTGAGGCTTCTAGTTCTAAAAAGAGCTGAAGAAAGTTTATTGTAGAAAAATTACTTGACATTAATACTATCTTAACTACCACTGGATGTCTCTAAATCAAGAGAAATATCAGGACTTGGCAAATTTGTTAGAGCAATTCCGCTCTGATGCCAACAAGACCACACTAGATGCAACTGAACTGCGACAGCGTTTAGCCTCCTTAAATCAATTGTTTGGGCAGCAGATTCTACCTTTACCTGAACTGAATTCGCGAGAACAGTCTTATCGGACAGAGATTGGCAAGCAGTTGCGCCTATTGGAAATTGACATAATGTTTTTCCAAGGAGCAAGGCAGGTATCAACTGCACAAGCTAGGCTGCAAACCATTAGCGATCGCTTGACAACTCTCATCCAATATTGCGATGCTATCCTGCGACCAGAAGATACAGAGGAGAAATCATAATTGATTTCCTTTTGATCTAGTTTATTTATCATCCCACCTCTGACTGACAGTTGACAGCTATTTTGACAACAAGTTGTAAACTACGTAAATTTCACGATTGAGCATTGGTATTGGGGACTGGGGACTGGGGGTGAGGGAGATGAGGGAGAAACCCTATCACCAATTACCAATTACCAATTACCAATTACCAATTACCAATTACCCCATGCCCTATGCCCCATGCCCAATCCCTTGAAGGAGCAAAGTTATAGTGCGATGCATATAGGTGTCTACAGGCTCTGCTGTGGGTTTAAATATCAGTGCATAAAACAACAGCCCATCAACAAGCACTGGCTTTACTGAGTCAAACAGTAGATATTCAAGCAGCAGTTTTGTCTTTTGCAGATATCTTTCGAGTTGTGGGAGTGGCGTTTCTTTGCTCATTACCTTTATTACTCTTTTTAGGCAAAGGTGGTGCGGGAGCAAAAGCACCGGTACATTGAGCGTGAGTTGCTTTGAGAAATAGTAGCTGAAGACAGCAGAGGGAGCAGAGGAAGATCTGACGCGTTGCATGGGACATTGGAAACTTTTTTCCCATGCCCCATTCCCTATATTCACATAAGTAAATATTATAAGCACTATTACTTATTTATATGATTCGTGTATTTCCTTACTCAGGTTGAAAGGATATTTTGGATCTTATATGTCAAGGATTCATGACATTTAGACTCAATTAAATTTTTTTAATCAATGAATTTAAATTTATTACTACGAAGAATGCTGATTTAAGATTTAGACTTTTTGTTCATCAGATGGAAATCCTAGTTGATAACTCTAATTTAAAATTCCACCTATTGACAGAGTTTAGGTATTTTTTTAGCTAAGTTGCTGACCAAGATTAGCTAAATCAATAAATACAGGGAATTGTTTTGTTTTCAGGCTGTTAGTTGTACTTTCTGTAGAGATTTATGAAAGGTTATTTACCCAAAGGGCGGCTTTCTTCAATATATATAAGCAGATTTAACCATCAATATGTTCAGGAGAAATGGAAGAGTTACTGCTTCAAAATACGTGGGACTAAACGTTCATCTGCTTTAGATAGGCCTCACCACAGACACATCTTTTGGAGTTGGTGCGGCAGTTTTATTGGTATAGCAGCAACAGCTTACCTTTCTATAAAAATGAATTCTCCTTTATTAATGGCTCCCTTTGGTGCGACAAGCGTATTAATCTTTGGTATACCTGATAGTCCTTTAGCCCAACCCCGAAATGTAATTGGTGGTAATTTTGTAGCAGCATTAGTTAGCCTGACTATTCTGCATCTTTTCGGTTCAGAACCTTGGGCTATGGGAATGGCTGTAGCTACAGCTATTGGGATGATGCAACTTACTGCAACCTTACATCCTCCTTCCGGTGCAGTTGCATTAGTTGTAATGATGACGAAAGCATCCTGGCAATTTCTGTTAACTCCAGCCTTAGAAGGTTCGATAATTTTGGTACTATGTGCTGTAGTATTCAATAATTTGGCACATGAGCGAACATATCCCAAATATTGGTTATAAAATTTGGCGTTGCTGTCTATCCGTGAGTGGGATTCAGCAACGCCGAACTTTCTATTATGTAGATTAAACAGGCGATCGCAATTAAAATGTTGTGTATTCAGCCTGTCGTGCCATTAAGAAGCATTGCTGTCTGTAATTTGCTCTTTAGCTGAATCAACTTCTCCTGCTAACTCTTGGCGAGTTGAAGCTTTTAAAAAATAGCGGGAGACAAACCAGATGACGTAGCTAAATCCAATCAACTGAAAAAATGAAGCCAAAAATGGAATATCATCAATGGCATCTGTAATTGCCACTAACATTCTGAGGGCGATTACTGTTGCTACAAGCACGGCAAAGCTAATGACAGAAAACTTGTATTCATTGACGAAATTAGCTACATTTTTCGGCAATGTTTCCAAAAATTCCGCAGTTTTTCTATCTATTTCTGTACCTTTATTTTCAAATTGAGTCTCATCTGTTACCGTTGACAAAGTTTTTGCTGGTGAACTGTCAATTGTTGTCTGATTGCTTGTATAAGAAGCCTCAACATTATCAGTAGTGGAGATAGGCTCAACATATTTTTGTGGTTGTACTTGAGTTTGCATAATTTTTTAGAGAAATTGTTCATTTTCGGATGTGATATTACCATTCCGGCAGTTTTTAGTCTGTTTTTCATCAACCATTGGGATATATTTGCTCCCTCAAAAGTCATAAAATTTTTCTTTAAAATCAAATAAATAAAATACAGGCAGCAATTTTTACATTTATCGAATAAGTGTAGATACCTTGTATGTCAAGTCTCTACATTGTTTTGGGTTTTATGCTTCTATGTCATCTCCTTAAAATTGGCAAAATACGCACAGAAGAAGTAACGGAGATAGCGCGAGGAAAAGTTACTGTAGGGTGTGTTAGGCGCATATTTTCGATATGATTTGTTACAAAATAACTATCCTAGCGCCTAACGCACCGCCGCATGAATGGTGCGTTACGGCTAAATTTCATTGTCTCTTTGTCCCAAATCATTTCATAGCCGTAACACACCCTACCTAAAATTTACTTTATGAATAACCTCTTAGAATCTGTCAATTCCTAGTTTTAAATATTTAGTGGTTTTGGCTTGCAGCTTCATAATTAAACTAGAAATTGATTAGTAAAAATATCAGTAGTAATCAGAAAAAAAATTGCGTATTTATAAGAAATTCCCACTGTTCACACAGTGGGATAACAATCTATTTCGATTCAATTCTGAGCTTAACATGTTGTATATGAATGCACGTCAAGATGAAATTAAGATGAAATGATTGTATTTCTATAGATTGAAATATTTATTACCTCATTTATATATTGCGATCGCACCAGATAAATCTCCTTATGAGCATCTTCTCAGCCCTAATAAGCTAACTGAAATTTCATTACCTTAGTGAGTTAGCGCTTTAAGGTTGTACACCATTTACCTGAAATATAATTTATGCCATCTACTGATAGATATAAAATTGAGTATTAACCAATATTTTATAATTCTTTCGAGAGATTATTTAACTCTATAGTTGCCTACTAAGGCTAAATATGAGATGTCATGCCTTGAAAATAATACTTCTGAGTCTACCTTAGGGTGATGCATTGATAGGCAAAAATTCCTTAGCCTAAGTTCAGAGTTAAATAAAAGGTATAAGGGAAAAATTTGTATGACAGCAAATGTTTCTAGTGATATTAACAAGAGTGATAATAAGTCCCTATTAACAGGTATTCTCTTGATTGTTTTAGGGGTTATTGCCATCGCATTGCCTACTGTATCCACAATTTTTGCAGAAACTTGGGTAGCGATAATTCTGGCTTCTGCTGGATTTGCCAAGCTTTTCTATGCATATAACACCCGCCAGTCAGGTGGCTTTCTTTGGAAACTGCTATTAGGCGTACTCTACATTGCAACGGGTATCATGCTGTTGATTTACCCTTCTACGGGTATTTTCACATTGACTTTATTGTTGGGTAGCTTCTTGTTAACTGAAGGTGTTTTCGAGTTAATTCTGGCATTTAAACTGCGTCCCCAACAAAACTGGACATGGGTTTTAGGCGACGGGATTATCACATTAGTATTAGGTGCAATGATTTGGTTCCAGTGGCCCTTTAATGCACCTTGGGTAATTGGAACTCTATTAGGTGTTAGCATTCTGTTCACTGGCGTTTCCCGGTTGATGCTGTCTTGGAATCGTTCTAATTTAGATAACCCTGATCAAGCCGCAGGATCTGCTTAAGTCTGTGATATCTTCTAGGGTGAGCATTGCACGGAATTACACACTCACCCGAATCAAGCGATCGCACTATTTGCAATATGTTCTTTGAAGTGAATGCGATCGCCTTTGATTTTTTAGACTGGTAAATTGGTACTGTTGCCAATTTTATCGCGATCGTGTGGTTGCAGTAGATATGCCATATCAGGCCCGGAGGGAATAATCCCACCTGGATTGAGTGGAAAGAGATTTCCATAATAATCTTGCTTCACACTTTCCAAATTGCAGGTATCAGCCACACCTGGAAGCTGATACATATCACTTAGGTAAGCCCCTAAATTGGGATAATCTTGAATTCTCCGACGGTTACATTTAAATAGCCCATAGTAAGCAACATCAAAGCGGAATAAAGTTGTGAACAAGCGCACATCAGTTAGGGTGACTTGATTTCCACAGAGATATCGACTTGTTTGTAATGCTGCTTCAATTTCATCCAAAGTTGTAAATAATTCATTGCAAGCTTGGTTGTAAGCTGTTTGAGTTTGAGCAAAACCACAGCGATATACACCGTTATTTACACTTTGATAAATCTTTTCATTCCACCAATCAATTTTCTCTTTCAAATCATCTGGGTACAAATTCAGCATCGGATTTGTAGCGAACTCGTTCAATTGTGAGTTCAGCATCACAATAATTTCTGCACTTTCGTTGTTGACGATAGTCTTAGTTTGTTTGTCCCATAGTACGGGAACGGTTGCGCGTCCACTGTAGCCAGGTTGAGCAGCTGCATAAAATTGAGCCAGGCTAGCGCAACCTTCCTCTTCTTCATTGAACACCCAACCGCCTGCGATAGGGGAAGGATAAACAACGGTAACTGAAATAATTTCTTCAAGTCCTTTGAGTGCGCGAACAATTAGGGTGCGATGCGCCCAAGGACAACTCATCCCCACATAAAGATGATAACGCCCTGCTGCTGGGGGGTAGAGGCTATCTTTGTCTGTACTAATAAAGTTTCTAAATTGACTTTTAGGACGAATATACTCTCCTGATTTACTGCGGGGAGCAATTTTTGACATCATCGTATGCCACATTGTTGACCAAACAAACTTACCAAGTTTGATAATTAGCTTTGGTGGCAAAGATTTTCCCTTCTTTTGAGTCCGAGGAAAATCAGTTTGGGAATTTTGCACATCAGTCATGGTTGCTTATTAGGGGTAAAGTAAAGGCATTTTATAAAATACTGAGCTTTTCATTTTGCCAGAATTGCCTTAATTATTTGAAAATTAGGAGACTATACATAGCTATTACATATCTAGCATTAGAGATATTTAGCTCCGCTTTTAGTCTTGTGTAAGATTATATATTTAAAACTAATTTTATCACTTTAGCCAGAAGCCAATATTACCCTATTTTTTTAATATATATTTAATTTGGTTTTTGAAAAATATGTAATTTTTTCAAAAACATTAATTTGATTTATAAAAATTTTTGATGCCAATTGACCTTAAAGAATGTTAGAAGCTTATATTTATAAATTCTGACATTATTTATGCTCTCAATCTATAATTTAAAAATTTATTCAACATTTAATTATCATTTTTGTGAGACCTGTGCCATATGAATATACTCAGTAAAGAGCGTTCTGAACGCGACACTAAAGCTCAAAACATCCCACGGACTTTAAAGTTTCAGGATGCAATACTACTATTTTCTTTAGTATTGATAGCTGGAATTGTCAAATTCGGTAACGTTGAGGAATCAGAGACTAATAATGTGAACCGTGTTACCCCAATATCAGAAATAGTTAACAATACAGACACATTTGTTGATAAAAGCGTCACAATTAGAAGCCAGCCGTTGCAGCAGGTAGGCTTAAGTTCTTTCACAGTTAACGATCAGCCAGGAATCATTCAAGAACCCATTTTAGTAGTGAATGCTTCAGGAGTTCCTTTTGATTTATCTGCTAATCGCAATAGAAAAGTTCAAGTTAAAGGACAAGTACGCAATTTAGGAATTCCGGAAATCGAGCGAGAATTTAATTTGAATTTACAAGACCAATACTATACAGAATATTTAAATAGACCCGCGATTATTGCTCAATCTATAACAATTGTGCAATAAGAGCCAATAGTCCAATTTTTTCAAGTAAATGAGGTACACAGTGAATCTTAAGTAGGGTGTGTTACGGCTATGAAAGTCTTTGGGGCTTATAGACAATGAATTTTAGCCGTAACGCACCGCTGCATGGATGGTGCGTTAGGCGCTAGGATAGCTATTTGGTGACAAATCATATTGAAAATAAGCGCCTAACACACCCTACTGAACAGACACAGCTTAAAATAATTGTAGGGCTGGAAAGTAAGCCAATTAAGGCTTTTAAGATGATAAATTGACCTATTTTGAATTTGCTAATAGCCTCATGGAATAGCTACAGGCGAACTTTTCGCAGAATCATCGACCCGTAGATAGATCATAAAAAATCTTTAGTATAGTTATAAAACCGTTACCAGCTTTCTTCCGAATGATGACAGATTATTCGGAAGAAAGTAATTTCGTTTTCACAAACAGTTCCTCTGACGGATAGACTGAACTCTTCCTTAAGCCTTAGAATTTTTTTTAATAGCAGAGATAACCTGCCAAAAAGCAGATTTTTAGTTACCTCTAATTACTGAAAAATTAGGAAAGACCTGAGGCTGAATGATGGATACAATCCGTGTAGTTTTAATTGAAGACCATGATCTAACCCGTATGGGTATGCGTACTGCTTTAAAACAACAAGAAGGAATTGAAGTAATTGGTGAGGCTAAAAATGCGAATTCTGGTTTGAAGCTACTGAATTCTCTGCAAGCAGATGTAGCAATCGTAGACGTTGGCTTACCAGATATGAGTGGAGTTGAATTAACACAAATCTTCAAGAATTCTGAAGATCCAGATTCACCCTTGTCAACTAAAATTTTAATTTTGACGATGAATGATAGTGAAGATACTGTTTTAGCTGCGTTTGCGGCTGGTGCAGATTCTTATTATATGAAAGATGCCAGCATTGAAAAATTAGCTGATGCAATTCGAGTGACTCATGAAGGTAATTCATGGATTGACCCTGCTATTGCTCGGATTGTCTTACGGCAAAGCAATAATGTTTATGATGAACCAAATGGCTCTAAATCTTCAACTGTTACAATTAATTCTTTATCACAAGAAGAAAGCGAGTTTTTACTAGCTTACCCTTTAACTGCACGGGAATTAGATGTGTTGAGGTTAATTGTTGATGGGTGCAGTAATGCTCAAATTGCTGAGCAACTTTATATTACAGTCGGTACAGTGAAAACTCACGTCCGTAATATTTTAAACAAGCTTTCAGTCAGTGATAGAACTCAGGTTGCAGTTCGTGCTTTGCGTGCAGGATTAGTAAACTAAATTTTCCTTTGCAATATTCGCTATAAGTTGTTTGACAAAATAACTTCCCAAATCTTAGCCAAGAAACCCCCTCCTCTATCAGAAATTAGTCAGCAAAAAGGGTAAAAGGAAAAACACCTTTACCCTTTTTTCGTTTATAAAATTGCATATTAAACTTTACGTTTTGCGAATTTTTGATTTATAAAAAATCTCGATTAAACTTAAGCCGTAAAGCAATAAAAGTTCTAAGAAAGGTGCGTTACGCTATCGCTAACGCACACTACGTAAATTTCAAAACTCAAATATTGAATATGAGTCATATAAAATCCCTACCAAGGTGATTCTTTTCAGCAACGTAAAAAGCATTGGAATTAATGTGATGCAAATACTGCTAAATCAGTTTCAGGGTCAAAAAAGTGAATTTTATCTGGAATCAGCGATAACCATAATTGATCGCCAACACTCACTAATCTTTCTGATGGAACTCGCACTTGTAAATAATCACCTGCGTTAGCTGTGGGAGATTCAGATTCAGTAAGTCTGACGCTGAGAAAACTATCGTTACCAAGATTTTCAACTAAATCTACTTGCACAGGGAGATTTTTTGTAGCAGGTACACTGACGTTAAAGTGTTCTGGGCGAACACCTAAAATCAGAGTTTGCCCATCATATTTTTGCAAGGCTGTCCCCCAAATTTCTGGTAAAGTCAAACGAAAGTGAGGATGGGTAATTAATAAGGGAGCCTGAAATTTCACAGGAATAAAATTCATTGGTGGTGAACCAATAAATTCGGCAACAAAGCGATTAGCTGGGCGATTATAAAGTTCTAAAGGAGAAGCCACTTGCTGAATTTGTCCCTGATTCATAATCGCAATGCGATCGCCCATCGTCATCGCTTCTGTTTGATCGTGGGTGACGTAAATTGTGGTTGTCCCTAACTGGCGCTGTAATTTCACAATTTGCGCGCGAGTTTCTGCACGTAGTTTGGCATCTAAATTCGATAGCGGCTCATCCATTAAAAATACTTGCGGATTGCGCGCGATCGCTCTTCCTAATGCAACTCGCTGTCTTTGTCCCCCAGATAGCTGTTTCGGTAAGCGATTCAGCAAGGTTTCAATTTGCAACAATTGAGCCACATTCCGCACCTTGTGATCTACTTCCCGTTCTTTTTCAGAAATATAACGCAGTCCCTTCGGTAACTTGCGCGTCATTCCCACAAACAGGTGTTCCAACCAAGGCGGAAGCTGGGCGGATGAGGACATATTTTCTCCCCCTGCTCCCTGCTCCCTGCTCCCTGCTCCCTGTTCCCCTGCTTCAACTCGGCGACGGAGTCCAAAGGCGATGTTGTCGTACACCGACATATGAGGGTAAAGGGCGTAATTTTGAAACACCATTGCAATGTCTCGTTCTTTGGGTGGTAGATCGTTTACCAAGCGATCGCCTACCCAAATATTGCCGCCTGTCATCGTTTCTAAGCCAGCAATTAACCGCAATAGGGTACTTTTACCACAACCAGAAGGCCCCACAAGCACCATAAATTCCCCATCTGTGATCGTCAGGTTAATGCGCCGCAAAACGCTGATATTTTCTGGACGTTCTGGCTGTGTATCACTTTTCTTACCAGAATCTAAAGCCAATGGAGTTGGCGAGGCGATACCTTCCCCTTTACGAGGGGGAAAACTTTTATAAATGTTTTCTAAAATAACTTGGGACACGAGTGTTAATTATTCTCATTGGTTATCAGTCATTAGTCATTAAGCAAGACAAATAACAAATGACAAATGACAAAGACACAGGAATTACGCAATCGGTACATCCATCTTCTGGTTTAAGAGTCAACAGTCAAGGGTCAAGGGTCAAAAATTTATTTAGGTTTTTTGACACTTGACCCTTGACCCTGGACAGCCTAAATGAAAAATAATGTGAAACTGGCGTAAGTCCTAAGACAGTTAGCCCTGATTTTACACATTCCATCTGAATACGAAAAGTTAAAAAACTGGCTTTCCGCAGCAAAAGGAAACTAACCTTGATTTTAGGGCTTTCCGAAGGTCAGATTATGACAAACTCTGTATCCGAAAATCCTACTCCAGAGCCAACAGTTAATCCTGTTCATGACATTGTAGACGTAAAAACCACCGATTGTTGCATTGTAGGTGGTGGCCCGGCTGGGGATGTGTTGGCTCTGTTGCTAGCGCGTCAAGGCATTCCTGTAATGCTATTAGAAACACACAAGGATTTTGATCGCGACTTTCGAGGTGATACGATTCACCCGTCAGTCATGGAGATTATGGAGGAATTGGGCTTAAGCGATCGCTTGCTGCAATTACCCCATACGAAAATTCGCCAACTTCAGATCCAAACTGCCCAAGATAGCGTTACTTTGGCAGATTTTAGCCACCTGAAAACTAATTACCCATACATTACAATGCTTCCCCAAGTGAAATTCTTAGAATTTATCACCCAAGAAGCGCAGAAATATCCCAATTTTCAGTTATTCATGGGGGCGAATGTCCAAGAATTAATTGTAGAAGACGGGGTAATTCAAGGTGTACGCTATCGTGGCGGTGGCGGTTGGCACGAAATTCGCGCGAAACTTACTGTTGGTGCAGATGGCCGCCATTCTAAACTGAGACAATTAGGTGAATTTGAATCAATAGAAACTTCTCCACCAATGGATGTCCTCTGGTTCCGCCTACCCCGCAAGCTAGAAGACGCAGAAGGAGGTATGGGGCGAATTTCCCAAGGACACATTCTCGTCATGCTAGATCGGGGTGACGAATGGCAGATTGCTTATGTAATTCCCAAAGATGGCTATCAAAAATTACGTGCTGCGGGTTTAGAGGAATTAAAAAAATCTGTTGTGGAAGTTGTACCCGAATTAAGCGATCGCATTTCTAATTTACATGATTGGTCACAAGTCGCTTTTCTCTCCGTAGAATCCAGCCGCGTCAAGCGCTGGTATCGTCAGGGATTGCTACTGATTGGTGATGCGGCTCATGTTATGTCTCCTGTAGGTGGCGTTGGAATTAACTACGCTATTCAAGATGCTGTCGTCACAGCTAATGCGATTAGCAAACCACTAAAAAATCAGAATTTAAGCATTCAAGACTTAGCAAAAGTTCAGCGTCAACGAGAATTACCCACAAGAATCATTCAAGGATTTCAAACTTTGATCCAAAAACAGATATTTGCCCGTATTCTCACCTCCGATCAAACCTTCCAACCACCAGCTTTTCTGCGCTTACCTATCTTGCGTGACTTTCCAGCACGTTTTATCGGCTTAGGTGTTTTCCCTGTTCATGTAAATATATAGGGGATGGGGCATTGGGCATGGGGCATAGAAGATTGGTGAAGAGAGAATAGTTAAGAGATGGGCGGGAAATTTTGGTTTCAAAGGTGCAACTTTCAGGTTCAAAGGTGCAACTTTCAGGCTTAAAGGCTCAACTTCCAGACTCAAAGGTGCAACTTTCAGGCTTAAAGGCTCAACTTTCAAGCTCAAAGCCTCAACTTCCAGGCTTCAAAGCTCAACTTCCAGGCTCAAAAGCTCAACTTTCAGGCTCAAAAGCTCAACTTTCAGGCTCAAAGCCTCAACTTTCAAGCTCAAAGCCTCAACTTTCAAGCTCAAAGCCTCAACTTTCAGGCTCAAAGCCTCAACTTCCAGGCTCAAAGCCTCAACTTTCAAGCTCAAAGCCTCAACTTCCAGGCTCAAAGCCTCAAAGTACATTCTCTTTTGACCAAAAATTGCGTCCTGCTTCTGTTGTCCCGTGATAATTTCTGTGTGAAACCACAGATAGGATGGTACAATTATACTACTCAGTTGTAGAATCAATGCTTGCCTAAGTCAGGCGAAGGTTGCGAAAGCATCCATCGCTTGGCTTTTATGCTAAAACTGACTGAAAATGAAGAATGTCTGTCAAAAATGCAAAAGTTTAAAATATATATAGAGTAGGTTGGTGGGTTGAAAGCAAAATATGTAAGATTTTTTGAGGAAAAAGGGCAAGGGTGAAGGGGTAAGGGTTGTTTCCCGGTTCCCATTACTCTTTTCCCATCCGGATATAGTTCTGTTTATTTGTCATCATCTACTTAATCAGTAGAGCTACATAATTAAAACCCTACTTTCTAACTAGCAAGTTTAATTATCAGGAGGATTTTCATGAATAGCTGTGTTTTGATGGCGGAAATTATTCAAGAACCGCAACTACGCTATACACCAGATAAATTAGCAGTCACAGAAATGCTGGTGCAGTTTCCTAATTCTCAGCGTCCAGAAGATGCGCCAGCAACTTTGAAAGTTGTAGGGTGGGGGAATTTAGCCTCAGAAATTCAGCAAAACTATCATCAAGGCGATCGCGTCATTTTGGTAGGAAGATTGGGAATGAACACTGTTGATCGCCAAGAAGGTTTTAAGGAAAAACGGGCGGAATTGACTGTACAGCAAATCCAAAATGTTGGCGGTAGTTTCAATCTCAGTTCACCACCAGTAGTCACAGAAACTTACTCACCACCAGCCGCTGCACCTGTCGCCCCGACTCCGCAACCAGCAGCTACTTATGATGCACCTCGCCCCGCACCAGCCCCAGCTACCAGCACAGCTGGCGTTGCGCCTGGAGTGAAGAATCCTGAACCCATACCCCAACCCGCTAATTTTGAACGGACTACTTATCCCGCAGCCGAAGAACCGAATATCGATGATATTCCCTTCTAACCAACAGCGCGGTAAAGTTCACCATAAATAACGGATGTCAGGAATGAGTGAATTGTGACAAACAAAGCTCAAATATCCCTGACATCCGTTATATTTTATTTATTCTCTTTTGTTATTAGCTATAAGCTATTACTTAAAACTCAGAACTCAGAACTCTTGTACAGACGCGATTAATCGCGTCTCTCCAACTCAAAACTCTTGTACAGAGACGATTAATCGCGTCTCTTCAACTCAAAACTCTTGTACAGAGACGATTAATCACGTCTCTCCAACTCACTACTCAAAATCGCTGTTAAACTCCAAATAACTATTAGTAAAAATTTTTAACTAAACTCTTATGAGAGAAACTATCCTAGAGGTTCGCAATCTCCAAGTTGAATTTTCCAGTGATGGCAATACCCTCAAAGCCGTTGATGGAATTTCATTTCAACTCCATCGGGGCGAAACTTTAGGAATAGTGGGAGAGTCCGGGAGTGGTAAATCAGTCACATCCCTCGCAGTCATGGGTTTATTGCAAAGTCCCGGTAGAGTGACTGGCGGGGAAATTTGGTTTACTCCTCAAGAGAATAACTCACCCATAAACTTAGCAGAGTTACCGCCTGAGCAAATGCAGCTATACCGAGGCGGCGACATCGCTATGATTTTTCAAGAACCTATGAGTTCGCTCAACCCAGTGTATAACATTGGGTTTCAGCTCACAGAAGCGATTATGCGACATCAAGAGGTGTCAGCATCACAAGCGCGACAAATTGCGATCGCGGGTTTGCAAGAAGTTAAACTCCTCCCCAGCGATGAACAAATAGCACAGCAATATCTTGATACTTGGAACCAAACTGACTCAAAATCACCAAAACCTGAGGGGCAAAAACTGGCAGATTTGGTGAAGCAGCATAAAGAATCGATGCTAGAACGCTATCCGCATGAGCTTTCTGGAGGCCAGTTGCAACGGGTGATGATTGCAATGGCAATTTCTTGTAACCCATTATTATTGATTGCTGACGAACCAACTACAGCCCTAGATGTTACTGTACAAGCAACAATTCTGGAATTGATGCGAGAATTGCAGCAGCGCCGCGACATGGCAATGATTTTTATTACCCATGACTTGGGATTAATTGCGGAAATTGCTGATCAAGTAGCGGTAATGTACAGAGGGAAAATTGTTGAATATAATACAGCCACAGAAATTTTTAGTAATCCTCAACATCCATATACTAAAGGTTTAGTTGCTTGCCGCCCTACACTTACCCGCCATCCGCAAAAACTCCTGACTGTTTCCGACTACATGAGTGTGGAAGATAGCCCCACAGGTCAATTGATAATTCAGGCGAAAGAACCTTCATCACCGCCAGAAGTTACCAGCGAAGAAATAGTTAAAAGATTGGCAGACCTCGATAAAAAGCAACCTTTATTAGAAGTTCGCAACCTTAAGGTTGGCTTTCCGGTGAAAGGCTTGCTGGGTGGCATTAAACGCTACACTATGGCGGTGAATAACGTTTCCTTTGAAGTAAAACCAGGGGAAACAGTGGGATTAGTAGGCGAATCTGGTTGTGGTAAAACCACTCTTGGCAGAACATTACTGCGTTTAATTGAACCGATGAGTGGTCAAATCATATTTGAAGGGCAAGATATTACCACCCTCAAAGGCGAACCGTTGCAAAAACTCCGCCGGGAAATGCAAATAGTCTTTCAAAATCCATTTAGTTCCCTTGATCCGAGAATGAAAGTTGGGGAAGCGATCGCAGAACCATTGGTAATTCATTATGTAGCGAAGACAAAGCGACAACGCCAAGAACGTGTAGTTGAACTTTTAGAACGGGTAGGATTAGGTGCAGATGCAATCAACCGTTATCCTCACCAGTTTTCTGGAGGTCAACGTCAGAGAATTTGTATTGCCCGTTCTTTAGCGTTAAATCCCAAGTTTATTATTTGTGATGAATCGGTTTCTGCACTGGATGTCTCTGTACAAGCCCAAGTATTGAATCTGCTCAAAGAATTACAAGAAGATTTTCAACTAACTTACATCTTCATTTCCCACGATTTAAGCGTAGTCAAATTTATGAGCGATCGCATTTTGGTCATGAATCGCGGTCAAATTGTCGAACAAGGTACAGCCCAAAGTATCTACCTCGAACCCAAAGAAGAATATACCCAAAACTTAATCGCCGCAATTCCCACAGGTAGCCCAGAACGCAGACAAAATCGCCTACGGGCATCTTAAGCAGAAATAGGAGTCCAGGGTCAAGAGTGCAAACAGTTTTTGATTCTTGACTCTTGACTCTTGACTCTTGACAACCTTAGCGCTAAATCTCCAAGGTATAGCAATTACAACACAGAAGACTTATTTTCTGTAGCCTGGATAAATGCTTCAAAATCACTCCCTGGTGTCCATTGAATCGCACCATCTTTTCCGGTAAAGAAAAGTTTCGTTTGACTTTGGCTAAGTTCAGACAAAACCTTTGGTTCCAAGTTAGGAGAAGATGCGATCGCAATTTCTGGTTGTAGTGCTAAAACTAAATCCTTCAAAGACTCAGGCACACACCATAGCACTTGGGGACGAGGTAAACTCCCAGATTTAACTAACTGTGCAATTTCTTTAGACTTGAGGTTACCTACTAATAACCAGTTCTGACCTTGAATTTGCAATTGCAACATGGGCAACTGGTCATTAATTAATTGTGCTACTACTGAGCCAGTAGTCATTGCTTGTCCCAATGCTAAAGGCTGATACACACCTTGACGCTGTTGGACTTTCTGTTGAATTACCTGCGCTTCCACAATGTTTTCTGGCTTGGGAGGATAGGTGTAAAAATTTTTGATTGGTAAGCGTTGCATCACTTCCAGCCAACCACTACTCTCATGATCTTGAAAATCAGTTGCGATCGCCCAATCGATTTGATTTACACCTTGCTGTTGTAAAAATGGCAGAATTGTAAACCTGCCTGTACTTTCATCTCCACTATTAATTAAGGTGACTGTTCCCCTGTCTTGAATCACTAAAACTGGTTCTGCACCTGCTGCTAATACAGTAATTCTGAACAAACTGTTAGTAGAATGCCAAACAGGAATGAGTACTAAACCAATAGCAATAAAACTCGCAAACCACCAACGTTGTCGCCACCAGCGGATCAAGACAACTAATAAAATTAATGTATAAAGAGTTAACATCTGCCAGGGAGAAATGCTGCCAACCGCAAAGGAATTCCCTGGTAACTTGCTAAAAAATTCTACTAATTTAATCAGCCAATCAGTCGGGGGATGCAAAATTCCTGCTAAAAAACTGCCAGCGTCCGGCCAAATTAATGCTCCTAAGGCACTAATAATTCCACCGATACTAATAACAGAAATTAATGGGGTGGTAATAATATTGAGGATTAAGCTGTAAGACGGTACTACCCCAAAGAAAAACAACTGCAAAGGTAATGTCCAAATTGTGGCAGCTAACGGCACAGCAATTAAAGATGCGATCGCAGGTGGTAACCAACCCAAGCGCTGAATTATCGGTGGTACTGTGACCACTAATCCTAGCGTCGCTAAAAAGCTGAGTTGAAAACCCAAGTCCCAAATCCATAACGGATTAAATAGTAATAATAGTGTTGCTGCTAGTAAAAGTGAGCCTAATTGTTTTACCTTTCTTTTTAAAGCCAATCCTACTAATGCCGCAAAACCCATAATTACGGCTCTTAAAACCGCAGGCTGAAAACCAGTTAAACTCAGGAAAATAATCAATCCCAAACAGCCAAGGATAAATTGAGTTCCCTTTTTTGCGCGCCTCGTTAACTGTAAGATGACTCCCAAAATTAACGAAGTCTGAAACCCCGAAGCTGCTAAAGCATGAGCCAAGCCAGCCTGGACAAATAAATCGCGAATATCATAAGGTAAATCAACAGTTTTACTGCCTAATACCATTGCACTGACAAGCGGCCCTTCTGGAATACCTAACCAACGAACTTGCGATCGCACAATTCGCTCCCGAACTTGCCACCATCCCCATTTACGCGGTTCTTCATCTAAAATATTGATTTGCCTACCTGTCAAACCCGCAAACGTAGCTTCCTGTTTGAGAAACTTTTGAAAATCAAAAGCCCCAGGGTTAGATGCTGCTTTTGGTTTGTACAAAACTCCAGTTACCGCAATTTGTTGACCTGGGTATAAGCCTGTGGCTTGAAGTATCGGCACTGTCACATATAATTTCCCCGTTACCCCTTTACTTACACCTGCGGGGCCATCATCTTTTTTCACTTCATCTAACTGAGTTGCTTCCAACCAAAATTGTCCTCGCTGAGTGCGAGTTAACCTTGGTGTACTTGCTATCTCACCGCGAACAATTACTACTTGTTCTTGATTACTACTATTTCCTGGTGGGACAAATTTACTAATATCTTTTGGCCCTGGTTCTGGTACTCGCCATTGAAAATACAGGGTAGCCAGCAAACCTACCAAACCAGCTGCTAACCAAATTCTCGGTTGGGGAGTATTTTGCCAAAAATTAGATATTGCCTTAGCTTTAGTTGCAGCATTCTCTGGTTTTTGAGCAAATTGGCGTGATTTAAGAAAACGTAGCCGCAACAGCACTGCTATCAATATTCCTAGCAACAAAATCCATACGCCGCCCCAAGGAACCGCTGTAAATAGTAGTCCCAGAATATAGCCAAGACAGATAATTACACCACTAGCCTGAATCATAAGACTTCTAATACAAGTACTTGCTGACTATAAAATGAAACCCGCAAATGCGGGCTGTGTTTGTAGAGCCAGTGACTACCAGTCTTATGGGGCACAGGCTTTATTTGTAGAACTTTTTGCAATAACTTTATCAAAAAGATGTGCCTAAATTAAACCCTAGTACAGCATGGATAAACAAAATCAAAATTGCTGTAGTACCTAAATATGCATGAAGGCTGCGTAATCCCGTATTATTACCAGCAAATCCATTTAGAGAAATCACGGCATTAACAAGCAACAGCATCAACACAATAGAACCAGTGTAAAAATGGGGACTTTCGAGAATGGGTTGATGCTGCATCACCAAAGACAATACCCCACCTGTATAACCTGCTGCTAGAAAGAAAAATAACCAGGGTGCTAGTTTACGATGATCGTTGCGGCTTTTAATTGCTACGTCTTTATCTGCACTAATTCTTCCCCTCCAACCTGCTATTGCGACAAAACTACCCATGACAAATACAACAATTGCCATCATCACAGGATGTCCCCAATGCACAATTGGATAGGGAAGTCCTAAAGAACGAAACCAAGCTGCGATCGGTTCTAGTAACTTGCTCCAATTCAACATTTCTCACACACCATCACTATTTGCTTGCTGGCATAATATTAAACCTCCCTTTTTGGGCTACGGTATACATACAAGTGCTATTTGCAAGGCTTTCAAGCTTATAAATCCTTTAAATTTTCATTACGAACGCAGCGAAGTAATCACACAAACCGCGGGATTATGCGATTGCTACCCTGTGGAAAGGCTCCACCTACGTCGTTCCTCTTCTCTGCGAAACGCTACACGCTAAGCGCAGCTATACCGCAGGCTTTACGCAATGACTGGCTTTCGGAAGTAATTTAATTACCTAGAGCTAGACAATGGAACCAAGCTTCAAGTGGAATTTCAAGACTTGTGTATACACCGCAGCTTTTTGAGGGAGTTCTAAGGATTTAGCCAAGTTGTAATTATCCTCAGTGTTAATCTCTACTGTTTAACTTACGGCATTTTTGAGTAAGGGAAAACCTAACTTTTCCCTTTGCTCAACATATAAAGTAGCTACTTTCCTCGCTAAATGCCGAATTCTGGCAATATATCGCGTCCGTTCTGTCACGGAAATTACACCCCGCGCATCCAGTAAATTAAAAGTATGCGAACACTTAATCACATAGTCTAAGCCAGGTAAAACCAATCCCCGCTCAGTCAATTGAGTAGCTTCCTGCTCATACAGATTAAACAGTGTCAGCAACATCTCTGGATTCGACGCTTCAAAGTTATAAGTACACTGTTCAATTTCTGCTTGCAGGAAAACATCACCATAAGTAATATTGTCCGTCCACTGGATTTTAGTGATGGCTTCCACCTGCTGGAGGTACATCGCCAATCGTTCTAACCCGTATGTAATCTCAATAGACACCGGACGGCAATCAATTCCCCCACATTGTTGGAAGTAGGTAAATTGGGTAATCTCCATTCCATCTAACCAAACTTCCCAACCAGTCCCCCAAGCGCCTACAGTTGCATCTTCCCAGTTATCCTCAACAAACCGAATGTCATGGTCTTCAGGATGAATCCCTAACGCTCTTAAAGAATCAAGATAAATCTCTTGGATATTATCTGGTGAAGGTTTAATCAGAACTTGGTACTGATAATAGTATTGAAATCGATTCGGGTTTTCACCATAACGCCCATCTGTAGGACGGCGACAGGGTTCCACATATGCAACAGCCCAAGGCTCAGGCCCCAGCGCCCGTAAAAAAGTATGGGGATTTTTCGTACCTGCTCCCTTCTCAATGTCGTAAGGCTGGGCAATCAAGCAACCACGATTCCCCCAGAATTCATGCAATGAAGCTATTACCGTCTGAAAATTCACGCTCTACTTTTCCTTCTTCAGCACAGTGCATCAACCATTGTTACCTAAACCCAGCACTGTGAGGAGTTCTGCGACGCAAAAACAAACTCGAAAAAAATTTCCCGAAAAAAGTTGACAACTCAAGACAGGCTCGATATATTAGATAAGTGCCTGAGAGCGGAGCGCGAAAAGCGGCGCTGCTAAGGACACCGAACCTTGAAAATAATATAGTTTGAAAGCCAGTATAACATATACCCTGCGTCAGTAAAGAGAATTACCAGACTGAGGTATAAATCAGTCGATTAAGAGCTAAACGAACTTTATCTACAAAATGGAGAGTTTGATCCTGGCTCAGGATGAACGCTGGCGGTATGCTTAACACATGCAAGTCGAACGGTCTCTTCGGAGATAGTGGCGGACGGGTGAGTA
>NZ_JACJPX010000054.1 GCF_014696315.1 Calothrix membranacea FACHB-236
AGGTTTTCCTGGTGTCTATTGCGCGGTGGAACCACACTGACCCCATCCCGAACTCAGAGGTGAAACGCTGCTGCGGCCACGATAGTCTAGGGGTTGCCCTACGCCACAATAGCTCGATGCCAGGTCTTTTAATAAACAAAAATCCTTCCTAATGCAATTTAAGTTAGGAAGGATTTTGTTATATCTACCCTACTTCTGGCTCAATATATGACCCTAGCTCTAGACAGTGGTTGGGCATCATTCACTTTCTGTAGCTGTGCCAAGCTGAACGCTACACTTAGCTTTGGCTTTGTTGCATAAAAGGAAAAAAAGATATACTTTGCCTGGGTTGGATCAGTAATTAGGCTTCAACTTTGTAACTGTCCGGCTTGCCTAACCCAATCATGCGGTTAAGGGCAGCACATTGTAGAAATAACTTGACAGCCTGATTGTCAAAGAAGCGTCGTCTCAACTTGCCACCAAAGATGGTTTTGAGTCGAAAGATGGCAGTCTCAGATAAAGAATGGCGATGATAACTAGACTCTTGTTTCCATTGCTTACGTCCGACTTGATTCACCCGTCGAAGATTTTCATCTCTGGGATGCGGCTGGGAATGAGGATGTGGTTGTTGAATTTTGGCGTTGCTGCGTGGTGGAATTATTGCTCTGGCCCTTATCGTAAGGCAGCAATCAAACGATTAATAAGTTGCTTCTTTGCTTCGCTTAAAACCAGTTTATCATTCCAGTCAACTATCTCAGCTTGATAGTGGATGTTGGCTAAATCCGTTTCATTCTGACTTGACGGTATTGAGATTTCAATTTCTGAGGTTGTGACAAAAATCGAAATCTCGGTTTTTGGTGTACATATATGAATAACGATCGCTCTTCCAGTGTGGAAAACTTGACAGCGATGTCTTCAACAAGCTGCTGCCAGGTTCTGATTTATTTCCAAGGCTTTCCTATAATCATGCAAATATTTTGACAAACGAAACATACCCGACTTTTTTTGTCGGGTATGTTTGACTGGTATTTCTACTCGTGTTACTATCAGGCGACAGTTGACAGACAAACAGGGAAAGCTAGGTTTATGACTCAGACAAAATCCGCACTTAACGAAGCAGCTGCTATATATTTCCAAGCCTTGAAGTGTAAGGAATGTGGTGAGGAATATGAACTGAAAGCTAACCATGTTTGTGAATTATGCTTTGGGCCGTTAGAAGTTAAGTATGACTACAATGCTCTGCGTCGTTCTGTCACTCGTGAAAAAATTCAAGCTGGCCCGAATTCTATTTGGCGTTATCGTGCCTTTTTACCTGTAGCCACTGACGATGTTATAGATGTGGGAACAGGTATGACTCCCCTGGTTCGTTCTCATCGTCTGGCTCGTCGTCTGGGTTTAAATAAGCTTTATATTAAAAACGATGCTGTCAATATGCCCACCCTCAGCTTCAAGGATCGGGTGGTTTCAGTTGCTTTAAGTAGAGCCAGAGAGTTAGGTTTTACTACCGTCTCTTGTGCTAGTACTGGGAATTTGGCTAATTCTACAGCTGCGATCGCAGCTCATGCAGGTTTAGATTGCTGTGTGTTTATCCCTGCAGACTTGGAAGCAGGTAAAGTCATGGGTAGCTTAATCTACAGCCCAACATTGATGGCTGTGAAGGGTAATTACGATCAGGTTAATCGTCTGTGTTCGGAAGTAGCTAATACACATGGATGGGGTTTTGTCAATATTAATCTTCGCCCCTACTACTCAGAAGGTTCTAAGACCCTAGGCTTTGAAGTGGCTGAACAATTGGGTTGGGAATTACCTGACCATATCGTCGCGCCTTTAGCGTCTGGTTCACTATTTACAAAAATTTATAAGGGATTCAAAGAATTTGTAGAAGTTGGTTTAGTAGAAGACAAGAAAGTCCGTTTTAGCGGCGCGCAAGCTGAGGGTTGTTCTCCCATCGCGCAAGCTTATAAAGAAGGACGTGATTTTATTAAACCAGTCAAACCGAATACCATTGCTAAATCTATTGCGATCGGTAATCCAGCAGATGGTGTTTATGCTGTGGAGATAGCTAACAAAACAAACGGTAATATTGAATCAGTTAATGATGCAGAAATCATTGAAGGCATCAAGCTGTTAGCTGAAACAGAAGGCATTTTCACTGAAACAGCTGGCGGTACAACCGTTGCAGTGCTGAAAAAATTAGTAGAAGCTGGCAAAATTGATCCAGATGAAACTACTGTGGTATACATCACTGGCAATGGTTTGAAAACTCAAGAAGCACTTCACGGCTATATTGGCGAACCTTTGACAATTGATGCTAAACTCGACAGTTTTGAACGCGCACTAGAGCGTTCTCGCACTCTTGATCGTTTGGAATGGCAGCAAGTACTCGTCTAAAGGATGAAAGCTGTTTACTTAGCGCCTCCGCAGGAGAAGGATGAAGCCTGAAAAACCAAATTAAATACTTCAGACTTCATACTTTATACTTCATATTTCACACTTCTTATTTCAATTATGTCTGTAACAGTTTTAGTTCCCACGGCTCTTCAGAAATTTACCAATAACCAGGCTACATTAGAATGCAGCGGCAGTACGATCGCAGAATTATTTGATTCTTTAGAACAAATCTGTCCCGGTATTAAAGCGCGCTTGTGCGATGAAGCCGGAACGCCACGGCGCTTTTTGAATTTATATGTCAATAGCGAAGATATTCGCTTTTTGGATGGGACAGCTACACCTCTTAAAGATGGTGATGAAGTCAGTATTGTCCCTGCTGTTGCAGGTGGTTGATCAAAAGAAGTTTGAAATTTGTTAAATATACATTAATAAGCGTGCCGCAACAGCACGCTTATGTTTTTTTGGGCATGGGGCATTGGGGATTGGACAATACTTATTTCTCTCCATACTCTCCCCTTCTACCCTAGATCAACGAACGGAGTCGAGGCGCAGCTTCCTCTGCTTCCTTTTCCCTATTCTCTACCTCTATGAATATTTAGCAATAAATCTGCAAATTTTGTCTTCCTTGCACCAATAACTTGAGCATAGATATATAAAAATTTGTATGCTGAGGTTAATAGGTCTTAATAGTTCTTTTTAAAACTGGTGCAAGAAGATTTTAGGTTAATTGTTGATTTAGTCTCAGTTCTTGCTGTCGCAGCCTGTGGCGGACTGTTTGCAGCGCTATTACGACAACCTGTGTTGTTAGGGTATCTCATCGGCGGGATGGTGGTGGGGCCGGCGGGGCTGGGATTGATTAAAGAAGTAATTCAAGTAGAGACTCTAGCTCAGTTTGGGGTCGCTTTCTTGTTATTTGCTTTGGGTGTAGAGTTTTCCTTTACAGAACTGAAGAAGGTAAAAGCGATCGCTCTGGGTGGTGGAGGGCTACAAATTGCGTTGACAATTTTAATCACGGTTGTAATATGCGGTGTTACAGGTGCTTGGGGAGCCTTACCTGCTAAGGGCGTATTTTTGGGGTCAATTCTATCTTTATCTTCAACTGCAGTTGTCCTCAAATGCTTGATGGAAAGCAACGAAACAGAAACGCCCCACGGACAGGTGATGCTGGGTATTTTGGTAGTGCAGGACTTGGCATTAGGGCTAATGCTAGCAGTCCTACCAGCACTGCATGAACCTGGTGAAGCGATTGGTGTCGCGGTGGTGACAGCGCTGGTACGCATTGGCTTATTTGCAGCTGGTGCAGTGGTCGCTGGGATTTGGCTGATTCCTCCACTATTACGACTTCTTGCCCGCACTGAAAGCAAAGAGCTATTTTTATTAGGTGTAGTGGCACTTTGCTTGGGTATTGCCCTGCTGACAGAGTATTTAGGGCTATCCATTGAGATGGGGGCGTTTGTCGCGGGTTTAATGATTTCCGAAGTGGAATACGCTGACCAAACTTTGACCTATGTGGAGCCCCTCAGAGACATCTTTGCCAGTTTGTTTTTTGCATCTATTGGGATGTTGATTGACCCAGTGTTTTTGTGGAAAAACCTGGAATTGATTTTGGGTTTAGTAGCAATAGTTTTCGTAGGTAAGTTTTTAATCATTACTCCTTTGGTAAAACTGTTCCGCTATCCCTTAAAAACAGCTTTAATTGCTGGGCTGGGGCTAGCTCAAATTGGGGAATTTTCCTTTGTACTTGCCAGTGAAGGGCAGGCTTTGGGCTTGGTTTCGCGTACAGTGTATTTACTGATTTTAGGAACTACAGCAGTAACACTGGTTATTACCCCGTTTGTGCTACGTTTGGTGCCATTTTTATTTACTGTGGCAGAATCTATGCCGTGGCTGAAACCTTATTTAGAAGAAGTCCAACCGCGGGATATCTCCGAAGATTTGCCATTAAAAGGGCACGTAGTAGTTTGTGGTTATGGGCGAGTCGGCAAAAATTTAGTCAAATTATTACAGCAACACCAGCTACCTGTAGTCGTTATCGACCAATCTGAAAGCAGAATTCAGAAATTGCGGGAAGCAGGAGTGCCTTATGTTTATGGCAATTGTGTGAGTTTACACGTTTTAGAAACTGCTGGGGTAAATCATGCCAAAGGAATGGCGATCGCACTTCCTGACCCCATGAGTACGCGTCTTTGCCTCAAACGTGCTTTAGAATTGTGTCCAGAATTAGATTTAGTTGTTCGCGCTACTCAAGATAAAAATATTGAAGTACTTTATCAATTAGGCGCTAGGGAAGTTGTACAACCAGAGTTTGAAGCCAGTTTAGAAATGGCAACCTATTTATTAAAAGGTTTAGGTTTGGCAGGAGATGTTGTCCAACGGGAAATGCAGCAAATTCGCAAAGATCATTATTTGGACTTGCGGCCAGAACGTACTGCATCTGAAGTTTCCCGTGATTTAGAGCAAGCAACACAAGATTTCAATCGCCGCTGGTATCCCCTACCATCTGGTTCGCCCCTAATTGGTATGAGCTTAGAAGAAGCAGATATGCGTTACTTAATTGGGGTGAGTTTAATGGCAATTCGCCGCGTTAACGGCGAAGAAATTGACTATCCCAATAACCAAACCCGATTGGAAGAAGGCGATCGCTTGCTGGTAGTGGGGGCAGATGAAGAACTAGCAGCTTTGGCAGAATTTGCCGTTGGTAGAACAGCCGTCCCAGGAGAAGATAGCGCTTGCCAGTGGACAGCAATTAATGCTGATACGCCAATTTTAGGTAAAAATTTAGCAGATTTAGATATTAGTAACAAATACGGTGTAAAAGTAGAGGCAATCCGGCGTGATGGGAAATTTATTCGCTCTCCTGATAGCCATATGGACTTGCGAGACGGCGATCAAGTATTGTTATGCGGCAGCTTAGAGAGTCTCAATCAACTACAACCTTTGTTTGCTACATCTGAGGCATTACCCCTCTCTTTACCGATAGTCAAAGCTGATGAGGCAGAAGCTCTAAAAGAAGTTCTGCCTGTAGATCAGCCAAGATATTAAATGTCGTGGCTAAGGGAAAATAGCCTGCAAAGAGAAGTTTGAGGAATGTTAGCCAGCAGACTAGCCTAAATTTTAGGCTTAATGTAGGCGATCGCGTGCTTCCAAAGAGTAGTTTGTTGGCTGTGTTCATCAACAATACAGACGCAGTTTGGATCTTGCCAAATTATCCTACCTGTAAGTAAATCGCCCGTCACCAGTTTGAAATCTACTGCTGCTGCATTTTTAATCAGGTTTTGTACTTGCCGAATACTGGGCAGTGAAGTGTCGAATTCCGTAAGGGTTTTTGGTGGTGATGGATGCATAGGGAAGAATGTTTAAATGGGGATTGGAAGGGAGATGAGGGGGATGTAGACGCTACGCGTCTTCCCGCAGGGTGGGAGATGAGGGGGATGTAGACGCTACGCGTCTTCCCGCAGGGTGGGAGATGAGGGAGAGAAATTCTCATGCCCAATGCCCCATGCCCAACTCCCAATTTCTCATCCATAATCGACAGTAACTAATCTTTGATAATTCATCCTTGGGTAAATGGCAATCGAATTTACTAAGTATCACGGTTTGGGGAATGACTTTATTCTCATTGATAATCGCTCTTCATCAGAGCCAGTAATCACTCCAGAGCAAGCAATCAAGTTGTGCGATCGCCACTTTGGTATCGGTGCAGATGGTGTAATTTTTGCTTTACCAGGAGAAAACGGTACTGACTACACCATGCGGATTTTTAATTCCGATGGTTCAGAACCGGAAATGTGCGGTAATGGAATTCGCTGTTTAGGTGTATTTTTAGCTGACTTAGAGGGCGAATCGAGGGCTAAAGACTTATATCGCATTCAAACATTGGCTGGTGTAATTACACCCCAACTGATGGCGGATGGTCAAGTGAAGGTGGATATGGGTTTACCCAAATTACTGGCTGGAGAAATTCCCACTACTTTAAGCGCTGCGGATACCAAGGTAATTAATCAACCCCTAGAAGTGGCAGGTAAAACTTGGGAAGTTACCTGTGTGAGTATGGGCAATCCTCACTGTATTACCTTTGTGGAAGATGTCGCTGCAATTCCTTTAGAAAGCATTGGGCCGCAGTTTGAACATCACCCAGTTTTTCCCCAACGCACAAATACTGAATTTATTCAAGTAGTTAGCCGTGATTACTTGAAAATGCGAGTTTGGGAACGAGGCGCTGGTATTACTTTAGCTTGCGGTACTGGCGCTTGTGCTTCCTTAGTGGCTGGTGTGTTGACCGGAAAATGCGATCGCATCGCCACTGTAGAACTACCTGGTGGCCCTTTACAAATTGAATGGTCAGAAATTGACCAACGGGTTTATATGACTGGCCCAGCAGAGCGAGTTTTTACTGGGAAATTATAGTTTTTATCGGCAGGTATATTGCCTGCCATACCCAAAATTAATATCATCATGTAATTTTTCCTCCTCTGTTCACAAAAGTGATTGTCTATTTTTTATTTGGAAGTTTCTTAGCGTATGGGAATGGTAATTACAAACTCCGTCCCTCGTTCTGGCAATGAGAAACACTCTAACAATCCACCATGTTTTTTAGTCACAATTTGATAACTAATTGATAATCCCATCCCAGTACCTTTACCAACTGGTTTAGTAGTAAAAAATGGTTCAAATAAATGCAGTCGAACATCTTCGGTAATTCCTGTACCGTTATCAGCAATTTTAATAATAATGTTTTTATTTACCTGAGCAGAAGTAATGTGAATTACTGGTTCAGCACAAAGCCCTTTTTCAAAAGCTTCTTCTAAAGCATCAATGGCATTTGCCAGGATATTCATAAATACCTGGTTCAATTGTCCTGCAAAGCAAGGTATTGCTGGGATTTCACCATAATCTTTGATTAATTCAATTGGAGGGCGATTATTTTGTGCTTTTAATCTATGTTGTAAAATTAACAAAGTACTATTGATACCTTGGTGCAAGTCTGCCGTTTTAAACTCAGCTTCATCTAACCGAGAGAAGATTCGCAAACTCAACACAATCTCACGGATGCGCTCAGATCCAATCTTCATTGAAGTCAGTATCTTAGGCAAATCTTCTATTAAATATTCAATCTCAGCTTCTTGTTCAGCATTTTGAATTTCTGCTTCTGGATTGGGGTAATATTTTTGATAAAGCTGAAGTAATAAAAGCAATTGTTTAGTATAGTCGTCAGTGTATTTAAGATTACCGTAAATAAAGTTAACTGGGTTATTAATTTCGTGAGCAATACCAGCAACTAAGCGCCCCAAAGAAGACATCTTTTCGTGCTGGATGAGTTGTGACTGCGTAAGTTTGAGTTCGTTTAAAGTTTGCTTAAGATTAAGATTTTTTTGCTGTAGTTCTTGCGTGCGCTCTATTACTTTTTGTTCTAAGTTTTGGCTGTAAGCTTCTAGTTTGCTGTTAGCTTCGTATTGCTCTACTAGTAGTCGTTGCACCTGTTTAATTAGCTGATTCAAAGTAAGAGCTAAAATACCAACCTCGTCTTCGGTTGTCACTGAGGCTTGGAGATTAAAATCAGAGCTATGGGTAACTTGTTGTGCAATCTGAGTTAAAGCTTTTAAAGGACGAGTAATGGCTCGCGCAATTAAACTTCCCATAATTGCCACAATCAAACTTCCCAGCAAAAATAACACTCCCAAATGCTGCCAGAGCTTCCATCGAGCTAGGTCTAAAGGCAAAATGGGATATAACACTGTAGTTACTAGAGAATGGCTTGCACCTCGAAATAAGATGCTTTTAGCTAAATAATTCTGGTTGTCAATTGTAATTCGTCTAGCGGGTGAATCAGGGCTAGGAAATTGTCGCTTGCTACTGGGTACTGTTGATAATGTTGTAGCGACTATCTGTTTTTCTCTAAGAACAATCAAATGCTTAGAAGAACCAGCAGCAATTTTTTTCAGAAGCGTATCATCTACTGAATAACCAATGATCATTCCTCCGGAAATTCCAGCCGATGATTTAATTACATGGGTTACCACTTGCAGAACTTGTTTGTCACCTTCTACATTTAACAAATCAATTAAATGTGCACCACGGCTAGCGCTATTACTAATTGCTTCATCCAATATTTTAACTTGATATAAGGAATTATTACGCGTATCTAGTAATAAGTTGCCTTGGGAATCAACTATTTTGATCCAATCTAATTTCAATACGGACTTAAGTGGTAATAATATCTGTAAAAGTAAGGCTTGATCGCGCTTTTCTACAGCTTGGATAAGCTGATTTTGTGTGGCAATTAACTCAATTTTAGTTTCTAGCGTTTGCTGCTCATACTGAAAATCTTGAGAAACACGTTCCGCAAAACTTTCAACTTCTTGGCGAAAATTCTGTTCCAAACTATCTGTGAACCAATGTCCTAGTGCTAGTAAGCCAAACGTGAATACGCTAAAACAAACTATTAGTAGCGGTAGAACTATCTTTTGGCTTAGACTCAACCGCCTAAAAAATCTGTGCATAACAAGTTCTATTTATTGAGCAGGGACAAAGCCATTTTTTTGTAGCAGTTTTTTTCCTGTCTCGCTATAGATAAAATCTATAAAACCCTGGGTCTGTGCTGAAGGCTTTTTACTCGATATAATGCCTATTTGACGTAGCATTTTGTATTTACCATTAATTAAGTTTTCTTGTGTAGGTGCAACTTTGTTGAGGCTGAGACGATTGACTGGTAGTTGATTGATGAGTGAATAAGCTAAAGAAAAAGCACCGATGGAATTAGGAATATTTTGTAAGGTTTCGATTAATTCACCCTCTTTGTTCAAAATTACAGCTTTAGTTGTAGTCTTATCATCACCTAAATAATATTTTCGCAATAATTTTTTGGCTGACTCATCTTCTGGCCGATCTAACACTACAATTTTTGCATCAGGCCCGCCCAGTTCTTGCCAATTAGTGATTTCACCTTTGTAAATTGCTTTTAACTGCTGAGTTGAAAGATTGCTTACACCTTTAACGCTATTGTGAGTAGCAACAACTAACAAGTCTTTTGCCAATTCGCGATACTGAATTTGACCGTTATCTTCTTCAGGCTTGAGTTGTTTACTAGTACTAGCAATCTCGATAAGATTGTTTTTCAAAGCTGCGATCGCACCTTCAGATTGGCTATTAGAAACAAACTCAATTTTAATTGCTTTATTTTGAGCTTCATAAGCTTTTGCTAACAGTGTTGAGACCGTTAACGTTGAACTAGAACTACCCATTTTGATAATTTTTTGGGCTTGGGAATCAGTCTGACCAGCGATTTGACGAGAATTTTTTGGGGTAGTTGAATTAATCGAAGTACAACTGTACAGCCCAAAGATCATAATTCCCATGAACAGCGAGTAAGCAATTTTTTGCATAAATTAACGATTCAATTTTGGATGTTGCATTGCTCCACAAATTAATTTAAAAACATGAAACCGATATTAATTTATGATGCAAGTATATTTATACATACGGTATGTGTTTGCAAAAATTTGACTTAGCGATAGATTATACTCTCTGGTGTGTTTAACCAGAATTGAAATAAAACACTATTTTGGTAGATAATTTTTGCAATAGCAAGCTATGAGGTGAAAACAGAAGTAAACATTAGCCTAACACAAGAATACTGGGAATTATATTTTACTTTATTTGATTTTTTTATTTTCTGTAATAACACTGAGATAGTAGTGCCAGAGGATTCTGGTAGCGACTGCACGCCAAGGCCGCCAATTTTGGGCGATCGCTTCTATTTCTGCGGGTGTGGGACGTGTGGTTAATCCTTTGAGCTTTTGTAAAGCGATCGCCACTCCTAAATCGCCTTTGGGAAACACATCAGGACGTTGTAGCGCCATCAGCAAGTAAATATCAACTGTCCAGTCTCCAATACCTTTGATGCGTTTTAATTGCGTCCTAATAGTTGTTTCATCCATTGTCTCTAGTTGCATTAAATTTAGCTGACCGTTGCTCATTGCATTCGCTAATTCTCGACAATAGAGCATTTTTTGTCGGCTAAATCCAACTCCTCTTAATTGCATATCATCTAACGTTAAAAAATTCTCTGGTGTGAGTGTTTGGACAATTCCACATAGACGCGTATAAACAGCCTTGGCTGCGGCTAAGGAAACTTGCTGTTCTAGAATAATCCGCAGCAAGGTAGGAAAACCCCTTTCTCTTTCCCACATTGGTGGCGGCCCAAATTTTTCGAGAATACCAGCAAAATCACTATCAAAACTAGCAAGCACCATCAAAGCATGGGCAAAAGTTTCTTGAGTTAGTGATTCTATTTCTGGTGTTGGAGAAATCGTTTCTTTTAAAGTCATGGTTTATAGCAATTGAAGTTATTACTTAGCTGAGTTATTGTTCAAATTTTAATAAAATTGGGAATTTTAAATTAGGTCTATAAGGTGGATTTTTTATGGGTGGTATTTACCTAATTCAGGAGCAAGGTCAACTAGTGGAAATGGCAGAAACGTCATATCAATCAGAAGATTTACTACAAAAGTTACTAGCTGATTATCCTAGTTTATTGGCAGGAGAACAGATAGATAGTGCTGCACCTAGACGTTGGCTGTTAGTTTCACGGGAGATATTAATACCAGATTCAGAAGATAGCGGCGGACGTTGGGCACTCGATCATTTGTTTCTCGATCAGGATGCTATACCAACTTTGGTAGAAGTTAAGCGCGCTAATGATAGCCGCATCCGGAGAGAAGTTGTAGGTCAGATGCTTGACTATGCAGCTAATGCAGTAAATTATTGGTCAATAGATAAAATTCGCACTCAATTTGAAGCTAAACGCGACTCTGAACAGTTATTGATAGAACTGATTGGGGAAGATAACGCTAATATAGAAAAGTTTTGGCAACAAGTTACAACCAACTTGCAAGCAGGTAAAATTCGCCTCATCTTTGTAGCTGATAAAATTCCTGTTGAACTTCAGCGGATAGTAGAGTTTTTAAATCAACAAATGAATCCAGCACAGGTATTAGCGGTTGAGATTAAGCAATATGTTGGGCAGAATTTGAAGACTTTAGTTCCTAGAGTGATTGGGCAAGTAACAGTAAAAAAAACTCTGATAAATTCAACAGAAAAGAAACAATGGAATAAATTATCGTTCATGAAAATAATTGAGGAAAAATACGGTATTGATGTAGCTAAGGTTGCTGGGAGAATTTTCGATTGGTCAATTGAACAATCAATGCAAATTGAATGGGGTAAAGGTCAGATTTGTGTTTGCTTTATACCTCAATTCCAGCATCAGGAAAATATTTACAATTTTTTCAAGGTTTGGGAGGATACTAACGTACAGATTTTACCGAATAAATTACCTTTAAAATTTGAAAAGAAAACAGAACTTAGGCAAAGACTTCAGGATGTAATTGGTCAATCAAAGACTCTTGATTTGAGCGAATGGAATATTCACTTATCGGTTCTCAAAGATGAGCTAGTTCTAAACCAGTTTTTAGACGTGCTTGCTTGGGCTATAGATGAAATAAAATTATTATGAGCTATGGTGCGCCTACACAAGCCGCTTTGTAATATTGAAGTTTTGATTTCCAGTCAGCCCTAATAACAACTGTTCACCCGATTGGGGGAATGCGATCGCATCAAGCAGAATTACCCTGAAATAAGGGGTAGTTTTGCTGCTGACAGCAATGATGTTACTCACATCAAAATTGTCAAGATGGCAACAATTGCCTCAATTACATTAGTTCCTGGCTGTACAAAGGCACAAAAAGTGGATGAAACTGTAAAATTACTGCATAAACCAGATTTTCCACATAGGACTCTAACTTTGTTGGAGAAAATTGCTGCTAATTTACCGGGAATGATTTTCCAAGTCCTGCAACGTCAGGATGGTTCTGAACAGGTGATGTATGTAAGTTCTGGTTGTCGTGAACTATATGAATTAGAACCAGAAGTTATTCAAGCAGATTTGCAGGTACTTAACAAACTAGTACATCCACAAGATGCGAACAGCCTCGCAGAATCTATTGAGGTTGCTAAAGCTACTTTGTCACCTTGGCGTTGGGAAGGTCGCATCATTACACCGAGTGGCAAAATCAAGTGGATTCAAGGCGCTTCCCAGCTAGAACTACAAGCTAATGGTGATTGGCTGTGGGAGGGTTTAGTAATGGATATTACAGCCCGCAAGCAAGCAGAGGAAGAATTGCGAACCAGCGAGAGGCGCTATAAAGCGATTTTAGATGCGATTCCTGATTTGATGTTTCGCCTCAGCCGTGAGGGTGAGTATTTGGACTTAAAAGGCGATGGTGCAAACATAGTTTTGCCGAAAGAAGAGATAGTTGGTAAAAATTTGGCAGATATATTACCAACAGATGTAGTTGCAATTAGCCAAGAAGCGATCGCCAAAACTTTGGATTCTCATAATTTGCACACTTGTGAATATCAACTACCAACGCCTTTAGGAATTCGAGATTATGAGGCACGTTTGGTAGCAAGCGGTACAGATGAAGTGTTGGCAATTGTCCGTGATATTACGGAGCGTAAACAAGCAGAAGCTAATTTGCAAAGTCTGGCGCAAAAGTATTCTAAAGCTTTTCGTTGCAGCCCCAATCCCATCAGTCTCAGTACGCTGGAAGAAGGACGCTACATAGAAGTTAACGACAGTTTTGTCAGACTTTCTGGTTTCGACCGAGAAGAAGCGATTGGGCGCACATCTTTTGAATTAAATATGTGGGTTAATAAGCGCGATCGCATGAAATTATTACAAGACTTGCGAGACCTGGGTATGGTAAGGAACTTAGAAATAGAATTTCGCGCTAAATCAGGACAGATTCTCACATCACTGCTATCGGCAGAAATTATTGAATTAGATGGCACTCCCTGCATCTTAGCAGTCAATCACGACATTACCGAACGTAAACAGGTAGAAGCCCAATTGCGCCTTTCCGCTCAGCGCGATCGCTTGTTGACGGAAACCTTAGCGAGAATTCGCTCTTCCCTCAACTTAGAGCAAATTCTGCAAACTACAGTCACAGAAGTTCGGCAATTTTTACAAGCTGACCGCGTGTTTATCGGTCTGAATGATGCCAAACAAGGAGGTAAAACGGTTGCGGAATCAGTAGATCCTAAATATCCCGCCATTTTGGGTTGGACAACTGAAGATAAAACTTATCTCCAAGAATTAAAAACTCTCCTCACTACTAATCGGGTGCGCTTAGTAGAAGATATCGATCAAATAGCTGCATCGCCCAAATTAAAGGCACACTATGAGCAATTCCAAACCCGGGCGACCTTGGCTGTACCAATTATGGTCAACAATGAATTATTGGGGGCGTTAATTGCTAACCAATGTTCTGGGCCCCGTCACTGGCAAGCTATAGAAATAGATTTACTCCAACAAATGTCAGAGCAGTTAGCGATCGCTATTCAACAAGCCCGACTTTATCAAGAACTGGCAACGCTCAATACTAATTTAGAACACCAGGTAGAAGAACGCACTGCCCAACTACAGCAGAAAATGCAGGAACTAGAAGGACTGCAACGGGTAAAAGATGTAGTATTGCACACCGTTGCTCACGATTTGCGAACTGCGGTGATGGGTAATTTATTGGTGCTGAAAAATTTACTCAAAAATCGCGGACAGAATCAAGAAGCCACGCCATTGGAAATTCCCGTCCCGCGTTCGGTCATTGAGCGGATGATTCAAGGTAATGACCGACAATTAGGAATGATTGACTCATTACTAGAAATTCATAGTTGCGAAGGTCAAGGAATGTCCCTGCGCCGGGAATTGGTACATTTTAGTACGCTCCTGGAGTCGATTATTAAAGACTTGCAGCCGATGCTCAACCAAAATCAAGCGATATTGAATAACTTACTGCCTGACGATTTACCATTAGTGATGACAGATCCAACTCAGTTGCAAAGAGTCGTAGCTAATTTATTTACCCATAGATTGCAAAATAATCCCCCTGGGTTAAGCTTTACCATTAAAACCAAAATTGAACCGGGCATGATTCGCACCGAAATTCAAGATAATGGTATCGTCATGAGCAAACTAGAGTGCGATCGCCTATTCGATTTATCTGTTCGTGAACCCCAAGCCTGTTGTTCCACAAGCTTAGCTTTAAAAATGTACCTCAGTCGGCAAATAATTCAAGCACATGGTGGAGAAATAGGTGTTACTAGTAGTCGCAAACAAGGTTTAACTTTTTGGTTCACATTACCCTTAGCCACTCCATCCCCAATAATTCGTAATTCGTAATTGTCTATGTTCTCTCTCTCCCCTGCTCCCTGCTCCCTGCCCCCTTTTTAGTTGCCAGTTTCTTACCCCTTTAATTAATCCTATTGATAAATCCAAGCCAAAATACAAGGGTATTGTGGCAGTCTGGAAATAGGAAACACCTGCGACTTATGGGCAAAGTGGGTAATAAGCGAATGGCTACCTTATTAAAAACAGTGGAAAGGTGGGCTAAAAGAGCCTTTTGTACATCAACTAATGAAAAAGTTGCTGTTGTTAAAACTAAAATTCAAGAATCAGAATGGTTAGCGGCTAGACAGCGCTTTTTATGGCAAAGGTTGCAATTATGGCTATTACTAGCACTAATCTGCTTATTTACCTTTACTTTGCGTAATATTTATGACCTATATTTTCCCTTAAAAGAATTTGAGCAATTACCAGAGGCGTTCAGAACCCAAGGATTGTTTATCAATCTTGCCATGCTGGTAATTCTCATTATTTGCTTTAGCTTGCACAGAACTCAGTTTGGTCAGCGTTATCCTGGACTATTATTTGTAGGGTCTTCTTGGTCAATTAGCCTCGCATCACAGTTATTTGCTACCATCAAAGGCTTTGCATTACCTGATACCCTGGGTTGGTCACTGCTGTTTTTAAGCCAAGCTACATTTATTCCTGTTTCCTGGCGTTTGCATTTGATGTCTCAGGTGGGTTTGCTGATTTACTATTTTGGTGTCAATACAATCTTAGGACTACCAACCCCCATACCAGAACATCCAGAAATTTATAATGTCACGTTTATCTTGTACGTTTTTTGGTTATGTGCAATCTGTGATCTGGGTGTTTATCTTTATGATCGCCTACAACGCTCAGATTTTTATGCTCATCAAGAACTAGAATCTGCTTATCAACAGATCAAGGTTGCAGAAGCAAAATATCGGAGTATCTTTGAAAACGCTGTGGAAGGGATTTTTCAAAGCAGTCCTGATGGTAAGTACATTACAGCTAATCCTGCCTTAGCTAAGATTTACGGTTACTCATCGCCAGAGGAAGTAACAGCTAACTTCACTGATATTGAGCATCAACTATATGTTAACCCCAACCGTCGAGCCGATTTTGTCCGCCTGATTGAACAGAATGGTAGCATCTCAGAATTTGAATCCCAAATTTACCGCCGAGATGGGAGTATTGTTTGGATTTCCGAAAAAGCTTACGCAGTCCGCGACGAACAGGGAAAGCTGCTTTATTACGAAGGACTAATTGAAGACATCACCAAGCGCAAACAAGCTGAAGAAGCCTTACGAGTCTTTTTCCACGCAGTTTCTCACGACTTACGCAACCCAGTACTAGGTACTTTAATGGTGCTGAAGAATTTACTGGCAAATCCAGACAGCAAAATTACCATTTCTCGCTCAATTTTAGAACGGATGGTGCAAAGTAGCGATCGCCAACTCAGCTTAATTAACTCCTTACTGGAAGCTCATAGTAGTGAGGTACAAGGGATAGCTATACAACGCCAGCCAGTACAATTACATACAATTGTACTGGCTGCGATCGCCGATTTAGAACCGATGCTAGCGGAAAATCAAGCGACACTGAGAAATTCAGTCACCGCAGATTTACCATTAATTAACGCCGATCCGACGCAACTGTGGCGCGTATTTTCTAACTTGATTGTTAATGCAGTGAAACACAACCCCCCTGGGTTAATGTTGACAATCAACGCCACCATCAAGGGAAACAAAATTTATTGTACAGTCAGCGATAACGGTGTCGGCATTAGCCAGCAACAAAGCGATCGCCTTTTTGACCTTTACTACCGGGGTAATATCTCTCGTAACTCTGTCAGTTTAGGATTGGGATTGTATCTATGTAAGCAAATCATCCTAGCTCATGGTGGCGACATTGGCGTAAATAGCGCTTTAAATAAAGGTGCAAGCTTCTGGTTTACCTTGCCAATACAGTAATCAGTAAATTGTTTACATTAAGGTGTTTGGTATTTATCTTTATTCCCCTGATCCTTAATGCCTAAATTGTTAAAAAAATATGACATTTTTTGTTGATAAAGTTACTCTGACTCTTGCTCCAAGATGCACAATTTTCCTCATTTTATCTAACTCCACTTTTTTAGGGGGGTTTGCATCCCTTTATAGACAATAATTATCAGCAAACTACCCATATAAATATCAGTAAATTATGGGCAATTAAATCAAATTAACGGTAATCACATCGGGATAGTAAACTTATAAATTGCCACGTAAAAACCCTATTGACTCCTCAAAAATATGAGTCTAATGTGATAAGTAGTCCTACCAAGGACTACTCACAATGCATCAGAAAGTTAGGAGGTATTTCCTATGATGATGATGATGGCTGAATCCATGACAACCGAAATGCAAACTTGCATGGATGCTTGCATGGAATGTCATAAAATGTGCATGGAAGCCATGACTCATTGTATGTCTATGTTCAAAGGCGGTAAGCAAATGGACATGAACATGATGAGCATGATGGGCATGATGCGCGACTGCGCTGAAATGTGCATGATGTGCATGAACATGATGATGGGCGGTTCCGAATTTATGGGACGCACTTGTATGCTGTGTGCAGAAATGTGCAATCGCTGTGCAATGGCTTGCGAACAAATGAGCGACAATCCCAAAATGATGGAATGTGCTGCTGCTTGCCGCAAGTGTGCAGAATCTTGCAGAATGATGCAAATGATGCCTGCTTAATTTACATAACTCGCAGAAGTTTATCTGCAACCTAATATTCAAGCGCTCAGGCTCACAAAGTCTGGGCGCTTGAAGTCTATTTATAGGAAAAAATCAGAAGATAGATTCAAAGGAGAAAGATATATATAACTTATTGAGGATTTCAATATTTAAATGATTGCTACCAAACATTTTGATAGCGAAATGTAGAGTAGTTTTGAACTATTTTGTTGCTAAACTTTTTAGGGAAGTAAAAATATATTCCTAGAAATAAAGAGTGTTGATAGAAACTGGCGATCGCGTTTGAGCAAAATAGTAAAATCCATTACCCTCAGAGACCATTTATAAAGTAAATCTTAAGTATGGTACGTTACAGATAAATTTCATTTTCTATCAGGACTTACGCAACTGGTACACCAATCTTCTGGTTTAAGAGTCAACAGTCAAGGGTCAAGGGTCAAAAATTCAAGTTTTTTGGACTTTTGACTCTTGACTCTGGACAGCCTCAACGAAAAAAATGTGACACTTGCGTAAGTCCTATCTATAAGTCCCAAATTCTTTCATAGTCGTAACACACCGCCGCATCGATGGTGCTTTAGGCCCTAGGATAGTTATTTCGTGACGAATGATCTTGCAAATAAGCGCCCAACACACCCTACTGGCGTGTCTAAACTAAAATAGTGCGTTTAACTCAACTAAACTTGAGGAATTAGCGGAAGCACAGTGAGATTTCACTCGCAAAAACGATTTAGCAAATTATCTGGTAAACATTTCTCCACTCCAAGCAACTAAATAAGATTAGGGAGCTGTATCAACGCGATCGCTTCACCTCCCACTACTCCACTACAATATAGATAGACTTTGTTGAGATTTGTATCGTTGGGGATTAGCTGTCATGGCTCCCGCTGTTTTAATTCAAAATCTGCAAAAGCGCTATGGCACGGTGGAAGCCGTCAAAGATGTCTCATTTCAGGTAGAACCTGGAGAAATCTTTGGCTTACTTGGCCCCAATGGCGCTGGCAAAACAACTACTCTGCGTGCTTTGTGTACCCTCACCACGCCGGATGCTGGCAAAATCGAAGTATCTGGAATTTCGGTGTTGGATAACCCCAGAGTAGCCAGACAAAAGCTAGGTTATGTGGCTCAAGAAGTCGCTTTAGATAAGGTATTAACTGGTAGAGAACTGCTGCAACTGCAAGCGGCGCTTTATCATCTCCCTAGCGCGGTAGGGAAACAGCGAATTGAGACAGTACTAGATTTACTCAATTTGCAAGAATACGCTAATAAAAAAACCGGAACTTATTCAGGCGGTTTACGCAAGCGCCTGGATTTGGCGGCTGGGCTACTCCATGCACCAGATGTTTTGGTATTGGATGAACCTACTGTAGGGCTTGACATAGAAAGCCGCTTTATTGTGTGGGAATTCTTGCGGAAGCTACGCGCCTCTGGAACCACTGTAGTAATTACCAGCCATTATTTAGAAGAAATTGATGCGCTAGCCGATCGCGTGGCGATTATCGATCGCGGCGTTGTGATTGCATCTGGGACACCTTCACAATTAAAAGACCAAGTAGGAGGCGATCGCATTACTCTGCGAATTCGCGAATTCTCCCCCATTGAAGAAGCCGAAAAAGCTAAACATCTCCTGCAAGCTTTGCCATTGGTGCAGGAAGTAATTATCAACAGCGCCCAAGGTAATTCTCTTAATTTGGTAGTCACACCCCAAAATGACGCGCTAATTACCATTCAGCAAGCCTTAAATACAGCTGGCTTACCCATTTTCGGCATCGCCCAATCTCGCCCCAGCTTAGATGACGTTTACCTTGCCGCCACCGGACGCACCCTCATGGATGCAGAACTCGCAGCCGCAGCTAATCGCGATCCGAAAGCTGAGAAGAAGCAGAATATGAGGTAGGGAGTGGGGACAGGGAGATGAGCAAGGGGGCAGGGAGCAGGGAGCAGGGGAGAAATAATTAATGACAAACACCAATTACCAATTACCGATGCCCAATGCCCCATGCCCAATGCCCCATGCCCATTCCAAAATCTAAAATCCAAAATCCAAAATTGTTATGAGTGTTACTCCAAAATCTGATATCAATTGGCAACCAGCAACATCGCCGCAAGGATCTGTTGATGCTACTCCTAATTTTTTTGGTGAATTAGTACAGGAGACGCTAGCTTTAACTCGTCGCTTGTTTATTCAGTTGCAACGCCGTCCTTCAACTTTGGTGGCGGGAATTATTCAGCCTGTAATGTGGCTGGTGCTGTTTGGTGCTTTGTTCCAAAATGCTCCTAAAGGACTTTTTGGCAGTACGACAAATTACGGTCAATTCTTAGCCGCTGGCGTAATTGTTTTTACAGCATTTGCTGGGGCGCTAAATGCTGGTTTACCAGTAATGTTTGACCGGGAGTTCGGATTTTTAAATCGCTTACTGGTAGCGCCTTTAGCTTCGCGGTTTTCGATTGTCTTTGCTTCGGCAATCTTTATCATCAGCCAAAGTTTACTGCAAGCGGCGGTAATTGTGGCAGCAGCAGCATTTTTAGGCGCAGGCTTACCAGATTTAGCTGGGCTGGGTGCGATCGCTTTAATTGTCTTCCTTTTGGCTTTGGGTGTCACAGCTATCTCTCTGGGCTTGGCTTTTGCCTTACCGGGACACATTGAACTCATCGCCGTAATTTTTGTCACTAACCTACCGCTATTATTCGCCAGTACAGCCTTAGCACCTTTATCTTTTATGCCCCAGTGGTTGCAGGTTGTGGCTACTCTAAACCCCCTTAGCTATGCCATTGAACCAATCCGCTATCTCTATCTCCACAGTAATTGGGGATTGGGTAGTGTTGTGATGCAAGCTCCTTGGGGTGCTGTTACCTTTGGCGGAGCATTATTAATATTACTTGGCTTTGCTGTTGTGGCTTTATTAAGTATTCAACCCCAACTTCGACGAACTCTTGCTTAAGATATAAGCATAATTTCATTGTAAAAATTTAGGGTAAGATTCCCATGAAAAAAATATTCCTACCCCTGACTAAACTCGCAGCGATTACCGTAGCCGGAATTAGCTTTGCCTCTTTACTAGCTCAACCTAGCTTGGCTCAATTAGGCACAGTTGATTCTGGTAATAGTGGCGATCTCAATCAGAATAATGCCAATCCCTTTCCTGGTGCCGGTAGTTCAGATTTTAATATGTTCAACCTGATTCACCAGGCAAATTTTGGCACTCTCAACTGGAATGCTGACCAGCAAAATCAGCAGCTAGACGAAGCCGCCCTGGAGTTTAAAAGAAGACAACAACAAGCAATTCAAAAGGGCGGTCAGCTAGGAACTGCTCCCCAAACTTTGCCAATTATCACACTCCCACAAAATCCTGCTGTGGAGCAGACAGCACCAGCAAAAAACTAAAAGATTACCAAAAAATCGATTATCCATTAATGAGGGGCACAACGAAGTTTTTCTCCGCTGTGCCCCTATAATTTTGTTGATTTTAAATGGGAAATTCTATAGCCCTAGAGCAGCTAAAACATCACTGGCGTGAGTGGCTGTATTCACACTGCCATCAACATGGGTAATTTTGCCATTGGGGTCGATGACGTAGGTAACACGCTTAGCGTAACCACCACCATCAACATCGTATGCTTTGATTAGGCTGTGATCGGTGTCAGCCAGTAAAGGAAAATTCAGATTATATTTTGCTGTGAATGCCTGATGGGAAGCTTCATCATCTGCACTCACACCCAGTACGACAATATCTTTACCTTGATAATTGGGTTGAGCATCCCGGAAGCTACAAGCTTGTTTTGTGCAACCTGGGGTGTCATCTTTGGGGTAAAAATATAAAACTACTGTCTTACCTGCAAAATCAGATAAAGACACAGTGTTGCCGTTAGTATCTTTGGCGGTAAATTTAGGTGCATCGGTACCGACTGCTAGAGCCATAATGAACCCTTCCTATTTCAGATTGTTGGGGCATTTGAAATTTTACAATAATTTACAATAATTAAATTAATTACTTCAACATAGAAAATTCCCCAGATTCAAATGGCAGCTGTGAATTCTTCCAACCCCAAAGCCTTTTCCTATTCTCCAAGCACTATAGAACGTGCAGAGCGATCGCTAATTTGTTCTCCCTTCAACCCTGCTTTATTAGCGGCGATGCGTCAGCAGAGTGTCTCCGTGAGTGCGATCGCTCAAGATAATGGTATCAAGCATGGCTACACCAAGCAGCCGTTATCAGAATTAGCTTGCGATCAAGCTTTGGATTGGCTAATTCAAGTTGGTGTACTGCGGCGCGAAGTCGATGGACAGGGAATTACAGATAGTTTCCGCCTCACACCCCTAGGTCAAAAATTAGCAGCACAATATCAAAATAAAAATTGGCCTCAGCCTTCATGGAGCGATCGCATTCAAAATGCTGTGACTCGTTGGTTTCGAGTACCTTTTTAGAATTTGAAACTAATAAGGTTAGGATGAGGGAGAAAAAGGGAACAATATATACGCAAGCATCGACCCCATTTATAAAATCTTTATCATCAGCATTAGACTGAGTTTGTGCGGTGATGGTAGGGAGTACAACACGAATGTGGGAAATCTAGAGGCTAAATCATTCCTCTAACTACTTCCTAGCTTGTTACCTGTTGACGAGCGGATTACCAGCTTACCGTTCAACCCTAAAATTCCGCCCCTTATGTCGAACAACCGATAGTCATTATGAAATCAATTATGGTGGTGGGGACAACATCCCACGCGGGGAAATCACTAATAACTACAGCTATCTGTCGCATTCTATCGCGCCGTGGCTGGCGAGTGGCTCCCTTTAAAGGTCAAAATATGGCTTTAAATGCGTATGTAACCTCTAGCGGGGGAGAGATTGGCTACGCCCAAGCAGTGCAAGCTTGGGCGGCGGGAGTTGTACCTTGGGTAGAAATGAACCCAATTTTGCTGAAGCCCCAAGGGGATATGACTTCACAAGTCATCCTTAAAGGTAGACCTGTAGGTAAGGTAAGTGCGGTAGATTACTACGAGCAGTATTTTGAACTGGGTTGGCGGACAATTGAAGAATCCCTACAACATTTAAGTACAGAATTTGACTTGTTGGTTTGTGAAGGCGCTGGTAGTCCTGCAGAGATTAATCTCAAGCACCGCGACTTGACAAATATGCGAGTAGCTAAGTATTTAAATGCACCAACAATATTGGTAGTAGATATAGATAGAGGTGGTGCATTTGCTCATGTTATCGGTACTTTAGAGCTATTAGACCAAGACGAACGCGATTTAATTAAAGGTATAGTAATTAATAAATTCCGCGGGCAGCGCTCCATTTTAGAACCAGGTATCAAATGGTTAGAAGCGCGGACTGGTATTCCTGTGATCGGTGTTATACCTTACTTGGAACATATGTTCCCAGCAGAAGACTCCCTAGATTTATTGGAGAGGAAAGCCCATAAATCCCAAGCTGACCTAGATATTGCTGTTCTACGCTTACCCAGAATTTCTAACTTTACCGACTTCGATCCTTTAGAATCAGAACCGACGGTATCTGTAAGATACCTCAACCCCAAGCAAGATTTAGGTCATCCAGATGCAGTAATTCTACCAGGTACAAAAACCACAATTCCTGACTTGATACTGCTACAAAAAAGCGGCATGGCAGAAGCCATACAACATTATGCAGCCTCTGGTGGTACAGTTTTAGGGATTTGCGGTGGTTACCAAATGCTGGGTCAAATCATCGCTGACCCAGAGGGCATAGAAGGACAAGCTGGCAGATATCAAGGACTAAATTTATTACCAATTAGAACTGTAATTACCGGACAGAAAATTGCCCGCCAGCGCCAAGTCAGCTCAAACTTCCCGCAAATGGGCTTACCAGTTTATGGGTTTGAAATTCATCAAGGGCGATCGCGTATTGAACAGCAACCAGATAGCCAAGCCTTTCAACCTTTATTTGATGATATTAATTTAGGGTTAGTAGATAGTTGTCAATCAGTTTGGGGTACATATCTTCATGGTATTTTTGACAACGGCCCTTGGAGAAGGGCTTGGTTAAATCGGCTACGTCAACAACGGGGTCTGAAATCTCTGCCAACTGGTGTTTCTAACTACCGAGAACAGCGAGAGCAAACTTTGGACTCCCTAGCCACTGAAATTGAAAACCATTTAGACTTAACGCCGTTTTTGTCTTAGAGAGGTTGGTATTTGATGAATGTTCGCGTCCACTTTTTACCAGATGATGTCACAGTAGAAGCTGAAGTAGGAGAACCCCTGTTAGATGTAGCAGAACGGGCGGGGATATTTATCCCTACTGGCTGTCTCATGGGGACTTGTCACGCTTGTACAGTGGAATTAGAAGATGGAGAAACTATCCGCGCTTGTATCACAGCAGTACCCCCAGGACGCGAACAATTAACCATTAATCTCTTTAGTGACCCAACATGGTGATGAGGTAGCTATCACCAAGCTGACAATATGATTGCTTTCAAAAATCACATTGCTCTACTTACTACCTTTATTTACCCAGCTTTTGCATTCAAAGCATATTCCCTAAACCGTTCTAAATCCGCTTGAATTGTGGACTCCACTGCCCGTCCTAAAAATAGGTTATCCATGATTTTGCCAATAATTCCTGGAATGGCATAGGAAATAGTGAGTTTGACAATACTACTATTGTGGCGATCGTAAAAACGAATCGCCCCTTGATTTGGCAACCCATCAATCGATTTCCATTGAATAATCTGATTGGGTACAACTTTGAGAATCTGAGATTTCCAGGTAAAATCCAGACCGCCAGTACTTAGCTTCCAAATAGATATTTCTGGATTATCGGGTGGAACCTTTACCGAATCAATCCACTTCATCCATTTGGGCATTTGTTCTAAATCAGACCAGAGGCTCCAGACAAAATCTATAGGAGCCTCTACTTCTACCTGTACACTATGCTCTAGCCAGTCTGACATTTTTTCCTCTGCGCCTTTTGTTGCTGAGTGCGGTTCGTTATTGCTTCACATTCTCTAAAATTACTTTTGCTGCCCGCCTTCCGGAAATTGTTGCTCCTTCCATACTATCGATATAGTCTTGCTGAGTGTAACTACCTGCCAAGAAGAAATTCGCTACGGGTGTCTTTTGGTTAGGACGATATACATCCATACCTGGTGCTTCGCGGTAGAGAGATTGGGCAAGTTTGACTACGTTGTACCAAGTCATATTTAACTCCCGCGATGAGGGGAAGAGTTCATGCACTTGCCCAAGGACGTGCTGGGCGATCGCTTCGTTGCTTTGTTTAATAAACGGATCTCCTGGTGTCAGTACTAACTGCAACAATGAACCCTGTCCTGGGCGATAATAATCCGCAGGGCTACTCAGTGCTAAATCGGAAAAGCAAGAAAAGTCTGCATCGGCAGTATAAAGTAAGTTATCTATGCCAGCTGCATGATTTAGCTGTTTGCGTTTTTCCTCATCTTGCAGTTCTGTTACCCAGCCATCAAATCTCAGTTGTACTGTTGCTACCGGCACAGCATCTAGTTTGTAGATATTGTCAAATTCTGACCACTTCCGCCACTGCTGCGGTAATATCCGCTGAATCCCTGGCACATCACAGGCGAAGACATAGGCATCAGCAGTAATTACTTCCTCTGTATCACCTTGGGCAACTACTATCCCAGTTACATGGGTTTCTTTATCTAATTCTGCAAACTGAATTTCCCGCACTTGCCGACGGGTATGAACTTGCGTGCCTCTAGCGGCCAAGTATTCCAAAATTGGTTTGTGCAAATATTCATGAGGCGAACCTTCCAGCATCCGCAATATGGAAGCCTCAGTTCTCACAGCAAAAAACTGAAAGATTGTCAGCATACAGCGGGCGGAAATGTTTTCACAATCAATAAATCCTAAGGCGTAAGCGATGGGGTTCCACATCCGCTTGATGCTACCTTGGCTACCACCGTGACTGCGAAACCAGTCAGCAAAGCTAATCTTATCTAAGTTGCGAATGGTTTTCATTGCCCCGTCAAAGTCCACTAAACCCCGAACTATGGGGCTAGTGCCTAGAGCGATCGCATTTTGCAATTTATCTTGTAATGATAGTTGAGAGGTGGTGAAAAATGCCTTTAAACCATTAAAAGGCGCACCTGTGAAGAACCGAAAATCTAAAGCACCAGTATGCCCACCTTTGTTGATAAAAGTATGGGTATGTTCTTTTAGACGTAAATTGTCTATCGCCCCTACCTTTTTCATCAAGTCAAAAAGCTGATAGTAGCAGCCGAAAAACACGTGCAACCCCATTTCAATATGGTTGCCATCGCCATCTACCCAGCTGCCAACTTTACCCCCAACAAATGGACGGGATTCAAAAATCTGTATTTCACAGCCAGCATCAGCTAAATCTACGGCAGTGGCTAGTCCTGCCAGTCCCGCACCTACGATTGCAACGCGCATTCCGTCGTTCCTTTTCAGTTTCTTTACAGATTGTAACTGGCTTGGTGTCGGAATTTGCTATTTATATGCAGCTGATTACCAGATATGAAAACATGAGAGTTTGTTTACACAAGACTCTCATGAACAAGAGACTAGAGGATAAAGACAATTCAAAATTCAGAAATTTTCTTTGAGGTTAACATTCCTAGGCTATTCTGCTTTTAAGTTGCACAATCCATCGTGAGGGCTGTTGACTGTTGACCGTTAACAGTCAACAGTTAACAGCCCATATTAGTAGTTATGCAATTTAGACGCGCATTAGCTTACAAATTTTACAGCGCTACTTAACATCATTTGCTACATCGAGGCGACCCCAACATACACATTATTTAAGTCTGCAACGCTCCCCAATGTGGTAGCCTCTACAACCTACCACCTAATTCACTGTAGTCTTCTCTTTTAGGAGAAGACCAAGTGATTATTTATTGACTTATCACCTATTTGGATGATATTGAAATAAAAACAAGTATTTAAAGGATTGTTGACAAATACCTGTCTACCTGCTCACTTCTTTAGTCTCTTCAGCAATAGATAAACCTCTAATCAGTTCTCGAATTACATCAGTTGCTGGTCTCCCAGTTTGCTGACAGTATTGTTCTAGTTTTTCAGCTTCCTGTGCAGCGAGATTGACAGTTATACGTTTGACAGCCCACTTCTTATTTGTCATTATCATGTTAGTTGCTATATATTAACATCATCAAGGACAGCTAATTAAAGATGAAAAAGGTAACATTCTTAGAATTAGTGTCAGTAAACAAGCAATGCCATTAACACTAAAAATGCTAGTTTTCTCAAAGATTGTTCATTTTCCAATAAAATATAAAAGGTAAAATTCCTTTGATACTGTTGTGACAGGAAAAATACCGCACACTTGCCTTTGGAGGGCTTTGCATCGGCATAAGTATCTTGGTGAAAGCCAAACAATTAAGTTTTATAAATCAAGGGTTGCCCATACTGTTAAGTAAATAAAGATTGTTGAATTTTTTCTTTAGCAAAAGCATTTGTTTTTCGCTCACGACTAAATTGGTTAAAAAATTCTGGAAAAAACATAATATCATAAGATCTAACAATCAAGTTTTAGAAGATCAACATTGTTAAACGCTTTCTGGGAAAGAGGTTTTAGCAATATATCTAGTTGGTTATTAATCACTGTTAAGCTCATACTAACCAGCCATAACGCCACTGGAGAGGTTGCTGTCCCTGGCATCTAGCTATTGACATAAAACTTTATGCTTATAAATGAAGATGTCTTGAGGACAAAGGCTGAGTAAATTTTTATGTTCATCTCATATGCACAGTTTGATGCAAAAATGATGCAAAAATTTAGTAGCTTGTCATCAACTTTTAATTAATTTGATTGCTTTCCTCAGTTAGTATTGCCCATAGCAATAGCCAATGATTGTGCTGTTTATATCTAATTAATTAAGAGCAAATTACTACCAAATGATTATTTTAAAACTTATATCTTTGGTAAGTTGTGTTATTTATTTTCTGGCAAGTAACCACTATTCTTTTTTAAGAAATGAATTTTGAGGCTCTGAGGTAGTCGCTAAACTTTGTCATAACTATAGATGTGTGGTTTATTAAAAGTATTCATCTGACTAAAGTTACAGATATTAAGAATTTCTCTTAATATATTTTCTTGCCATTGATGAATATCTTAGTTATTGCCAGAAAAAGTTATTTGCTGTGAATCATTATTTTGTGACCTCAGTTCACTGTATAAAAAATATTGTACACTTCAATATTTTTTGGGTGCATTTATTATAGCCATTATTGCTAAACTTTAAGCAATCTTTATTCAAGGCTTTAATCCTAGGTTTTGTATGCTTTGTAAAATAATTACATAAAAAACCTTGCCTACCTAAAGTTTTAGTGAATGAAATTTATAAATAATAAAATGCTGAACTTTAATTTAAAAGCAAGACAAATGTCTGCACAAGGTTGGTCAATTTTCAAAAGCTTAAACTTAGCAGCAAGCTTGGATGATATTGTGATAATTAATACATTTTAAATAGAAGAATAAGTAAGGATATAAAAGAAGACTATTGTTACTTCATAAAGTTTTGAGCAAGTAAATAATCAGGCTATACGGGTCAAAATACTGATACGAGTATGGAATTGAGGTTTGCCGACAAATCTACTTACAGAAAACTCTACCTGCTGTTACAAAGCAAGGGATATTTTTGTAACTGGAAGTACTTTATGCTTTAAAACACCAATTGAGTATTCAGTAACTTGTAGTAAACCTGGGATAGGTACTTGTAAACAAAGTTGGAATGTAGCGGTACAGGCGCATAATTAGTAGATATGACTCAAATCTAGAAATGAAGAGATCTAGGTATGTGCAGTTTTACTATTAGCTTGAAAAATAGCATAGGGCATAGAGCATAAAGGAGGCAATACGGTCTTCTCCCTAGGGAAGAGGCTAGCGTCTGCCGTAGGATGACCCAAGGGCTGTAGGAGTTTCCCTCATGAGCAATTGCCGAAAGGGTTCCCCACGTTGTAGCAACTGTCATCATGGAAAAGACAGATTTTCATGCTTGGTTATGCTAAAACCTGGCGTGAATGGCTGAGTTGAAATTAATCACAAGAAAAATCAGGGGAGCCACTAAATATATCTATCCCCAATGGCAAATGACAATATTTCCAGAAGGAGGCGTTTATCCCCCTTCTCACAAAAAGCTATTCAAATTGTAGTTCGGGTACGAGTTGCAGAGTCCCAATACCTAAATCTTTGGGTGAAAGCGATCGCGCTTCAAACAAAGCCATCATATCTCGCAATTGCGGGTTGCCACGAGCCGATCCTGTCAATCCTTTGGCAATAATTAAACCACAATAGCCCTTAGTATTTTTACACCGCTGATTCCATTTTTTGCGGGCTTCTACATGGACGGGATCATCATCTAAAAATTCCCCAAACAGAAATAATTCATTATTGTGGGTTTGTAATAAACCTAAGTCGTATTGATTGCCATCAAAGGGATCAGCTCCCGGATTAAAGCAAATTGCTTTTAATCCCCCAGCAGCTTCTAAATGTTCAATTACCGTCTTCGCTCTGGGGCGAGAAGTTTGAATTAAAATCACAGGTAAACCATCACCGACTTTGGCAATTTCACCCACAGGATGATAGGTAACGCCTTGACGCAAATACTCCAGCATTTCCCAAGAGACTACTCCCAAACTTAAGAACGAGTCTTCGGGGATCAAATCATCTCGTAATGAACTAAACATCATGGAGGAGTCTGCTATTTCGTCATCTTCAATATCTAAGCCTGCCATTTCCTCCAATTCTGCCGCCAATTCTGGCATGGTAGAGACAGTCACAGATACTGTTTTCGTTGCTTCATCAGCATGGGGAAGTGTAATCCGATAGCGATGGCTGAGGCTGGGGAAGGAATCTGCATACAGTTGGCGACGGTGATCGCGGATAAAGCGGTTAAGGCTTTCTAAAGCTACAAAGACAACTAATGCTTCTTCGTCATACAAAACAGACCGCAACCCTTCTAAAGGGTGAATATTACCAAAGGTAGGGTCAACTTCAGATAAAGGTAAATCTGCTAAATCGCCATCATCTTCTTCATCAGTTTCATCGTTACGCTCAAAGGTGAGAAACAGGCAATCTTGTTTGAGAAAAGCTTCTTCTAAACGTCCTTGTGATTCTTCATCTCTTAAAACAGCCGCACGAAACTGCTTTAGGGATTCTTCAGAACGGTAGAACAAAATGCCATATTCCATTCCCAGCATCCCCATTACAGAGGCGTAGAGTTTACCTACATCCCATCTATTGATTTCTATAGATAAAATTTGCTGTTCTTCCAAAAATTGCCAGGGAGATGCTTGCCAAATTGTAAATGCCTTTTCTTGCAAAGCTTGTGCATACTGGGGAGGTAAATCAGGGATTTGACTATCAAGAATTTCCCCAAAAGAACGAAACAGTTCATCAATTAAAGGTAATTCTGGTGCGTAGTCAATGGCGATGTCCAAATCTTGTAATACCCCGCGCAGATAAAATTGGATCTCGCGATCGCGCACGACAATTCTTTGGGGACGAGCAGGTTTTGCTGGACTATGGGGATGTTCCATTGCTCGCATTAATGTGCGAACAACCGCCTCAGGCCCTGTTTCTGTGCCAACTACATCCATTCCTCTGACAATACCTTGGGAACCGTCCACCCAAAGAATACAATCGCCCTTTCCTTCTGGATCTCTGGGCTGGGTTTGGGAAGATGACAACGGACGGCGATCGCCCTCCCATACAGAAGGAATTTGGGTTAATTTCTTCAACCGACGACTGGTAGAGCGATTAAAACTTGTCATAGAGTAAGTTAATTAAAAGAAGCAATTTATCCGTCAATTTTTGGGATTGGTTAGCTTTAGATGCAATTTTCCTAGCCTTTACCTGAATATTTAGAGGCAATTTAGGCTACCACAAGGCTAAATCTCCCAAAATAGCGAATCTTAAAAGGCACCGAATCTCTCAATTCTAGAATAAAAATATTTAGCCGCTTTTGACGCAGTCTTTACAATTTACCAATCAGGGACATCAATGTCGCTAGAATGGATACAAAAACACTAACTACAACCCCAGCATACTGGTTAAAGCAATTCAGGAGTTGAAACAGCAGATGACACAAGCTACTCAGCCACAACAACGTGGAATTCAGTTAAGCGAAACCGCATTACGTCAAGTTAAGTCTCTTCGCGATAAGCAAGGTCAAGATTTATGCTTACGGGTAGGCGTGAGACAAGGCGGTTGTTCTGGGATGTCCTACATGATGGACTTTGAAGATGCCAGCCAGATTACCCCCCAGGATGAGATTTTTGACTATGAAGGGTTCAAAATTGTTTGCGATCGCAAAAGCTTATTATACCTCTATGGCTTAATGCTCGATTACAGCGATGCCATGATTGGTGGCGGCTTCCAATTCACTAACCCCAATGCTAATCAAACTTGTGGTTGCGGTAAGTCATTTGGTGTCTAGTCCACAGTCAACCGTCAAAAGTCAACTGTTTACAGTCTTATATTATTGATCCTTCACTAGATGATCCTTTACTATTGACCCTTGACCCTTGACAACTGACCAATGACTAATACTGTTGAATCCCTGTTTGATACAGGTTTAGAACGCTATAAAGCAGGAGAAAGCGCAGCTTCTTTAATTCCGGTTTTTAAAGAAGTTTGCGATCGCTCTCCTAAAAGTAGTTCTGCTTGGACTTGTTTGGCTTGGTTATACATGCTGGACAACAAAGCCAACTTAGCTTACAAAGCTGCACTCAAGGCAGTCAAGCTCAATCCCCAAGACCCACAAGCCAGAATTAATCTCGCCGTGGCTATGTTAGAAACCGGTCAAAAAGGTTTGCGACAACATATTGATTTCGCCCAACAGTTAATTTTTGTTAATCAAGAATGGGAAGAGGAAGTCAGAAACAGCATCGAAGATGGTTTAACAAGAAAACCAGATTGGCAGAGTTTGGCAAAAGTCAAAGGCTGGCTGTTTGAGAATTAGAGGCGCTTAGGCGCTTAGGCTAGGGTCTAGATAGTAGAATTATTGAGACTATAAAAATAAAGCTTAGTCTCTAATCCCTAGCCCTTTATCCCTCATTCTTAGATCTGTATGAAAGAGAAATTGTTAAGCTGGCTAAACTTTGTTTTAGTTGCAGATGTATTCCTGGTTTTGTTTGGCTTTGCATGGTTTGCGATCGCAGTTATTGGAGATGCCTCTGGTGTCAATTTAGGACTAGATTTGTGGCATCAACTCTGGCAACCTTTGTTTAATCCAGCTATTGGGATTCTCATGGGAGGGGCACTTGTCAGTGGTCTGATCAATTGGGTTTCGCGTAAATTTCAGGCTGATTAGTTTAAAGTTTGACTTTCTACTCTTAAGGTTATTTTAAAATTTCTCTAAGCGCTGCTGGTAAATGAGGATACTGGTACTGAAAGCCTGATTCTACAGTGCGCTTAGGTAAAACTTGTTGACCTTCCAAAACTACTTTTGCTCCGTCTCCCAAGAGTGCTTCTAATGCTAAAGCGGGAACGGGTAACCAAGAAGGACGATGCATTACTTGCCCCATAGTTTGGCTTAACTCAGCCATACGGACGGGATTGGGAGCAGTAGCATTATATACACCTTCCATTTGGGGTTTTGCGATCGCTTGCAGAATCAGATTAACTACGTCGTCTAGATGAATCCACGAAAACCATTGCCTACCACTGCCAATCGGGCCACCGGCAAAGAGTTTGAAGGGAGTAATCATTTTACCCAAAGCGCCACCCATACCGAGGACAATACCAAACCGGAGAATGACTAAGCGCACACCAGCATTTTTTACCTTGTTCGCTTCTGCTTCCCACGCTAAACAGACTTCAGACAGAAAATCATTTCCCGATTGGCTGCTTTCGTCAAAGGTAGCAGTCTCACTAGTACCGTAAAACCCAATAGCAGAGGTGTTAACTAACACTTGTGGTTTGGGGTTAGCTTTAGCTATTGCTTCCACAATTTTTTGTGTTCCTAGCTGACGGCTATTCAGAATCTCTTGTTTGTGTTCTGTTGTCCAGCGTTCCTCAGCGATAGGTTCACCTGCTAAATTCACCACCGCATCACAACCTGCGATCGCATCTTGCCAAGAGCCAGATACAGTTGGTGTATACGCAATAATCTCTACATTGGGGAACGCCTGAGAGGGAAAAACTTTTCTGGCAAAGGTTGTATTACGAGTTAACACTAACACGCTATTACCTTCCTGGTGGAGCCGTTCTACCAAACGACTACCCACAAATCCTGATGCTCCAGCAATTGCTATTTTCATAATCTACCATCTCCGCCAAACCCTATTTTAAAGTTTTTTATCAAATTTTCAGCTTGCAGTTCTCTTCTTTTTGGGTAAAAAGACTTGGTTTGAGATTTTGGATGAGATTTCTTTAATGAATCTGTAATCACTTGCTGTTTACATGCTTCGATATTATAGGATGGACGGAGTGTTGCAAGGCGTGGGGCTATTATGGCTCGCTATACCTGTTCATTTATTGTTTCTGTTCCTGTTGAGCATCTCCAGCCGTTGCTTGTAGATTTGCTACAAGACTGTGAATTGGATATTCAATACTACACAGGCGATTACATTATGGCTCGGGAGATACCTGGGACTGTTTCATTTTCTAAAATGGTTAAAGTGGAAGTACTGATTGATAAATCAACAGCGACCGAAACAGAAACCCGGATGAGTATTGTGGTGAAAAATGAGGAACTGCCACTCCAACTGGATAATCACTGCCGACAAATGTTTGAATTTATCAAGCAAGCGATTGAACACAGTCGCCATTGGCATTTGATTGAAAGTTTAGCAGGGTAATTTTTGCTACATCTCATTTTAGGCATCGGCTGCGGCTAGCTTCAGGCAAAGCTAGCTCAAGCAACGCGCCACAAATTATACTCATACTAATTTTAGATGGTGAATTTAGCTCAAAAGTTCTGACTACAGGCTTTTCGAGTAAACTCTGTTTAATAGATGTTGTTATGTCCAACTCATCATGACAAACGGTAGCTTACAGCTTCTGCATCTGTAAGTAGCCTATGAAGATATTGGCTGCTTGTAATTTTTTGAGCAAGCGCCTCTATTTTGATGATGTTATTGGTTTTAGATGTCCTCTAGATCGTCAGTCATACCCGGATTTATTAGTGTAATATCATACTCACTAGCATCCGTCATGCCTGAGCGATGAGTATTTCTTAACAAGTAATAAATGGCACGTACTTGAGGCCCAAAAACGATTTCGTCTTCATTTCTCAGATCGTGGGATGGCATCTTCCGTCCATTAATCATGAGACCGTTAGAACTAAGTTTGCCTTTAGCATCGCCATCGACAATTCGATAATAATAGCTATGGCTATTCTGTTCGCGTGGTAATCTTACTAATGTGGCATGGCGGCGAGAGACAAACTGCGACACCAAACGGATATTGCAATCACGATCTCTACCAATAGAGTAGATGGGATTTTCTAGCGAAAATTCCTTACGACCTTGATCGTCTTCAAGAATGAGAAGATGGCTTTCGTTGGTTTCTGCGGCCATTGATGTGTCGTTACTAAAATCGCTTGAAATTTGATTGCTGAAGATGTGTTTAATATAGTTTCCTGCCATTATTACGCATTACAGTCTTTGGTACAGCTTTAATAAGCATTTAAGTGCATTTTGACTCAATAAAGTAGAATATTGCTCTTCTACTCCTGCTACTTTCATTTTAGGAAGATTCTCAACAGATTTGGTAGATGCATCAATCCTGATGATTGGTTGAGTCTGCCTATAAAGGCAGAATTACGAAGGAGTTGAGCGTATGATCTCCGAAAAAGAAATTTACGGTCGATGAGCCAAACGCCGTAATAAAACTGAGTTACTAACAACACTAACTGAGCTGAAGGCCATTAATGCGGCGGCACCAGATGGGCTAAGGAGAAAACCCAAACTCGGTAATAAAACACCTGCTGCTAAGGGAATACCAATTGTATTATATGCAAAAGCCCAGAATAAATTCTGCCGGATTTTGTTGAAAGTGGCACGACTGAGGTGAATTGATTCCACAACATCGCTGAGGCGATCGCGCATTAATACAATAGCAGCAGTTTCCATCGCTACATCGGAACCAGAATATAAAGCAATTCCTACATCTGCTTGCGATAAAGCAGGCGCATCATTGATCCCATCTCCCACCATTGCCACAATAGATTTTGATTTGGAGATGTTGATTGTTTCCCCAACCTGAAGAGATTGGATAGCAGCGGCTTTTTTGCTTGGGGGAACACCAGCAATTACATCATCGTTACTTAGTCCCAGTTGTTTACCGATCGCACTCGCAGCTTCTTGGCGATCGCCGCTGAGTAACATCACCCGTAAACCCATCTGGCGCAATTTATCGACTGTAGCTTTGGCATCTGGTCTCAGGGTATCAGCAACGCCAATAATTCCGGTTAAAATCCCGCCTACTGCCACACAAACAACTGTTTTACCCTCTGCGGCTAATTTTTGGCTTAACTGTTGTGCAGTCTCACTAATGGCAATTCCGTGCCAACTCAACCATTCCCAATTTCCCAACAGGACATTTTTACCTTGGACTACAGCCGATACACCTAGTCCTGGTTCTGTGTGAAAATCTACAGCTTCAGGTATAGTTAATTCTTGTTGCTGTGCTTCCTGCTGAATGGCTTTAGCAAGAGGATGGTATGTACCACTTTCTACAGCAGCAGCGAATTGTATAAGAGACTGGGAGTTAGCAACTAGGGAAGATTCGCCCTCAGAGGCTACTTCTTCAATTAGCAGACAATCTGTAACAGTGGGATTCCCTGTAGTTAACGTGCCTGTTTTATCAAAGACTATGGTATCTAGCTGGTGAACGCGTTCCAAAACGTCACCGCCTTTGATTAACAAACCTCGTTCTGCACCTAAGCCAGTCCCAACCAAAATTGCTGTGGGTGTAGCCAAACCCAAAGCACAAGGACAAGCCACCACCATAACTGCGATCGCTAATTTTAAGCTGATCAGGAGTGGAGAATAATGAGTGCTGAGTGCTAAATGCTGAGTGCTGAGTGGGGAGTGGTGGGACATTTCCATGCTGGTTGACATGGCAATATCTGGCCAGATGTGGACACCAAAGAAATACCAAAAGACAAAGGTTAATGAAGCCGCTGCTAATACACCGTAGGTAAAGTAACCAGCTACCGTATCGGCTAATTTCTGAACAGGTGCTTTCCGGGTTTGGGCATCTTCCACCAGGGCTACAATATGGGCTAATGTGGTATCGCTACCTGTACGAGTTGCTTGAATTGCGATCGCACCTGATTGATTAATAGTACCTGCTGTAACAAAATCTCCAGGCTGTTTGATGACTGGTACAGCTTCCCCTGTCAACATGGACTCATCAACCGTGGTTTGCCCTAACCGCACCTCGCCATCTACGGGGATTTTATCGCCAGGTAGTATCTGTAGCCATTCACCAACTCTCACTTGTTCTGCAGGAATCTCGATGCTAGCAGAACCGATAACGGCATCTCGACTTGCACCATTACTTTCTTGCCCAATTTTCTCAGGATTAGCAATCAACCGCGCTACTTGTGGTTGTAATGCTAGCAGTTGCCGAAATGCTGCTGCAGCGCGACCTCTAGCTTGTTGTTCTAATGTGCGCCCCAAAAGAATGAAGCCTAACATCATCACTGGTTCATCAAAAAAGCACTCCCAACCCATTTGCGGGAAGATTAGCGCCACCAAACTGGCTGTATAGGCTGTCAGGGTTCCCAAACCTATCAAAGTATTCATATTGGGCGCATTTCGCCGCCAGCCTAGCCAGCCATCAACTAAAATTGGGCGACCGGGAAATAGGATTGCCACTGTTGCCAGTCCACAATGGAACCAGATGTTATTTAAAAATGGCAACGTTACACCGCTAATCGTACTAAAATGCCCAATTCCTGACAAAACTAGTAGCAAGCCAGCAACTAATAACTGCTTGAGTGCAGATTGCATTTCTCGGCGCTGACGTGCTTCTGGGTCTTCTCGGGTAGATATTTCACCTGCGGCTGTTCGTGGTTGAGTTGGGAAGCCATTGGCACTCAAATGCTTTGCCAATTGTTCGGCATCAACTGCACCCACTTCTGACTCTACAACTGCGACCTCAGTCGCCAGGTTCACACAGGCACTCTTGACTCCTGGATGTTGAGTTAGCTGCCTTTCTACTGCTTTCACACACCCAGCACACTTCATGCCCCCAACATCCAGAATTATTTTCTCTGTAATGGGCATCATTTCTGGGGTGAGATTCGTTTTGGGAACAAGTTGCATGGCAAGAGTTTAGTTAGATTCGCTGCAAATTTTCAACGCTCATTCAAAGCGTCCTAATTTGAGGGTAGGCGAAATTTTGAACTAAGACTGCTTGTCGAAGATAAATTTAAACAAGGGATTGGGGATTGGGGATTAGGGGAGATGAGGGAGATAAGGGGGATGAGGGGGATAAGGGAGAATACTAAACGAATTTCGTAATTACGAATTACGAATTACGAATTTTTATAAGATACATAGACTAATGCCGCAATTTGGATAGGAAGAAAAGCAATTAGGCTTTTAAAAAAATAGTTGATCTCTAGATTAGACATGGTGATGAAATATGCCGCACCAACTAGTATTAAAAAGGCTAACGAAAGTTTTTGATGTTTGATTTTGAGCATAATGGTAGATATAAGTTTTTAATATCGCAATCCTATCTAATTTCTCAGAATCAGTAAACTTCAGATACCCGACTTATTAAATAAGCCGGGTATCTCAATTTTTATGCATGATTTACGATTCGTATATGCATTTAGGATATATAGCCATAAATATCAGTTAAATTGTGAGCTATAAATTTAAAACCAGCCCTGCTTATTCACAAAATAGGTATCTACGAATTCTTCTTGGGACTTGTTTAAATAGATCATGCCTTCAATTAAGCCTACAAGTTGCATAATTAACAAAGTAAAACCGTAGGTAAAAGTACCTCCAACTACTGTGATAACTAGCATAATGAAGCCTTCTGGAGCATACCCGAGAATAAACTTATGAACTCCAAAACCTCCAAAAATAATGCCACAGTAACCAGCGATGAGTTGTTTGTTTGTTTGACTCGAGTTTAGATTTGCCATATTGAGTGCTGCTCCTGAAGAAATAGGGGGTAATTTAAAATGATTCTTTCAGAAAAAAAGTAAATATATTCACTGAGGAAATATATTTTTACTTTCCCGAGCGAAAAAGCTCTAATTTAGATAAATAAGCATAGACAAAGTCTACGATGCCGTCAGAATCGTAAAAAGAATGCTTAAGAGTTAATGGTTAAGGGAAAAGGAAAGGAAAAACCTTTAAGCATTACCCTTTAACTTTTTACCCAAACTAAATTCTCTGTTCAAAATGCTGAATCGACTACTTTTGACACAGAGGTTATTTGATATTGTTTGGAAGTATATCGTGCTTAAATATCTGATTAACGTTTGTATCTTTGGTGACAAATCTCAACACATAAGCTTTGCAGAATCTTAGGTGAATTTTTCTCTTGAGGAGAATTCACCCTCAATTATCAGCAAATACTCCTATGTTGGAATACCCCTATCTACAAGTTCATCAGTTTTATGTCCGGAATTTTTTGGATATGGCTGCAATGATGAGGACGTATTTAATAGAAACTTTATGGAGAGTACCAACTTAGATATCTTTCCACAGAAGAGAAGCAATTTTCCTACTACCAAAAATATGGAAGTAGATTATGCAAAAATTCATCAATCACTGCTAGCTGCTGTTCCAAACATTCTGAAACAGAATCCTTGGTAAGCTAATCCCCATCTCTACAAGGGCTAATATGACCTAGAGGTGACTAAATGTCGTTCTAGATACTTTGCTATGTATTTTTTGGTATTGCTTAAGTGACTTGTACCACCAGCAATATTACCCTAAAAATAGCATTTATTGATGCTGATTACTGACTAAGAAAAGTGCTGAGGAGCCACTGCGTTGCGGGGGTTTCCACGGCAGTCCGCTCAAGTCGGGAAACCCGCCCACGCGGCTGCCTCCCCGTTGTAGCAAGTGGCGTTGCTGAGTAAAAAATACTAGCCTCTAGCCTCTATTTCTTAGCTGGCTACTTATAAGCAGTAATGATTGTCATATATTATTGCCATATATGGAGATGAAAGCAAATATTTTTCTGCTTCGGCAACCGTAAATTTACGTATAATTAATTACCGCTACCTAGAATAAACAAACTGAGTAGGGTACCACTGTTCCAAAGGCTGTGGAGAAGCATCGGTGCGAGGAGGTTACGCGATCGCGTGTAGACTACACCTAAGACGATCCCCAAGGCTGTGAGGGGGAGAATTTCCGATAAACTCAGGTGTGCAGCCGCAAATAGCAAGCTACTGAGTAGAATTGATCCCCACACTGGAAGGTAACGAGTGAGGGAAGGTAACAAGAAGCCGCGGAAGAGAATTTCTTCAAAAATAGGAGCTGCGATCGCAGCTGTGATAAAAAATATTCCGAGTGCTACAGAATCTTGACTTTCTAATGCTAGTTGCAGTAGAGGATTACTACCACCCTGTCCTTGCCATAGCTGTTGATTAATCAAGGACACGACTACTACTATCGGTAAAGCCGTGCAATAGCCACCCAGCCCCCACAAGAACCAATTACTGCGAAGATTAAAGCGAAACCAGTATTCTGGTAACGGGAAAAAGCGCTTAATCGATAAATATAGTACTGCTAACGCGCCTGATGCGACGATAATATAACGCAGCAAAACCGAGAAAGCCTGAAAGCGCACATCACCACCACTTAAGGAGATGGGGAGCAGGGATAATATTAATGGTACAAAAACTTGCCCCATCAAGAAAAAGCCGATGACAAAAACCTGAACAATTATTTCGCCACCCCAAGGAGTTGACCAAGCTACATCAGCGTTTTGAGCTAGTAAAGCGGCTTTTCCCTTCACCAAATATTGCACCAATACTGCAATTAGCAGTACTATCCCAATGACAGCTGCCAAGGTGGGGATGATCCCAATCACCGCTAACTTCACGACAGCTTGGGTAGCAGCTTCTTGTTGTGCTGCTTTTACTGTCGCCAGTGCATCGGGACGTTGCTGAAGTTGGTATAGTTGCACCAGTGCAGTAGCACGAAACCAACCATCTAAATTCTTTTGAATCAACTGTTGAGCATTGGGGAGCAGACGGGGAGGATTACTCCACAATCCAATTAATACAGCAGAGGTTTCGGGAAATTGGGGATTAATATTTGAGCGTTGCTGGACATCATCCCAAGTCTTAATTGCTGTCTCAGTCTTTCCCTGTTGTGCTTGTAAAATTCCCAGACGTAAATCTAATTCCGCCGACAATTTTTGTAGTTGCTTAAGAGACTGCTGCAACTGTTGCTCTTGTGGATTAGCGGGATTTTCTCCGGGGCGAGTTTCTGGTAAAGGTTTAGACGGTGCAGGAGTATCAACAGATGGAGAACGCAGTTTTTCCAGTTGAGTTGTAGCTTTCTCTAAATTGGTTTGCACCGATTTCCGCGCGTCTTGATATTGCTTGGCAGCATTTTCCAGAGGTTCCTCACCCAGTATGGTTTCACGAACCACTTGTAAATTTTCTTTGCTGCTCTCTTCTGGTTGCCAAGCTTGTGCTTGCAGTGCCAAATTTGTTTGGTACAACTCCAAACGACTTTGAAACTGGGGTTCTTGCCAACTGCCAAATAAAGACAAGCCGCACAACAACAACGAAATCAGCGTCAACCCAATTAAACCCAACCGTTTAATAGTCATTATCTCCCCTTGACTAACCTGTTTAAAGCGCGTGCCCCTTGGAATTATCGCAAGAAAAAGGGGGAATGGGGAATGGGGATTGGGGATTGGGGATTGGGGATTGGGGATTGGGTAATTGTTTTTTTCTGAGCAGTAGGGGTATTGGCGGCGTACAACCTGCTATTAATTGATACTAAGTAATTTAACCCCTTTTCCCCTTTCCCTTTGACCTTTTCCCACCTTATCTTAAAATCCAAGTCATATTACAATTAGCACCCTGCTGTTACTGGCAGATGGACAGCAAAAAATAGATTAAATTAATTTTTATATATAGTTATTATTACTGAGTATATGGAACCTGTGACGCTGACGGCTGTGGTAACTGCGATCGCTACTATACTTTTGACTAAGCCACTAGAGAAAGTAGGCGAAAACATTGGTGATGTGGTTTGGACGCAAAGTGGCAAGTTAATTGAAAAACTACGCAATAAGAATAAATTGCCATTGCTGACTGCGGCTGTAGAAGCCAATGAACCCCAACGATTAGATTATGGTCAAGCAGTGCTGGAATTGAAAGCCGCAGCAGCACAAGACCCGGAAATTGCTCAAGCAGTTGTGGATGTGGAAGCAGCCACTAAAAATGATCAGTCTGAGACGGGGAAAGAAATTCAAAAACTAGTAGATGAAATTAAGTCACAGCCCTCAGTAGTCAACAACTTTGCGAAATTAGCAGAAGAAATAAAAGCCGAAAAAGGTGCAATGGTTGCTCAACAAATCAACATTGAGCAGCAAAACAATACTTACAACTGACTGGAGTCGCCCGACGGGGAGAAGCGGGTAAAGTTAACTCTCGATGACTGGAGTGAAATCTGTCGTGAAATATTGGCAGACAGGCGCAAGCTGACTACAAATCCCTTGACATTAACTGAAGGCGTAACGCTGCAAGTTGATGATGTTTACGTACCACTAGGATTAGTTGAGCGCAAAAAATTATCCAAACGTCAGGATGATGTTTCTCCAGAACAGGGTTCAGAACTGTATAAAGAAACCGAAATCACCAAAACTTTTGAGAATAAATCTTTTCTTGAAGAAGTTATCGAACAGAATAACACGCCGAAAAGTAAAGGTAAGCGAATTGCGATTATTGGTGAACCAGGAGCAGGAAAGACAACATTATTACAGCAGATTGCTTATTGGGTATCACGTGAGATTCACCAGTCGATTGTCATTTGGGTATCTTTAGCAGATTTGCGCGGGAAGGAATTAACAGCTTATCTGTTCGAGACTTGGTTGACTCAAGTTGCTGAGAAAACAGGTAAAGCTGAAGCCACTAAGCAACTGAAGGATGATTTTGTTGCTTTGTTTAATCAAAATAATGTGTGGCTACTGTTAGATGGGTTAGATGAAATGTCCACATCTTCAAGTAATCCTCTAACAGAATTTGCCCGACAATTCCGTGAAGCAAGGGCAATTTCTCAAGCGCGAATTGTGCTAACTTGTCGAGTTAATTTGTGGGATGGCAGCATTAATGCACTTGATGATTTTGATACCTATCGCACTTTAGATTTTTCTTATCTCAAAGATGTAGAGGGATTTATTGATAAATGGTTCAATAAAATTGAAATTCCCGACACTGGGAAGCAGTTATGTACAGCCTTGAAAAACCCGGGGAAAGAACGAATTCAGGATTTAGTGAAAAATCCTCTGCGGTTGACGCTGTTGTGCTTGAACTGGCAATCAGGAAATGGCAAATTACCAGATACTCAAGCCGGACTCTATCAGCAATTTGTTGATGATTTCTACAAGTGGAAGAAAGACGAATTTGCTACAACATCTGACCAGCGTCAGCAACTCAATATCAAATTGGGGGAATTAGCTAAAGCAGCAATAGACAAAGAAGCAACCCGGTTTCGCTTGCGGCAAGATTTTGTTAATCGCTTCTTAGGGGATGTTGATGATGACAATTCATTGCTGAAATTGGCACTAAATCGCGGCTGGCTGAACAGTATAGGGATAGATGAACAGAGAAAACCCGTTTACGCTTTCTTTCATGCCTCATTTCAAGAATACTTTGCTGCTAAAGCAATTGATGATTGGCATTTCTTTCTCAATCACGTTCCCAAAAATCCTAGTAAAGGAACTTATCGCATCTTTGAACCGCAATGGAAGCAAACAATATTACTTTGGCTAGGGCGAGAAGAAAAAAAACTTAAACAACAAAAGCAACAATTTATCGATGCTTTAGTGAAATTTAAAGACGGATATGGTGAGTGGAATATAAGAGATGTAGACAAAGGATTTTATGGAGATCGCGCTTATTTTTTAGCAGCCGCAGTAATTGGTGAATTTAATGATTATGGACAAACAAATGAAATAGTAGATAATATTGTCAAATGGACTATTAATAATTGCCTATTGAGAAAGGACGATAGAACATTAAGACAAGAGATGCCGCGTACAAAAACAATTGATATTTTAGTAGAGCATCTATTAAATTTAGCAGATGATTTAGCGAATAAGCCAAAAGAAATACGTTTTTATTACTTAAACAATCTTGGCGCAGCAATATTTAGTTTAGAAAAGATTGCTATAGGTAACGAAAAGGCTATTAATGCGTTAATCAAATTATTTCACTCAAAGTATGTAACTGAAGACGAATCCTGTCTCCATAAAGTAGTAATGGCATTAAATCAAATTTGTACATTTACAGAAAATAATATTAATGCTTTATTAACTTTTGGGGAGTCACAAGGTTACAATAGATATAAATTAATACAAATAATAGAAGAGTTAAGAATAAAAAGTAGAGAAGATAAACAAATCATTGGTATCTTGATAAATATGATTAAACCAGAAGATATGTATTACTACAATCACGGACAAACAGAATACAGATTAAGAGAAGTACAAAATAACCCAGTAATGAATGCCCTAGTACAATTATTGAAGTTAAAATGTGTGTCTGATAAAACCATTGCGGAAGCAGCATCTAAATTAGTAAAAAATGAGCCAAATAATCAAATAGGAATTGATGCCTTAGTAGAATTACTAGAATTAGCTGACGTAGATACGGACATCCATAGGTTAGCGGCATATAGTTTACGGACAATTGAGTTAGGTAATCAAAAAGCCATTGATGCTTTAGTAAGACGGCTACAGTTAATGGATGCTGATGAAGATACTCTTTGTGAAGTAGTAAATAGCTTAGGCTACATAGGTAAAGGAAATAAAAAAGCCATTGATGACCTAGCGAAATTGTTAGATTTAAAAAATCTAGATGACTATACTTGTCGCTTAGTAGCGGACAGCTTAGGAAAAATTGACCCAGGTAATCAAAAAGCAATTGATGCATTAGCAAATTTGCTAGCTTCAGAAGATATGGATGAAAATATGCTTAGGTTAGTGGCAGAAAACTTAGGCAAGATTGACCCAGGAAATGAAAAAGCGTTAGAGACTTTAATAAAACTACTTGACTCAACAGATGAAAATAACGGTATCTATTGGTTAGTGCCAGACAGCTTGAAACAAATCTTGCAAAAAAATCAGCTAAAAAGTGTTGTCACCAAGTTAACAAGCAACTTAAATAGTTCGCAATTATCGAATTATATTTATCAAGATGTCCTCAAGCATTGCGCCCAAAATATGAATTACCCAGATTTCTACAATGCATGGAATTGGAATCAGGGTAAGGATAAAGAAGTCAGCGTTAACTCTCTAAATTCAATCCAATGCTTGCAATCTGCAATTAACGATGACAGCCAACTCAGCCAAAAAATTCACTTCATCTGTATCGACACCAGTAAATTCATCGTCCCAGATAACCCAGCTAGCAAAATTTACACTACAATCGTCAAAGCTGGCTGTCCTAAATGCGAAGATGGTACGCCGAAAACAATGGCGGAACTGCAAACCTATTGGGAATTGCTAGAAACTGATAAGCGCGTGGTTTTAGTATTTCACCCAAGCGCAACTAATACTACAGATGAGGTGAAATACAGCGATCGCTTTCTCAGTGACATTAGCAAGTTTGAGGGAGCGATTTGTTTTATGAGCAACCCCATACCAAATCACAACACTCTCAAATTTTTTCCACCCAGTCAGCCGATTGACGTAATTGTAGAATGGTTGCGGCGTAGTTGATTATATTTATCTATTGAGAACAACAGCTTGTCCGTTTGTTACCAACACGAATTGTTTCGTGACTCTTATCCTTTGGTAACGACAACTTATGCGATGGTTACCAACACAACTTGTTTCGTGACCACAGCTTTTCTATTTGTGGCAAACGCTTATGTTGTCGTCACCACAGTTTAAGCAAAACTTATCAATCAACGCTATTCTAGTTTTGCTTGTGCGTCAAGTTAGAGAGTCAAGCCTTTCGTGAGAAAAACGGATTCACAATACAAAGGCGATCGCTTCCTAAAATGCAAGGTTAGGAAATGCTAAGATTTCAATCAAATTTGCACTACTACTTACCTAAGAAATCGCAAATTCTGTGTGTTTTCGCTGTTCCAAGGGTCTAAAAGCCAGAACAATCTGCTTTTTGGGAATTCCCGCAGCTACCAGATCATTAGCGATACCTTCTTCTGTACCATCGTGTTGAATCCAAAGTTTATGATCAATCACATCAATGTGCAGCAAAGTGCCATAGATGCGATAACCGTTTTCCCAGCCTGTTTCGACTAGCAAATAGCGATCGCGTTCTCTATCTAACACTAACTCAACTTTTACCCCATCATCACTCTGGAGAAAGTCGGTGTAGTCTTGGAATACTTTTTCAATTATCTGACGATATTGGGTTAGTGAATCCATCGGCTAATTGCCTCCTGACTCGGATCAAAGGTTACTAAACGAATGATGCCATCTTCAATCAAGGTTTGTCCGGCTTCTTCTTCAAAGACAGTTTTGCAAGTTGCTTCAGTAACAGCAAGATACAGGATATGCTCTGGATAGTACCGCTTCAATAATTGTGCGTACAAAACAAATTGACCTAACGCCTCTTCAAGATCCTTCATATCCGAAGGACGGGTAAAGCTTTTAACTTCGACAGCAATCTTGTGGGTGCCACGTTCAGCTGCCAGCAATCGTTCTGCCCCCAAATCGACAAATAGATTTTTACCGCGCGCCAGACGAATTCGTAGGGGATCATGAGTGATGATCCAGCCATCTTTAATCAAGGCATTTTTAACGTTATCGTGATAAAGGTCTCTCGCAGGCATAATTTTTCGATTGTATCGTGCCTGTTATCTAGATTATTATGAGCAGGCGATCGCCCTTCGTTGAGGGGGTATCATTACTCAGGTCTGTAAGGCTTTCGTAATTACGAATTACCATTAAACTTCTATTTCCATACAGTTTGGATAGCCAATACTGAAACAATGGAAGTAGACACAAAAGTAAAATGCCGACTATGAGTGAACTTCCCAAGAGTCTTGAAGAAGCGATCGCCCAATCTCGTATAGCTACCCAAGCTGCTTTAGCAGATGGCCATACTCGCTTACAAGTTGAGTATTTGTTTCCAGAACTCAAAATGATGATGGTGGCGGCAGATTTTTTACCAATGTTTGCCGAATACGAGTCTCGCCTGAAGATTTTCTTTGCTGATGCTGGTGCTGCTGCCCTTGCTCGTCGTGAATGGGCAGATACACCATATAAAATTGATGATATTGGTACAGGTAGGGCAACTGCTGTTGGTTCCAAAATAAAGCCAGAAGACGAAATTTTTCTATTTATTACCCCAACTTCCGTGGAAGTACCGCAAATGGAAAAACTTTGTCAAGAAATAGGCGATCGCCCGATAGTTCTCTTAAATCCCCGTCTCGAAGATTTTGGGATTGTCGGTATTGGTTATGCAGCAAGACAAGTCCGCAAACGTTTTATTGATGGCATTGAATCTAGTTACTACCTACGCCCCATAGATGATCAAACGGCTGTGTTTCGCTGTTACCCAGGACAGTGGGAAATTTGGGTAGAAACCAACGATGAATATCATAAAGTTACCGAATTACCGCAAAAACCATCGGGTGAGGAGGTAGATCTCATCCTCATGAAAGGACAACCCCAAACAGCTACGAATGAGGCTGTAGCGGGTAAAAAGCCTGGTGTATTTAAGAGTTTGCAACGATTCCTCAAGGCGTTGAGTAGTTAGGATTGGGGATGAGGGAGATGGGGGGACAAGGGGAAAGGGAGAAATCCCCATTACCTATGCCCCATGCCCCATGCCCTATTAATTACTTCTTAAAGGCGCATTCAAGACTTTCTCAATGCGATCGCGTGTTTCTAAGATATGCGCTTTTGTATAATCATCGTCAGAATTTACTCCTGCTAGTTTTTCGTTAAGTTGCCGGATTTTATACCAAGCTAATGTACGTGCGTCTTCGGGTACGTATTCTTTGCGTAACACCATATCACTTAAGATATTCACATATTCCCGCTGCAAGCCTCGCCGCAGGCTGGAAATCTTCAGGGGTTTGTTTTGCGGTTTGATTACTTCTGTCCAAATGTCTGTTTGCAGAGTGTCAAATAGTTCTGGAATACTGAGTGTTTTCTCGGTAGGATTTTTGAGTTCAATGTCCTTCAGGCGGGTAAGGCGATCGCCTGAAAGTAAATCCATCAATACCGCACTTTGCAAAATTAACACCAAGTCATGAATTGGGTAATCTAAACGCCCAATCATCGGATAGCTACCCCAATGGTACCAACGTGAAGGTGCTAGTTTATTCAGCAATTCTGGCGAGAAGTTAAAAGCATCTTCTGCAAAGACATATTTGTTCAATGTCGCTAATGCTTGGCGTTGTTCCTCTACTGGAACGGCTTGAAATGGTAAGCGCCGTTCCCCAACTGCTGTGGTAGATGAGGCACTAGCACGAATACGATAAAAAGACTGTCCGCCAATATATTTTGTGGTGTAGAAAATATTTTGGAAGTAGTTACCTAATACAGTACCAAAGCGATCGCTCAAGTCGCTAAAACTCTCGCCTGCAATTGGATAACGTTTGCTGAGACGATCCCACATGACGCGAGAATTATCTAGCTGCCATTGGGAATAGCGCAATACGTTACCGCTATTGTCCCAAGCATTAGCAGTGGGGTCGAGGTCATATCTATCTTCATCTGTAGAGTAACTCAACTCTGGTCGATTAGATTGGCTAGCAATTTCTTCTAAAATCGGTTTCTCGGCTATGGGAGTTGATGCTTGAGTTGGCAGATAGCCGTACTTAATTGCCCAATCATCATAAGGCCCTACCATATTGGGAAAATAATCTCCTTGTTTGGTACCTTGGGGGGCAATATTCGGGGGAATGTAATCCATCACCGAAGCTGTTAAACCTTTGTGGCTAGTAATCTGCTGATCGTTTAGTTCTTCGGGTGGAAGTAAGTTGCTACCCCGGAAGTTATGACGTAACCCCAAGGTGTGACCAACTTCGTGGGCAATAATTAAGCGTAAGTATTGATTGATATACTCTTTTAATTGCTCTTGGCTAGTGGTGTTGTCTTCTAGGAGTGTCATCGCCAAAGAACCCAAAGCAAACTGCTGAGAGGCTTCCATGCCATAACACAAATCTGACTCACCAGCTATTTTCGCTAATCGGTTCAACCAAGGCTTTTTCTTTGCTGGCTGTTGGGGATTCGCGTTAGATTTTCCCCCTAAGCCATTGACGCAAAGCATATTGTTTTGCATCAACGCCGATAAAGAAGTACGTGTAGATACTTGGTTAGGTTGTACTATTTGCCGATACTCATTCTTCAGTACACGGACAAAGCTACCATCTACTAAAATATCTGCATCTAAAATTTCCCCAGTTAAGGGATTAACACGGGATGGCCCCCTAGCAAAAAAACCATCGATGGTATTAATCCAACGAATAGTATTGTAACGAATATCTGCAGGGTCCCATGTGGGATTATCTGGCATTTGCCGTACTTCAATTGCGTCTTTAAAGCCTGCCTTGAGAAAGGCTTTATTCCACATTAATATCCCTTCTTTAATGGCATCGCGATACTCAAAAGGTACAGCGTTATCAATCCAAAAGACAATCGGTTTTTTCGGACGAGATATTGCTGCTTGTGGGTCGGCTTTTTCTAAGTTCCAGCGATTGATATAACGCACAAACGGGTCGCCGCGATCGTCTTTAGATAAGTCTTGATAGGCAGTGATAAAATAGCCGACGCGATCATCAGCCAAACGTGGCTGATATTTATTGTTTGGCAATTGGGAGATACTGTAGTGCAGACGCAGAGTAAAGCCACGGCTGTCAGCTAAAGACTCAAAGTTGAGCATTTCACTTTCGCTACTGCTACCGCCACCACCAGAAAAATTTAAGACAGTTTCCACTTCTAGGTTTTCTGGAAAGACTTTAGCTTCACCAAAATAGGATTGATCTGTACCACCTGGTATCCCTAAACTTAGAGATAAGCCAGCTAAATCTGTTAGTAACAAATCGCCCAAATCAATCAGCAGAGTTTTGCGTTCTGGATGAATGCTTTTAATGGGAATAGTGTACAGTACAGAGTCACTAAAAGACCGAGCCAGCGATCGCGCCTGTGGATCTCCTTCACGAGTACGAAAATTAACATTACGAACAGCAAATTGCAGGTTGTTATCGACTCGTTTGAAGTAAAATAAAAAATCCTGCAAAGGCATACCACTATAAATACCTTGTTCCCCAATACCAGATTCCAAGGTAGACGTAGCTAAGTAATTTTTATTTAGTTGCTCTGGTTGAATTTCTAAATAAATTTTATTCTTTTCTTTTTGGCGATAAAGCGTGAACACTCCCGCTGACTTTTCAGTGTCTTTGGTAACTTCATCAAACGACTCTAAATCATCCTTTTTTGGTGGTTTACTAGATGAGTTAGGTTTTTCGTTTGGCTTATCTGGGGTTTTTCCCGCTTGTAAAAAAGGTTGTTTTCCTACTTGTTTCGGACTTTTAACTATCCAGTTAAAAGGTTGCTGCTGTACCTGTTGATTTTGATTAAGAACCCAGACTTTATCTATCTTTTGCCCTAGAGAATCCGGTAACTGTGGCTTACCTACGGCTTGTTTGGGAGCATCATTGTCTAGTTTTTTTAAAGGTTTCAGGTTTTGCTGGCTACTCTCAGCTGTTTCTGTAACCTTGACTAGGGGTGGGTTTAAACTAACTATATTTACCTTTTGTGGATTGTGTAACTCAGTATTTACTCCCTTGTTAGGCACAGACTTAGCACTAGCAGTTGTTAATCCTAAAAACAAACCATGCAACAAAATTACATAAAAAGTTAATCTATTCATTTAATCAATCCCCGATAACAATCACTAGCTAATTTCTCATTGTTGTAAACTTAAGCTGCTTTGCGTTCATATAACTGAAGCTTATTCTAAAAATATTATTAGCTGCTTAATATCCAGCAGTGAACTTTTTCGTTAAGTTATCATTATTTTTTTCAACCTGATTGGACAGTTTTACTGTAGTATTTTTGCTAACAATTGAGTCTGTAGCATACAGTACGTATTATTTTGACACCAGACTAGTAAACTTGCTGGGAAGAAAGTATAACAATTTAGGCTAAATCGATGACATTACTGGAAAAGGCACAACTTCTCAAGCTGTCGATTTCGATTTACACGGAGAAAAATTGTCAGGCTCCTATTGGTTAGCTACCACGGAAATATCCCACAATATTACTAGTTATCAATTATACGCATGCATTTTTGCCTGCTAAGCTTCTGAATCCGTCTTAACCTTTAAATCATCTCTAATTAATCAGTAACAACATAGTAATACAAGATACAAAATGTCATATTTATCGCAAATTTGGAAGCGTTTAAGCAATTACGCAAGAGGGACAAAGTTGCTAGAGATATCGCACACAGAATCTCTGGAAGCCGAAGCAGTGTCTTTTAAAAGAAAAACAACTTCAGATTTTGAGCAAGGCGTTAAATTTGCTCAAAATAATTTACCAGACTCCTTACTACCCCAACAATTACAAAAAAGGTTGGAAGAATGGTCAAACCCAAGTAGTGGGCTACTAGAGTTTACAAGCGAGATGCCATCCGCCACAATCAGTATAGACGCGCAGCGACTCACCGCTAGATATCGCCAATTATATGCACAAATTTACGATTTATTAGGTGAGAGTGCGTTGACCCCAGACATGGTTGAACAAGTTATGAACTTGTTAATTGTGGGGAAAAAATTTCGTCCAGTGGTCTTATTTCAACGTCTAGAAGAATTTTATCGTCGCTGGTGTCGAGGGGAATTTATCGATGCAGCACCGAATGATAACTTGCCCCAGAAAAAAATGCTACAGATGCTAGAGAAAAATAGAGACATCGGACTGAGGCAAGTAGATATATATACAGGACTTAATGTACTCATTTTACTATTAGAGTTACACCGCTACGCCCAAAGGCTAGCTGAACTCCAGCAGCATATTACGTTTTATCCTTCCAGCCAACCGGATACAGAAAGTTTTTTCACATCGCAACTTCTACGTATTATTAACTATAGCGATGCCATAGAAATTGGTAATTTTGCTAGTATCATTGGGGAATTCTTAAGAGGTGGCAACTTCCGTGGTGCTTATTTAGGAAATGCTAACTTGGCAGGTGCTAACTTTAGCGGCGCTAACCTTACTGGTGCATACTTAGGAGATGCCAACTTAACTGGTGCTAACTTTAGCGGCGCTAACCTTACTGGCGCAAACTTGGGTGATGCCAACCTCAGTGGTGCAAACTTGAGCAATGCTAACCTCAGCCGAGCCGACCTCAGCAGTGCCAACTTTAGCGGTGCCAACCTCAACCATGCTCACCTCAGCCGTGCTAACCTTAGCCACGCTGACCTCAGCAGCACCAATCTCAAAAATGCTAATCTCACTAGTGCCGACTTGAGCAGCACTAATCTCAAAGATGCTAACCTCAGTGGTAGCGACCTTAGCCACGCCATACTTTTCGGTGCTAATCTCAGCGAAGCTAACTTGACTGGCATCAACCTCAGTCATGCTGATCTCTGCCGTGCCGACCTCAGTGGCGCAGACCTCAGCCGTGGTATCCTCAATGGTTCCAATCTCAGCGACACAATTCTTTTCAGTACCAACCTGAGTGATGCCATTCTTGTGGCTGCAGATCTCAGCTACGCCAAACTCAACGGTGCAAAACTCAACGGCGCGAAGCTCAACGGTGCAATGTTTTTAGGTGCAGATCTCAGCGGTGTAGATTTGAGTGGTTTAATTCTCAACGATGCCGACCTGAGTGGTGTGATGCTTAACGATGCTGACCTCAGCGGTGCCGATTTGAGTGATGCCATGCTTTTTGGTACCGACCTCAGTTATGCCAATCTCAATCAAGCCAATCTCAGTGGTAGTAACCTTAGTGGTGCTTTACTCAATGGCGCAGACCTTAGCCAGAGCAACCTTAGCTACGCCATACTCAGCAATGCTGATGTCAGCGAAGCCAACTTAGAAGAAATGACCTGGGGAGAAAAGCAGCAATGGGAAACTGTTCGCGGATTAGAAACCGCACTCAATGTGCCAGAAGGATTGAAGCAGCAGTTTGGGTTAGGGGGATGATGAGGGAGATGAGGGAGATGAGGAAGAAATTCCAATTACCCAATGCCCCATGCCCCATGCCCCATTAAACTTATTAATTGTCCTTACGATTAATATCTTGCAAATCAAGAGCGTAATTTAATCGCAAAACATTCACTCCTGGCTCACCAAAAACCCATAGAAATCTATCGTCAGTATATTTATTAATTAGAGGTAATATTTCATCTTCTTTGAGATTCCGGGCATTAGCTACTCTCTCTAATTGCTGCCTAGCAGATTTTACCGAAATATGAGGATCTAAGCCAGATGCAGAGGTGTAAATTAAATCTGCGCTTGGTTGAATATTTTCGTCTCGAAATTGATTAGCTTGCTCAACAATACGATTAAGTAATTCTGGATTAGTAGGAGCCAGATTACTAGCGCCAGAAATGCCAGTTGGTTTGGCTTTTCTACCTTGGCTATATCTCACTGTACTAGGGCGGCTATGAAAATATTTCTCTGATGTAAACACCTGACCAATTAAGGCAGAACCAATTGGTGGGGCATCTGGTTGGGCATCTATATTTTGCATGATGCTACCATTAGCTTGCCAAGGGAAAAAAACTTGACCGACTACTAAAATTAACAGAGGATATATGATTGCCGTTAGTAACCAAAGTACCAGAGTTATACGAATTGACCTGATGATTTCTCGAATAATAGACATACAATAATCTGTGCGATCGCTCTTTTGAATTTAATATTGAATAATAATTTTGAACTGTTAGAAGCGTTCTGGCTGAAAAACAACAATAAACAAGTATATAACCAGGGATATCGTCACAAGTCCCAAAATGCCAATTGCCCATGTGGTGCGGCTTTCTAAATTTACATCAGAGGCGGCATAAACTACAGGGGCAAATGCTACGGTGAATCCCAGCACCATCAACGTTGACAGCAGGAACTGGTGTTTACGCAATTTTGTCCAGACAAAATATATTGTCTGTCTTAAACTTCTATCCTGAAAATTTTTGTTCATTTTGCTTTATTTTTGCACCCTTAGTATTTACGTTTAATGGAAAATCATGTCATTAAACGCAGAGTAACGCGGAGGTTACCGCAGCTAAAAGTTCCTCGAATCTGGGTTTCCCAGCGTAGGAAACTTTTCAAGACAAAGTAAGGCAGGTAATTAGGTCGGTGGAAATCAACGAAACTATGTTAAGAAACATAAATAGACTCTAAATCCTTACTAATGACAAATAGCTAAGAACAAATGACAGCCTCCGCCATTTATCTTTAATTAAGCACGAATTCATGAAATACTGTACTAAGTTAAACCTGCTATTGTAATCAGCATATCGATTAATTTAATAGCGATAAATGGCGTAATGATTCCACCCAAACCATAAATTAAGATATTGCGTTGCAGGAGTTGATTAGCTGTCAAAGGTCGAAAATATACGCCCTTTAAAGCTAAGGGAATTAAGGCAGGAATAATCAACGCGTTATAAATTAATGCCGATAATACAGCCGAATTAGTACTAGTCAATTTCATAATATTCAGGCTTTGCAAATTAGCAGAAGCAAATATTACGGGAATAATTGCAAAGTATTTAGCAATATCATTAGCTAGGGAAAATGTCGTCAACGCCCCACGGGTAATGAGCAATTGTTTACCAACACTGACGATATCAATCAATTTTGTGGGATCAGAGTCTAAATCAACCATGTTAGCTGCTTCTTTTGCCGCCTGAGTCCCTGTATTCATGGCTAAACCAACATTAGCTTGTGCTAGTGCTGGGGCATCATTGGTGCCATCTCCGGTCATGGCGACTAGTTTGCCTTTAGCCTGTTCCTGTTTAATCACAGTAATTTTATCTTCGGGGGTGGCTTCGGCAATAAAATCATCAACACCAGCTTCTTTGGCAATCACCGCCGCAGTAATATGGTTGTCTCCAGTCAGCATAATGGTACGTACTCCCATGCGGCGTAACTGGTCAAAGCGTTCGCGAATACCTGGTTTGACAATATCTTTGAGATAAATTACGCCGTAGATTTCATGGTCTAAGCACACAGCTAAGGGTGTACCTCCCTGCTGGGAAACTCGCTCGTAAGCTGCGTCAAGTTCTGGGGTTTCACGACCATTACGGGAACGTACAAACCCTTTAATTGCTCCTACTGCTCCTTTGCGTACCTCCCGTCCACCAGGTAAGTTGGTACCACTCATGCGGGTTTTGGCAGAAAACTCTACTGCTTGTGCTTGATGGTAGTCAAAATCTACCCTTGCGCCTAATTTTTCTGCTAGTCGCAAAATCGATTTACCTTCAGGGGTATCATCAAATACGCTAGCTACCCAAGCAACATTGGCGATTTCTTCAAGTGTATGACCATTGATGGGGATAAACTCTTCTGCCAAGCGGTTACCAAGGGTAATTGTCCCTGTCTTATCTAAGACTAGAGTATTGACATCCCCACAGGCTTCGACAGCTCTACCAGAGGTGGCAATCACGTTAAATTGGGCAACTCGATCCATACCCGCAATGCCAATAGCACTCAGCAACCCGCCAATGGTAGTGGGGATTAGTGCAACTAACAGGGCAATTAAAACTGGTATGCTGACGGGATTATTAACGGTATAAGCAAATGCAGGCAGAGTTACTACTACAAATAAAAATACTAAGCTGAGAACTGCCAATAATACAGTCAAGGCAATTTCATTAGGTGTCTTGCTGCGTTCTGCCCCTTCCACTAAAGCAATCATCCGGTCGATAAAGCCTTTGCCTGAGTCGGCTGTAATGCGGATGATTAATTCATCTGAGATAATCCGCGTACCACCAGTTACAGAACTAGCCACATCTGAGCCAGATTCCTTAAGTACTGGTGCAGATTCCCCAGTAATTGCTGATTCATCCACTGAAGCCACACCCATAATTACTTCCCCATCGGCGGGAATGAAATCACCTGCAACCACGTAGACGGTATCACCTTGTTTGAGGCTGCTAGATGGGACTTCGGTAATAGTGCCATCGGTGGCGAGTTGTTTGGCAATAGTATCTGATTTTGTCGATCGCAAAACATCGGCTTGGGCTTTACCTCGTCCTTCGGCTACAGCTTCCGCAAAATTGGCAAACCAGACTGTAAAAAATAAAATCCCAGTTAATATGCCGTTGAAGAGTTGGGGATTATTCTGCTGAACAGGGCCAAACAAACTGGGATCAATGGTGACCGCTAAAGTAATGAGCGTACCAATCCACACTAAAAACATTACTGGGTTTTTGATGGCGTGTTGTGGATTGAGCTTGACAAAAGCATCTTTAATAGCTCTAAAGTATATGCCTCTAGTAGTTATCTTGGCTTTTTTGCGTGGTTGACGGCGATCGCCTGAACGTGAACGTGGGGGTCTAGCTTTTGAGGTAGTTGCAACTTGATTCATATATTTTCGTGAGTGAGGGTGATGGGAGGCAGGGGGAGATGAGGGGGATGAGGGAGATTTTCTACATTGTCATGCTTGTTTACCTAACTGCCAGAGGATAATTTAATACCTTCGGCTATAGGGCCTAAAGCCAAGACTGGGAAAAAGGTGAGTACGCCTAAAATGAGACTTACGCCAGCTGTGACACAAGTAAATAGCAGAGAATCGGTTCTGAGGGTACCAGGGGTTTCTGGTACTGGTTTCTTACGAGACATACTATCAGCCAGTAACAATATGGCAATAATCGGTATGTAGCGTCCTGCTAAAAGAGGAAATAAGCAACTCAAATTCCACCACAAGGCTGTAGGTGCAGGGTGGGTAGTAGCTAAACCTGCCAATCCAGAACCATTGTTAGCTGCGGCTGAGGCATATTCATAAACTACTTGGGAAATGCCATGAAAGCCAGGGTTGGTAAATCCCGCGAAGGAGATGGGGTAGGCTAAGGCGATCGCACTGGGAATTAATACTGCAATTGGATGGATCAGTAATACTATACTGGCGAGAACAATTTCCCGTTTTTCAATTTTGCGTCCTAAAAATTCTGGGGTACGTCCTACCATTAACCCAGTGAGAAAGACGGTAAGAATTACGTAAATTAATAGATAAGCTATTCCAGTTCCTTGACCACCCCAAATAATTTGGAGGAACAAGTTAAATAAAGTTGAAAATAATCCTTGGGGCATTAAGGAATCGTGCATTCCATTGACAGCACCAGACATAGTGGCGGTAGTCATGACTGCCCATAATGCTGTTTGTGCCCAACCAAATCGCACTTCTTTGCCTTCTAAATTTGGGAGTTCTAACCCTAAGGTGCTATTGATCAGGGGATTACCTTGTAGTTCGGCGCTGGCTGTGATTCCCACCAACACTACAAACACCACAAACACCATCCAAAAAAGCAACCAAGCTTGTTTGAGGTTATTGGCAAAGACACCATAGGTGTAAATCAACCGACATTCCGCAGGTTAGTTAATAAAGAAGATAATATTTTCGACAAGGAGCACCAAAAAACTGGAGAATCCATTGCCTTTCCGGGGTTAAGTTGGTAATTTGCTTGATTTGGGCAATCGTAACCAAATGAATCGACATAAAACATTGGAACACCCAACGTAAGGTGGGAGTAGAAGTTGGCTTAC
>NZ_JACJPX010000055.1 GCF_014696315.1 Calothrix membranacea FACHB-236
GGATGAGGGGGATGAGGGGGATGAGGGGGATGAGGGGGATGAGGGAGAAAGGGATAAATCCCAATTACCCATTACCAAATGACAAATGACAAATGACAAATGACAAATGACAAATGACAAATGACAAATGACAAATGACAAATGACAAATGACAAAATCATTTAATTTGCTCAATTTGATGCACAGCCTGTATTGCACCGTTGATATAAAACGGTATAGGTAGGTTGTTTGCTGGTTTTGGTTGGGCTAGTAATTTTTTAACAATTTTGTAGATGCTTGCTAGCTGATCTGTAAGTGTCTCACCTTGAGTATTTTGCACCCAATAACTTTTGTCAGCTCTTTTATGTTGGCGATCGTATAGTCGCACTAGAGGCAATGCTACCAAAGGTACACCAACAGCCGCACATTCGTAAACCGTGTTGTAACCTGCGCTACCAATGACGATGTCGGCTGCGGCGATACATTCAATTCCGGGATGGTGAGAGATCCACAACTCTTGTGAGCATTCTTGAGGACAGGTAGCAGCTAAAATTCTGACTTCACAATCAGGAAAATTATTTTGTAGCCACAGTGTTAATTCGCCAAATAAATTCAACTCTGATGCTTTACCAGATGCACAAACCAGGATAGTTTTTGTAGATGGGCTAACTTTGAGAATATGCGATCGCGTGGTGGTTTTATCTGGTAATTCCCAACAGTTGCGAATTAACCAAGGTGCTGTATGCTCCACAATGGGTAAATCAGCAAAGGGTAAATCTTCCCCTTCACCAGGAATAATTACTTTATCAAAGTTTTCAATGACAAAAGACCGTAATTTTTTCACAGATACATAGTGTGAGTGAATATCTCGATGAATCAAAATCCGGGGAATATAATTTAGTTTGGGTAATATATCTGCTAATTCTGCTCCCAAACCTCTAGGAAAAGTATCAACAATCAAGCAATCGTAGTGACTATTGCATAATATTTCTCGTACTTGTAAACAAGTTTCTGAAAAATTTGCATATTCAGGAATTAAGTGGAAAAAACAACCTTCATGGTCTATTTTGTATGCATAGGGGCTATTAGTAATTATTTTCACTTTTCTTTGAGTTGCAGCTATTCTTCCCAAAGATAAAGCGCGATTTATATGTCCCCAACCACCACCCAATGCGTAAATCAGCCAAGTCTCTTCCAAGATTCAGTTACTTTGCTCCAATTAGGAATAAAAATATCAAGTAACTGATGCGTTACGCTATCGCTAACGCATCCTACAATTTAAGGTTTACTGTCAACTGTCAACTGTCAACTGTCAACAGCTGAATCGAGCGGAGCCTCTGGTAAATGTGCAAGTTAAATGTGGGATAGCTGATTGACTAATCAAAACCCTCAACTTGCTCCCATATCAGTTTCAAACTCAGCATCTCTTTGGGCTTCTAAACTCACAGCATCGGCTTCTGTAAAGTCTACATCGCCAGTTTCCGGATCGTAGGAATAGCGATCGCGATCGTCATAATAATCTCTACCCCAGCCGGAGCGATAATTACCATATTCCGAATAATAGGCGTAATCATCTTCGTAAGATTGCTCACAGTAAGAACAGCCTGTTCTATCAGTACGTCCACAGCGACGTTTAAACAGGAAGCCTACCATGCGATCGCACTCCCAGGCTGTAGCTGCAAAGCTTACCACAATTTCACAAGCGCCAATGGTGATGCGATCGCCAGATGTCAACATCCCACCAGTTACCTGTACACCATTAATTTTGATGCCATTGCTGGTATTTTGGTCAGTAATAATTAATTCTTGATTTTGCCAATCAATTAAAGTATGGTAATCTGCAATTAAGTCATCCTGAATGGTGATTCTGGAAACTCTTTGTTCATCAATTTGTTGTGGCATTTCTGCAAATGTTTTCCCAATAGCTACAGGAGTTTCTAATAGTGGTTCTCGCCGTTCTTCGCTATTAGGATCTATCCAACTTAGCTGTATCTGCAAGGTTTATTTTCCTCCTGTTAAATTTACCGCGTAAGCCAGTCCAGCCTGCTGTTCGCGTGTGAGTACATCTAAGCCAAAGCAGGTAAATGCTATCGGTGATAACTGAGATTTTGTGGAGAAAATAGTTTTGGATGATCCTTTTCTTAAAGAAGTTTTACCCTCTTTAACTTTTACTTGATAAACTAAATTTTTATCTGGTGTTTCTATTTCAAAACCATTATTGCGTGCTTTAATCCGATAAATTTCTTTTTTGGCAGCATCTTCTAATTTATAATCCCCATCATTCTGCCTTTTGAGAATATATAAATCTTGGCTTTGATTAGCATCTTTTACCTTCCAAGAACCTTTTTCTGTCACTATATAACCTAAAACTTTTTCGCTACTATCCTTAATTTTAATTTTTCCCGATTTATCAGCCTTGATTCTCGCTAATTCCTGATTTTTGCCATCTACTAATTTAGCTCCGTCTGCTTCTGGCTTCATGGCGAATAATTCCGAACCACCCTCAGTCTTAAATTGAATTTTGCCTTGAGTAGCAGCTACATTCGTAGCTACAGGGGTATTTTGCGAACTACTATTATTAGTAGCTACATTGCTGCCAGAATTACTATTGCTACAGCTAATAATAGTAGTAATTAAAAACAATGTTATCAAACTTCTAAAAATTGCTAATTTCATCATCTGAATTATTTAGAAAGTACTTTTGCTAAATTTAATACCTGGTAAAGGCTGAGAAACATCATTGTAATGGTTTGATATATTTCCTCCTCATTATCTGCTACTTGAGGAGCCATCCTCACGTTCAAATGCACAGCTTTATCTGTTAGCTTGACATTTCTCATGTGAGATAAATTAGGCAACTTCACCGCATTGCTAACTTCACTTTGTAAAATTTTTATTGCGCCATAACGGCGTTGGGGATAATTTAAAGTTAAAACTAAATCTAACCCCACATCATTAGTTTTTGTTTTATATTTACTTTTGCCACTACTACCACGTTTCCAACCATATTGAGTTTTGGAACCATGAGTAGCAGTTAATAAAAAACGAGTTTTATCTAATAATTGTCCTTTTAATTTCAACCATTCATTTTGATATTTATCTATCTTCCAGTCGCGCTTAGTTGGATGAGGTATTGTTTCTGCTAAGTTTTCCTTATTTTTCGTAGGTTTAAAAGATAGTTTAATTTCCATTTCGCTAGCTGCATCCATATCTCGCGCTAGCATTTTGATAATTCGCTGAGTTACTTCATAGCGATAATTAAGAATATTTAATTTGCCTAGCTTAAATCTCTTAACCAATTCATAAATGGTCATAATCGTCAAGACAATTACGGCTAAAAATAACGCAAATAAGCCAAAAACAAAAATTGGGAGCTTAGCAGTTACAAATAACAGAATAAAACCTAGTACAAAACAGCCAATTATCCCATAAAAATAATAAAGTGCCCGTTTACCATATTTAATTTGCTGTAACTCCGCTAGATGATCTATATTTTCTATTTCTTGCAAATCAGCAATGATAGTACTCAGGTTTGCTGTTGTAGAATAAATCAAATTTTTTCTAAAATTGAGAAATTCTATTGGCATTTTATTAAAACTCCATCAATGCAATTAAAAATACTCTTATCCATTTTTATTAATTTTTTTGAATAAATATATATGACTTTAAACTCAGCAGTAAAACTATTATTTGCGCTTGATGGCTTACTAAAAGGTAATTTATACAAATTAACAAAATATACAATGTGGGTGTCAGTATAACAAACACAAAATTAGGTGTCAACGAAATTTATATACATTAATGAGTAAATCAAAAATCGCTTATATTGCCTTTGATACTGTTCCTGCACCTAAGGGCGCAGCAATTCATATAACAGCTTTTTCTATTGCTTTAGCAGCAGCTTTTGAGCAAGTACAGTTAATAACAGTTTCTCCCACAGCTACAGGTATAGATTCCCAAGAAATTTATCCGCAAGTGAGGCAAACAACATTACCAGCAATAGGAGAGACTTTAATTCATAGAGTTTTATATTTTCGGCAGTTACTCAAAGCCTGGTTACAGGGAAAGCGATTTGAGGTCATCCAAATACGTTCAATTTACGAAGGTTTTCCCATCGCCCGCCATAAACAAAAATATTGCGATCGCCTAATTTTTGAAGTCAACGGTTTACCTTCAATCGAATTAAAATATCGCTATCCTGCTGTAGCTGAAGATAGAGAACTGCTGCATAAATTGCACTCTCAAGAGCAAATTTGTCTGGAAGCAGCCGATTTAATTGTGACCCCCAGCAGTGTCACCAGCGAATATTTGCAAAATCGCGGTGTCCCTGCCAAGAAAATTAGCATCATTCCCAACGGCGTAGATTTAAAAATATTTACAAATGACAAACTACAAAGGACTAATGACAAACGACAAATTATATATTTTGGGACACTTTCGCCTTGGCAAGGTGTAAATCAGGCAGTGGAAGCATTAGCATTAATCAACCGAGATTTTCCTGCTACTTTGAAAGTTATAGGACAAGCCAGAGATTATCAAATCAAAGCCTTAAAGCAGCTAGCGCTAAAGTTAGGAGTAGCAGATAAACTCACGATTTTAGAACCAATGCCACAAACTCAATTAGTGGCACATATCCACACCTGTGATGTAATTTTGGCACCACTGATGCCAAGCGATCGCAATTTAATCCAAGGTTGTTGTCCCTTGAAAATTTTAGAAGGGATGGCGACGGGAATACCTGTAATTGCTAGTGATTTGCCAGTAGTTAGGGAATTAGGCGAAGACGGAGTACATTTTTTATTAGTCAAGCCAGGTTCAGCCAAGTCGATTAAAGATGCTGTGTTCAGCTTGCATAATCATCCAGAACTAGCAACACAACTGGCGATAAATGCTCGTCAGCGAATTGAGGAGTATTATACTTGGCAAATTGCTGGCGCAGCTTTAATTAATGCTTATACAGAATTGGGAATCAACCGCGCCATTAAAGTTTGAAGTTGCAACTTTTCCTGAGCGAGGGAATATTCAGTTAAAATGCGATCGCGTGCAGCTTGGCTAATTTGAGTTTTTTCCTCAGTTGTCATCGCCAAAAATTCTAACACCGCCTCACCCAGCTTGTGTAAATGCGATCGCGGTAGTAAAAAGCCATTTTTACCATGTGTAATCACCTCCGGAATCCCACCCGCATCACTGGCGATACAGCAACAACCACAAGCCAATGCTTCTAACAACGCATTTGGCATTCCTTCCCACAAAGAAGGCTGGAGGTAAACATCACACAACTGCAGGTATTCAGCCACCACCGCTGAATTTGGTAAATGTCCAGTGACAATTATCCTTTGGGCATTTTCTGGCTGATGGGTTTTGTATAATTGCAGCACAGATTCTTGAGAAGCGCGTACTTCCCCAATAATTAGCAAGCAAGCAGGACGCACTTGCCGAACTGTTGTTAAAGCATTCAGCAAAAACTGCTGCCCTTTCTTTTCTCGCAATTCCCCACAAAATCCCAACACCACCTCATCTGGGGCAATTCCTAATTTTTCCCTGGTAATTTCCACCTTCTTTGCTGGCGGAGAGAATATTTCTGTATCAACCGCATTCTTTAACACCAACACATCATCTCGCCCACTAAGTAGCTGAATTTTGCGAGACATATCAGCACTTACCGCCGTAATCACCTTGGCGTGTTGTAGCGTCCATTGCAAACGGGCAAAATCTCCCGGCGGAAACATTTCGCGATCAATATCATTACCACGGGCGCTAACTGTGCTTGCTAATCCTTGCAGCGCGGCAAACCAAGTAGCCAAAAAACCACTCGGAAACAAATAATGACCCCATACAGCATCATAATTATGAGCAGAATGTAACCATTCCAAAACATTTAATGTATGAGGCATCGTCATATCCCAATGACGATATAATCCTATGCGATAAACGCGAATATTTTTTTCTATAGTTTCCGGTGGTAAAACTTCACCTGGCTGTAAATAACGACTCCAAGTCACAACATCAATTTCCATCCCCAATTGCGAGAGTGTCCCCACAAGCCGAGTTGCACTCCTAGCCAAACCACCCAAATCTGGTGCAAATCTTTCTGTAATTAAAAGCAGACGTGCCACGTCGCTTTGCTCCGAATTCAAAATTCAAAATTCAAAATTAAATAACTCCTGGGAACTGGAGATTAGGAACAAGGGATACATTCCCATTCAATACTGCTCGGTTAAGGATTTTCAACTCTTAATTTGGTTTGGGTAAAAGGTGAAAGGGTAAGGGTTAAAGGTTTTTTCTTGCCCCTTTTCCCCTTCCCCTTTTGCCCTTAACCGACAAGTATTGCATTCCCATTACCAATTACCCATTACCCAATAACAAAAAAGAGGCCAATCTCGACCTCTTTCTAACTCCCTACAATAATGTTAGGTATATAGTAATTACAGCAACCCAGTATTTGTACCTTGCTTACCAGTTGCCAGTTCAACCTTAACAATTTTCCCACCCATTTTCATGATGCGTTGCTGTTCGCGGAACCAGTTCTCGAAGGGAACTAGTTTGGTGAAGTAGGTATTTTGTAGTTCGCGTTGGGTGCGAATCCGGGTTTGACTGGGTACACAAGCAGTAACTTTAAACAACCGGGCCATTTTAGATTCTCCTGTATTAATTGCGAAAACTTTTTTATTTCAAAAAAAGGGGAGTGTTTTTTTAAGGCAATTCTTTAATTAATCACTGCAAAGGCTGGAAATCAAGCATCAATACTAGACCGCTAACACTCATCTTAATTGATTATTTCAACTGAGGTAAGCGATAGAACGCTCTAGCACTCACGATTGATTTCCAGACTTTAATTAAGTCGCACCTAAATTATTAAGTGCAAACTAACTCTTAGCTTAAGCCAGAGGAGATGTAGTCTAGGTAAACGCCCATTTCTTTACCAGCGTCAGAACCTACCAAGCTAGCGGTTACTTCTTTGATAGCTTGGATAGCTTGTACGGTGGAGCTGATGGGTACACCCAAGGAGTTGTAGGTTTCTTTCAAACCGTTAAGTACGCGCTCATCCAGGATGGAAGGATCGCCAGCTAACATAGCGTAGGTAGCGTAGCGGAGGTAGTAGTCTAAGTCGCGGATACAAGCAGCGTAGCGACGGGTGGTGTACATGTTACCACCGGGGCGGGTAACGTCAGAGTACAACAAAGATTTTGCTACAGCTTCTTTAACGATCGCAGCAGCGTTTGCGCTGATGGTGCTAGCAGCACGTACACGCAGTTCGCCAGTTCCAAAGTAGCCTTTGAGCTTTTCTAAAGCAGCAGAGTCTAGATACTTACCTTGAACGTCTGCGGAGTTGATGACAGAGGTAATTGCGTCTTGAGCCATATTGTTAATTCCTTTTTTCCAACCGTATTGCAATACTTCGGTTTAAGCGACGAAACAGCTTTAACCTAGGAGAGGGCACCAACTACGTAGTCGAAGTAAGAACCAGCTTCAGATGCGTCTTCACCAGACAGCAAGGAAGAAGCACCACTCTTCAGGGCACGGATACCTTCGGTAATACCTTCAATAGGAGTACCCAAGGATTTGTACATTTCACGAGCACCGATTACACCGATTTCTTCGATGGGGGTAACGTCGCCAGATACGATTCCGTAGGTAACTAGACGCAAGTAGTAGTCTAAGTCGCGTAAGCAGGTAGCAGTCAATTCTTGACCGTAAGCGTTACCACCAGGAGATACAACATCAGGACGCTTTTGGAAAACTTGTTCGCCAGCTTGCTTAACTAGACGCTCGCGGTTTTCGGTCAAAATTTGAGCAATCCGCAGACGGCGCTCACCACCGCTAACAAAGCTCTTGATCCGATCTAGTTCGCCAGGGCTGAGGTAGCGGGCTTCTGCATCAGCATTCACGATGGACTTCGTGACGATACTCATTAATGGATTCCTCCAACTACGATTTAAACCAGAATTTAAATTAAAACTGGTGCGACTTTCAATTTGGGTAGTAGCTGTGTTTTTTCGTTTTTACTTCAGACATAGCACTTGACAAAATGTCTCAGCTATGAATAACGAACTACTTGAGTTAATACAACCACACAAGTATTTAAAACATCAGTTACCTTCCGCAAAACATTCTCCGGCATTCTGTTGAGCATTTATGACTGCTCTTAATACTTTGTAACATTCCTTTTCAGATTTACGTCATTTTCTACAATCTGAAAGTAATGTTACGAAAGATTGCCAAGCTCTTGCCAAAACACAACATTGCTGGTTCATGCTCAGAAATCAGCACTTAGTACTCACAACAGAATTGGGTCAAGAGTCCAAGACATGAACTCCTGACCTTTGAGTGTTAATGAGTGATCAACGAGAGTGTTAGCTACCTGCGCTTAAGGATGAAGAGCGTGGGTAAGGTACCACATCTTCACCAAAGTAGCGGGCATACTCTTGACTATCTACAATTGCCTCTACAACGGCTCTCAGACCACGGTTAGCCATCAGCTTGTTGTATTCGCTAATTTCGTCTTGAGTAGCTGGTGCGCGTCCCAACAGGTGACGGCAGAGGAACTCAATTACCTTAGCGCTGGGGTAAGGTGTGTAGAAGCGATCGCAATAGATATCGGAACTAGCTAGTTCACGGACAAACTCACGTACTGAGATTTCTCCAGTTTGCAGTTTGCCTTCTAGTGCGGTTAAGCGGTAATTAGCAGGTATGTCACTGCTAAATAAATCTAATACCTGAGAGTAAATGGCATTGATAACCAATTGGTTTTCCGCTTGATTTGTGCCACTCAGACGATAAATACGTGCTGGTTTGCAACGATTTGCTGTTTCGCCCAATTGTCCCTGAGCGCTAGTAGAAGAACGACCCAGGTCAGTAAAACCATTGCGTCCCGATGATGATGTTCCCGCCAAAGTCAGGCGTGGTTGTACTGTCTTAAAGCTAGGTACTACCAAATCATCATTCTGCTTAGTCAGCTGGTTGTACAGCCTTTCAGTATTCGGGAAGTTAGCCGCAGGTAGGGTGGGGAAGCGACGATAAGGCACTGTATCTTCACCAAATACCTCGCCATACTCCGCACTGTTAACTAAAGCACCAATAAAGGCGCGAATCCCTTGAGTAGCCAAAATCTGGTTATACTTGCGGATTTCTACCTGATCTAAAGGTGCGCGTCCTAGGAAATGTTTGGTTCCTAGTTCAATTACCTTGGTGTTGGGGTAAGGAGTGTAGAACTCTTTGATGTAGAGGTTAGAGTAACCCAAACCTTCAATGAATTCCTTAACAGTAATTTCCCCGTTACTCAGTTTGCTCTCTAAAGCAGAGAACTCGTTTTTCGCGATATAAGGTGCAACATCGCGTTCAAAAATCTGGCGATAGGCAGCGCTGATCAAAGTTTGCACAGCAGCTTTGTCGCTGATATTTGCCACCTGCTTGAAGACTTTGGTTTGTTCGCGTTGTTTGCTAACACCTTGGTTGATGCGGAATTGAATATCCGGTTCTGTCCGGGTGTCGGTAACTGTACCTAAAGTTACAAACAACGGTGTTTCTTGCTTCTGAACTTTTCCACCCACATCTTCGCGAATACTGCCAACTCGCAGTTGTCGCAACGCCAAACCAGATGGAGTTACATAGCGTTCGTAAGGAACTGTATCCTCACCAAATGCTTCACTGTATTCCAAGCTGTTAATGATCGCATCTACCACAGCATAAAAGCCTTGTTTAGCTGCGATGTCAAAGTATTTGTTAATTTCTTGACGACCGTAGGTAGGACGACCTAATAGGCGGCGGTGAATGTACTCAATTGCTTTACAAACATACAGCGAAGTCCAGTAAGTTTTGCGGAACACATCCGACTTAGCCAAAGCACGGATAAATTCTCTAACAGAGAGTTGTCCGTTTTCCAGCTTAATTTCTTGGACTTTTAAGCGCTGACCTTCGTAAACATCACGACCGAAAACTTGCAGGTATGCAGCTTTGATGACTGCTTGGGTAGAGCTTTCGGAGAACTTAATGCTTGCGCCTTTAGCAGCTTTTTTGCCAATTGTGCCTGGAAGTTGATCCAAGCGGAAGACCTTAGGCCCTAAGCTACCAGGAAACTCACCTCTTGCGCCAGGATTGCTAACTTGGCTATTAATACCGGGCCCTTGGTTAATTAATATCCGCCGGGTATCCTTGCTAAAAGGTGCAGGACTGGTGCTGGGATTGCGGGTTTCTTTCGGGAAAATCGCCCCAAACTGAATTTCTAACGGATCGTTACCAGAACCATAGGGATGCTGATCGGGGAGTGGGCGATCGTAAGCAGCGAATGTAGTAATAAACTGAGGTACTTTGCGGAAAGGCGCACTGTAGTTAAACAGGTCTTGCTGCGGCCCCCAGTTACGACATTCTTGTGCCTCTTGACCCAAACCACGCAGGTAAGGTACTGTCTCTTCACCAAAGTAGTCACTGTATTCTGGCGAATCCACCAAAGCATCTACTAAAGCTGGCAGACCACCGTTAGAAATAATCGAGAAGTATTTTTGTACTTCTTCCCGGCTACTTGGCCCGCGTCCCAAAATATGACGGAAAGCCAGTTCAATTACTCGGCTATTAATAAAAGGCTGGTAAAACTGTTTTTGGTAAAGAGGAGATTTGGCTAGACGACGGACAAACTCTTTCATAGAGATGTCGCCGTTCTTCACCTTAGATTCTAGGTCAGATACCGACAAGCTATAAGCACGAGTAATGTCGCGCTCAAAGATTTGCCGATATGCAGCTTTGATGACTTCATTTTTTTCTGATGCGGATAACCCAGGCTTCATCACAAACTTGGGCCGCCGTTCTGCTGCTTCAAAGTAGATTTGAGGCAGTTGTAAACCTTGTTGGTCTCCAGAAGGACGTTGACGCAGTTTATTGGAAGGTGTTGCTGCTTTAAATTCTGTCAGCAATACATCCATGTACTGAGACACGATCTCTGTTGCCTTAGCATCCTGACGGAAGAAAGACAGTGACGCTGCTTTGATTTCTTGTAAAGCCACAATTGTTGCTTCACCAGAACAAGCATTTTCAATAATTTCCCGCAAACCGCGTGTATTCACAGCGATGATATTGGGGTCGCCTGCCACGATCGCATAGGTAGCATAGCGCAAGAACCAGGACAAGTCCCGCAGACTCTTGGCCATGTTGCTAGGGCCATAACGAGCAACGTTGATCGGTCTAAAACCTGGAGGTGTTGGGCCGCTAGGAGAACTGTTAAAGATAGAGCGTAAATTTTCTAAGAATCCACCCCGACTTTCAACGTAGGTGACAGTTCCTAGTTTCATGCCTTCTTGAACATTCCCAGCCGCAGCAGTGGCCATTGCCAATTCTGCTTCTCTTGGCTTTTCTAAAAAAGCCATTGGCGAACCACCAACAAAAATCCGGTTGGCAGCCCGAGATACAATGATCTCGGAATTTTCCGTGAGCGTCTGGGCAATTTCTAAACGCTTTGCACCAGATGCAAAATAGCTTGCCAGTTCGTTCAGTTCACCAGTTCCCAAAAAGCGGTCTTGTTGTTCCGCTTGGGAAATTGTTGCTACTGCTAGGGTTTGATATAGTTGCGGACGCGCAACTGAGCTTCCACCACTTGCCTTAACACTCATCGGATTTGTAAAACTCCCATCATAAGCATTTATGTGTTAAGTCTGGGTCGCTTTGAGGCTTGACACATCGGTTCGGTGTGGTCATGCCTTAAGAGTACCGCCTTCAAAACTGCCAGTAAATTAACCCAGTCAGCTTTTAGATTAGAACGTTTTGCGGCTTACCTGTTGATTTATTAAGAAGTATGTAGAATCTGACGCATCAAAGTTATAAATTCCATAGCCAGCACTCTTGCTTATCTGAGATGAAGACTAAGTTTTGTATCTAAAGTTTACAAAAACACAGAGAAAATATTTTGCCTATTCAAAAAGATTTGCGATTAGGCGCAGAGAATTTTGAATTTTAGATTTTGGATTGACCTTGTCTTGAAAATGGGTATGGGGCATTGGGCATTGGGTAATTGGTAATTGGTAATTGGTAATTGGTAATTGGGTGTTTGTTATTTCCCCTCATCTACCTCATCTCCCCCTGCTCCCTGCTCCCTGCTCCCCTGCCTCTTTTGTCATCAGCTATACCCTAAATGCCCACCATTCGATAAACTCAGAATTGCTGCATTGTCGCTTCAAAAATGTCAGATCCTCAAACCGTTAGTACTGCTGTTGCCAAACTCTACGATACCTATCCATTTCCTCCAGAACCACTGCTGGATGAAGCCCCACCTGGGTACAATTGGCGTTGGAATTGGTTAGCAGCTTACAATTTTTGCACTGGACAGAAGCCACAAAAGCAAGATATTCGGATTTTAGATGCAGGATGTGGCTCTGGGGTGGGAACAGAATACTTAGTGCATCTTAACCCTCAAGCACAAGTTGTTGGTATTGACCTGAGTGCAGGTACTTTGGCAGTCGCAAAAGAACGTTGTCAACGTTCTGGCGCTAACCGTGTGGAGTTTCATCACCTGAGTTTGTTCGATATCGAACAACTACCAGGTGAATTTGATTTAATTAACTGCGTTGGCGTTTTGCATCATACCCCTGACCCCATTCGTGGAATTCAAGCCTTAGCCAAAAAGTTAGCCCCAGGCGGTTTGATGCACATTTTTGTGTACGGTGAGTTGGGACGCTGGGAAATTCAACTGATGCAAAAAGCGATCGCTCTCCTCCAAGGTGAAAAACGCGGCGATTACCGTGATGGGGTGCAAGTGGGACGGCAAATATTCGCTTCTCTCCCAGAAAATAATAGGATTGCCAAACGGGAAAAAGAGCGCTGGTCATTAGAAAATCATCGGGATGAAAACTTTGCTGATATGTACGTTCATCCCCAAGAGATTGATTACAACATTGAGACGCTATTTGAATTAATTGATGCTTCCGGCTTAGAGTTTATCGGCTTCTCCAATCCTGGTTTCTGGCAATTAGAAAGACTTTTAGCCAAAGCACCCGATTTGATGGAGCGAACTAAAAACTTGAGCGATCGCCAAATCTACCGCTTAATTGAATTACTCGATCCAGAAGTCACCCATTACGAATTTTTTCTGGGTCGTCCCCCAATTACCAAAGCTGACTGGTCAGATGATAATGCGCTATTAGCAGCAATTCCTGAACTTAATCCTTGTATAGACGGTTTTCCTAGTCAATGTATATTTAACTACGATTACCAAGTCGTTAATTTGTCAGCAGACGAGTTTGAGTTCCTGCAACGTTGTGATAGTAAATTAACAGTCGCAAACATATTAGCGAATGTGCAGATGAGCTTGGATGTAGTGAGAAAACTCCAGCAGCAACAGCTAATTTTGCTGACAGCAAGTTAATAAAATCACTATCAATCCTGTTTTTTATGTAATTCTGGATGTTTTCAACGTTCAGGATTTTTTTTTGCCAAATAATATTTATTTATTTTAAATTTACAAAACCTAGGCAAAATATAAAGATTTATCAAAACTACTTTTTCTGTTTACGTATAAAAGTAAATGCTGATACATTAGCAAGAGGCTCAAGTGCGAGCTTATACTTAACTAGTCAACCTTTAACCATTCAGAGAATTTACGGATGAAATTAAACAAACATGTCAGTATTGCTGCTGCTAGCGTTGCTTTAACCGTTGCTGCTGTTAGTGCTAAACCTGCACAAGCAGCCAGTGTGGTATTCGACAAGCAAGTTGGTCAAGAATACAAATACAAGATAAAACTGGATAATGCCAATGCTGCTGATAACAATGAACAATTAAAAGCTGGTTCATCCTGGACTTTGTCAGGAATGAAAGGTGTTAACAAAGTCTTAGCTGACCTGGATTATTTAATATCTCTCATAACGCCAGATAAAGAGTCAGTTCAGTTGATCCTCAAAAAACAAGTGACTGATAAGGTAGGTACTTCACCTTCATACTTGGATTTTTCTATATTTAGTCCCTTTGCCCCAGGTACAGTAGATTGGAGTCTCACACGCCTAAACCCCACAAAACCGACTCAAACTTTATTTGATGATGAAGTCATAGGGCCTGTAGAAGATGTTCCTGAACCGATGACAATTGGTGGCTCATTGCTGGCTGTTGGCTTTGGTACCTGGCTGAAGCGCAAGAAAGCAGAATCTACTCAGAAAGCTTAGTCAATAAACCTTTCTCACTCAAACCTCCTCTTAGTTAACGGGGTGCAACAACCACTTTGATCAGACATAACCTCGTGCCCCCAGAGATTGCCTGTAATTCTCTCTCTGAGGGGCATTTATAATTTAGGGCATGGAGCATTGGGTATAGGAAAGACAGATTTTCATAGCAAGATTTGTACCAAAACCTGGCGTGATTGGCTGACTTTAAAATGATACTAACTAGCTACAATTTAGATTCGCACTTGAGAGCGATCGCTCTTGTAAATCCTTGAAGAATATTTCATCAATTGTTGTAACATCTAGGCATTACAACTCGAGTATTAGTACTTTTACGTAATAGACCTTAAGAAAATTATTAAGCAGCAAGCGATCGCCAGATCAAGAGCTATTGTAAAGGTGTCTGTAGCTAGCTCCAACCCTTTCTCTATTTCTCCTCATTGCGCCTTATTTGGTTGGTTGCTGGCTGCTGAACAACAAGTTAATTGTTTTTTTCTAAAGTATTGTTACCAGATCGTGATATGATTCAGCTGACTGGATGTGCAGTCATCATCCTTATCTGTACTGGTTTCGAGTCTCGTGAGCTTGTCAGACGAATCAACTGCATCGACTCCAACAACAACACCAAATGCTCAATCTGGTTCTGATGACGAAGAACGAGTAAACTCTATGGGAGAGTTCTATCAACTCTACCAGAAGTTGTTGGTAATCACACTTGTGTTGACAGGGATAATATTTATCTCTGTGTGGATTTTTTATTCGCTAAACATTGCTCTGAATTATTTGATTGGAGCGTGTACAGGTGTGGTTTACTTAAAAATGCTGGCCAAAGACGTTGAGCGACTCGGTGGTGAGAAAAAGCGTCTGAGTAAAAGTCGTTTTGCTCTATTTATTGGGTTGATTGTATTAGCAACTCAATGGCATGAGTTACAGATTTTGCCCATTTTCTTGGGATTTCTAACTTACAAAGCCACGCTCCTCGTCTACACCGTGCAAACTGCGTTTCTTCCTGATTCTTAACAAGTCAGGCTCACAAAGACAATACTCCCATCCTCGCTCGTTGGGGAAAATGCTTGAAGAATGCAAATGCTTAGTGTCTTAAACGCCTTTAATTCATTTCCCCTAGCCGAATTAGAAGTAGGTCATCATTTCTACTGGCAATTGGGCAATCTGAAAATTCATGGGCAGGTTTTTCTCACCTCATGGTTTGTGATTGGCATTCTAGTAATAGCTTCACTAGCTGCTACTCGCAATGCCCAAAGAATTCCTCGCGGCATCCAAAATTTGATGGAATATGCCCTAGAATTTATTCGGGATCTGGCAAAAAACCAACTTGGTGAGAAAGAGTACCGCCCTTGGGTGCCATTCATTGGCACATTGTTCTTGTTTATCTTCGTATCGAACTGGTCGGGCGCGCTCATCCCTTGGAAACTAATCAAGTTACCTTCAGGTGAATTGGCAGCCCCCACCAATGACATCAATACGACCGTAGCATTGGCATTGCTGACCTCTTTAGCGTACTTTTACGCGGGTTTTAGCAAGCGGGGTTTGGGCTACTTTAAAAAGTATATTGAGCCAACGCCTGTTCTGTTGCCGATCGCGATCCTAGAAGATTTCACCAAGCCCCTCTCCCTAAGCTTCCGTCTATTCGGGAACATATTGGCGGATGAATTGGTTGTAGCGGTGCTGGTTCTGCTTGTTCCTCTATTTATACCTCTGCCTGTAATGGCTTTGGGTTTATTTACCAGTGCCATCCAAGCCCTGGTATTTGCTACCCTGGCTGGGGCGTATATTCATGAGGCGATGGAGGGACATGGTGGAGATGAGCATGAGGAGCATCATTAACGCTTCTCAGGAGATAGCACAGTTCCGACGAGCATAGATGCTCAAAACATCGCCCAGTGCGATTTGTGAGAACTTGGTGCAGCGTGGAAACCACGTCTTTACTAGTTAACCTACTTTTGTTAGTTCTGTACTTCAAGCAAGGAAAATCATCATGGATCCATTAGTTTCTGCTGCTTCAGTTCTGGCTGCTGCTCTAGCAATTGGTTTAGCTGCAATTGGCCCTGGTATCGGTCAAGGTAATGCCGCAGGTCAAGCAGTAGAAGGTATCGCCCGTCAACCCGAAGCAGAAGGCAAAATTCGGGGTACTCTACTGTTAACCTTGGCGTTCATGGAATCCCTAACCATTTACGGTCTGGTAATCGCTTTGGTGTTGCTATTTGCTAACCCCTTTGCCTAAGACCTAAAAGTTTTATGATTGTAGAGACGTGAATCTTCACATCTCTACAATTAAAATCTTTTGGGTATTTAGTCGTTCTGATGTAAGTTACCCTTGTTGGCTAAGGGTTCCTAAAATATAAACGGTTGGATGTTATTGCTAGCCATGAACACTGCTACTCCAGCCAAAGAGGAGAGAAATGTTTGATTTCGATGCTACTTTGCCATTGATGGCATTGCAGTTCCTGTTGTTAGCAGCTTTGTTGAATGTAATTTTCTATAAGCCACTGACCAAGGTGCTGGACGATCGCGATAATTACATCCGAACGAATACCCTTGATGCCAAAGAACGCTTGGCTAAAGCCGAACGCTTAACCCAGGAATATGAGCAACAACTAGCAGACGCTCGCAGACAGTCGCAAGCGGCTATAGAAGCAGCTCAATTGGAAGCTAAGAAAATTACTGCCCAAAAAATCGCTGAAGCGCAACAGGAAGCTCAACAAGAGAGAGAACGCGCTGCTATTGAAATAGAGCAACAAAAACAACAAGCTTTTAGCGAGTTAGAACAACAAGTTGATGCTCTAAGCAGACAGATTCTAGAAAAACTATTAGGGCCGGCTCTCGCTAGATAAGCGACAGTATTAGGTTCTGTGAAAGCATACGCGCAGATGGGCAATTGCCAAGAAGCGCTTAATTAAGTGTCAAAAAAGGCACTTTTTTCCTTCGGGAAGTTAAGAAACTTGATTTCCTTGGGGAGGTTAAGCAACTTTATTTCCCTTGGGGAAAATACAACGTATTAGCAAGCGAGCAGCGCACTTGTAGATGGGTAACATGGGCACATTCTTATTACTTGCCACAGAACACTCTGAATTAGCAGAAGGCGCAGCTGAAGGTGGTTTCGGTCTAAACCTAGACTTGTTTGAAACCAATCTCATTAACCTAGCGATTCTGGTTGGCATATTATTCTACTTCGGACGTAAAGTTTTAAGCAATATCCTCACCGAGCGACGGTCAAATATTGAAACCGCAGTTCGGGAAGCAGAAAAGCGCCAAAAAGAGGCACAAATTGCTTTATCTCAGGCGCAAGAGCAGTTAACTCAAGCTCAGGCAGAAGCGCAACGCATCCGCAAAGCTGCCGAAGAAAGCGCCCAAGCTGCTAAAGAAGCTCTGTTGGCAAAAGCAGCGCAAGACGTAGAACGCTTGCAACAAACAGCAGCAGCAGATTTGAACACAGAAAGAGAGCGAGCGCTGGCCGAACTACGGCAGCGGGTAGCTGCATTAGCATTGCAAAAAGTCGAGTCAGAACTGCGGACTGGTATTGCTGACGATGTTCAACAAACAATAATTGACCGCAGTATCGCGCAGGTGGGAGGAAGCTGATGAAAAGTAATGTAGAAACAGCCGAAATCGCCCAACCTTACGCACAGGCTTTGATGTCAATTGCTCAATCCCAAAATCTGACAGAAGAATTTGGTGAAGATGCGCGGTCATTACTGAATTTGTTGAAAAATTCAGCGCCACTGCAAAACTTAATTGACAACCCGTTTATTCAGCCTGAACGGAAAAAAGCAGTGATCACTCAAATATTGGGTGATGGCGCAAATCAGTACTTACGCAGATTTTTGCAGTTGCTGGTAGACAAGCGCCGGATTTTCTTCTTGGAAGCGATTTTACAGCAGTATTTAGCGTTGTTGCGCCAGCTGAATCAAACCGTGTTAGCGGAAGTTACTTCAGCTGTTCCCCTCACAGAAGCTCAACAACAAGCTGTAAAAGACAAGGTTCTTGCCATCACTAATGCTCGCCAAGTAGAACTGGAAATCAAAACCGACCGCGACTTAATTGGTGGTTTGATCATTAAAGTAGGATCGCAGGTAATTGACGCTAGTTTACGGGGTCAGTTGCGCCGCCTTTCTTTGCGCTTAAGCAGTTCATAGAAATTCAGTAGTTTCGGTGAACCGATTACTCTGTTCCGTCTCCCAAGAAAAAAAGTTAGACACATGAGCATTTCAATCAGACCTGACGAAATTAGTAGCATTATTCAACAGCAAATCGAGCAATACGACCAAGATGTCAAAGTTGCTAACGTCGGTACCGTACTCCAAGTAGGTGACGGTATTGCCCGGATCTATGGTCTGGAAAAGGCTATGGCTGGGGAGCTATTGGAATTTGAAGACGGTACAGTTGGCATCGCCCAAAACTTAGAAGAAGACAACGTCGGTGCGGTGTTAATGGGTGAAGGTCGGGAAATTCAAGAAGGTAGCTCTGTAACAGCTACTGGAAGAATTGCCCAAGTACCCGTAGGGGAAGCTTTGATTGGACGTGTGGTTGATGCCCTAGGCCGTCCTATCGATGGTAAAGGAGATATCAAGTCTTCAGAAAGCCGTTTGATTGAATCACCTGCTCCTGGTATTATTGCTCGTCGTTCTGTACACGAACCGATGCAAACCGGGATTACAGCTATCGACTCCATGATTCCCATCGGTCGTGGTCAGCGCGAGTTAATCATTGGTGACCGTCAAACTGGGAAAACTGCGATCGCAATTGACACAATCATCAACCAAAAAGGTGAAGATGTAGTTTGTGTATACGTTGCCATTGGTCAAAAAGCTTCCACCGTCGCTAACGTTGTCCAAACACTGCAAGACAAGGGCGCAATGGACTACACCGTAGTCGTCGCCGCTAACGCCAGTGACCCTGCAACTCTACAATTCCTCGCTCCTTACACCGGAGCCACCATTGCTGAGTACTTCATGTACAGAGGCAAAGCTACTCTCGTCATTTACGATGACCTTTCCAAGCAAGCTCAAGCTTATCGTCAAATGTCCTTGCTGCTACGTCGTCCACCCGGACGGGAAGCTTACCCTGGAGACGTATTCTACATTCACTCTCGCTTGTTAGAAAGAGCAGCAAAGCTGAGTGATGAATTGGGTAAAGGTAGCATGACCGCCCTGCCAATCATCGAAACCCAAGCAGGTGACGTATCAGCATACATCCCCACCAACGTAATTTCCATTACCGACGGTCAGATCTTCTTGTCTTCTGACTTATTTAACGCTGGTATCCGTCCCGCTGTAAACCCAGGTATTTCTGTATCCCGTGTAGGTTCTGCGGCTCAAACCAAGGCAATGAAGAAAGTTGCCGGTAAGATTAAATTGGAACTAGCACAATTTGACGACCTGCAAGCCTTCGCGCAATTTGCTTCTGACTTAGATAAAGCTACCCAAGACCAGTTGGCCAGAGGTCAACGCTTACGGGAACTCTTGAAGCAGCCCCAAAATGACCCACTGTCTGTATACGAGCAAGTAGCCATTCTCTACGCAGGTATCAACGGTTATTTAGATGATATCCCTGTAGACAAAGTTACTAGCTTCACCAAAGGTCTCCGCGATTACTTGAAGACCGGCAAACCTCAGTACGCTGAAGCAGTGAAATCTTCCAAAGCACTGGGTGACTCTGAAGAAGCTGCTTTGAAAGAAGCGCTAAACGAATTCAAGAAGACCTTCAAAGCAACAGCGTAATTAGTCAAGGGTCAAGAGTCAACAGTCAAAAAACTTTAGACTCTGGACTCTTGACTTTGGACTCAGGACTCAGGACTTAAGAATATGCCCAATCTTAAAGCAATACGCGATCGCATTCAGTCGGTCAAAAACACCAAAAAAATCACAGAAGCCATGCGGCTGGTAGCTGCGGCGAGAGTACGCCGGGCGCAAGAACAAGTATTAGCCACCCGTCCATTTGCTGATAAATTAGCGCAAGTTTTATATGGTTTGCAAACCCGTCTGCGGTTTGAAGAAGCCAACTTGCCCCTGCTGAAAAAACGGGAAGTTAAAACAGTCGGGTTGTTGGTCATTGCAGGCGATCGCGGTCTCTGTGGCGGTTACAATAGTAACGTCATTCGCCGCGCTGAAAACCGCGCCAAGGAACTCCAAGCCGAAGGTATAAATTACAAATTTGTCTTGGTAGGACGTAAGTCTATCCAATACTTTCAACGCCGTGACCAACCCATTGATGCTACCTACAGCGGCTTAGAACAAATTCCTACCGCAGCAGAAGCAACAAAGATTGCTGACGAATTGCTGTCTTTGTTCCTGTCGGAAAGTGTAGACCGCATCGAATTAATCTACACCCGATTTGTTTCTTTGGTGAGCTCACGTCCAGTTGTGCAAACCCTGCTTCCTTTAGATCCTCAAGGTTTAGAAGCTGCGGATGACGAAATCTTCCGCTTGACAACCCGTGGTGGTCAATTTGAAGTAGAACGCCAAAAAGTGACTACCGAAGCCCGTCCTTTCCCCCGCGACATGATTTTTGAACAAGATCCAGTGCAAATTCTGGATTCCCTATTGCCTTTATATTTGGGTAACCAGCTATTACGGGCATTACAAGAATCAGCCGCTAGTGAATTAGCTGCACGGATGACAGCGATGAACAACGCCAGCGACAACGCAGGTGAATTGATAAAAACCCTATCGTTGTCTTACAACAAAGCTCGACAAGCTGCAATTACTCAAGAACTTCTAGAAGTTGTTGGTGGTGCTGAAGCATTAACTTAGGGATTTGTCAATTGTTAGTTATAAAAAATAGCCAATTGCTAGTTATTTACAGATTAGCGATTGGCTATTTTTAGTGGTTGCTATTAGCCATTATTTGCTAGATTCAACAATCATTCTCCAACTTCTGTGTAATAGGATGTTGGTGATTGAGACAGCATCAAACAAGTGAAACACAACCAAAGCGATCGCTTGTATGAAAATATGGATATCATTTTCCCCTCATCCTCCTTATCTTCCTCATCCCCCAACACATCTGTAATTCAGGATACCTACCAATAATTATCAAAAAGTAAATTTTCTTGCGAAACTCCTGACAAGCGCTGATAATTGCCTCAAAGCTCAAGCATTAAGGAGAAGGTGAACATGACTTTACCACGTGGTCGTAGGATTTTAGCCGCTGTGCTACTTTCAGTATTATTATTGACATCAGCCTGTAGCCCCAAAACACCAGGACGTTTTGATCAGGCACAACAAGAAAGCAGTCGCCAAAAAAGTGGTCAAGCCGTTGCCAAAGATGCAACTCAGGGTAGTAAATTAAACAAATTCTTCCCAAGTGGGGGAGATGGCTACCAGCGCGTTTATACTCAAGAGAAAAAAGGCTTCTCAGAAGCGAACCTGAAGAAAGGTGGCAAGGTTGTAGCACAGCTAGCTATTTCAGATACTACTAGCACTCCCAGCGCTGCAGCAAAATTCTCTAACAGTAGTAAAAAGGTTGCAGGTTATCCCGCAGTCACACTTGGTAATACTCAAACTTCAATTTTGGTCGGTAAATACCAAGTCAAAGCAATTTCTAAAGATCCAACATTTACAGCCACAGACCGAGAAGCGTGGTTAGAAAAATTCAATCTTGATGGTTTGGCAAAAGTCAAATAAGCTACACATAATTAGGTTGGCGCAATTAAAGATAGCTGGCTAGGGTTGTCATTTATCTTTAGTTATTTGTCATTGGTAAAGGTTTGCAGCCCATTGATGTTTCGTAACATAGTTTGCTTTATTTCCAGTGACTTACTTAGAGAAATAAAAATTACACCATCTAAAATAAGGAGATTGTTTTGATTAAACCGATTTTTCAGTTGGTTGATGAACTACCAACCAGTAATTTAACTGTTTCTATGTTGAACGCCCTAGATTTTGTGGCTCCTGGTCAGTGGCAAAATACTGTGGGGTTTGTCAACACCATTAAAACTGTGACTGGTGAAAGTGACGAAGCCCTGATTCAGCAAATTGGCGAACGGGCAATTTATCTTTTCAACGATAAATCCCAAGGATACCAAACAGCTTTGTGGCTATATCAAACCGTTGATGGCACAGATAAAGCCCTAGGTGCAGCAGCTTTAGCTAATAAAGTGGGTGAGAAAATTCCCCTGTTAGGTTTTTTAAATAGTGTCACTCCCAAACCTGACAAAGCCCAAACTATTGACTTGACATTAAAAGTTGTGGCTGAATTGGTAGCTTTCTGCCAAATTAATGGCATTCCCGGAGACAGCATAGGTGATTTTGTCGCTTCTTTAGGAGAGTATAGCGGTGAATCGTTGATTCGGATGGTTGCATTAGTCTGCGTTGACGGTTTGATACCTTTAGGGCCTGACTTTATTAGCAAAGCTATGTCTGGACTAAGTCAAACAAATCCCCAGGAGTTAGAACAAAGTTCAACTTTTCAAGGTATCAAAGATGTTATCCCTGGTAACAATGCTGGCAGTAAGCTGAACTTTATTGGTGAAAGCTTTGATTCTGTGAAAGGTTGGATGAATGGTCTTGTGGTTTCCAATAATTTAACACCACAAAATGTTGTCGGTCATTTACAAAATTTCGTCGAATTTTCGGATAGTAAATTAGATTATCTAGCAGCGTTTTTGGATGTAGCAACCAATTACTATGAGCATACAGGGACGCAAACTCTGGCGCGTCGTTTGATTGAACGAGCTGTGGCTGAGATTTAATTTCATAGGTAATTGGTATTGAGTAATGGGTAATGTTTGTAGTTATCTATTACTCATACCAATTATCAATAAATCGAATTATGTAAAAGGGTTATTAGGGGAAAGATAGAGTGAAAAAACCTTTGATGTTTCCCCTTGCCCCCTGGGATTTTAATGATAAGCCTTTCACCTTACACTATATATTACTTGTAGGTCAAATTGAGATCGGCAGCGATCGCATATAAGTATGGTTGAAAAATGGCCCAATCATCTAATTTATCGAACTTGCCTGTGGCTGAAGCTGGGTCATAAGCACTAGTTATCACGTAAAGTGCAGTACCATCAAAGGTTACATGGCTAATATGTTGTTCTTGGACTCCTCCTTGGCGTTTTAGTCCCACAAACCCATAGCGGATTCCTGGAAGTTTCCCAACTGTTACTGTTTGGGGGGGATGACTGGAGAAAATAATCTCGTTTTTATATGTAGCCTGACGGTCTTTCGAGATCGCACTATAGTAGTCTGTTACCCAAGCTTTCAGTGCTGTTAATATCTGAGTTTGGTACTGAGGGTTTTGGGAATCCACTTTGCTACCTGTGGGAATCCCAACTGCTTCTAGCTTCTTTTGAAAATCGGGATTTTTTGCTAATGGGTAAACTCCAATCTCAACTGTACCTAAAAGTTTGCCTTGGTCTGAGACACATAAAAGCGGTGTATTTCCCTTACAAGGAACCACTTGCCAATTGTTGGGCGCACTTTTGTTAGCCAAAACCTTCTGCCAAATATTCCCTTGTGTTTCATTAGGACTAGGTTTATTTAATGGCTGTACTACGGGGTTTTTCTGCGGGGGATTGTTGGCAGAAAACAGAGGCGGAATAAATTTAACTCCAACTGGGATTAATGCTACTAAGGTAGCACCAATTAAAAGATGATAAAGGCGCAACATTTTATCTGAAAATTTAGAATCAGAGATTGCATTAAAAGTATCTACGACACTTTGTAAGTATACAAAGAAGATAGCTCTAGATAACTGCAAGTTCCGCAAAATACACTTTTAGTCTTAGTGATGGATTTTATTAGTACTGATGCATAAATCATTTGACTGATCAGGACTTAAGCAACTGACACAAATATTTCCGGGGCGTGGGAGTCAAGAGTCTATGTCCAAAAATTGGACTTGGGAACGCCAGTTGTTACCCTTCGGGAATGTTAATTATTTCTTTTTCTTGCGGGAAGTTTTACCTGACTTTTTCTTTGGAGGTTTAGCAGATGGAACAAAACCACGGGAATTTTTAGAATCATCCACAGTTTGATCAGTAGAAGAAAAATAATCCCTCATCTCCTGATGAGTGAACCTGCGTTCTGGGATTTCTTCACGAGTTTTCAGTCCCATTGCAACTTGTACTTCACCCCAGTCACCTGCAATAAAAGGAACTACACAATTAGCCGCAAAAGCTGGCTCAATCACATCAGCAGACTCAACAGCCTGCAAACTAATTAAGTTAGAAACGAGAAAGGCATTAAATTCTGCATGATTGCTAGCAAATAGCGCTAGTTGTTGGGTAATAACGTTAACACACTCAGTTCTTGCTTCTGGGTAGTGCTGGCCGATTTGACTAATACAATCTGCTGCTGTAGTTCGAGCATAGATATGATATTGATCGTCAGCAAGATAAGCACTCAGTGCTGGAAGTGACACTGGGCCAATCATTTGAAATACTCGTGGCATTTCAGTGCTAACCCAGTCAAGATCTTCTAGTTCTTCAAACAGAGTTAACAGTGATGCGATCGCATCTTCTGCTTTTAATTGTCCTAGCGATCGCCAAGCATGAATTGTAGACCAAACCTCATCACTCTCAGAATCAGCCCACATGAGTTCTTGATCAGTGAGCATCCGAATTAAATCGGGTATATGCTCAGGTTTAAGACCAAGTTCTGCTACATAATTTGGCCATTCTTTGTAGTTGCGACAATCACCATAGCTCAAAAGGCGATCTAAAGGAGGTGGATAGCTGGCTGAGGTCATGTTAACTTGTTGAGTCCTGTAATTGAGATTACCATGCCCTTTGAGTAGGGAACGGAAAACAGTAACAGAAACTTCTTGGAATATTTTGAACTACATTTTGAGGGCACAGCAATGCTGTGCCCCTAGCTATTTTGTCTACACCAGATGTTTCCAATCCACTACGATCAAGAATTTTTAAGGCTTAATTGTTTGTGCAGATTGATTAAATAACAACTCCCGTGACTTCTCAATATCTAGCGCTTGATTTTTAAATGCTTCTGCTTTTTCATAAGCGCGAATTGTCGCTGGCCGTGACTTAATTGCCTCAAACCAACGCTGCAAATTGGGAAAATCTTCTAGCTTTTGATTTTGGCTTTCATAAGGCACAATCCAAGGATAAGCAGCAATATCAGCTATGGAATAATCGCCAGCTACAAATTCTCTATCAGCTAATCTTTTATCCAGAACTGCATACAAGCGTCCAGTTTCTTTGACATAGCGGTTAATAGCATAGTCAATCTTTTCTGGCGCGTATTGGCTAAAGTGGTGATTCTGTCCAGCCATAGGCCCTAAACCGCCCATTTGCCAAAATAACCATTGCAAAACTTCTACCCGTTGCCGCACATCTTGGGGGATTAATTTCCCAGTTTTTTCTGCTAAATACAATAGAATTGCACCCGATTCAAAAACAGAAATTGGTGCGCCGCCATTTACAGGTTCATGGTCAACAATTGCCGGAATACGATTATTATGTGAAATTTGCAAAAACTCAGGCTTAAATTGGTCACCTGCACCAATATTTACAGGAATAATATTATAAGGAAGTCCAACTTCTTCCAAGAAAATTGTGATTTTATGTCCGTTGGGAGTCGTCCAGTAATAAAGGTCAATCATTGGTATTTTCCCTGTTTTAATTTTGATATTTGGTGTTGCAAGGGGTAATGGGTAATGGGTAATTGGTAATTGGGTGTTTCTCCCTCATCTCCCTCATCTCCCTCATCTCCCTCATCTCCCTCATCTCCCTCATCCCCAGTCTCCAGTCCCCAATCCCCATTCTCCATTCCCCATCTTTAAAAACGCTCAACCCAAGGACGTAGTTCAACTTCCCAAGTCCAGGCGCTGCGGGGTTGATTTAGGATGTTGAGATAAGTTTGAGCGATCGCATCTGGATCAAGGGTGCTATCGGGATTGTCTGCTGGATCTACACTGGCTGCGGAACGAATAACACCATCAATGACAAAATGGGCTACATGAATATTCTTGGGTGCAAGTTCTCTGGCAATACTTTGAGCTAAACCCCGCAGAGCAAATTTACCCATTGCAAAGGGTGCTGATTGTGGGTAACCTTTGATGCTGGCTGAAGCTCCAGTAAACAAGATAGCACCACCCCCCTGCTGTAACATTCTTTTGGCGGCAGCTTGGGCAACTAAAAAGCCACCATAGGCAGTTACCTCTAAAGTTTTGGCAACTTCATCAGGCTCTAAATCAATTAACGACCCGCGTACTCGAAAGCTGGGATTATATACAACAACTGTAGGAGAACTCAGTTTATTTTCGACATCGATAAATAACTGGTTTACTTCCTCTGGTTTTGACGCATCAGCAGCAAAGCTGACGGCTGCGATTTCACTGCTGAGTTGCGTAAGTTTTTCAATGCGACGAGCTGCTAAAGCTATTTGGTATCCTTCTTTAGCCAATAAACGAGCGATAGAGGCACTCAGCCCACTACCAGCACCGACTATCAAAGCTGTTTTTGCCATAGGTGCAATTCTCCTTTAATAATGCACTGATAGTTGTGAATTGGCGTTGCTGAATGTAACTAATCTGCAAGTTCAGCCTTTGGCGTGAAACTAATTCATATTTTCCATCAGCAACACTGAATTATTTTTAGTAGGATGTTGTCCAATTCGCAGTACTAGGACTGCGGCTATTAAACAGAGAACACCTGACAAAATAAAGGCGTGAAAATAGCTACCTAATAAAGTTCTCAGCACTCCTGCACCAAAGGCGGCTGTGGCTGCACCGAGTTGATGTCCCGCTACAATCCAACCGAACATCACGCCGACATTCTCTTTCCCAAATATATTGCTGACAAGACGCACAGTTGGAGGAACGGTAGCAATCCAATCGAGTCCGTAAAATATTGCAAAGACTGAAAGTCCATAGAATGAGAAGTTAAAGCTGAATGGTAGGAAAATTAGAGATAGACCACGCAGTCCGTAGTACCAGCAAAGTAAGTAGCGATTATTATATTTATCAGACAACCAGCCAGAGATAGTTGTCCCACAAAAGTCAAAAATCCCCATAATCGCTAATAGTCCCGCAGCTTTAACTTCAGGGATACCATGATCAATACAAGCTGGTATTAAATGAGTGCCAATGAGTCCATTGGTGCTAGCACCACAGATAAAAAAACTACTAAACAACAGCCAAAAATCGAGTGATTTTGCACCTTGCCAGAGTTTGCGGAGAGTGGAAGCAATAGAATTAACCTTTGGTGGTAATACTTCCTCAGTATTGCTGCGATCGCCAAAAGGCCGCAAACCGATTTCCGCCGGGCGATCGCGCATAAATAAGGCGATCACTGGTGTAATTACAAGTGCAATCGCAGCCAGGCTAACAGATGCAGCTCGCCACCCAAAACGCTCTACTAAAGAGGCTAAGATTGGCAGAAATATCAGTTGTCCGGTGGCTGTGCTGGCTGTGAGAACCCCCAAAACCAAACCCCGCCGTTCCGAAAACCAGCGATTGACAATAACCGCACCTAATACTAATGCGATCGCACCGCTACCACTACCAACAATAATTCCCCACAGCAAAACTAACTGCCACGAAGCTGACATGAAAGTGGTTAAGCCAACACCAATAGCGATCGCAGTTAGTGCGAATACCATCGTCCGGCGAACCCCTATACGCTCCATGAATGTGGCAGCAAAAGGGCCAATCAGTCCATAGAGTATTAAGTTGAGGGAAATTGCCAAAGATATAGTAGCTCTACTCCAGCCAAATTCATGCTCCAAAGGTACGATCAGAACTCCTGGTGCAGAACGGATTCCTGCGGCTACTAACAAAGCTAAAAATGTTAAACCCGCAATAAACCAGCCATAATGCACCGAACGACGCGCTAAGTATGAGATTAAAGACATGGTGATTGGGGAACTCGGGGCCCCCTCTGGGGATAAGGGGTAATGGGGATTGGGGACTGGGGAGATGAGGGGGATAAGGGAGATGAGGGAGATGAGGGGGATGAGAGAGATAAGGGGACAAGGAGAAATCCTTATTACCCATTACCCATTACCCATTACCCATTCCCCCCAATTAGCCTTTCAGGGTATATAAACAGCTCACCCTAGGCAGTTAACTTTAGGAAATATGCTGTGATAGAGTCTTGGTTAAAGTGGTTTTAGGAACCGCACCCACGACCGTATCGACTTGTTGGCCTGCCTTGAATACCATGAGTGTAGGTATACTACGAATTCCGTAATGGCTGGCTACGGTGGGATTTTGATCTGTGTTCAGTTTCACCACTTTCACCTGTCCGTCGTATTCGGTAGCTAACTCGTCTACAACTGGAGCAACCATTCTGCAAGGCCCGCACCAAGGTGCCCAAAAGTCAACTAATACCGGAACTTGGCTTTCCAGGACTTCTTGCTTAAAGGTAGCTTCCGTGACATTTGTAACGGATGACATGAAATTGTCCTCCTGTATTTAATTCTATTGTTCGATATTATCGAATAAGTAAAATATATGTCATTTTATGAGATAGTGCAACTATGAGATTTTTGTATCATCCAGATAGAAAAGATATTTCGTTAGCGGGAGTGTTATACGCATTGGGCGATCCGGTGCGGCTAGAGATTGTGCGACTATTAGCAACGCAGGGAAAGCAGTGTTGTGCGGGGTTTGACTTTGCGATCGCCAAATCGACAATGTCAAATCACTTTAAGATTTTACGGGAGTCGGGAGTTGTATTAACTCATAAAGAAGGAACCCAGCACATCAACAGCCTGCGGCGTGAGGATTTAGAAGCCTTGTTTCCGGGATTGCTAGATGCAGTCTTGCGATCGGCTCAACCCTTAAATATCTGTGCTTCAGCCAATAAACAAACAGCCTCAAAAGTCTCCTAGCGCATCGCGGCAAAAGTTTCTAACCAGCTGTGATGGTAGTGCTGAGTGCTGAGTGCTGAATACTGAGTTGAATTTTGTACTGATTAGTTATTTCTGCCAGTCTGCACTAGGCTTCTCAATTACAGAAAATAGATTATCCAATTTACTCAAATAATATTCTTCTTTCTCCCCCTGCTCCCTGCTCCCTGCCCCCATTCCCTTAACTCTGGGGTGGACGAAAGTGATAAATTTCCCGAATAACTTGCACCCAACCATCAGACACAGATTCGAGAATGCGATCGCCTTTTTCCTTTGTTGCTGTTGTCGCATCACCGATCACACCACTTTTACTGATATCTTTTGTTACCCAAGCCACTGGTAGCTTCCCTTCCCAACTCAGCAAACTATCTTCTGGCTGTGCTGGTGGATACTCAGCAACAGCTTTGTCAAGCTTCACCTGTTCTGGTAAAAGTGCCAGCATCAGGCTAGTTTCAGCATCTCCGGCGTGCATACCTTGCGCGGCTTCCTTCAGAGTCAGTAATTCTTTAGTAATATGAGGCACACGCCAAGTAAATAACGGAAATACCGCAAAGTCCCCATACTTCACGTGTAAATCTCGCGCCGCCATTTGCATGACTTGCGGCTGTCCCCCGTGGGAGTTCATCAACACTAATTTTCTAAACCCAGCACGGTAAATACTGTCACCTAGTTCCATAATTGTGGCTGTCAGCGTTTCTGTACTCAGGGTAATCGTCCCTGGAAAGTGCCAGTGTTCATTAGATTTACCGTAATACAGACTAGGCAAAGCGTATGCAGGAATATCAGCCTCCAGCTTTGCTAGCGCCTTTCCCAGCACTCCCATACCAATCGCGGCATCTACAATTAAAGGTAGATGAGGGCCATGTTGTTCGATTGCCCCTACTGGTTGAATAATCACCACATTTTCCTTATCTGACATCGCCTCAATGTCAGTCCAACTAAGGTAAGGAAAAAACCGTTCTGGGGGAATAAAACTATGCATTTCATTACCATCGCATCAATTTTATATTAATGGTGTTTGGGGTTTGGTGTTTGCTGTTGGTGATTTACCCATTCCCCAGTCCCCAGTCCCCAGTCCCCAACTTGTAAAGACTCTCCAAATATCTGACCCCTAACCAGAACTAGCAGAGCATAATAGCCAAAGAATACACTCTAGGAGAAAACTGCAATGGTTGATGATAACGGCTCAATTCGCACTCTGTCAGTTGATATTGGCGGTAGCGGTGTTAAGACAATGGTATTGGATATTACAGGTCATCCTTTAACGGAAAGAGCACGTTTAGAGACACCGCAACCTGCGAAACCGGATACTGTGATTAATGCAATTGTCGTTTTAGCCGCCTCTCAAGGTGAATTTCATCGGGTTTCCGTTGGTTTTCCGGGTGTAGTGCGCTATGGAGTTACAGAAACAGCAGTAAATTTAGATCGCGATTGGATTGGGTTTGATTTACAGACAGCTTTGTCGCAACAGCTACACAAGCCTGTCAGGGTAATTAATGACGCAGATATGCAAGGACTAGGGGCGATCGCAGGTAAAGGCGTGGAATTAGTGATTACCCTAGGTACAGGCTTTGGTTCGGCGTTATTTATCGATGGCAAACTAGTGCCGAATATGGAAATGGGACATCATCAGTTCCGCAAAGGTGAGACTTACGAAGAACAGCTAGGGCGGGCGGCGTTAGAAAAAATTGGTGAGAAAAAATGGAATCGGCGTTTAGAAAAAGCGATCGCATCTCTGCAACATCTGTTTAATTATGATTGCCTCTACATCGGCGGCGGTGAAGCTGTGAAAGTAAATTTCCAGCTACCCTTAAATGTCAAACTCATCCCTAATATCACTGGTTTATTAGGCGGAATCGCTTTGTGGCGAAATTAATTTGTCATTTGTCATTTGTCATTTGGTAATAAAGATTTCCCCTTGTCCCCAATCCCCAATCCCCAATCTCCACCTAAGCCTACCGAGGGATGAAGCAATCACAAATCACACCTATTGATCAAAAGGAGGTAAAGTTAACAATAATTAACCATGCAATTAAAGCCAATTAGTCAGCAGGTGGTAGCAATCGTTGGTGCGTCTAGTGGGATTGGGCGTGATACAGCGCTAAAGTTTGCCCAACGTGGTGCAAAGGTTGTAGTTGCTGCCCGTAGCGAACCAGGGCTAAAGTCCCTGGTGGAAGAAATTCAGAGTTTGGGCGGTGTTGCCAAGTATGTAATTGCTGATGTGAGCGATTTTCAGCAGGTAAAGGCGATCGCAGATCAAACTGTAGCAGAATACGGACAGCTTGATACTTGGGTTCATGCTGCTGCTACAGGTATGATTGCTCCTTTTGAGAAAATTACACCAGAGGAGTTTGCCAGAGTTGTAGATGTTACCTTGATGGGACAGGTATATGGTGCAATGGCGGCGCTACCTTATCTCAAACAAGCAGGAAGAGGGGCGTTAATTCATATTTCTTCTATGGAAGGTAGGCGCAGTCTCCCGCTACAAAGTCCTTACTCTACAGCCAAGCATGGTTTAGAAGGTTTCCTAGATGCTTTACGAGTTGAATTACAACACGAAAAATGGCCTATCAGCGTTACATCAATATTGCCTTCGACAATCAACACACCTTTCTACAATAAAGTTGGCTCTAAATTGGGGGTGAAGCCTACAGGAGTACCCCCATATTACCAACCTAGTCTAGTTGCGGATGCCATTCTCTACACAGCGGAACATCCTACCCGTGATTTTGTGGTTGGGGATGTGGGTAAGGTATTAGATTTACTGCAACGTGTATCACCAACCTTAGCTGATTCTCTTTTATTGGCGATCGCTTTTCAAGGACAGCGTACCAACGAACCAAAATCTGAAGATGCGCCAAATAATGTTTTTGAGCCAATTACAGGCTATGACAAAGTTGAAGGCGACTTTAGAAACTTATCTATACCCAGCTTCTTGGAAAGTTTAGATATGAATCCGCCACTAAAATGGGGTGCGTTAGCATTTGCAGCATTGGGTATTGCGGCACTTGTAGGTTTATGGGGTAGGAACGAGATCTAGTAAAATCTTTGATTTTAGTAATCCATTTCAATTGTCAGAAATCTCGGTTTTGACTGTTGACAATTAACAGTCAACAGTTAACCAACCTTAGTTTTTAGAAGTTAGGGCTTACGCAAGTGTCACATTATTTTTCGTTTAGGCTGTCAAGGGTTAAAAAACCTGAATTTTTGACCCTTGACCCTTGACTCTTGACTCTTGACTCTTAAACCAGAAGATGGGTGTATCAGTTGCGTAAGTCTTGGAAGTGAATAAGTTCGTAGTTAGGATTTTAGTTCTTGATTTTTCAGCATTAAATTTCTGACTAATAACCAAATTAAATTAATTTAATGTGACCGTAGCTCGATACTTTTTCAATAATTCAACAACCGCCAAATTATTACGAGATAAAGCTAATTGTAGTGGCGTTTTGCCTTCGTTATCTTTAATATTTACCTTGGCTTTTTTACTCAGTAAATATTCGATAAAATCAAGGGTGTAATAATCTTCTGCCAAAATTGCTGTATGTAATGGTGTTCTACCAAGCTTATCTTTAGCATTGATATTTGCACCTCTTTCAACCATGATTTTACCCGCTTCTTTCATGGCGTAGTGTAATGGTATTCTACCTAATTTATCTTTGGCGTTAATCGCAGCACCTTTACTAATCAATAGCTTGGTAAATTCTGGGTTGATGGCGTGGTGGTGCAGTGGAGTTTTACCATCATTGCTTCTGAAATTAACATTGACTTTCTTGGCAATCAGTAATTCTAAAATTTCTTTATCTAGAGATTGCTGGTGAATGATCGCCATACCATTATTATCTTTAATATAAAAGTTGGCACCTTTATTAATTAGTAATTTTGCCAATTCTGGTCTATTAATAGCATAATGCAGCGGTGTAAAATTGATGATAGTTCTTGCATTGATATCTGCACCTTTGGCAATCAATAACTCTGCCAATTCTAGCTTTCCTTGTGCTACTGTCAAATGCAAAGGTGTTAGATTTTCGTCACTTCTAACATTCACCTTAGCACCTTTATTGATTAAAAGTTGTGCTACTTCCTTAGTTAATTGACCATAAAGATTATGCAGAGGTGTCAATTTATTATTATTTGTAGCATTAACATCTAGTCCTTTTTCAATCAACAAATTTGCTAGCGTTAATGAACTACCAACAAAGTGTAAAGATGTCTCACCTTTAGAGTTTCTAGCTTTGACATCTGCTCCTTTAGCAATTAATAATTTTGCTAGTTCTTCATTACCAGCAGCAATAGCAGCGTGAAGCGGCAGAAAACTTTCTTCTCCTATCATACAAATTTCATTAGGATTTGCGCCGCTTTCTACAATCTGTTTAACTTCATCATATTGTTGAAACATTAGCGCTCGGCACAAAGAAGTTGATTCCGATGCTCCTAAAGATACTGTAGGCATAATTGTGATTGCAATTGCGGAAAGTGTAACAAAGGATGATAATAACTTCATGTAATTTGCTGCAAATCTAGCTTATTTATTGAGAAAAATATTTGTCGCTAGGATGTTGTTATAGCCAAATACAACACCTAAATGCAACATTACGGAATTTACGTCAAAATAATTGCAGTTAATCGCAGTAATAGCAAATACAGGGTATGGAAGAAAAGCCAAACTACCATATGTCTTCCGCAGAATTTCGCCAGTGGGGATATAAAACTATTGATTGGATAGCCGATTATTTAGAGAATGTAGAAAAACTGCCTGTACTATCTCAAGTTGAACCTGGGGATATTAGAGCAAAATTGCCAAAAACTGCGCCTCAGCAAGGGGAATCTTTTGCAGAGATTTTCAAAGATATCGATGAAATTATCGTTCCAGGATTAACAAATTGGCAATCGCCTAACTTCTTTGCTTTCTTTCCTACCGGGATTTCTGCACCTTCAATTTTAGGTGAATTACTCAGCGCTGGTTTAGGCGTACAAGGGATGTTATGGGCTACTTCTCCCGCTTGTACAGAGTTGGAAACCCATGTTCTTGATTGGCTAGTAGATATGCTGGAGTTACCCCTGCATTTCAAATCTAGTGAAACAGGGGGAGGAGTAATTCAAGATTCAGCCAGCAGTGCTAGTCTTGTGGCTTTGGTAGCAGCCAGGGAACAAACTACAGCAGATATTAGTAAACTGGTTGCTTATACCTCTACCCAGGCGCACTCTTCTATTGAAAAAGGATTGAAAATTGCGGGACTCAGCCGCGAGAATTTGCGTTTAATTGAGGTTGATGCAAATTACGCCATGCGTCCAGATGCACTACAGCAGAGTATTGAACAGGATATTGCAGCTGGGTTAACGCCTTTTTATTTAGCTGCTACCGTGGGTACAACTTCATCCAATGCAATTGATCCTTTACCTGAGTTAGGTGCGATCGCCCAAAAATACAATATCTGGTTTCATGTCGATGGCGCAATGAGTGGTACAGCCGCTTTATGTCCTGAGTACCGCTGGATTCATCAAGGTTTAGAGTTAGCCGATAGCTATTGCTTCAACCCCCACAAATGGATGTTGACTAACTTTGACTGCACTTGTTTTTACTTGCGCGATAGAACCAAACTGATTCAATCTCTCTCGATTGTGCCAGAATTTCTCAAAAATCAAGCCAGCGAATCAGGTGCAGTCATTGACTACCGAGATTGGCAAATTTCTTTAGGTAGAAGATTCCGCAGCCTCAAACTCTGGTTTGTGATTCGCCATTATGGGATTGAAGGCTTACAGCATTATGTGCGTAAGCATATAGCTTTAGCCCAAGAGTTTGCAGAGTGGGTAAAATCAGATTCACGCTTTGAATTAGCTGTGAACCCACCATTAAATTTAGTATGTTTCCGCCACAAAGGAGGCGATCGCATCAACCAAGCGATCATCAACAGTCTTAATTCTTCTGGTAAAATCTACCTAACTTCCACCAAGCTTGACCAAAAAGTTACCTTAAGAATGTCGATAGGACAAGCAACAACCGAAAAATTAAACGTGCAGCAAGCTTGGGAATTAATTTGCCAAATAGCTGATGCAAATTAATAGTACCAAATTGAAAAAAATGCGACAGATTGTAGGGGCAAGGCACTGCCTTGCCCTCTAGAATATATTGATGTGTCGCCAACATTATTTACTTTGGTATTACCCCGGTAAATGGGGAACTTGCAACAAATCTAACCCTCGTTCAAAAATTTCATCAATGGGTAACATTTGACCATCAGTAGTCATAAATTTATGGTCTTTTGTTGCCCGAATAATCGAACCATCTTCTAAAGCATATTCAAAAACTTCTTGTTTACCCCGATGATGCCACTGTGCTATCGGTTGAGTATAAACATTACCGTTAGCATCAACACTATAAACACTGCATTCCAGGCGTTTTTCCACAATTTTCCCAATGGGAATTAAGCCATATTCTACCGTCAAAACTTCTGTATCATAGCTTAAGCAATATTCGGCGAACTTCAACATATCGTCAAATAATTTCTCAGCTACTTGCTTTTTCACCCCATTTTTAGTTGCACCATCAATAAACTTTTCTTGCTGCTTTTGCATCTCCGAAACTTTCTTTTTACCCATTGCGCGCCGCAGCAAGTCGGCTTGTCCTAGGGAATATCCAGCCATATCTTGAGCAATTTTCATAATTTGCTCTTGATAGACCATAATTCCATAAGTCTCATTTAATATCGGTTCTAAAATCACACTTTCATAATCAATTGCTTCCCGTCCGTGCTTACGGTTAATAAACTTGGGAATTAGCCCTGCATCTAATGGGCCTGGTCGATACAATGCCAAAATAGAAGAAATATCCTCAATATTAGAAGGCTTTAAATCTCGTACTATCTGTTTCATTCCAGAGGATTCTAACTGAAATACTCCTTCTAACTCTCCTGCTTCTAATAATTCATAAGCCTTCTGTACGTCTTTCGGTAAAGTACTATGCTCACCTTTAGCTAATATTCTTTGAGCTTTTCTTTCTTGACCTGTAATTTCATCTGGATCAACACGATAACCTTTGGTTTGTTCGATTAAATCTAAAGTTTTTTGGATTAGCGTTAAGTTCCGCAAACCCAAGAAGTCCATTTTTAACAAACCCATTGATTCCAGGTCTTCCATGAAATACTGGGTAATTACAGAACCGTCATTATTTCTTTGTAGTGGGACAATTTCATCAAGCGGATCGGCAGAAATTACTACACCTGCGGCGTGAACACCAAAGGTTTTGTTAGTACCTTCAATTCGCATCGCCATGTCAATCCAGTGGCGAACTTGCTCATCATTATCGTATCTGGCTTTAAATTCTGGTTCTGGGGTGTCATTAGAAATCATCACTTTTAACTTAGTTGGTTTACCCCGTACCACAGGAATTAATTTTGCCATTTTATCTGCGTCCCCGTAGGGAATATTTAATACTCTGGCTACATCCTTTAATACAGCTTTGGAAGTTAAACGGTTAAAGGTAATGATTTGAGCAACTTTATCAGCACCATATTTCTCAGTTACATATTCAATAACTTTATCTCTTTGTTCAATGCAGAAATCCGTATCAATATCAGGCATGGATTTCCGTTCTGGGTTCAAGAAACGCTCAAATAGTAGCCCATGATGTACGGGATCAATGTTAGTAATTCGCATGGCATAGGCAACTAATGAACCCGCCGCCGAACCTCGGCCAGGCCCAACAGGAATATTGTTATCTCTAGCAAATTTGATATAATCCCAAACAACTAAAAAGTATTTAGAAAATCCCATTTGCTGAATCATTTTCAGTTCGTATTCCAACCTTTCTTTGTAGGTTGAATCAACTTCGTTGCGGGATTTGCGATTTAATCTTTCTAAAAGTCCATTCCATGCAACTTCTTCAGCGTAAGTATCAGCAGTATGACCAGAAGGAATCGGTGGAGTAGGAATTTGCGGCTCACCCATAATTTGGTAAGGCTCGACTTTATCGGCTACTTCTTCAGTAGTAGCTACAGCTTCTACAATTACATCATCAGGTAAATGATCGCGAAATAGCAGATGCATTTCTTCGGCAGATTTGAGATATTCTGTGCCGCTATAACGCATCCGATTTTCTTCAATTATCAGCTTACCTGTTTGAATACATAGCAAAGCGTCGTGTGCTTCTACGTCATAACAGGAAATGAAATGAGAGTCATTTGTAGCAACAAATTTGATGCCTAATTCCTTGGCAATTTTAATAATTTCAACATTAACAATTCTGTCTTCCTGGGAACCGTGGTCTTGAATTTCTAAATAATAGTCATCACCAAATACATCTTTATACCATTGAGCAACTTTACGGGCTGCATCTGGTCTACCACTCATAATTGCTTGAGGAACTTCTCCACCCAAACAAGCACTAGTAACAATCAATCCTTCATGATATTCTTTTAATAATTCTTTATTGATGCAAGGGCGAGAGAAAATGCCTTTTCCTTGTACACCTTTGAGGTGAGAAATAGTAGTTAATTTGACTAAATTTTTGTAACCTTTGGTGTTTTTAGCTAAGACAACTTGATGATAACGGGGGCGGCGTTCTTGCTTTTCAATATCGCCATTAATGATATACATTTCGTTGCCAAGAATGGGTTTAATATTCTTGCTACGACAGATTTTAATCAATTCCACAGCACCGTACATCACGCCATGATCGGTAAGCGCGATCGCTTTCATCCCCAGGGCGATCGCGCGATCAACCAACTCCGGCAGCTGACTGGCACCATCAAGCAAGCTATAGTCACTATGAATATGCAAAGGGACAAAGGACATATCAGTCTCCAACCACAAGCCAACAATATTTCTCCAGGAAAGAAAAAATACCCCCTGGAGTAGGATTCACTAAAGAAAGCAATGGGATCTTAGATTAACGCGTTTGCAGAATTTTCACTTCCGCAAGTGATGTTTAAATAGTTACAGCAGTAGAGTTACCCAAAATTAAGCAATGACTGAACCAGAGAGCATTACTTCTCTAGAGACCAAAACCCGTCCTTGGTGGCTGCGTATCCCTCTGACATTGCAAATTGTCGTCGCCCTAGCACTTGCTGTCGGCTTAGGAATTGCCCTAGGTGCGGGGAATCCCAGCCCCAGTAATGCTACTTTGATTACCAACTTAGCAATTCCTGCGGAATTGGTGCTGAAGGCTTTACGCGCCCTAGCTACACCCCTAATTTTGGTAGCAGTGCTGCATACCTTCATGACTACAAATATCCCCGGAACAGCAGGTAGACGGCTAGCAGTACTACTGTTAACTAACACTACCGCAGCAATTTTAATCGGACTGCTGGTAGCCAACATCTTGCATCCTGGTAGTTGGGGAAATTTAACAGCCCCAACTGATGTACAAGCACCTACTCAAAGCCTTGATCCTTGGGGTTTATTTAAAGATGCTGTCCCTGATGCTATCCTCAAGCCACTAGTCGATAATAACGTTATCCAACTAATTGTGATTGCCCTTTCCTTTGGAATTGTGCTGCGGGCATTAAAATCAGAACAAATCGCTGAAGGTAAAACAGCATACCAACCGATTGAAGATGTCATCGGTATTTTATTTGAGGCGGTAATCCGGATTCTCAACTGGGTAATAGCTTTAATTCCCTTAGCTGTGTTTGGAATTGTGGCTAAAACTGTTGCCGAAAAAGGTTTTGCGCCCTTCCAATCTTTAGCAGCGTTTATCGTCGCCGTACTAGTCGCCTTATTCTTACAAGCTTGCTACTATCTCATCAGAGTAAAAATCGGTTCTTGGGTTAACCCGATCGCATTTCTCAAAGGTGGTTCCGACGCATTTTTGACAGCTTTTTCCACATCTTCCTCAACGGTGACAATGCCGATCACCTTTGAAGTTTTGCAAACTAAAATTGGCTTAAGAGAATCTTCCGCTTCTTTAGGCGCATTAGTAGGCGCAAACTTTAATAATGACGGTACTGCCCTATATGAAGCGATGTCTGCATTATATATTTCCCAAGTATTGGGTCAACATTTAGGTTTAGGACAGCAGTTAATAGTCGTTTTAACATCTATTTTTGCATCCGTCGGTGCTGCGGGTATTCCTAATGCCGGACTCGTAACGATGACCTTAGTATTTACTTCCGTTGGCTTACCGACCCAGTATATAGCTTTGTTAGTTACAGTCGATTGGTTTTTGGATCGCTGTCGTACAGCCCTCAATGTCATGGGCGATATGACTGTCAGCGCTTTACTAGACGGCAAAAAGCCTCGCCACTTAGACGAGGCTTAGTTTCAACTGTAGCGCTGAGTGCTGAGTTTTTCTACCTTACCCTCTTGATTTGCAATTCCTAATTCCTAGTACCCAGTCACCAGTCCCCAGTCCCTCTTAATGCTGTTGCGGGCCCTTAGCATCACACTCTTTATTCCAGCATCTTTCTAGAAGCTGAATTCGCCAGATAGCGGCGAAGATATAAGGATTCCATATTAATTTAGTGTGGTTACAAAATAAGGGCTGATTGAGATAATGCCAAAGTGGAAATTTAATCTTGTTAAACTTAGGAGCCATAGGAGGAGTTACTATACAAGCGTGCTAGCAGTATAGTTAAAGATTAAACAATCTGCACGTGATCGTCCTGGTGACAATTGCGGAAAATCACCAGTTTTTATGGCTAAAGTTATGTTAATGGCTTTTAAGGAAAAAATTGCTTTAAAAAGCTGATTTTGGCGGCAATTATCTCCTAAGGCTCCTCTACAAGATTACTGATAGTTATTTCACGGTAAATAACAATACATTAGCAAACATCCTTCTGTAGACAGATTTCGGCGTTTTCCTTCTTCTCAAAATCTTTCGTATTTACTGAAGAATCTGTTACATTCTTTTTTATTATTAACATCATTCTAAACATTAGATTTTATAAACACGTAATAATACTTAGGGAATGGGGCATGCGGCATTGGGCATTGGGCAATTCAATTTTGGATTTTGGATTTGCGATTTTGGATTAAGGTTTAAATCTAAAATCCAAAATCTAAAATCTAAAATTCCCAGTCCCCAGTCCCTAATCCCCAACCCCCTCATCTCCCTTTTATAGGACTAATGGCAATACTTGTCGGTTAAGGGCAAAAGGGGAAGGGAAAAAGGGGCAAGAAAAAACCTTTAACCCTTACCCTTTCACCTTTTCCCCAAACCAAATTTCGACTTGAAAATCCTTAACCGAGCAGTATTGGGACTAATGGGAGAAATTACTGTGATTTTTTAGTCTTATTGCTAAGAAATCAAGATTTCATGAGAGGAGTGAATAATGGCTGAGATTAAACGCCGGCGCTTTTTGCAATTTGCTGGGTCTGCTTTAGCAACGTTGGGTTTAAGCCAGTGGGATATCATGCAGCAAGGCGATCGCTATTACCAAGCCCTCGCCCAAAGTACAAAGCGTAAGTTAGCCCTACTCGTGGGAATTAATGAGTATAAGGGGATACCAGAACTATATGGTTGTGTGAATGATGTACAGTTGCAACGTGAATTATTAATTCACCGTTTTGGCTTTAATCCTCAAGATATTTTGACTTTGACAGACCAACAAGCAACTCGAAAAGGGATGCTGTCAGCATTTGAAGAACATTTGATTAAGCAAGCCAAGCCTGGGGATGTGGTGGTATTTCACTTTTCAGGACATGGTTCACGAGTACGCGATCGCGATCGCGATTTTGAGGATGGACTCAACAGTACTTTGGTTCCTATTGATGGCAATTTACCACCAGGCTATCCCCAGCAAGGAGGCCAGGTGCAGCACATCATGGGGCATACATTGTTTTTACTAATGTCTGCATTGCAAACAGATAATGTAACTGTGGTATTAGATAGTTGTCATGCGGGTGGTGCAAAGCGAGGTAATTTCCGGGTGCGTTCCATCGAAGGTGGTGAAAACCTCCTACCAAGTACGGCAGAATTGGAATATCAACGTCAATGGTTAGGGAAATTAGGGCTATCACCACAAAAATTTATTGAACTGAGGAGAAAAGGCGTTGCTAAAGGCGTAGTCATCGCCAGCGCTAAACGCGATCAATATGCAGCTGACGCTTCCTTTGATGATTTTAACGCCGGGGCTTTTACTTATTTATTTACCCAGTACCTTTGGCAACAACCAGGGGAAGAAGCAATTAATCGCGCGATCGCTAATATTAGCCGTAGTACAACTATTTTTGCTAGACAGTCAGGCAATTTTCAAGAACCAGAATTAGAATCAAATTTTAGTAAAGAAAATACTCGCGCACCTATTTACTTTACGCGCAAGCCAACTGTCTCAGCTGAGGCGGTAGTCACTCAAGTCAATGGTGAACAAGTAAAATTATGGCTGGGTGGGCTAGATTCCGAAAGCCTGGAAGCATTTAAACAAGATGCGATTTTCACAGTTTTGGATAGTAAAGGTGGCGATCGCGGACTTATTCAGTTACAGTCTCGTCAAGGATTAACAGGACAAGGTAAACTCCTCAAAGCTGCCCAAAAAAAGCAACCACTCCAACCAGGCGCACTTTTACAAGAACGGATTCGCAGCATTCCCAGTGATTTAACTTTAAAAATTGGGCTAGATGACTCTTTAGGCAATAACACTCAACAAGCTAAACAAGCTTTACAGGCGATTCCCCGCATTGAAGCCAAAGCTTTGGGAAGACAAGAGGTGCAATATATTTTTGGTCGCATGACTGAAGCTAAATCTCAGGAATTACAAAAAAGTCGCCTCTCAAATTTACCTGCGGTGGGTAGTTTTGGTTTGTTTCTACCAGGAATGACGCAAATTCTTGCTAGTTCTTTTGGTACGAGTAACGAAACGGTGAGTGCTGCTGTAACTCGCTTACAACCTAAACTCAAGTCCCTATTAGCAGCAAGGATTGTCAAGCAAATGCTGGGCAATACTAATTCATCACAAATTAATGTAACTGCGACGATGAATGTTGTCGGTAGTCAAGAAATATTAGGCGAAACCTTCCCCATTCGCGGAGTTCAAAAAGTAGATTTGGGGATATCCAGCAAAACTGCTGACTCAGGTTTGCAAAAGTTACCCCTGGGTACACAAATTGCTTTTCAAATTCAGAATAACGAATCGCAACCACTATATATAAGTATTTTGGTAATTGATGCCCAAGGCGAAATGGCAATTATCTTTCCTAATAATTGGTCAGCGGCGGAAGATGCAGCTTTGGTAGAAGGTAAACAAAAGTTAGTCATTCCTTCTGCTGGCGATACCTTTAAACTCGTGATTGGCGAACCTTTAGGAGTATCAGAAGCTTTAATTGTTGCCAGCACTACACCACTAAGAAATTCTCTCAAAGCCTTAAAGGAAATTGCCAAATCTCGGGGAGTAGAAAATACGCGTGCGCCAATAGCTGTGACTAATGAATTATTAGATGTGACAAATAGTTTACTTAATGACCTAGATGCCGGTACTCGCGGTGCGATTAATGTTGAAGGGATTCAACTTCCTAACGGTGTGCGGGGAATTGATACCAAGAAATTAGCAGCAATGGCGATCGCATTTGAAGTGGTTGGTACGGCAAACAGCTGATCTCGCTGCGCTTTCATTGTACTATTTAAGACAAGGGGCAAGTTTAACTATTACCCCTTGTTCGCAAGGATTTTCAGCTTGTTACCTGTTATCTATTCGCTTTATATCAATATGTAACTAATGAACACATCTATAAAATTTTGTCAATGAAATTGCTAATATTTCATACTCCAAAGTTGCACTCTTGACTTTGGAGTATGAACTAAACTAGTTATCTGTAGTCTTGTACAAATTAGTTGATTAACTGTTTTATGGTGACTAGACTTTCAACAACACCAACTATAGCTCCTGAACGGTCTAATCAAGTTACCCGCAAGCATTATCCAAATTACAAAGTAATCGTTTTGAACGATGATTTTAATACATTTCAGCACGTGGCGGAGTGTTTGATGAAATATATTCCGGGAATGAGCAGCGATCAAGCGTGGGACTTGACCAACCAAATCCATTTTGAGGGTCAAGCGATCGTTTGGGTAGGGCCCCAAGAACCAGCGGAACTCTATCACCAGCAACTACGAAGGGCGGGTTTAACAATGGCTCCTCTAGAGGCAGCTTAACCAGAATGGGCAAACCCAATGATGGTAGACTCGTCTGGAATCACTCAACCCACATAGATGGCCTCATCCCCATATTAGAACGTCTGTGTCAGCAGCCAGGAATTCAAACTGTTACCCCAGGCGTAATTGGGCGAGTTAGAGGTCATGCGCCTAAATTACAACTGCGTATATCCGTACCCATCCGCGGGGGTTATAAAGTCATTGCCCGTCAAGGAAAAACTGTACAGGAGGTTTTTATCTTGACGACTTTAGATCAAGATAGCCTCTTAGAAGCGATCGCGATCGCCATGAAAAGTTGATCGTATTAGTAGTCAATAGTCCATAGTTAATCAACTATGCACTGTTGGCTCTCAACTATTCTTCTACTTGATGTACCGCAAATCTGTGAAGTGGCAAGCTGAGGATACAAGAAAATGTTAAGAAATATGACAAAGCTGTAGTAATTTTTAAAGTCATCAGCATGGGTTCCCAGCTAGGTACCATGATTTTTTCAACGCCATAAGCAATACAGTAAACCAGCCAGTAAGAGAAGCTCATTCTAAAAAGAATCTCTTCTGTTTCTTCCATTTCATCTTTGTGCTGTTTGCAGTCCCAAAGTAAAAATAGACCCACAATACAAGCAACAAAGGACACAGCAACTACAAACTCGTGACAAAATATATTTACCGAATGCATTGGCCTCAATCCCAATCTTTCCAATTGAAATTCAGTCTAAAGGAATAGTCCTTGGGGTTGCACATAATAGTTACAAACTGCAATAGAAAAGGTGCAGGCTTGTAACTAATTGCAACAAAAATATAGATGACACAAAACCAAATATCTACCAAAAAATTGCATTTAAATGCAATTTTTTTATGAAAAACACAAATTATTTGGAAATGCCTAAAGTTCTTGTTCTCAAGCAAAATGGCTGCTCTAATCAAGAAATAATCCTTTAGCATTACCCACACTAATCCTGAGAACTGACAACCAAGAAATTTATTCAATATCCAATACCCAACCTCTCTAAAAAACACAATCAAATACTTATTGCAGAAGATGAAGCTAGCATTTATTACAGCTACTCCCCAGAATGCCAAGCTGGGAAGCGGCACCTTTGTCGGGAATGCCCACTTGATTGCTCAATTGCGATCGCAGGGTTATCAAGTTGATGTGTTCGCACCAGATAAAATATCTGGATCTATGGGTTATATGGTGCAGCGCTTCCGCTGGAACTGGGGACTCGATCCGCAGGATTTCAACAAATACGATGCGGTAATTGGTTTAGATATGGATGGTTACACTATCGCTAATCGTATTAAAGTACCTTTTATTGCTTATATTCACGGTATTATTGCTGATGAAGCCAAGTTTGAGCGGGGTTGGGTACGTACTTCTTTAGAGTTAATGGCCAAAGCAGAGCGAATTAGCGTCCATCGTGCAAAGATGGTAATTGCTACTAGTCATTATTCTTGTACTAGGCTCACCCAACTTTATAAATATCAGCAAGACATTGAAATTGTACCGCCCCCAATAGATGTTCAAGGGTGGGATCGAGCATTAGCTTCTGTAAGTAATGATGATGACAATAGAGCGAATACACGCCCAACTATATTATGTGTCGGCGTACAGTATCCCCGAAAAAATGTTGCTACTCTCATCCGCGCCACCGCTATTCTTCGTCGTCAATTACCGAATGTGGAAGTCCGAATTGCGAGCCAGGGCCCAGAGTGGAACAATCTCCGCCATCTCACACAAGAACTCGATTTAAATCAAAATGTGACGTTTTTGGGATACCTTCCCTATGAGGATTTAGTAAGGGAGTATGTTCGTTGTCATATCTTCTGTTTACCCAGCTTGCAAGAAGGCTTTGGGATTGTCTTTGCAGAAGCAATGGCTAGCTGTAAACCAATTGTTGCCAGTCGTTCTTCTTCTACACCTGAGTTAATAGAAGATGGTGTACAAGGTTTATTAGCAAATCCTTTAGATCCTGAAGATTTGGCACTTCGGTTAGCAGAGGTACTGTTATCACCCGAAAAAGCCTTAGCGCTAGGCAAAGCAGGACGCACTAAAGTGCTAGAGTTTGATACACCTGCGATCGCTCTGAAATTCAGTCAATTGTTAAGTAAAATTACTTAAGCATTGTAATTTTCTCTATGAAAATCTCTTCTTTTACTTTACAATCCACTCGTCAACTTGGCCAGATGTGGTGGCGATCGATATTTGTCATCTTACTGAGCCTATTTTTACTCACACTCAGCGGTTGTCAAGCGCTCAACAAAGCAGATCAACAAATCGTACATCTTACCCTTTGGCATGGCATCAATCCGCCTAATAATCGGGATATCTTTCAAAAATTAGTCAATGAATTTAATCAGACTCATGCTGATATTCAGGTAGATTCTATTTACGCAGGTCAACTCGACCAACAAATCCCAAAAGTTCTAACTGCTGTTATTGGTAATGCTCAACCTGATATTTTGTTTTTCAATCCTCAGATGACAGGACAGTTTGTTGAACTAGGCGCAATTCGTCCTTTAGAGGATTGGTTGAATAATTCGCCATTGAAGTCAGAAATTATCAAAAATTGTTTTGGCGAGATGCTTTTAGATGGGCATATTTGGTCTGTTCCCCTATTTGCAGGTAATGTCGGCATTTTTTACCGACGAGATTTATTTCAAGCAGCGGGAATTACTGAGTTACCAAAAACTTGGGAACAATTGCGTGCTGCTGCAAAAAAACTGACCATAGACCGTAATGGTGACAAAAAACCCGATCAGTATGGAATGTTAATGCCTCTTGGTAAAGGAGAATGGACAGTTTTTACTTGGTTTCCTTTTTTATTAAGTAGCGGTGGAAGCTTAGTAGAAAATAATCTTCCCAATATAGTTAATCCCAGCGCGATCGCGGCTCTACAATTCTGGCAAGATTTGATTAAAGATGGCTCGACTAAATTCTCTGCACCCGAACGGGGATATGAAGAAGATGATTTTGTTGCTGGTCGTGTTGCGATGCAGTTAACAGGGCCTTGGACGTTTATTATGCAAAGTAAAGTTGATTTCGATGTCCTACCTATTCCGGCGAATCGTCAACCTGCAACGGTACTTGCTAGTGGCAATTTATTTGTCATGAAAACGACACCCAAAAGAGAACAAGCAGCATTGAAGTTTTTAGAATATGTATTGAGCGAAAAATTTCAAACCGAATGGAGTATTGGCTCAGGGTTTTTACCAGTCAATATCAAATCTACCCAAAGTCAAGCTTACCAACAATTTATTCAGCAAAAACCTGCCCTGAAAGTTTTTCTGGAGCAAATGTCTGTATCAGGTTCCCGACCGATTATTTCTGGTTATAGTCGTCTCTCTGACAGCCTTGGGAGAGCAATTGAAGCTACAATGCTAGGCGCATCTCCAGAAGCAGCCTTGAAAAAATTCCAAGCATATCTAGATTTAATGTTGGCTGGAAACTCCTAATACTGCTATGCAAAATTCTAAATCAATCAAAAGCTGATGGTGTATTGATATTAAGATTTTGATTGATTTTTTTAGCGTTGTACTAGTAACTTTATTTAGCGAACAGCATACAAATTATAGGTATCAACGTATGTAGATGGTAATTGTTCTCTTTTCTCCAAGGTGATAGAAAATCCATGAGCAATTAACATCTGTTGAATCTTCTCTAGCCGTCCTTTTTTATCATGAACCTCTCCAACTATTTGCTTAATTTTAGACCAGTCCTTCTTTTCTATACCCTGGAGAACTTCGTATTCTGCACCTTCTACATCAATTTTTAATAAATCTATTGAGTTAATACCTAATTCATCCATAACAGAAGATAGCCTTCTCACTGGGCATTTAACTTGTTGCTCTTCAGCAAAGAAGCTAGCAAATAAGTCTTCTATCGGCTCGGAATTTGTTTCCGTCTTGACATCATCCCCATCAGCAATTATTTCACCTGGCTTTGTGGTAGAGTTACCAGCCATATTTGGATAAAAAATAAATGTTTTTTCTGGATTGTCTTCAGAACTTATTCCATAATTAAATAATTGAATATTATTCAGATTATGCAGACGCGTATTTGCTTCTAGTATTTGAAAAGTTTGCTTTATTGGTTCAAAAGCATAAATTTTTACTTGATTTTGAATGCGGTTAGCAAACAAAGAAAATAAGCCAATATTTGCTCCTACATCAAAAATGTAATCACCTTCATGAATGACAATACCATTTTTAATATATTGCTGTTCGGTAAAAATTTCTGAATATATATATTCTGTTTCCTCTGGGCTACTAAGATAATAAAATTCCAAATCATTTGGAAAGGCCATTTTTTTGTGGCTCATTGGTTGATTCCCTAATAAATTTTGAAGATTACGTTAGTAATTAGATAACGCAATCTTAATTTTACTAAATAATGGTCAAGCCCAGCCTATCCAAAATAAAAGCATACTCAAAAGCCAATTCGCGCAAACTTTCATAACGTCCAGATGCGCCGCTATGTCCTGCACCCATATTGGTTTTTAACAGCAGAATATTGTTATCGGTTTTGAGTTCTCTCAATTTGGCTGTCCATTTCGCTGGTTCCCAATATTTGACACGAGAATCATTTAAGCCAGCAGTAATCAGCATATCTGGGTAATCTTTCGCTTCAACATTATCGTAGGGCGAATAGGATTTCATGTAGTCGTAATACACTGGATCGTTAGGATTACCCCATTCTTCCCATTCCATCGCTGACAAGGGTAATGAAGTATCTAATATCGTAGTGACTACGTCTACAAAGGGAACATGGGCGACTACTGCTTTAAATAGTTCTGGAGACAGATTCATGACTGCGCCCATCAATAAACCACCTGCACTACCGCCTGTAATTACTAGGCGATCGCTCGCTGTCCATTTTTCATCAATTAAATACTCTGCACAGGCGATAAAATCTGTAAAGGTATTCTTTTTCTGTAAAAATTTACCATCTTCATACCATTTTCGCCCCATTTCTTCCCCACCACGAATATGGGCAATGGCAAACACGATTCCTCTATCTAGTAATGTCAGGCGATTGGAGGAAAATGTGGCGGTGTAAGAAGAACCGTAAGCACCGTAACCTGTCAGCAATAAAGGATTTTGGCTATCTTTTTTAATTCCCTTTTTGTAAACAATCGAGATGGGAATCTTTGTACCATCTTTGGCGGTAGCCATTAGCCACTCACTTTGATATTGAGTTCTGTCGTAACCACCAAGTACTTCTGTTTCTTTTTTTAATTCCCGCTGTTGTGTTTCCATGTTGTAATCGAAAACAGATTGCGGCGTAATAAACGAAGTGTAATGAAAACGGAGAGTAGTAGTATGAAACTCTGGGTTATTACCTTCATAAAATTCATAGGTAGGTTCAGGAAAAGTAATATTACTTTCCTCACCGGTAGTTAGGTTTTGTACTCTCGCAGTTTCTAACCCACCTTTACGTTCATAAATGACTAAATGATTCGCAAAAAGACTAATTCCTGTTAACAAAACATCTGCTTGATGGGAAATTACAGTTTGCCAATTTTCTTTACTGGGCGAAGCTACTAAAGTTTTGACTAATTTAAAGTTAGTAGCCTCATCATTAGTAACAATGTAAAAGTAATCGCTATGATGCTCAACATCGTATTCCATCCCCGTAGTCCGGGGGTGAATTAATTGCCAATCCCCCTGAGGATGATTTGCATCTAAATAGTGAAATTCTGTGGTGATGCTGCTTCTTAAGCTCATCAAAATATATGCTTGGCTACGGGTTTTATCCACATATAAATGATAAAGTTCATCTGCTTCCTCATAAAGGAGAACATCTGCATCAGGAGAAGTTCCTAAAGTATGGCGAAATAGTTGATAGGGACGATTGGCATCATCAATTTTGGTATAAAATACTGTTTGATTGTCGTTTGCCCAAGCAAAAGAAAAATAGGTATCAGGAATAGTTTCTGATAATAATTCATTGGTGGTTAAATCGAGGAAAAATAAAGTATATTGCTCAGAACCACTAGTATCAACAGAATAAGCCAATATTTGATGATTGGGACTAATATCAAATACCCCTAAACTAAAAAATTCGTGTTCTTTAGCTAATGCGTTTTCATCTAAAAGTATTTCTTCTGGGGCTGATAAATTATCTTTTTTACGGCAATAAATTGGATAATCTTTGCCTTCTTCAGTCCTTAAATAATAGTAGTAATTATCTTTACGATAGGGCACAGATAAGTCAGTTTCTTTAATCCGTGCCAACATTTCATTGTAGAGCTTGGTTTGCAGCGCTTCTGTGTGTTGCATCATCGCTGCTGTATAACTATTTTCTGCTTCTAAATAAGCTATAACTTGAGGGTTATCAACATCACGTAACCAAAAGTATTTGTCGATGCGGCGATCGCCGTGTAACTCTAAAACTTCTGGGTGTTTGTCAGCAACTGGTGGTTTAGTAAGATTTTGTAAAAAATTATTCTGAGACATCAAAATTATGCTTATAAATCAGAAATAAGCAGCTAAATGCTGCCTAATAACCTTAGGATGAACTAGGAATAACATTCTTTTGGTTTTGTTTTCTTTTTAAAGTACACAAGCCAATTGCGGGAATAAAGCCCAGAATGAATGCTGTAAATCCTTGCCCATTCCAATACAATATCGAAGTCCGGTAGGCTTCGGGAATAAAATTTTGCAATAGAGAAAGCAACCAAATTAAAGTACTGATGAAGAAGAAAGCGATCGCTGGGAGAAAATTCCACCACCAAGCGTTGATTGTGTAGCGTCTTAACACCAGCCATTGGCAAAGCCCTAGCCAAATACCCGAAATAATATAGGAAATGGTGGATAAAAATCCCAAAATTACCACTGCCTCAGGAGGTAAAGTTTCGTTAAAAGATGCAGCAATCGATGATATATGGTTAATCCAAGCTGTAGAAACGCTACTGGATAGCAGCCAACCCAAGCTGGTAGCCAGCATCCACCACCAACCAGATACATATTGCCGCATTACCAAGGCTTGATCAGCAGCGAAAATCAAGGCAAAGACAACGCTGCTGAGATAGTTAGCGAAGTTCATCCACATTTGGGAATCTGAAAAAAAAGCGGGAGAAACGCTATCTAGCAGCTTTTCTAAAGCTATACTGGCAAGGCCACCTACAACCCATCCCACACAGGTCATGAAGGTAAATTTGATCAAGAAACTTCGAGTTTGAGAACGCGGGATCAAAAACTTTCTAGATTTGGGAGCGTTCTGAGTTGATGTCACAGGAGAAGAAGTGTTGGAATTAGCTTGCATATGAAGTTAAGTTAAGCAGAAACGAGAGTGAGACCAGCCTCCTGAAAAAGCGTGATCTCAGAATGATAAGCTAAACAGTGGCATAAAAAAGTGACTTAGGATGAAGTGTTAAATGGGTGTTTCCTCAACAGCTCCTAGACTCCTCATGGCAGCTCGTGGTGAAGTAGTAGACCGTCCTCCTGTATGGATGATGCGACAAGCGGGAAGGTACATGAAAGCTTATCGAGATTTAAGGGAGAAGTATCCTTCTTTTCGCGATCGCTCAGAAATTCCCGAAGTAGCGATTGAGGTTTCCCTACAGCCTTGGAGAGCCTTTCAACCAGACGGGGTGATTTTATTCTCCGACATTGTAACGCCATTGCCTGGTTTAGGCATTGACATGGACATTGCGGAAGGTAAAGGGCCAATTATTCACTCGCCCATTCGCACTCAAGAACAAGTAGATAACCTGCATCCCTTTGAACCTGAAGCATCCCTGCCGTTTATAAAAACCATATTGCAGGCGTTGCGTCAAGAGGTAGGGAATCAATCAACGGTATTAGGCTTTGTTGGTGCGCCGTGGACATTAGCTGCTTATGCAGTAGAAGGAAAAGGTTCTAAAACCTATTCCATCATCAAGAATATGGCGTTTTCTGACCCGACAATTCTGCATCAATTTTTAGCGAAATTAGCAGATGCGATCGCAGTTTACGCACGCTACCAAATTGACTGTGGCGCTCAAGTTGTCCAAATGTTCGACTCCTGGGCAGGTCAATTGAGTCCTCAAGATTATGACACCTTTGCTTTGCCATATCAGCGACGGGTTTTTGAACAAGTCAAGCAAACCCACCCCGACACACCCTTAATTTTGTTAGTTAGCGGTAGTGCAGGCGTGCTGGAAAGAATGGCACAATCTGGTGCGGATGTTGTGACTGTAGACTGGGCAGTAGACATGGCAGATGCAAGGGCCAGATTAGGCAAGCACGTGAAAGTTCAGGGAAATCTCGACCCTGGTGTATTATTTGGTTCCAAACAGTTTATTCGCGATCGCATCCTCGATACTGTTCGCAAAGCTGGCAATTGGGGTCATATTCTCAACCTCGGTCATGGCGTACTACCAGAAACTCCAGAAGAAAACGTTGCTTTCTTCTTTGAAACAGCAAAGCAACTTAATGCACTAGTTTAGGCAATTGTCAATCTGTTGTACATTTTTCTTCTTCGTGTTTTAGTGTCTTGGTGGTGAAAAAATCATTTTTAAACACCAAGAGACCAAGACACGAAGAAAATTTATGTTCTGATGTTGAGGCTACATTGGGAACTAAAAATTCATTCCACACAACTAAATAAATAAATAAAACTTAAAACTCTCTATGAGTCAGAAACGGATTTTAGTGACTGGTGCAAGTGGCTGTATAGGTCACTACATCAGTGAAGCCTTAATTAACGAAACAGATTACGAACTGTATCTCCTAGTTAGAAACCCCAATAAACTCCAAATTAACACTCAGGCGCGTCCAGGTATCACCGTATTGCAAGGTGATATGCAAGAAATTGGAAAGTTCACTGAATTGCTATCAACAATTGATGTTGCGGTGCTAACAGCAACAGCGTGGGGTGGAGAGCAAACATTTAATATTAATGTTAATAAAACTCTAGAATTGCTGAAGCTGCTAGACCCAGAAAAATGCGAACAAGTAATTTATTTTTCTACCGCTAGCGTTCTCAATCGTCACAATCAACCACTGAAAGAAGCCGGGGAAATAGGTACAGATTACGTCAGTTCTAAGTATCACTGCCTACAGGAACTACAGAAATTAGCGATCGCACCGAAAATCACTACAGTTTTTCCGACTTTAGTTTTAGGCGGCGATACTCATAAGCCCTATTCTCATTTAACAACTGGTATCCCCGAAGTCACAAAATATGCAAATTTAATTAGGTTTCTGCAAGCTGATGGTAGTTTCCACTTTATCCACGGAAAAGACATAGCAACCACAGTCAAATATTTAATAGAAAATCCCTCCAATGGTCAGGAACCCCGCAGGTTTGTTTTAGGTCAAGAGAAATTAACTGTTAACCAGGCTGTTGAACAACTCTGCGCCTATCTAGGTAAAAAGATTTACTTCCGCATTACCCTATCGTTATCATTGGCAAATTTGATTATTGCAGTCTTTAAAATTCAGATGGCTGCTTGGGATAGATTCTGCATGAATTATCGACATTTTACCTACGAAAAAGCCATCAATCCTGCCACTTTTGGGTTACCAAATTACTGTGCAACTATGAGCGATGTATTGAAAATTAGCGGTGTGAAAAGAGGCATTGTCAACAAACATCAAAGATAGAGGATTGGGCAATATTGTAAAGGTTGGTTATTAATTGTTGTCTAATGTTAGGGAATTTCAACGAGTACCCAGCTTGCAAATCGAAAATTGGCGTTCTTGGCTATAAATATTACTTTCTATAGTATTAGCATTGCCTACCCCAGGCATTGCTTTCATTTGGAATCAGAAAAAAGATTAGTCAACCGATGAACCTGCTGATATAAAAAGTCAAAGACTCTTAATTTTCGTTAAAGTGAGATAACAATCAAAGTGTGAGGATTGATACTGTATGCGAGTCCTGCTGGTATATCCAATATTTCCAAAAACCTTTTGGTCATACGAAAAAATTTTGGATTTAGTCGATCGCAAGGTTTTGTTACCACCTTTAGGTTTAGTGACAGTGGCGGCAATTCTTCCTCAAGAATGGGAATATAAGCTGGTAGATCGCAACATCCGCCCAGTTACCGAAGCAGAATGGGCTTGGGCTGATGTAGTCATTTTCTCCGCCATGATTGTCCAGAAACAGGACTTGCTAGACCAAATCCAAGAAGCAAAGCGGCGAGGTAAGTTAGTCGCTGTGGGCGGCCCCTACCCCACCTCAACACCCCATGAAGTGCAAAACGTGGGCACAGATTTTCTGATCCTTGATGAAGGGGAAATCACCTTACCCATGTTCGTGGAGGCGATTCAACGGGGCGAAACCTCTGGGACTTTCCGCACTGCGGAAAAACCGGATGTGACAAGCACACCAGTACCCCGCTTTGATTTATTAGAATTGGATGCTTACGACATGATGTCCGTACAGTTTTCGCGGGGCTGTCCTTTCCAATGTGAATTCTGTGACATTATTGTTCTCTATGGTCGTAAACCACGTACTAAAACCCCAGCCCAATTGTTAGCAGAGTTAGATTGTCTCTATGAGTTGGGTTGGCGGCGGGGTGTGTTCATGGTCGATGACAACTTTATTGGCAACAAACGCAATGTGAAATTGTTGCTGAAAGAGTTAAAAGTTTGGATGCAAGAACATCAATATCCCTTCCGCTTTGATACCGAAGCTTCTATTGATTTAGCACAAGATCCAGAATTGATGGAATTGATGGTGGAATCTGGTTTTGCAGCGGTATTTTTGGGGATTGAAACACCAGATGAAGATAGCTTGCAACTGACGAAGAAGTTTCAAAATACTCGCAGTTCCCTTACTGAAGCAGTACAAAGTATCATCAAAGCCGGATTGCGCCCAATGGCTGGGTTTATTATCGGGTTTGATGGAGAAAAAGCAGGTGCAGGCGATCGCATTGTCCGTTTTGCAGAACAAGCTGCCATTCCTTCTACAACTTTCGCTATGTTACAAGCGCTACCCAACACAGCCTTGTGGCATCGCCTGAAAAAAGAAGGTAGATTACGGGAAAACAAAGACGGCAACATCAATCAGACTACTTTGATGAACTTTGTTGCTACTCGTCCTCTGGAAGATATTGCTAGAGAATACATAGAAGCATTTTGTGCTTTATACGATCCCGTGAAGTATTTGGATCGTACCTACCGCTGCTTTTTAATGATGGGTGCGCCAACTTGGAAAGCACCATTTAAATGGCCAGAGTTGGTAGTAATTAAAGCGCTGTTAATTGTCATTTGGCGACAAGGTATTAAACGCGAAACCCGCTGGCAATTCTGGCATCACTTATTTAGTATTATCAAGCGTAACCCTGGTGTTGCCGAGCATTATCTTTCAGCTTGTGCCCACAACGAGCATTTTCTAGAGTATCGCCAAATTGTGCGCGATCAAATCGAAAGCCAGCTAGCAGAATATCTCGCCCAAGGTGCAGAGAAACCCTATGTACCACCCGTGAAGGAAAAGGCAGAAGCCGGAGTTAGCTAAGGAAATAACAAAAAATGAATTTCTAGATGCAATTTAGACGCGCATTAGCTTAACACAAATCGATTGACGTTTACATCTTGTAGAGACGCGATTTATCGCGTCTTTCCAACCCCAAAATCATAACGAAAAATTCTGAATCGAATCGTATTCGCGAAAGGGCACAGCATTGCTGTGCCCTTTCAGTATGTATACAGTTGAATACCCTGTTTCAAACCATAAAACTTATACCAAATCAAATAATGTTTGCGACACATCAATAATATTCTAGAGGTCAAGGCAGTGCCCATTGGTGTCAACTTAAGCTAAAAGGAAGCATAAGATGTAATCTTAGAATATCAATTCTGATGTTCTAAGTGATACATCATGAGTAGAAAAGCAAGAGCGCGAACAGGAAACCC
>NZ_JACJPX010000056.1 GCF_014696315.1 Calothrix membranacea FACHB-236
TACTCAACAAAAAAACAGAACAATAATTTTGGAGGGGGTTTGGGGGACGCAACCGTCACCCAATCGGGGGTTTGGGGGAGAATCCCCCAATTGATCTGGCTTTTTTAATAAATGACAAATCAATTGCTAATGAGCTTAACCCAAGCGTATTGGCATATAAACTTCTTAATTGTGGATATACATAATTGTAGAGGCGCACATCTGTGCGCCTCGATGGATGTATTATTTTGTATCTTTCTTAAACATCTCCAAAAGTTGTTAAATCTCACCTCTTTACATTCATTGTGAGAGATGTTTATTAATTCATCACTAACGCACCTCTTTCAGGCTATCAACTTGTTTGGTGAACAACTCCGTGAATAGACTCATGACTGAGCGTTCTTCACGGACTTTAATATTAGCGGTGATTGACATACCTGACTGTAGCGTGACTGGATGACCTTTAATATTCAAGTATTGTTTATCTAAACTAACTCGTGCCGGAAAGCGATAAAACTGATGTGTTTGATCTGGGGGTAATGCATCAGAGCCAATACCGATAACTTTTCCCTTAATATCACCAAACTCACTAAAAGGAAAAGAATCAATTCTCACATCAACGTTCATCCCTTCACGGACAAAACCAATATCTTTGTTAGTAATAAAAACTTCAGCAATATACTTTTCATTCGGGACAATTTGCATTAACTTTTGGGTAGGGTTAGCTACATATCCAGGATATTTCGCTTGCAAATCAAAAATTGTTCCCGCCACCGGAGCGCGCAGTTCTTGATATTTCACATTCAACTGTGTTTGCGAAATTTTACTAGAAATATCTGCCAAACGCTGTTCGTTGTCCAAAATAACTTTCATGAATTGGGTATCGATTTCAGCAATTCGCTGTTTGTTATCAGATATTTTCTCTAAAATCCCTTTATCTGAAGCAGCCACAGTATTAGTTAACTGCTGCTGACCTTTTTCAATATCAAATTGTAGGCGTTTTTCTTCCTCAGCTAATTGTGCTATTTCTGCACTGAGATTTTGGACTTGTTGTTGCTGATTAAGATATTGTAGCTGCGAAATGCCACCTTCTTCTGATAGGATTTTGAGTTTATTTAAAATCTTTTGCTGAATAGCTAAACTTGATTCAGTATCTAGCTTTTTAACTTTAGTTTGGGAAAGCTGTTTGCGGATTTTTTCAACTTCTAATTGTGCTGCTAAAGACCTGGATTGTAGTTCTTTTTTAGCAACTGCTAGACGTTGCTGCTCATCATTTCCTAATCCAGCTTCTGTAATTTCTTGCCTTAATTGATTCCGCAGCAATTCATTTTCCGAAACTAATGCTGCACGACTTTTGAGCAAAAATAAAGTTTCTTGAGGTAAACGACCCCGCAAAAATTCTAACTCTGTTCCTGAAGCAGTAGTTGCTTCCATCAAACGTCGATATATTTGATTTTCTTGAATTAAAGCAGCACGAATTTTATTTAAAGAATTTAACTCTGCACGAGTAGCGACAGAATCAAAAGTTAAAAGTAAATCTCCAGCTTTTACTTGTTGACCGTCTTTGACATAAACTGCTTTCACAACCCCATTAATAGGAGCCTGGACTTCTTTATTTGTTCCTTCAGGTTTTAATTGCCCTGCAGCTGGTACCACTTGTTCAATTTTGGCATAATAAGCCCAACCAATGCCAAAACAGGCTAAACACATCAGTGATATCATGATTGTCCGCGACCAAATTGGAGATTGGCGCAGAACCACGGCTTGCTCAAAGTTCGGTTCTTGAAAGTTCAGAGGAGATTGTTTAGGTGTTTTTGTAGTAGATGTGGCTACGTGTGAGTCTGCAGGTTCTTCGTTGTTATACCTACCGTTGCCATTTCTGTCGCTAAAATTAGTTCCATTAAGTTGAGTCATAAGTATTTTAGATTTTGAATTAGTAATTGTTTATTTATTTATTCAGTTACTCACTGAGCAGTTATCAATGATTATTTTGTACCTTGATAACTGCTCATTGCAGAATTACAAATTGATTTCTTGCTGCTGATAAAGGTAATGATAATGACCTTTAGCAGCCATTAATTCTTGATGGCTTCCTTGTTCTGTAATTCTGCCGCTATCCATGACGATAATTCTATCTGCATGGCTGACGGTAGTTAGGCGGTGAGTAATAAAAAATACTGTACTCCCTTTGAAGTCTTGAGCTAAATTTAGGCAGACTTGTCGCTCTGTCGGGTAATCGAGAGCGCTGGTTGCTTCATCTAACACTAATAATTTGGGTCGTTGTAAGACCGAACGTGCGATCGCAATTCTTTGTCTTTGTCCACCGGAAAGCCCTGCACCCCTTTCACCCACACGTGTATTGTAACCGTTAGGTAGACTCATAATAAATTCGTGGGCTACGGCAATGCGTGCTGCTTCGATAATTTCTTCGGTGCTTGCATCGGGATTAGTCAAAGCAATGTTTTCTTGAACTGTACCATCAAACAACAAAGGATCTTGGGGAACTACACCCATTTGTCGCCGCAGTGAATAAAGTTCAACTTTGCCAATATCATAACCATCTATTAAAATCCGGCCAGACTCAGCATCATAAAGTCTCAGGAGTAATTTCATCATGGTACTTTTACCAGATCCACTCTGACCGACAATGCCGACAAATTCTCCCGCCGGAATTTCTACACTTACATTAGAAAGTTGTAGAGGGCCACTAGGTGCAAAGCGGAAGGAAACATTTTCATATTTCACTGCTCCCACAATTGCAGGTAAGGGAATATTTTGACGATTGCTTTCGGCTTCTTCCGGTGTATCGACAATATCGCTTAATCGCTCTAAAGATAAAGCTGTTTCTTGGAAGCTTTGCCAAAGTTGAGCCAAGCGTAAAATGGGACTAGTAACGTAACCGGAGATAATTCTAAAGGCGATTAATTCCCCTAAAGTTAATTCTTGTTTCAGTACTAAATAGGCTCCCACCCACAATACTAGTAAACTACTCAATTTATTGAGAAAATTACTAGTTGAGTTAGCCAGAGTAGAAGTCACAACAGTTTTAAACCCAGCAGCCACATATCGAGCATAGCGCTCTTGCCAGGAAAAGCGCGATCGCAATTCGATATTTTGTGCTTTTACTGTTTGAATCCCAGACATCACCTCAACTAAATAAGATTGAGTTTCGGAGTTGCGTTCGGCTTTGCTCCGTAGCTGTCTGCTGACTGTGGGAGAGGCAATTAAGGTAATAATTACGAAGACGGGAATTGTACCTAAACCCACGAGTGTAAGTTGCCAACTGTAAAACAGCATCACGATGATATAAACCACCGAAAATACTGCATCTAACCCCACTGTTAAAGCCGTACCTGTGAGAAATTGTCGAATATTTTCTAGCTCGTTGATCCGCGTTGACAATTCCCCCACTGGCCGCTTTTCAAAATAGCGTAGTGGTAGGCGGAGTAGGTGGTCAATAATTTGTGACCCCAAACTCATATCAATCCGGTTGGTAGTATCAACAAATAAGTAAGTCCGTAATGTGGTGAGGACTGCCTCAAATATGCCTACTACCAATAGTAATACACCCAAAACATTCAGCGTGCTAATACTATTTTGCACAATTACTTTATCAATAATTAGCTGAATAACCAGTGGGTTAGCTAAGGCTGCTAATTGGACAAAAAAGGAAGCAATAAAAACTTCTATGAGTACACGACGGTGGCGTGACAAATAGGGAATAAACCACCGTAAACCAAAGCGTTCTTGAGGCGTTTCTTTAGTGGTGGAAACTAGTAATATCCGCACCTGAGGCGGCATATTATTGGCATCAACTTCTAATTTAGCTACTAGTTCCGCTGGTTTGCAGCGTACGATGCCTTGATTAGGTACACCCACAACTGCGCTATTGGCATCAGCTGCATATAAAACAGCATAATTTTCGCCATAGCGAATTAATGCTGGTGTGGGAATGCGAGTGATTGAGGTAGCAGGTATATCTACCAGATGCACTTTGAGCCCAATTAACTCTGATAAGTAAGCACACACTTGAAACGAGATATTACCCTGTCGTTTCATTTGCTCAGTTAAAATCCGCCGCACTACTTCTTTGCGAAACGGAATTTGCAAGTGCTTTGAGAGCATTTGAAAACAGGCAAAAGTAGAGTTTAATTCGCCATTACCACGGAAAAATGGGTATTTTTGGTGTTTTTTGTTACCTTTTGACGTATTGGCTGGTGGATATTCTTCTTCTGTAGCGTAAGGAATATCTAATTCATCAGCAATTTGGGCTTGGCTATCCCTTACTTGAATCTGTACTGGTTCATTCTCTTGCACAAAGAATAAATCAGATGGCGCTAGACCAATCAAACGAACGGAGTTTGGCCCTTGAACTTCAATTATGCCGCCATTATTAACTTCTAAGCGCAAACCATTAGTGAAATTTTTGATTGTACCGCCACCACTAACAAACCAAATACTATTACTATCAAGTTGGCTGAGTGAGCTTCTCCCTGGATTCAAGTAATGTACTTTTGCTTGTGGTAAAGCTTGTTCTGAAAGTTCTTTGAGATTGGCACTAGCTAAAGCTTGCTTTTCTAATTCCCATCCCACGACATCAAAAACTTCTATGATATGAGGTCGGTTTTTACGAACATGAGCAAAGGTGGGGTAGGAAGAGAGTAGGCGTAAATATTCAACTACACTTAGAGTTAAACATACTACTTCTGTGGAAGCGATCGCTGTCTCACATCCCTGTTGGCGCAAAAAGCCAATTTCACCCAAAATCTCTCCAGGTTGCAATAGCTTTAAGGTTACTGGCATTTGCGTCTGGGGGTCGTATCCCAACAGCCGCACTTGTCCTTCATAAATAATTGTTATTTTTTCCGGAATTATTTCTTTACCGATAATTTTTTGGCCTATGCGGTAGCGCCAAGCTTGCAGTTGTGGCGATACATTGGCAAGTTCTTCATCAGGTAGTTGGTCAAATCCTTCAATAGAACCAAGAAATTCTTGAAAAGAGTTTTTAATATATGTCATGCCTACTTCTGGTAATCAGCTTTAAATATATGTATTGCTTGTTGGTTATTAGCTAGTGGTATTGGTTACTCAGTCATAGGATAGTGTCCGATGACATAGTACACATTATCCGGCTTAAAAGTTATTTTGATTGCGAAGTTTTACTTCATATAGTTGCTATATCTGCCATTTTGAGTATTGGTCTGCTAATTCTATACAGTGATTTGTGCTTGCAGTCAACTTGGTATAACTCATTTATTCAGGAACAGCTAGCACTATCAGTGAGCTAAATGTGCAAATCAGAAATTTTTTTGAACACATGCTTGCAATCGCATCTCCTCAGAAGAGATTTATTACAAATACCATTGTGTTTGAGCCAAAGCTAATACTTGGTAGCATGGCTGGCTTGAGATGGCAGTGCTAACTTTGGGTATTGAAGTTGTGCAACCACCTCTATAAGCAGTAAGGGAAACACTCTTGCTGCTCGCACCTGACTCTTTATTTGCAGAACTGCGATCATATCAATTGCTAGGGTTGCCACTATTAGGCTTGCCTTAAGATAGTAGTAAAAGATTTAGAAAAGTTTGTTAGTTGGTTAAGCTTTTACCATCAGCAAATGGCAACAATAAATTGCCAATTGCTTTGAGGGATACTATAAAAACCAACCGCTACCGTCAGCCATATTCTTCGTCACTGTTATATTGCAACCTTCCCCATTCATTCCTTCACTCGGAATTTAAATTTTAGCTAGAGGTAATTAACCTATTGGCTATCCGATTGAGACTAAAGTCTGAATATAGACTAGTGTCCCAACAGGGCTGAGGAATGAAATACATACCATACTTTGGTTGTAAAATAGTAATTATACACAAATAAAGTTTAAATTACTATTTACAAAATAGATAATTTTTATACAAAAAATTATATTGCTATTGAGATAAATAAAGAAACTCCAGATTCGCTCTCAGTCATTCTGGAGTTCTCTGGAGTGGTTACAGATGCTTAATACGAATCAATTTTTACTTTGTTAGTGCTTAATGTCTTTAGGGTATATACCGAAATATGAGCCTAAGCGTTGCTAAAGATTTTCAGAGCAAGTCGGCGGAAAGCTTGATCTCTTCGTCATCTGCAGGCTGGGAGCATAGAGAATTAGCCTGTTCCCCATACCTAACAATGAGATAAAACTTTTCATATATGCAATATTTCTTTATAATTATGGACTAATATGTGTGCAAGCTTAATCATAAGTTCCGGTGACATTACAGGGAACTGCCAACAAAACAATATTCCCTGTTTCTAGCTCAAGTTCTGTTGAGAATAACAAATTCAAGTACGAATCTTCATCAAAAATAAAACTAGGGGTTGTGAGTTAATTAAGTTTTGGCTTTCTACCCACCCATGTTAGGGAATTGAAATTACTTAGGCATTTTGCAGAAAAATTTTTTCATAGAAATTTCCCCAGTATTTTTGCGGAAAATAGGGAAATTTGCTAGATAAATCTGAGCCTCATAGTAGTTTAATCTCTGCATTTTGGAGCTGGCATCAGTAATTTAACTTAAAAAATATAGCTTTTAAAAATCAGATGAATTAACTGAATTGTATCTACTATTTAGTGAAGAATTAGAGTATTTATAGAATAAGGAAACCTGTAAATTTAAGTACTGAATGATACTGTGTCATGCTAGAAAAAACTTTTAAAACCAGGGCATTTACTGTTATCTCTTTGGCATTGCTATTGACATGCTCTTGGGCGATGCCTAAGCAAGCACTTGCAAGTTCTGAAGAGAAGCCAAGAGAGGGTTTACCTGGACGCAGAGTTGGAGGTGGAACACGTGGACAGTGTTTTAGTAGTGTTGGGCGGTTAATGGCTTTGGTGCCAGAAAACAATTTGGGATTTACTAAAAAAGCTTATCCAAATATTTTGTTCTATTTACCACCAACCTCAACATCAGCAATGGTGGAGTTTGTATTACAAGATGAAAGTCGTCAATCAGTGTATGAGACAACTTTTACTAAAAGCAGTGCTGGAGGAGTTATCAATTTTAGCTTGCCTGAATCTACATCCTTACCTCCACTTGCTATCAATAAAAAATATAATTGGTATGTCTCACTAATTTGCAATCCAGAGAATAGAGCCAATGATATTGTGGTGCATGGATGGATTCAAAGAGTAGAACTAGACTCAAACTTAACTAAAAAATTAGAACAAACAACATCACCTTTAGGACGTGTTGCTCTTTATGCCCAAGCTGGACTTTGGCAAGATGCATTAGCGACATTAGCAGAACTGCGATCTACCCAACCCAATGATTCTAAACTTGCTGTCAATTGGACACAGCTATTAAAAACAGAGAATTTAGATGCGATCGCCCGGGAGCCTTTCTTGGAGATCCAAATCCCCAACAGCCCCTAGCTACTATCAAGCATTTTTCTTACCCCGCACCAAAGTTGAAAAAATCTTTCTTGCCAGACGATCTAAAACATAGATAAGATCTGGCAGATAAAAATTTAAGTAGTCTTTTACTCAACTCTTTATCTATTGTCAAAAGCCAACTCTATCAATCTACAGTTTTTGTGATTGCTAAATACTCCCAGAAGTTTTGGTCAATAGTATCTTTAATTACTAAGTATAATCGTCATCAGCTCAACCCATCCATTACCACACTGAGTTTAAAGCAATCAGTTTTCATTGCTAGTATCCTGATTACGGCAGTAGTCATGGGTGTAAGACAACTGGGTTGGTTGCAGCTTCTAGAATTGGTTAGCTATGACCAAATGGTGCGCCTTCAACCGGATGCTGATTATAATCCACGGCTATTGGTGGTAACAATCACAGAAGCTGATATTAAAAACCAGAAACATTGGCCTTTATCTGATAGCGCTCTGGCTCAACTATTAGCTAAGCTACAACAAGCTCAGCCTAGAGCTATTGGTTTAGATCTCTATCGTAATATTCCCCAGCCTCCAGGTCGTGAAATGCTGATGCAGCAACTTCAGGCTCCTAATATAATTACTATTAATTATCTTGGGGATAAAGATGCTGAAGAGGTATCCCCTATTTCCGGTTTATCCCCAGAACAAATTGGCTTTAACGACTTTGTGCTTGATCCAGATGGAGTTGTTCGGCGCAACTTAATTTATGCCCAGCAAGGTGAGAAAAAGTTCTACTCCTTCTCTTTGCAGTTGAGCCTCAAATACCTTGCCCAGCAGGGAATTACTCTGAAAGTGAAATCTCAGGCACTATTGTTAGGTAATTCTGTCTTCCCTACGTTAAATCATAATTCGGGTGGGTATCACAATATTGATAATGCAGGCTATCAAGTGATGCTCTCTTATCATTCACCTGATCTCATCGCGCGACAGGTGTCATTAACGCAAGTACTGCAAGATGAATTTGACCCTAACTGGGTTAAAGACAAGATAGTACTGATTGGGACAACAGCCCCTAGCGTAAAAGATTTGTTTTTTACTCCTTACAGTGCTGCTAAACCTGCAAACCCAGGTCTACCTGGGGTTTTGCTTCATGCTCAATTGGTCAGCCAAATCCTCAATACAACCTTAGAGCAACAACCCATATTTTGGTTTTGGCCAGAATGGGCAGAAGTTCTGTGGGTATGGGCTTGGGCTTTGCTTGGTGGTGTACTTGCATGGCGACTTCGCCATCCCTTGTCTTTAGGGGTAGCCGGAGTAATTTGTTTGGGTGCTCTAGTGACTATTTGCTTTGGTATTTTCACTCAAGCAGGCTGGATACCCTTGGTTGCACCAATGTTGGCATTAGCGATCGCTACTGGCACTGTTCTTGCCTATAAGTTATTACACAATACATTGCATGACCCTCTCACTGACCTCCCCAATCGCAGTTTGTTTTTGATGCAATTGGAACGGGTGATTGCTGAAACGAAACTATTCCAAAACTCACGATTTGCCCTTCTGTTTTTGGGGATTGACCGCTTCAAGTTTATTAATGAAAGTTTCGGTCACCAATTTGGCGATCAATTTTTAGTGAATGTCACTCAAAGATTAAAAACCTGTTTAGGGAACAGGGGAATATTAGCACGCGTTGGTGGTGATGAGTTTGCTATCTTACTGAAAAATATCAATGATACTAGTGAAGTGACTGCTATTGCCGACCAGCTACAACAGGAAATGTTCTTATCCTTTAAGAACAACGGACAAGAAATATTTACTAGCATCAGTATTGGTATAGCCTTAAATCAGAGCGAACTCGATTATGAACCAATAGCTTTGTTGCGAGATGCCCATACAGCTATGTATCGCGCTAAAGATTTGGGTAAAGGCCGTCATGAAGTCTTTGCTACAGGTATGCATACCCAAATTGTGAAGCGCTTTCAGTTAGAAATTGACCTGCACCGAGCTATTGAACAGGAGGAATTTGAACTTTACTATCAGTCAATAGTTTCTTTAAGCACAGGCAAAATAGTTGGGTTTGAAGCACTTGTGAGGTGGAACAATCCTCAATATGGCTTTGTCTCACCAGCAGAGTTCATTCCTGTAGCTGAAGAAACAGGCCTGATTATTCCTTTAGGTAAGTGGATTTTGCACGCAGCCTGTCAACAATTGTCTGTTTGGCATGCCCAATTTCTCACAAATCCGCCATTGATGATGAGCATTAACCTCTCGGGGCATCAGTTGGCTCAATGTGATTTGGTCGAATACATTGCACAAAATCTCCAAGAGACAGGATTAAATGGAGAAAGTTTAAAATTAGAAATTACTGAAACCGTAGCAATGGATGATGTTGAAGCAGCAATTAGCATTATGCTACGACTGAGAACTTTAAATCTCAGATTAAGTATTGATGATTTTGGTACGGGCTATTCTTCTTTAAGTTATTTACATCGTTTCCCTGTTAATACATTGAAAATAGATCGTTCTTTTGTCAGCCGCATGGAAGATACTGACGAAGATGCTGCGATCGTCCAAACCATTATCATGTTGAGTCATGCATTGGGTATGGATGTAGTTGCAGAAGGTGTGGAAACTTCTGCACAGCAAGCGAAATTGCAAAGCCTGGGTTGTGAGTATGGTCAGGGCTATTTCTTTTCTAAGCCTGTAGACAGCAAAACTGCAACTACACTACTAGATAGCCAATTCAATAATCAGCAATAAAAAAGCGCCTCCAAAATGGAGGCGCTTTTTTATTTAGCTAAAGCTTATATTAGCCGTTGATTGCAGGAGCAGTTAAAGCAACAGGAGCAACTTCACCAGCAGCCAAGTCTAAGGGGAAGTTGTGAGCGTTACGCTCGTGCATTACTTCCATACCCAGGTTAGCGCGGTTGATTACGTCTGCCCAAGTAGCGATAACGCGACCTTGAGAATCAATTACAGATTGGTTGAAGTTGAAACCGTTCAAGTTGAACGCCATTGTGCTGATACCTAAAGCGGTAAACCAAATACCGACTACAGGCCATGCAGCCAAGAAGAAGTGCAGAGAACGGCTGTTGTTGAATGATGCGTATTGGAAGATTAAACGACCAAAGTAACCGTGAGCAGCTACGATGTTGTAGGTTTCTTCCTCTTGACCGAACTTGTAACCGTAGTTTTGAGATTCGGTTTCGGTGGTTTCACGAACCAAAGAGGAGGTTACCAAAGAACCGTGCATTGCACTGAACAAGGAACCACCAAATACACCAGCCACACCTAACATGTGGAAGGGGTGTAACAGAATGTTGTGTTCAGCTTGGAACACGATCATGAAGTTGAAGGTACCAGAGATACCTAAAGGCATACCATCAGAGAAGGAACCTTGACCAATGGGGTAGATCAAGAATACTGCGGTAGCAGATGCCAAAGGTGCAGAGTAAGCTACGCAGATCCAAGGACGCATACCCAAACGGTAAGACAATTCCCACTGACGACCTAAGTAGCAAGCGCAACCTAGCAAGAAGTGGAAAATTACCAATTGGTAAGGGCCACCGTTGTACAACCACTCATCAAGAGAAGCAGCTTCCCAGATGGGGTAGAAGTGCAAACCAATAGCGTTAGAAGAAGGAACAACTGCACCAGAGATGATGTTGTTTCCGTAGATTAAAGAGCCTGCAACAGGTTCACGGATGCCATCGATGTCTACTGGAGGCGCAGCGATGAAAGCGATTACGAAGCAAGCGGTAGCGGCTAGCAGGGTGGGGATCATGAGGACACCGAACCAACCGATGTAAATCCGGTTCTCGGTGCTGGTGATCCACTCGCAAAACCGATCCCATACACTGGTGCCAGAGCGCCGTTGTAAGGTTGTTGTCATTGTTTTATGAGTGCGATTAGTTGTGAAAAATTTATGCGATTGGATGAATTAATTTTCATCCGTACTTATCAACTCTACATGAATTTACTGTAATCATGTTATTTATTTTCTTGTATTTTTATTAAGTTAAGCTTAATATTGCTTAATAAAAATCAATATTATCTATTTCATTTATTGCTGAGTATGCTTATTTAGAGAGCGTGTTATCTCAACTCAAATAATGTTTGTGACACATGAAATAAGTGATTAGGGCACAGCAGCGCTGTGCCCTAAGCATCTTGTACATTCTTTTTTCAAATTGGCATGACTTTCCAATAACTTGCTGATAGGTATGACTAACAAAAATCAGGTTTTGGGCAAACATGAATTGTTTACCTACCAGGCAAATGCAGGGATACTCAAAAATCGAAGTATATATATGGCAAGCTACCTTCAGGCGCTAATAACCAAACGGCATAGAAACAAAGAGGTACAAAGACTAGCTTGACAGGCCAATTAAACTCTAATTTGAGCCTACTTTTGAACATATAAGCTAAAGTCATCAAAATAGCCAAAATTAGCAATCTCCCAGCCATTTGGGATTGGCTAATGTTGAGAGCTTCTATATATACCTTCTGGGCAAACTGAATATCAGCGGAGTAACCCAATAAATGCCTAAAGACTAAAGACGAATCTTGGAAATTGGGTAAGCGGAACCATATCCAAGACGTGAAAACCATCAGTTGGGTTAACAACCAACCAGAAAAAATACCTATAGGGTGTTGCCAAAAATGTTCTAAATTTTCAAAGCGATCGCTCAACGCATCTGTCAGGCGATGAACTATCAAAGCTAACCCGTGGTAAGCTCCCCAGACCACAAAACCCCAAACTGAACCATGCCAAATCCCAGCAATTAGCATCACAATCATGAGATTCCAGCAGGTGCGTATTAAACCCTTACGAGAACCACCTAAAGGAAAATAAACGTAGTTACGCAGCCATTCACCCAAAGTCATGTGCCAGCGTCGCCAAAAATCCGCAATACTGGTGCTGAAGTAGGGAAAATCAAAATTCTCTGGTAAAACTAAGCCAAAGAGTAAAGCACTGCCACGGGCAATGTCTACATAACCATTGAAATCTAAATACAACTGTAAACCATAGGCAAATATCGCTAACCAAAGATCTGTACTACCAGCTCTTTGCAAGTTACCAAAACATAAATCAACAAAAATACCTAAATGATCTGCCAATATTCCTTTTTTAACTGCACCTCTAGCAATTAACCACAGTCCTTCAGCTACTTGATCGGGAGTAGGTAATTGTAGTGTATTAATTTGAGTTGCTAGGTTGTGATAGCGAGTGATTGGCCCTGAAATCAATTTGGCAAAGAATAATTTGTAAGCAGCAAATTTGATAAATTGACCAGTAGCAGGCGCACCACGATAAACATCAATTAAATAAGAAATACATTCAAATGTAAAAAATGAAATACCTAAAGGTGCAACGAATTTAAAAGCAGCATCTTGTGAGGTAATTGATATATGAAAGATACTATTAATAATAAAGGGCAAATATTTAAAGCCTAAGAGCAGTACAACATTTAAACCAACTCCTAGCCATAAAAGCTTTTGACGGCGACGGTTCCAATCTGCTTGGTAAAACTGCCATTCTTCATTAGCAATGCGTTGATCACGAGGATTTCTTCTTGGGGAGTTATCTTTGCCAATTTCTAAACCGAAGCGAAAGTTAATAAAAGTAAGTGCTAATAGTAAGGGTATGTACTGAGCATTTAAAGATGCATAAAATATCAGGCTGGCAATCAAAAGTGTCCACAAACGTAACTTCTGCTCTGGCAAAGTCCAGTAAATTCCCAGCACACTTAACAAAAAAAGTCCGTAGAAAATTGAAATAAAGTTCATTTGTTAGTCATTTTGGGTTTGTTAATTGGTAATTGGTAATTGGTAATTGGAATTTGTCCCCTTGTCCCCCTGCTCCCTCATCTCTCTACTTTGTTGGCCAGGGAATCATGGGATCGTGAGCTAGCTTTTTCGAGACTTCGTAGGCACCAAAACGGTTGAGGTGGCTGGGGTCAGAAAAGTAGTCATGGTTTTTTGGCCACAGTTGACTTAAATCTCGGTAGATAAAGTTGGGATTGTTAACCTCCGACATATATTTTTGAAATTCTTGCTCATACTGTTGACGCACAGAATCTAGATAGTCGGTGGTTAAGGGTGTATTGACAAATACTAAAGGAATTTTTTGCGCTTGCGTAAAACTCAGCAATGCTTGAAAAGCAGTGTCTTGTTCTCCTTGAACTTTAAAAGATTGATAGTCGTTATCGTAATTTCCGGGAACTTTGGGATGTTTCTGATAGTACCTCGCAGGATGAAAGCGGATTGATAAAGGTAAAAAGCCATCAAAATCAACTGACATTTGAGCAGTTTCTTCGTCTAGCCCATCATTGCTTAACTGTGCAGATGATGTAGCTACTTGATTGCGATCGCTAATTAAAGGCAATGAGTTAAGCTGCTTTTGCAATAACTCTTTAACGCGATCGCGGTTGGCGTAGCTGGCGGAAATATTAGCTACAGCCTGGTTTAACCACTCATTAGCTAGCTGATAGCTGCTCATCTCTGGCTTTTGAGCTTTTGTTTTGGTTGCGTCTGAAGATTTTGCTGGATCTTTGAGCAACTCATCAGTTGTACCCGTGGCGATCGCTTTTTGCAATACCTGTTTATAGCCTGGTGAGGCGGCAATTGATGCAAAGGTGATGTCCTTGCGACCACTATTAAAGGCACGGGAACCATCTGCCCAGATAATCAGTTTTGGCAGTTCTGCTGGTTCTAAGACACGGCGCACAATAAAGTCTACAACTTGGGCAGTAGCACCATTGACCCCAAAGTTAAATACATCAATATTTGGGTAGCCTTGAGTTGCTAAAGCTTGTGAAAGTGCTGCCGGATCGACCCCTCTGAGAGCCCGGGAGGAACCCATAATCAATACATGGGGAGGTCTACCCATTTTCGCTAATCGTTGCTTATACAAGGCAATTTGCTCGTCTAACTGCCGTGCATTAAAACTGGGCATTTGCGATCGCGCTGCCAATAAAATCGCGGTGGCGGTAGCTTTACCTTTTAAAGGTGCGGCTTTTAAATTTTCTGTCTCAGTCTTGTCATCATTTTGGGTGAAGCCAGAAGCATTAAATACACCACCCTTACCCTGATTTTTTTTAGGCTTACTAGTATCAGCAAAGAATGCACTCATCTGACTTTGATTTGCCTCAGACTTTGGAGATGTCTTGGCTTTAGGGGTAGATGATGCCGTTACTTGCGGTGTAGAACTTGGTTGGTTTCGGGTAACAATTTGTCCCAATACCCAGTCAGTTTGCATAGTGAGTAATAATCCCAGTGTTCCCCAAACTAAGGCAACCTTAATGCCTTGAGCTTCTGGGTTATACTCTGTGGGCTGGTCAATTTCGCTAAATAGTTGCGTTTGTAACAGTAATTTTTTGAAAGTTAGCTTGGTTGTTGTTACCCAATCCCGCGCTACTTCTGTAATAAAAGTTTGAACTTCTTCTGTCGTCAAATCAGGACGTAAGATTGGTTCATCTGTGGGAGTAGTTACTAGATCGTTAATGTAGATAGATGTAGCCGCAAATTCGGGAGTAGCTTCTGGGACTAAACGTTGGCGAGGCTGAAAATCTTCGCCGGCATGCCAAGAAGGTTCCTTATTCCCTGCACGCCGTCCATAGACGCGGACTCCCATCACTCCAGGGATTTTGAATTGGCGCAGCAACTCTACCACTTTGTTTGCCACTTTCTTGCGAGATGGGCATACAGGTGCATCACACATAACGTGAAATAAATCACCTTTGTGCAGTAGCGTAATCTTGGCACCGCCTGTTTTCAAGCGCCAATCTAAATCAGGATTAAGTAATCGTTCTAATAAATAATTAATTGCTGGTTGATCACCAGAGTTAGCCAATTCTAAAGCTGATGGAGCCAAAGGTTCATGTAGGGCGGCTGGTAGGGTGAGCCAGTCAATCCAAGCTGGCTGCTTGTCGGCAATTTTTTGGCCATAGACAGTGGCAGCTTTGATCCCTTGGGGAGCGATCGCTTCTAATTTAGATTTGATTTTATGTAAGCATAATTGTTTTTCTGGGGCTGCTTCTAAAGCTTCAGAACTGGGAGTGCAAAAAATATGTAGAGTTGATTCTTGCAGTGAAGTTTGCACAGCAACTCTTGCATCTGATAACTCCTCACTTAACAGCCTGGCGATTGATTGGACATCGCCCCACCTTGCCCAGTCCTTGAGCATCACCTCTGGCGGCGTTAAATCCACCCGCAATCGCCACTCTGGTTTATTTTCTCCCTTCACCTGGGAAAAAATTACCGCATCCTGATAGCCTGTCATCTTCAGATTGCGTAACTTCTGGGCGACTGGCTCTGCTAATAGTGAAGGATCGGGACTATAACTCGACTGACAAAATATCCACAGGCGTTGTTCTTGTACTTGACTATTTTCTGTGCTGGGTTGCGGCTTGACTTTTACCTCTACAGCCACACCAAAAGCGCTGAGAGTTTCACTCAAATAACGGGCAATGGCATCAGGGTTTCCTTTTCTTGCCAAGCTTTCGTTAGATAAAATCAGCGCTCCGCCTGGTTGAGATTTCTGGTTATCTTCTAATAAGCCCTGCTTCGCCTCTTCCAAATGTCGTTCGAGCTGATTTAAATAAACTCGATGGCACCATTGGGGTCGCCCATCGCCTTTTTTTCGGCCGTAGACAAATACTTGGTATATTGAGGGTTGTTCGCCATTTGTGAGGACATCCAAGTCTGTTTGCTGGATTGCTTGTAGCAAGTCATATAAAGTGCGCCAACGTCCTGGACACTCTTTGCCTTCACAAAGGATATGTAAGTCATTTCCCCGTAACTGGACTTTCACCCCGAAAGTGCTAATCCCAGTTGCTTGGCTTACCCATTGCACTAGGGATTTTTGGCGATCTAGTAATGCTGTTTTCATGGGCAGTTAACTTTTAGAGAAAGCGAGTATTGGGGGATAGTGCCTGCGCTTGTAAACTAGAACCATACATTTATCACACCCTGACGTTTGGTTTTAACACTTTTGTTACCTTATGCGCTTGCAAAATTGGCAAAGATTTTAGATGTCTAGTTGCGAGCAACGTCTCTGTTGGATTTTTTGTTTATTTTACTAATCTGCAAACAAACGAAAATTAGCGATGTCACCTGCAACCCAAAAACCTTCACCGAACCCAGAATTAAATCTGTTGCTGTTTAGCATTCCCCAATCTTTGCTTTTACAAATAGGTACAGCGTCTATACTACTGCTGTGTACAGCAGGAAATGCCTCAGTAAAAGCCCTAGAAGCTATGGGCCAAACCAGTGAAGAATTATTTCGGGGCGATCGCCTACCCATACTCGACTTCCCAGAAGATAACGAATTCAATCACAGTTAAAAATTTTACTCTAAAAAATGCTCCATTCTGGACACTTGTCAGAAGTTTGGACTACACCACAAAGAATTCTAAACAATAATCGTTTTGGCACAATATAGCGAATATGAGTTCTGTTTTATACTCTTTGTCTCAGGCAGCGAAAATCTACCCCGCCTCAGAGTTATTTTTACGCCATCGCCTCCAAATAGTTGAGGAACTGTGGGAAGCGGTACTCCGGCAAGAATGCGGGCAAAAAATGGTGGATTTGTTAGAACAATTGCGCGCTCTGTGTTCACCAGAAGGTCAAGCTACTCATGATCAAGCCGAATCCGCGGTGAAGTTGATTGAACAACTGAACATTAATGAAGCTATCCGGGCGGCTCGCGCTTTTGCGCTGTATTTCCAGCTGATCAACATCATAGAGCAGGAATATGAACAACGGCAGCAATTAACTCGTTATTCTGAGGCAGAAACAGAGCTAGAAGATGCGGAAATCTTACCCAATATTACCTATTCATCCAATCAGCTAGAAAATGATGCACCTGTAAATAGAGGAATCGGTGCGGATTTGTTAGCCAAGAGTTGGCTAGCTAAAGAAAAAGACAAGCAGAAAGGTACTTTTGCAGCTTTATTCCCCCATTTATTCAAACTTAATGTCCCGCCGCAGCAAATTCAACGTCTAATTGCTCAATTAGATGTGCGTTTAGTGTTTACAGCTCATCCCACAGAAATTGTGCGTCATACAATCCGGGATAAGCAAAGACAAGTAGTAAACCTATTACAACAGCTAGATACGGTAGAAAACCGTTCTGGTAGTACATTAGGCGGATATCCTTGGGAAGCAGCAGAAATCCGGGAAAAGTTACTAGAAGAAATTCGCCTGTGGTGGCGCACTGATGAACTGCACCAGTTTAAGCCTACAGTTTTAGATGAAGTAGACTATGCTTTGCACTACTTCCAAGAAGTGCTGTTTGATGGGATTCCCCAACTGCATAAACGGTTTACATACGCGCTGGGTAAAACCTTTCCGTGGCTGGAACCACCGCAGAAAAACTTTTGCTCTTTTGGTTCTTGGGTAGGTTCCGATAGAGATGGTAATCCTTCCGTTACACCAGAAGTTACCTGGCAGACGGCTTGTTATCAGCGCAAAATGGTATTGGAAAGATACATTAACTCAGTCAAGCAATTGATTGAGTTATTAAGCGTCTCGATGCACTGGAGTGATGTCTTACCAGATTTACTGGAATCTCTGGAATTGGATCAGTCACACTTAAGCGAAATCTATGACGCTTTAGCGCTACGTTATCGTCAAGAACCTTATCGCCTAAAATTGTCCTATGTCTTAAAAAGGCTAGAAAATACCCGCGATCGCAATTTGGCTTTGTATAAGCGGGAAACACCCAAGAATGAAGACAAGCCGATGTATCTGTCGGGAGCAGATTTTCTGGCTGAACTGCGAATGATTCAACGTAACTTGACTGAAACAGGTTTAAGCTGCCGAGAATTAGATAATTTAATTTCTCAGGTAGAAATTTTTGGTTTCAATCTGACACAGTTAGATATTCGCCAAGAATCTTCCCGCCATTCTGATGCGCTGAATGAAATTCTAGAATATCTCCAAGTCTTACCCCAAACTTATAACGAACTCACAGAAGAGCAGCGCGTAGCTTGGTTGACAGGGGAATTGCAAACTCGCCGTCCCTTAATTCCCGCAGAATTACCATTCTCCGAAAAAACCAACGATGTCATTCAAACCTTCCGTGTCTTGCGATCGCTACAGCAAGAGTTTGGCGTGCAAATCTGCCAAACTTACATTATTAGTATGTGTCGCCAAGTCAGCGATGTACTAGAAGTTTTGTTATTAGCCAAAGAAGCCAGACTTTTTGACCCCGCGATCGCAGTTGGTACTATTCAAGTTGTACCTTTATTTGAAACGGTAGAAGACTTGCAACGCTCCAGAACTGTGATGCAGCAACTTTTTGAGCTACCGTTATATCGAGCTTTATTAGCTGGCGGCTACGAGCAAGTTAAGGCGAATGAGAAAAACGCAGACAATATCCACGCCACTTGTCCGCTGACCTTGAACCTGCAAGAAGTAATGTTAGGCTATTCTGACAGTAATAAAGACTCTGGTTTTTTAAGCAGCAATTGGGAAATTCATAAAGCACAAAAATCCCTCCAGGAAATAGCAGAAAAATACGGCGTGCATTTGCGAATTTTTCACGGACGTGGTGGTTCTGTAGGTAGAGGTGGCGGCCCAGCTTACGAAGCGATTTTAGCCCAACCTGGTCACAGCATTAATGGCAGAATCAAAATTACTGAACAAGGCGAAGTTTTAGCTTCTAAATATTCGCTGATGGATTTGGCTTTGTACAACTTGGAAACTATCACCACGGCTGTAATTCAAGCCAGCTTGCTGCGGACAGGTTTCGATGATATTGAACCTTGGAACGAAATTATGGAGGAACTAGCAGCGCGATCGCGTTCTCATTATCGAGCTTTGATTTATGAGCAACCCGATTTTATTGACTTCTTCCACCAAGTAACTCCCATCGAAGAAATTAGCCAGTTGCAAATTAGCTCTCGTCCAGCACGTCGCCCATCGGGTAAAAAAGATTTAAGCAGCCTGAGAGCGATTCCTTGGGTATTTAGTTGGACACAAACGAGATTTTTGCTACCTTCCTGGTATGGTGTAGGTACAGCCTTACAAGAATTTTTGCAAGCTGAACCAGAAGAACACTTAAAATTGCTGCGTTACTTTTATGTTAAGTGGCCGTTCTTCAAGATGGTGATTTCTAAAGCGGAAATGACCTTAGCAAAAGTAGATATGCAAATGGCGCAGCATTACGTCCAAGAACTATCTAATCCGGAAGATAAACCGCGATTTGAGAAAGTTTTTGAGCAAATTGCCAGCGAATACTATCTCACCAAAGATTTAGTGTTAAAAATTACCGGACACAGCCGCCTGTTAGATGGCGATCCGGTGTTACAGCGTTCTGTGCAGTTACGCAACGGCACGATTGTACCTTTAGGGTTTATTCAGGTTTCCCTACTGAAACGCCTCCGCCAATCACGCAATACTGCCCCATCTGGTGTTATCCATTCCCGGTACAGTAAAGGTGAGTTACTGCGAGGCGCATTATTAACTATTAACGGTATTGCTGCAGGTATGAGAAATACTGGTTGATTTAGTAGTTGAGTCAAGAGTCAACAGTCAAAAATCCAGAGTTGTTTGACCTTTGACTCTTGACCTTTGACCCTTGACTTTTGATATATGGCTAAAAATAGAATTTTAATTTGTACCTTAGTAGCGCTATCATCAGGGTTTTTTGGCGGTTACATGAGTGGACAACTCACCCTGATGCTGCATAGTCAGAAGTGCCAAAATCAGAATTGGGCTTTTAAACAAATATGCAACACTTGGGTAACACCAGGCGCAATTTGGCAAGGTAGCATAACCGGACTGTGGGTAGGCTCAATCTTAGGCGCATTTGTTGCAGGTTTAGCAACAAACCAAAATCGCACCTAACCTGAGTTCAGGATCGAGAAAGGGACAGGTAGTAAGCTGAAAATAGCGAATAACATAAGTTAATCTCATAATAAGTTAAAATCCATTAGGGTTTAATCATGTTAAGTGGCATTAAACAGCAAGTGGTCGTTGGTAAGGATGGCAAAATCGAAATTCAAACTTCTGAGTTAGCAGAAGGAACTGTTGTTGAAGTGATTGTTTTGGTTGAACAAGATGTTGTTGGCAAAAATCCTAATAACCAATCTATTCAACAAGATGAAACAGAGTATTTGTTGTCCACTGAAGGTAATCGTTGCCACTTGATGACTGCTATGGAAAATGTTGAAACCAAAACTAACTTAGTCAGTTTTACGCCTGAGGAATGGAATGCAGAATATAACATTCGCTCCTGAGGCATTTGCACAATTCAACGAGTGGGCAACAGAAGATAAGAAAATTCATCGTAAGATTATTAGTCTGATTAACGATATTCTTCGTCAACCATTTACTGGACTTGGCAAACCTGAACCTCTAAAGCATGAATTGAGTGGCTATTGGTCACGAAGAATTACGGATGAGCATCGTTTAGTGTATAAAGTGACTGAAACTGAAATCATCATTTTGAGTTGCCGATTTCACTATGATGATTAAAGCAGTTGATAACAGCTCTTCAACACGTACTTACAGTGCGATCGCTTCTCAAAATAAGAACGCAATCACCCAATGTTGTAGTTGAATAACTCCTATAAAGTTGTTCTCTGTCATCAACTATGGACTATCCGTTGATGCAGTTGGCGCTTGCAAATTACTCAAATTTTTCCAAGAGTGGGTACTAGTGTCAAAACAGCACCATTTTGCACTTTTGGGTTCTTGGTAACAAAATAAAGTACGGTCTTGACCATCGAGGTAGTCAGTTAAATAATAAACAATGCCTCGAAAAGGATAGGTTTTGCGGCTGAGTCGCTTGGCTACAGCTTGATTGGGACATTCAACCACGAAAACCGGTTTTCCATCCAGGTGAGCCAAAGAGAAGATACACATCCGCAAAATGGCTCTGAGCCAACTTTCAGAATTGTCAAAATAATCATCTATGATTTTGTTAGTCAGAGCTTGTTCAAGGGTACGGTCTTTATTTTGGGGAGTTTGGGCTTCAGACATAGCATCACCTATTAGCTACACCGATGGTTTGAGATTAAACCAAAATATTGAAAAGTGACAAGGGTATAGGCAATTATTGTCTCTGTCCCCTTGTATCCCTTGATTAACACTGTCTCTTGTGAAATGCCAAGCGTCAAGCACTCCCTAAGACGGACAACACCTATGCAATTTTTGGGAGTGAGCATGACTGGTAAAATATACTCATAGCTTTATGAGCGAATTGTCATGCCTGCTGAAACTAATGAAGTAAATCAAACAACCACTGGTGCTGATGCTATTGACGTAGCGATCGCAAAGGGAATTGATTTTGATGGTTCTCCCATTCCTACTGTCAAGCTGGAACTTTATAACAAAGTCATGGCACTAGAGGCAAATAGACAGCGTAGCGGCGTATCGAATACCATGCGATCGCGGATTGTCAGAATTGGGGCAAAGCACATTCCCCAAGCAGAACTCGATACCTTGCTCACAGAAGCTGGTTTTGCACCTTTGAAAGAAAAAGAAATTGCCTTTTTTTACGGCGCTAAGTAGTACATCTGCTGACTGTACCCTGTCTTTGTGAACCTGCTAGGGTAACAAGGACAGGTATTTTTATGCATCAACAAAATACTTTCCCATAATTTAGGATACATAACCAAATACAGTTCAGTTAAGAAAATTAATTGATAACAAAACCAAAAAACTAGTTACTCAACAAAAAAAGAACATTTTGGAGGGGGTTTGGGGGACGCAACCGTCACCCAATCGGGGGTTTGGGGGATTCTCCCCCAATGCTGCTGGCTTTTTTAATAAGTGACAAATCAATCGCTAATAAGCTTCACCCAAGCGTATTGATATATAACCAGCAAACAATAAGCACTGTAAATGCTCTTGGCAAGCAAAAAAACTAGTTAACAATCATAATGTTATGTGTCTAGCTAATTACTAAACTTAACTTATGCCGAAAGCAATTTGGAATGGAGCAACTCTAGCCGAAAGCAATCAAACTATAGTTGTAGAAGGCAACCATTACTTTCCACCTGATGCTATTAACAAGCAATACTTTAAAGAAAGTAATACCCACACTACTTGTCCGTGGAAAGGCGTTGCTAGTTACTATAGTGTTGAAGTTGATGGGCAAATCAATCAAGACGCAGCTTGGTACTATCCCAGCGCTAAGGAGAGAGCTAAAAATATTGAAGGCTATGTTGCCTTCTGGCGCGGTGTAAAAGTCGAAGCTTAGTCAAGATTAATCTTTAGTTTATGTCTGAAATTATTGAATTTTCAGGATCTTGACCTAAGCAAGCCAGCCATAATTCTACTGTTTTTATTGGTGGTTGATATTAGTCAACCACCAGAATATCGAAATATTTTTTGATTCATTTGTTTGGTAAACGCAAAATAATTTGACGCTTTTGACGTAACAGCAATCCTTCCTCTTCAAACTGCTGTAAAAGTCGCGTTACCGTTACTCTTGTTGTATTTAATACCTCTGCCATTTCTTGATGTGTGGCATTGAGGTCAATTAATGTACCCTCTTCTACCTCACGACCAAATTTTGTGCTTAACCACACTAAAAATTGCCACAACCGCAGATACATCGGTTTACAATGCACTATGCTTAACAGTTCTTCTGCCTGTTGAATATGAGAAAGTAAAGCATCCACATCTTGATACCACAAATGAGGTGGCACAATACTTACTTCTACGCTAGTCAAACATTCAATTTGGTAAGGCTTAACTTTAGACAATGGAGAACCTATCAAATCACCAGACCCCCAGTAACCTAAAGTAATAAATGTTCCATCTTCGCTCCAAGTCAAAGTGCGAACAGCACCACGTTCGATTCGCCACAATATATCGTTGCGTGGTGGTATCATTTCGCGCTTTGTAAATAAGCGATGAGGTATTTGTTCTTTGAGAACAGAGTTATATGACAAATTGGCAGAAGACATCATAGGTACATTTTGGTAGAAACAATTGTGTAGTTGCTTGAGAACTGATGGGAATTATCCCAGATGCAAGAATTGACTTAGATTAAATTAATACTTGCAATTACAGTAGCAAAGGCAGATTTATCACAGATATCATCTATGTGTAAATATCGGGATAGTGGGGATAACCATAGTTATGGTCTAGTTACCCATGACACCCAATTAAATCAATACCTACGCCTTTGTGACGATATGGGGCGAAATTTATAAAAATTATTGACAAGATAGTAAGCATAGTATGATTAGCTTTGCAATAGTACCTGATACTCTTCCGCAGCACACTGCATTTATACGGGAGTAAGATTTTGCATAAAAAAACACTCAATGTAAAAGTACATGAGTGTAATACATAAAAATGGGTATGGGGTATTGGGCAAGAGTCTTTCTCCTCTTGTTCCTCACATTTCTGATTTCCCTGATCTCTAGCTTGCTGCGCCCAAGGTAGTTAACTATTCTCTAGCAATCACAATATCGTTCGACTTAATTACTGCGTAGGCTTCTGCTCCCTCAGTTAGATCTAATTCTTCTGCTGAGACTCTGGTAATCATAGACGTTAACTCTACTTTATGAACAATCTCTAGAGTTACTTCTGTATTAACTGCTCCAGTAACCACCTTTTTAACAACGCCTTTGAGAATATTGCGTGAGCTAACTTTTAAAGGTTTCTTTGAACTACTAATTTCTATCCCAGGTGTATAAGCATTTGGTATAACATCCTGCTGAGTGGGTGACGCTACCGCTGGTGAAGAGTATTTATTTAACCCACGTACCAACTCTCTTAAAATTTCCGTTTTGGTACGTTGAGACTGGTTGCAAAACTCTTCCAGTATTTTGCGTTCTTCTTCTGAGGTTTGAAATGTTACCCATCCTTGTTCTTTTCTAGGCATATTTTTACCAATTTAGTTGGTAGCTACTTTTGATCATGCTACGATCCTACCAAGGGAAATCCACTGAAGTAGCAGCCCCTAAAATAAGTTGAGCTGAATAAAAATAAAATAAACCAAACTCAATATTTCTTGTGAATTGTATCCGTTAGCCATGTCACATGGAGGTATTAAATCATTGGGAAAGTGCGATCGCATCTCTCCCCTACACAAGTTAAAAATTATACTAACTAAACTAGTATAATTTTTGGGTTTATATAATGTAAACAACTATGTGATTAATTGCATAAATTGAAATTAGCAAAAGTAATTTTTGCAATTTTCCAAAAATAGTGAGACAGATTAATTAAACAAAACTTCATCAATCAAACAAATAAAAGGGTAGGAATTTCTAAATGCCAGTTGTGGTAAAAATAGCTCACAACTGACCGATAGAAAGTGACAGTAACCATTAATCATGGACAATTACAAATTTAATTATTTGATGCCCCATTACCATTAGTAGAATAAATTATTTGGTGTAATGTGCGGAGCAATTCTTGTTCGTTATAAGGTTTAGAGAAATATGCTCTTGCACCCAACTGCATTGCTAGTTGCCGATGTTTATCGCTACTCCGAGAGGTCAACATAGCAATAGGAATATTTTTCATATCATCGTTGGATTTAATCCGACCTAAGAACCCGTAACCATCAAGACGGGGCATTTCAATATCGCAAATTACAGCTTGAACTTGTAAGCCACTTTGAAGTTTATCTAAAGCGTCTTGTCCATCTTTTGCTTGTTCTACTTGATACCCACCTTTTTCTAAAGTCAAGGCTAAAAAGCGGCGAACATTAATTGAATCATCGACAATCAAAATCGTGCTTTTTTGGTTAACAACAGATGCTACTGCTGGTTTGTCTTCACCAGATATCAAAAAGGCAGTTTTTAATCTAGCTGATGGTAATTGATTACTTCTGGAGGTACGCTGATTAGTAGCAATTGTATGCAGTAATTCGTTGGCATTGACAAGTGCGACTACCCGACCATCACCTAGAATTGTACAGTTACTAAAACCTTCAGGTAAAGGAATGTTACCCTCAACTTGGCGAATAGCAACTTCTTGTTCACCCCAACAACGGTCTAGTTGTACAGCCATTGGCTGATTGCCGCTTTTAACAATTAATACACAACTGGCATTGATAGCTGGGGGAGTTTCTAAATCCGGGCTATTATAACGGGGGCCATTAAACTCTAAGTGTCTACTCAGGCGAATTAAGGGCAGCATCGTGCCTTGCCAATTGATCACTTCGCTACCAGCGATCGCAAACACCTGTTCGTTTTGTAGTAAGAAGATTTCTGAAACTACATCTGTAGGGAATGCCAAAAGCATTCGGTTGCTTTCCACCAAAAGTACTCGTGCGACTGACAGCGTAAATGGTACGGATAGAGTAAAAGTAGTCCCTACACCTAGTTCGGTATCAACTTTGATGTCGCCTCGGACTTGTTTGAGTTTGCTGCGTACCACATCCATCCCCACACCACGACCGGAAAGTGCTGTAACATGGTCGGAGGTGGTAAAGCCTGGCTCAAAAATTAGTGATAACAGTTCTTCATCGCTAGCACTAGCCAATAGCGAAGCATCTAGCCCCATTGCTAAAGCACGGGCGCGAATTTTTTCTAGTGAAATACCCCGACCATCATCACGGATAGTAATAATTGTGCGGTCTCTACGGTGAGTGGCTTTAATTTCAATTAAGCCTTGTTCTAATTTCCCAATGCTGCTGCGGGTAGCTGGATCTTCAATGCCATGATCGAAGGCATTTCTTAACAGGTGCATTAAAGGCTCATTCAAAGCTTCCAAAATGCTCCGTTCAATTAAGGTATTACCACCTTCAATTTTTAACTGCACATTTTTGCCATATTCCACATTCAAGTCACGGATAGCGCGAGGAAAACGCTCGACTAAATCTGATAGCGGGCGCATCCGTACTTGGGTGAGTTTTGTTTGTAACTGCTTAGATGTTTTGTTCAGCTTCCGGGCAATTTGATCGGTATCATCAACACTTAGCTGCACATCAGTGGTAACTTCTTGTACCTGAACAATGGTTTCCATAACTTCCTGCGATAGCAGGTTTAATTCGTTATAGCGATCCATTTCTAGGACATCAAAGTTAGTCTCGATGCCATCAGTCGGATGGTTTTCATCAGCCAGCGATCGCATCCCAGCAGCGCTAAAAGTTTGAGTAGAAATTCTGTCGTAGGCGGCGCGTAATTCTTGGTTTTCTCGCTCTAGACCTTGCACACGCTGGCTGAGATTGCGAACGAGTTTACGTAGCCTTTCCAATTGCAAATTCAGTCCATTCCGCTGAATGATTAATTCCCCAAACAAATCATTAATTTGCTCAAGTTGCTTACTGGGAACTCGGACTGTATTTTCCTGAATTTCCCGATCTTTACCGATAGCCACTGGCTCGCCTTTACGCTCGAGAAATCTGTAATCTGTGGTGGGAATTTCTCTAGCAGTGACTAAGCTTGGCTCAGCAACCTCAACTGTATCTGGGGAATCGTTAGCAAACTCAATATCTAAAGTTTCAAATCTAGCAGCAACGATCGCATCATCTTCGTCGGGCCAAGCTTCCTCAGTTTCTTCTGATTCCACAAAATCTGGTGAGAAGATTTCTGGTTCTAACAAGTGGGTTGTGGCTGTATCTGTAGCGAAAAATTCCGCAATTGTTGCTTGTTTGGATGACAGGCTATTTGCTGCCTGAATGGCTGAAGCAGACGCTAAATCACCCAGTTTGATTTCTGTAGGTAGCTGATCGAGTTGATTTGTCAATACTAAAGCTTGCGATCGCCGCCATGCTTGTAATGCTAAGCGAGTAATTTCCTCTACTTGATCTGGACTAGCAGCTTCTAGATGATGTGTAACTGACTCGCAAAGCTGAGTAAAAGCTGGCAACTGGAGCATTTCTCCTAAGCCTGCTAGTTCAGCTGCCATAATTGCCACTTCTTCTTGCAAACAAGGCTGCTGTTCATCTGCCACTACAGCTTCTAAACGCTGTAAACAGCCTTCTACTTCTGTTTCAAAGAGTAAAGGTATGATATCTTGCCCATCTTCGGGTGAAAGCATACTTGTAGCGTCTTCTGGCACCGGATCGCCCAAACGCTCATGCAATTCATCAAATACCGGATAACAAAAAGTTTGTAACCATTGCTCTTCGATTGCATTTCCTTCGGAGAGCAATTCTACTATTTGACGTAACCAGTCAACCCCAGATAACAATAAACTTTGCAACTGGGTATCTATTTCTAAGGTGTTTTTGCGCGTTTTTAAGACCTTAAAGGAATCTTCTAAACGATGAGCTAAATCGCTCAACGTCCGAAATCCCATCATTCCCGCTCCACCTTTAATGGAATGAGCGGCTCGCAGTGCCCCGTTGATCTTTTCTAAATCGATGCGATTACTAGTGTCGATTTCCAACAATACCGCTTCTAAGGTATTGAGGTAATCAGTGGCTTCTTCCAGAAATTGCATCTGGATTTCCAGTTCTTTGTCCTGTGACATGATTTTGGTTAGTTGTTAAGCTAATGCGCGTCTAGTAGAGCATTTTTTTGGATATTTGTCATTTATTCAGTTGTTTTTTGGCTCACCAATGGCTGAATAATGCCAAAACTAACTGATCTTGAATGTTCCCACAGTTTCCTGTAACTCTTGAGAAATTTCTATAGTTTCTTGTAAAGATTGGGAAACTAATTGGGAAGAATCGCTAGTACGTTGTGATACAGCAACGATTTCTTTCATCAAGTGACTGACAGTTTGAGATGTTTGTACCTGAGATGCGGTTGCAAGAGAAATAGACTGCACTAGCTCGTCAATTTGACGTGATACATCCAAAATCTGAGCCAGGCTTTGTTTAGCATCTTCAACGATGCGCGTGCCTTCGACTACTTGAGTGGTTCCCACTTCCATCGCCTGTACTACTTCGCTGGTTTCCCGTTGGATATTTTCCACGATTTGTTCAATTTCTTGAGTTGCAGCAGCGCTTCTAACTGCGAGTTCTCCAACTTCTTCAGCTACTACAGCAAAACCCTGCCCTTCTTCGCCTGCACGTGCAGCTTCAATCCCTGCATTAATAGCTAGCAAGTTAGTTTGGACAGCGATTTGGTTAATCAAAGACACCACACGAGAAATTTGTTGTGAAGATTCTCCTAACCGCTTTACTTTCTTAGCAGTTTCACCCACAGTTTCTCGCAGAGAAAGAATGTTTTGCACTGTCAAATCCATTGCTTGCCCACTCTTTGTCGCAGTATGGGCAGCATGGTTAGCAATTGTGGCAGCTTGTTGGGCATTTTCTGCTACAGCTTGGATGGAATAAGTCATTTGGTCAACTGCATCCAACGTCCGGTTGATTTCAGCTGCTTGGTTCATTGCTTCTTCTGCTAGCTGACGGATTGCGCCTTCGTTAGAACCAATCGCTTGATTTACCTGGGATGCAGCTTCTTTGACTTGAGTGACAATTTCCCGCAAGTTTTCAACAATAGAGTTGAAAAAGTCTGCAACTGTGCCAATTTCTCCGGCTGTTACGTCAGCACGTACTGTCAAATCTCCCCTTGCAGCACCTTCGACGTTACTGAGCAATTCTAAAAGTTGCATTTGCAATGCTTCTTTTTGTTGCCGTTCTTCTTTGGTGTCTTGTTGTGCAGCAGATTTGGCTTGTTCTAGTTCCTCTAGTAGCTTGGCTTGTTCTAAGGCAAAGCCAATTTGAGATGCTGTCTGCTTTAGTAACTCAATTTCTGACTGCTGCCAAGTCCGGGGGCTTTCGCAATGATGGGCAATCAATAAACCTATAAGTTCATCTTGAAGGATAATAGGAGCGATTAAATTACCTTGGACGGCAAATTTCTCTAAAATTTCGATGTAGCAATTTGCCTCAGCCAATCCGGCTTCTTGATAGATATTAGCGATCGCTCTGACTCGTCCTTCGCGATACAGTTGTACATGGCGTTCCCGAAAACAAGGATCATCAATCTGCACTCCCATCATTTTTGGCCAAACACCAGTCACAGCTTCTGCCACCACAATGCCATCCCAGGTTTCTGGATTCAACTTATAGACAATGACTCTGTCTACTTTCAGTGCTTGCTGTACTTCGTTAACTGCTGTGAAGTAAATATCTTCAGTTTTGAGATTTCTGCGAATTTCTAAGGTAATATCTGCAAGTATTTTGGCTCTTTGTGCTTCGCGCTCTTGCTCTCGCAGTAAGACCTGCAATTGTTCTGCCATTTGGTTAATATTGACACCCAATACCCCTAATTCATCTGCTCTTTCAACTTCGAGACGGGTGCTGAGTTGACCTTGACCAAGTTTGCCGACGGCTTCAGTAGCGCTCAAAATTGGCTTTGTGGATTGTTTCGCTAACCAAGCGGCGATCGCAGCGACAATTAAGGCTGTTAATGCCGTACCAATAGCGATCGTCCACAATAATTCTCTTTGGGGTGCAAAGGTAATTTCTGTATCAGTTGCAATTACTGCATCCCATTTTAAATCCGGTAATCCTGCAATTTTGATCGAGGGTACATAGGTCAGTAATTGCTGTTTTTTACCCAGTTGGTTAACTGTAATAAAAGTATCTATTTTATTTTGGCTTTGCCGTTGACCTAACCCAGGAAAATCTGTTTTGGCATCTCTCCCCTCGTGATTGTTTTGTGTGGCGAGAAAAACTTTCCCAGAATTATCTAGTAAATGATACTCATGCCCAGTATAGGCATAGTTTTTGATAGTTTCCTCTAACATTTTTACGGGTAGACGTGCCCTAACTACACCAATATTTTGCCCTGTTGTTGCATCTTTCACAGGTGCGGCAATATGAACGCTGACAGCACCAGTAGTTTTTGATTTTTCTGGCTGGCTAATAATTGCTGTCTCTTGTTTTAGCGCGTCTTGAAAATACTGACGGTCTTTATGATTTTCTAGAGGTTCACCACTAGATTGAACAATCACATTTCCTTGTAAATCGAAAAAGGCAATGCTGTCATAAGCTTTGTAAGTTTTGACAATTTGGTCTAAAAGTGCTTGTTTTTGTTGAGTGGATATGCTGTCTCTGAGTTGGGGATTTGTCAAAAAAGGTAGATCCGAGAGTAACTGTACATCTCCGTATCTTCCTAAGATGTAACGGTTGACTTTGTCCAATAAGCCAACCGTTTCTGCTTCTTGCGCTTGGGTGATTTGCTTGTAAATTGATTTATTTGCAAAGCTATAGGCGATCGCGCCAATGCCTAAGGTTGGCAGAGTACCAATCGCGATCGCTAATACTGTAGCTTTGGTACCTAAACTGAGCCTATGAAAATAAGTAACTGCCTTTTTCCAAGGAGAAGCATTAGCAGTTTTATTATTCAAGTTAATTGATTGTTTAAGTGTATTATGAGTAACTTTTGCTGATGGAATCGGCAATGAACCATTTTGAGTATTATTACTCTTAGTTGTGTCAGTTTTATTAAACATAAATTAATTCTCCTGTTGATGTGAATGAGAACCCTAAAAACCCCTTTTTTAGTAGTGCACCCTAATCACTGCGGAGAATAGAAGAATGGACAATAGCCTGTGCATCTAATACCAGCAGTACCTCTTGTTCTTGGACAACACATCCACATAAATAAGGTACTAAACTGGATGCTACTTGTCCTACAGGAGAACAAATTTCATCAGCTAAGAACTTAGCTGTACCTTTGATTTCTTGCACAATCAAGCCTAAAAGCAGCGATTCCACCCGCACAATGATGACATTGTACTGCCGTAGCCTACTGTCTAAAAATTCTAAATTGAGCATTCTCGGGAGATCAACTACCCAAATTATGCGGCTCCGCCAATTCATTAGCCCTAGTATACAAGCAGGCATATTTGGCATTGAGGTCACAGACTCAACAGGTACAATAATGGCTTCTTGGGTGTGCTTCATTGATAAAATAGCAGCCGTTTGTTGATTAAGTTGGAACTTAATGTAGCCATCTCCTAAGTTGTTGGGAATGTCTTTAACAGGAATAATATTTTTTGCACTATTCATGAATTCAATTTGCTACTGATTTGATAGCACGTAAAAGTTGCTCTCGCGTAAATGGTTTGGTTATATAAGCATCAGCGCCTTGTCTCATTGCCCACAATCGATCAATTTCTTGATTTTTTGAACTACAAATTACAATTGGAACTCTTTCTGTGCTAGGATTTTTCTTCAAAAAACGACACAGTTCAAAACCACTCATACCCGGCATAACTACATCAGTAACAATCACATCTGGTTGTTGTAATAATGCTTTTTGTAAAGCTTCTTTAGCACCAGTAGCTGGAATTACGTTGTAGCCACTTTCTGTGAGATAATAACTCATTAGTTCCAATTCACTGGGAGAATCTTCGACAATCAGAATTGTGCCAATCAAAGTAAGACTCACTACTAAAATCTCCTAAAAATCTTATTGGTTTTATTAAATCGGGCGATCGTTATATCCATGACCCATCAGGAAATTAACCGATATGTTTAAAAACCATTTTTAGTAGTTCCGATTGTGTAAAAGGTTTGGTTAAATAACCCGAAGATCTCACCATTTTTGCCTTGGCTCTGTCAATAAATCCTGTTCTGCCAGTTACCATCACAATCGGCGTATCCTTAAACTGTGAGTGTCTCCGCAGTAAGGAACACAACTCATAGCCATCTAAATTAGGCATTTCCACGTCTAGTAGAATTAAATCAGGTTTACTCCGCAGTATTTGCATTAAAGCTTTTACTGGATCGTTAATCAGCACAACAGAAAATGTTTCCTCGTCCAAAAAGTGTTTGATGGAATTTAGCACAGTCTGGCTATCATCAATACAGGCAATTGTATACAGCCCTTTAGTAACACGTTTTTGAACAAATGTATTCTTTTTTTCTTCAGGACGTGCAAAATTGTTTTGATTAGATAATTGCTGCCCAAACTGGATTTGAGCTTGTGGCTGATTGTGTGCTACCTGTGTCCCAGGTATCATTGGTGAACTTGTAGTCGCAGGAGGTAGTGGTGACTGTGACTGAATATTTTGCCGATTTCTAATCTGCTTTTGACAGTGTTCGACTATTAACCGCAAATCCAGGCTACAAAACTTCGGTAATCCATCTAAGGTAGCTTCTGAGTTAAATTCATAACTGCCTTCTTTTAAGGCTAAAAATGGTTCCAGCACATCTTTAGCTAAATCTTCGATGAGAGTTCCTGCCTGTTTAGGGCTAAGATAATCTTGATCTACCAGCCAGCAGATTGCTTGATAATCTGAGTGTGAAATCGATTGATTTTCACTCATCGTTTCAAACATTAGCCGCATCTGTACGCGAGTGGCACTGTTGAGAGCCGGAATCTGCTGACTCAAGCGCCGCAAATGATTGTCTAGCCTTTCAAAAACTTTATCTGAATGAGAGGCGTAAGTAAGTTTACCGTCTGTTAAATATATTGACCAGGATATTGTTTCCGTATATACCCTTAAGCATCCTGTAGCATGGCGGCTGGTTAGCTGTGCCAACAGCGATAGCGGATGTAGTTTCTGGAACAACCTGTAGCTACCTATAGGAGTTGTGCTCATTTTGCTTTTACTTCAGCTAAATTCAATACGTGTCAGCTAAACTTGTACATAGTTTTTCTAAGATACCAATTTAGCTATAAAATATTGGTGCTTTGTAGCATAACATACTAAAATACCGATACCCTTTTGTGGGCAAACTTAACTGTAGCTTTGTTTTCCGATTATAAAGCCTCAAGCAATTGTGAATTTATTGTTAATTTACTTACTTATACTGAGATTATCAGACATCTCTGGACAATAAGTAAATAAAATTTAAAGAGTGGATGAAGTCATTTGTCGTGGAGTAACCTTTGTTGACATTTTCAAAGTAATAATACCCTTGAGCTACCAATATTTACCAATAATTTTCAGTATTTCCACTACTGAAAAAGCAATATCAAAACTCCGTTTGTTGTTAATTAAAATGTAAGTAGGTTGATTTTCTGGTGATATAAACTACTTTGATTATTTAGTTGCTTGTGCATAACACAATATCTCTACTAAAAGCTATAAAGGGGTTAAACCCCTCACCCCTGTATTTACCTACGTATATTTTGGGTTAAAAGTAATAATTATAGAATCAGTTTTTACAGAATTTTCAGGGAAAATTTACGCCTAAAATGGGTAGAGTAAACTAGCGGGCAAACTTGGGTATTGAGTATTAGTAAGCTAATCGCCGTTCATTTTTCAGGCTGATTCCTTTGTAGTTAGTACTACCCTAGGAGAATGCTGCGCGAACACCCCTGATTGCGTATAGCGTAAAGGCTAATTTTTTCCCAATCCATCCTTGTTTCCTTCAAGGGTAGGATGAGTTTAATGGAGCCATAATTGAAAACTCTTAATATTCAACAGATTAGCGGTTAATCTATTCTTGTTTAGATTACTAAACCGCCTATCGTTGACCCATTTGCATCCTCAAATTTAATTAATAGTTGCAAAACTAAACAGCCAATAGGTATAGGATGATCTTGATTTAAAATGCGGATGAAAGGACTTGAACCTTCACTCCTCTCGGAACTAGAACCTAAATCTAGCGCGTCTGCCAATTCCGCCACATCCGCAATTAGTAAAACATCATAACACAACAAATTCTTTATGGGAATAGCTAGCAACCTGAAAATTTTGCTCAAATCCCAAAAAATTAAGTTTTAAAAAAATTAAATTATTTTAATATCTCGTAATACCATTGCTCTAATTGCATTAATGAAGTGTATTTAGCATCTTTGATGTGATTGGCGGTGCGTTAATCCTTACTTTATAACGCACCCGACAAATGAATCGCGGCTTTTTTGGCGGCTAATTCATTGCCACGCGAGGTAAACGATGCTTGAACCCGCAGAGGATTTCCCAAGAAATAGTCTCTAATTTCTCTGCCCAATCGTTAGCAGAGATTTGTTCTTTACCCTGTTTTCCTAATAACGTGACTACTTCTCCTTCTTGGATGTCGGGGATAGTACTTACATCGACCATCATTTGATCCATTGTAATTGTGCCAATTTGGGGTATACGCTGACCACGAATTAACACCTGCATGTTATTTGAAAGATGACGGGGAACACCATCAGCGTAACCGATACCCACAACTGCAATCCGGAGTTCTTGAGGGGCAATAAATTGGTGTCCGTAGCTAACGCCAGTTCCAGCACTAATAGTTTTCACTTGGGTGATACGCGCCTTCACTTGCAAAACTGGCTGGAGGTTGATGGTATTTTGTAAATGGTCAGATGGGTAGAGTCCATAAACCGCTAAACCAACACGCACAATGTTGTAGTGCAAGCTAGAATCTGCAAGAGTGGCGGCTGAATTAGCCAAGTGCAAGCAAGGTGGTTCTATTCCCATAGCTTTAATTTGAGCGATCGCTTCCTCAAATCGTCTATGCTGTTCTTTCATGATTGTGGTGTCTGGATCATCTGCTGTTGCTAGGTGGGAGTAAATACTAGCAATAGTCAGATGGGGTAAGCTTTTTACCAACCGGACAAACTCACCTGTTTGTTGCCAGTTGGTTCCTAACCTAGACATACCTGTGTCTAATTTGATATGTACAGGTAAAGGAGAACTATGTTGTATTGCTTCTAGAGTGTTGGAAAATACTAAAGCTTGCTTAGGGCTGCATAATGTGGGTTGGAGTTTCCACTGGGCGATCGCCTGAATTTGTTCAGGAGTTTGAATCGCACCTAATATTAAAATTGGAGCTTTAATACCTGCTTCTCGCAGTTCAATTCCTTCTGGAACTGTAGCGACTCCCAACCAACTAGCACCCGATTCTAATGCGGTTTTGGCAACACTAATTGCACCATGTCCATAAGCATCAGCTTTGACAACTGCCATCAGTTGGGTTTGTGAGGATAGTAAGCTGACTAATTGCCGGACATTATGTGATAACGCTGCTAAATCAATTTCTACCCAAGCACGTTGGCATAACCAGCCATACGTATTAAATTCTCGCCCAGAAGCTACTCCCGTAATTTCTTTGCTACTTAACATATTTACTTACTCCTATCACACCATGCAAAGCTTCTAGATAACCTAGATAATCTATGTATTCAACTTTTGGCAGATGAATCAGATTAATCAGGCAGTTTACCCTTGATTATGGAATTGTCACAAGACCACTACATGGGAGATTTGTGTGCTTTATGTGGTAATTTTCTGCAAAATTCATTTTGTAGACTAAGTGCTCATGGGTTACAAAAATTTGACTTTTTTATAAGCCATTATTTATAAGTTATTTTTAATACCTGGCATCAGCAAGTATCTCCATGAATAATTTCATATTCCCACGCTCAACGCAGCGGAGATAGCTTACCCCTGTAGGGTTACATTAATTGATGCTTAAGGATTGACAATTGAGCGGGTAGAAGCGGCAATTATGATGAAAGTATAATTTATTCTCATCACACAACTACTATAGATCTGTGTTAATATATATGAAACTAATACCTTGAGCACTTATCAATGGGTAAGGTTTTAGTCCTCAATGCCTCTTACGAACCGCTCAATATCACAAGTTGGCGACGGGCTGCGGTTTTGTTAATCAAGGGCAAGGCAGAACGCATCGAACATAACGGTAAATTCCTGTACTCGGATTTTCCACTGCCAACAGTAATCCGGTTACGTCATTATGTGCGCGTTCCCTATAAAGAAATTCCTCTCACTCGCAGAAATATCTTGCACCGCGATGGCCATACTTGCCAATATTGTGGTTATACAGGGGACGAGTTAACTCTAGATCATGTCATTCCGCGATCGCGTGGTGGTGGAGATAGCTGGGAAAACATTGTAACAGCTTGTGTGCGTTGTAACGTTAAAAAAGGCAGCCGCACACCTCATGAAGCCCATATGCTTTTACGCCATCCTCCTCGCCAACCATACAGCAGCCTCTATTTTGAGGTGAGCAGGCATCTAAAGAGCGGATTGCATCAAGAGTGGCAAAAATATGTGATAGGTCTTTGAACCTGAGCATTTAAATCATCAAAATCGATTAGATATTTTCTTGTGCCATCTTGTCCAAGAGCTAAATTTAGTGTGTTGGGGCGCAGAGTAATGGCGTTTGCATAGAATAAACACATTACTCTTCTAGAGTTTGGCTTGCAATCACAAACGTTTTAATATTAGCCAGCTTTCTATTATACATTACAGCATTCATAAACCGCAAGGTTTATAGCAAAATTAGCATGATTATTAAGATAAATCGGAAAATGGCATTTTTCGTTAACAATAAAAATAATTGTTAATTGTGCATTAATCACTAGGATAAAACTAGGAGCTTGAGAATCACCCTCCTCACTGAATACCAATAAAAAAGAAGGTAAAAACTGTAACCTAGTAAATACCAATTCCCAAAATGTCCAAAAGCACTAAAAATATATGATTGGCAGCATTATTGGGTCAAAAAGTTGCATAGCCGCAAGTTTAGACATCCATCAACTTGGTGTTTTTAAAGGTCAGCTATAGCCCAGTAATAAACATAAAAAGTTCTGTTTATTTCTCTTTAAAAGAGAAAAATAAAGAAGATGAAAAAAAATATATTATCTTGATAATGTTTTTTAAAATACTCAGTAAGATGTTTGCCAGAAGCTATTCATTTTGGCTAGTAGAACTTGGTAGACGCTGACTGTTTGTTTTGATAAAAAATAGACCGAGATATATAGTGCTATGCCTCTATATTTTTGCGAAGATCATTATGTGTGGCGAAATCAGTAAACATCTGATTGTAGTATTTTCCAACGAATTAATGGAGCCTCACGGTTACAACAATATTCCCTATGCAATCGAATTCTTCCTTGATGCAGTTTGAGAGTTTATCATTGACCACAGAGCCGAACCAAGAGGATGCTGAAATAGACCAAGTGCCTGTTGAGGTGCCACTTGCTAAAACCTCCTTACCACCATCGGCAAGTGACGGAGGTATTTATCTAATTCAGCGTAATAATTCTCTGGTGTCTCAAAAGTCAGAGGAACTGCAAAAAACTCTATTAGCACACCGACACGAGCGTCAGCTGATCATCTTACAAGACTTTCCTGACCCTGATGCCCTCTCTTGTGCATGGGCATACCAGTTAATCGCCCAGCAATACGATATCAAGTGTGAAATTATTTATGCTGGGACTTTAAGCCACCAAGAGAACATTGCTTTAGTCAAGCTAACAAATCTACCTGCCCAGCGTTGGACACTGCAAAATCTCAAAAGTAAAGATTTGTCATCTTACCAAGGTTTCATATTAATTGATAACCAAGGCACCACAAGTCAACTATTGTCGGCGGTGCAGCAAGCAGGAATACCCCTAGTTGCAGTCATTGACCATCACAGCGTACAAGCGGATCTCAAACCCGAATTTATTGATGTCCGTCCTTACGTGCGAGCAACGGCAACAATTTTTACTCAGTACCTACAATCGGGATTACTGACCTTAGATAGCAGCATCAATCAGCATGTTAAATGTGCCACAGCCTTGATGCATGGCTTGCGATCGGATACAAATCGACTGATGCAAGCACAAGAAGAGGATTTTATGGCTGCTGCATATCTGAGTCGATTTTATGATGCCCAGTTGCTAAACGCCATTTTGCAGGCGAATCGTTCCAAGCGGGTAATGGATGTGATTGAGCGGGCGCTCAAAAACCGCATCGTACAAAATAACTTTTCCATAGCTGGTGTTGGTTATTTACGTTACGATGACCGAGATGCCATCCCCCAAGCAGCAGATTTCCTCGTAACTGAAGAAAACGTTCATACCGCTGTAGTTTACGGTATTGTTCACGATGAAGACGATGAATTAGAAGTAGTTATTGGTTCTTTGAGAACTACTAAACTCACACTCGATCCTGATGAATTCATCAAAGAAGCCTTTGGACAAGATAGTAATGGGCGCTTTTTTGGTGGTGGTAGAACAGGTGCAGGTGGCTTTGAAATTCCTATGGGATTTTTATCTGGAGGTAACGAAAATTCAGCTTATGCAAGAATGAAATGGGAAGTTTTCGACACCCAAATCAAGCAAAAATTGTTGAAATTAGTCAATCCTAAAGATAACCCGATTCAGTCAGAATAAGGCTGGAAATCAGGTTTAATACATAGGTGAATGCCATTACTTCAGCTAAAAAGTGGTAATTATTCATCTTTAATTACATTTACATTTGAGCCAAGAAATTTTTATTTCTTGGCATTTTATCTAGTAGAACAGGTACCTCATAGAGGAATCCGATTTGATTCTGAAAAAATCTCAGCATGAAAAGCGTTGGTACTGATGCGTTACGCTATCGCTAAAGCATCCTACTTGAACTTCAAAAATCAAATAGCATTCCTATATTATTTTTGATAGCCCAAATACATTTGTATGTTTTTCTTTCCTATTGCCTATTCACTAACTAAATGAGTAATTTTGCTACTAAATTTAGGATTACTGTATAAATTTTTTATAAACAGTATAAGCAAATATGGAATTATATCTGATTCGTCATGGTATAGCCCAAGAGAGAACTGCTGATATTAAGGATGAAGAGCGAGTTCTAACCAAAGAAGGAAGACAAAAAACAGAGAAAATTGCCCAGCGTCTAGTAAATTTGGGTTTGGAGTTTGATGTAATCGTTACAAGCCCCTTAGCTAGGGCACGCCAAACAGCAGAGATTTTGATAGCGGCTGGATTAAGTTCTCATATGGAAGAATCTCATCACTTGGCACCTGATGGTAATATCGATAATTGGGTGAAACAGTGGTTAGAGCCAAGAAATTATTCCCCAAATACTCGACTTGCCGTAGTAGGACACGAACCTAATTTGAGCCAATGGGCAGAAATTCTTCTTTGGGGGGAAGTCAAAGCAGGTTTAGTCTTGAAAAAAGCAGGTATGATCGGGATAAAACTACCAGAAATAGGCTCTCCCCTGGGTCGTAGTCAAATGTTTTGGTTGACACCACCCAAGTACTTGCTTTAACGGTTTTTCACAGTTATGAAAGGACTTAGATTATAACTGGAAACTGTTCTTGCAATAACGATTTCTGGTAAGTTAGCCTGAGCAAATCTTTCACAAAGCAGATGGTGTTGCCATGTCGGTGTGCGAATATAAGCCCGGGTTGGAAGGCATTCCTGCTGCCCAATCCAGTATCAGCTATGTTGACGGGCAAAAGGGAATACTAGAATATCGGGGCATCCGGATTGAGGAGTTAGCAGCAAAAAGTACATTTTTGGAAACTGCTTATCTTCTAATTTGGGGTGAATTGCCAAGTAAAGAAGAATTGGCAGCATTTGAGGAAGAAGTTCGTCTCCACAGGCGAATCAAATATCGCATCCGGGACATGATGAAATGCTTTCCCGAAAGCGGCCACCCAATGGATGCTTTACAAGCCTCGGCTGCTGCATTAGGACTATTCTATTCTCTTCGGGATTTACATAATCCCGCCTACATTCGAGATTCTGTGGTTCGCTTGATAGCTACTATTCCTACAATGGTAGCGGCGTTCCAGTTGATGCGGAAAGGTAACGATCCTGTACGCCCACGGGATGATCTAGATTACTCAGCCAACTTTCTGTATATGCTCAACGAGAAAGAACCCGATCCGTTGGCAGCGAAAATTTTTGATATTTGCTTGATACTTCATGTCGAGCATACGATGAATGCTTCTACCTTTAGCGCTAGGGTGACGGCTTCTACCCTCACAGATCCCTATGCCGTGGTTGCAAGTGCGGTGGGAACCTTGGGCGGCCCCTTACATGGCGGTGCAAATGAAGAAGTCATTCAAATGCTAGAAGAAATCGGCTCTGTAGCTAATGTTCGTCCCTACGTTGAAGACCTGATGCAGCGCAAAGCCAAAATCATGGGCTTTGGGCATCGCGTTTATAAGGTGAAAGACCCCAGAGCCACGATTTTGCAAAACTTGGCAGAGCAACTGTTTTCCAAATTTGGCGAAGACAAGTACTATGAAATCGCCCAAGAGATGGAACGAGTAGTAGCCGAAAAATTAGGTCACAAAGGAATTTATCCTAACGTTGACTTTTACTCAGGATTGGTGTATAGAAAGATGGGCATTCCCACCGACTTATTTACACCAATTTTTGCGATCGCCCGTGTTGCTGGTTGGCTAGCTCACTGGAAAGAACAGCTAGAAGAAAACCGGATTTTCCGTCCCACTCAGGTTTACAATGGTCGGCATGAAGCTCCTTATATCCCCATTGACCAACGCTAATTCACTGTCAAAAATCCAGTCTTTGGTACTGTTTGGTAGAGAGTTAACGCAAAAAAGCGCTATGGCAGGGGAAATAATTCTCAAGTAACTTCGCTTTAGCATTGGCGATCGCTTTTTTGTAGAAGCAGCTGCAGCCAGAGGCGATGGTAGGGCTGATACAAGCTTTACTAGTAGTCCACCAAAGCCACTCTGCTATTTCTCTTTTTTCCCACTTGTTTGACAATCTTTGTTCCCCATCTGGCTGAAGCCATAGCTACAACCTTAGCAACCAAAGCAAAGCCCACTAACCTGTCTACGCAATTTATTTCTTTACCTTCACAGTTGGGTTGGTGGAGTTCTATATAATCCCGGCCCCCATTTCTGGCAAATTATCAAACTTGTAGAAAGCGGAAACCGTTGCCACAATGGAGGCGGAAACATTTGTGCTGAATTTATATCAAGCATTTGCCCATCTTCGTGTGCAACGCTTCTCTCCTAAGTTTTGATTTTAGCCAAGTAAATGGGGGTTTGTGATTTGTAAATCCCAATCCCAACCATAAGTAGATCTTCTTATCTGGGTTGGGAGGGCTAAAACCATCCAACGATATACTAAACATGGGAATTGGCAAATTATCATCAATTAAATGTAATCATCTAAGGATCAAGAATGAAGGCTGAAGGCTGAAGGCTGAAATTTTCTGATTCATACTTCATACTTCATACTTCACACTTCAGTTGACTTAAAGAGCGGAAACATGAATTCAGGAATTGACCTCCAAGGAACTTTTATTAAATCCCTCATGGATTTAGGATTACCACCAGATGTAGCCAAAGCAATTTGGATGCCTCTGCCGATGATACTGATGCTGATTGGGGCAACAGTGGGGGTATTAGTAGCCACTTGGCTAGAGCGGAAAATTTCCGCCGCAGCTCAGCAGCGGATTGGCCCAGAATACATGGGGCCTTTTGGGTTGCTTGTACCAGTAGCAGATGGTTTGAAGCTCGTCTTTAAAGAAGATATAGTACCAGCCCAGTCAGACCCTTGGCTGTTTACTCTCGGCCCCATCATTGTTGTAATTCCAGTGTTTCTGTCGTTTCTGATTGTGCCCTTTGGACAGAATATTGTCATTACAAATGTCGGCATGGGGGTCTTTTTGTGGATTGCCTTGTCTAGCATTCAGCCAATTGGCTTATTGATGGCTGGCTATGCATCCAATAACAAATACTCGCTCTTAGGGGGCTTAAGGGCTGCAGCGCAGTCAATTAGTTATGAAATTCCCTTGGCGCTGAGTGTGTTGGCGATCGCGATGATGTCTAACAGCCTCAGCACCGTTGATATTGTTAATCAGCAATCTGGTTATGGCATTTTGGGTTGGAATATTTGGCGACAACCAGCAGGTTTCTTGATCTTTTGGATCGCCGCCCTAGCTGAGTGTGAACGCTTACCCTTTGACTTACCCGAAGCCGAAGAAGAACTAGTAGCAGGTTATCAAACAGAATATGCCGGCATGAAATTCGGTTTATTCTACCTGGGTTCCTACGTTAACTTAATCCTTTCTAGCTTATTGGTTGCTATTTTATACCTCGGTGGTTGGGATTTTCCCATTCCCATTAGTGCGATCGCTAATTGGCTAGGTGTTAGTGAACTCAATCCAGTGTTGCAAATAGTAACTGCATCTTTGGGTATCATTATGACCGTACTCAAAGCTTACTTACTAGTATTTGTCGCTATTTTGTTGCGCTGGACAGTACCACGGGTACGGATTGACCAATTGTTAGATCTAGGATGGAAGTTCTTGCTACCGGTTGGTTTGGTTAATCTTTTATTAACCGCAGCCCTGAAACTAGCTTTTCCCGTCGCCTTTGGAGGTTAGTGATTAGTCATTTGTCAACTTCTCAATGACAAATGACTGATGACTAATAAAGAACAACAGAGAGAGTAAAACACAATGCTAAAGTTCCTGAAGCAAGTTGGCGATTATGCCAAGGAAGCAGTACAAGCTGGTCGTTACATTGGTCAAGGGTTATCTGTAACCTTTGACCATATGCGTCGGCGGCCAATTACTGTACAGTACCCTTACGAAAAATTAATTCCTGGTGAACGTTTTCGCGGCAGAATTCACTTTGAGTTTGATAAATGTATCTCTTGTGAAGTGTGCGTGCGCGTTTGCCCCATTAATTTACCTGTAGTTGATTGGGAATTCGATAAAGCCAGCAAGAAGAAAAAGCTCAATCACTACAGTATTGACTTTGGAGTTTGTATCTTCTGCGGTAACTGTGTGGAATATTGCCCAACTAACTGTCTTTCCATGACAGAAGATTATGAGCTATCCACTTATGATCGCCATGAGTTGAACTATGATAACGTGGCCTTGGGGCGTTTACCATACAAGGTAACCAACGACCCAATGGTGACACCATTGCGCGAATTAGTTTATCTGCCTAAAGGTGTCATGGAACCCCACGATCTACCTGCTGATGCTCCCCGTCCTGGTGCGCGTCCAGAAGACCTGGTAGAACAAACAGAAAAATAAATTGATTTAGTCATCTGTCCTTTGTCATTTGTCCTTTGCTAATGACTAGTGACTAATGACTAATGACTAATGACCAATGACAAGTGATTGAGGACAAAAAACAGTGAATCTAGCAGAAGGAGTACAGATTGTTTCCTTTGGCATACTGGCTGTAATGATGATTGGGGCAGCATTAGGCGTAGTGTTGTCTTCTAGTATCGTCTATTCAGCCTTTTTGCTGGGTGGGGTGTTCATCAGCATAGCTGGGCTGTATCTATTGCTCAATGGCGACTTTGTAGCAGCAGCACAAGTGCTGATTTATGTTGGTGCAGTTAACGTGCTGATCTTGTTTGCGATCATGTTGGTTAACAAGCGGCAGAATTTTGCGCCCTATCCTAGTGCTGGACTACGAAAAATCTTTACAGGTATAGTCAGCTTGGGATTGTTTGGGCTTTTAAGCACCATGATCTTGGCAACTCCTTGGGCTTACGCAACTAATCCTGTAAATGGCGAAAGTTCCATAATTTTGATTGGTCAGCATTTCTTCAGCGACTTCCTTCTACCTTTTGAATTGGCTTCCGTTTTGTTGTTGATGGCGATGGTGGGAGCAATTATTCTGGCACGTCGCGAATACTTACCAGATGCAGAAACTACCGAACAGGCACAAACCGTTTTAACTTTGCCAGAACGTCCTAAAGAAATGGCAGCAATTGGTAGCATTCGCAATGACTCTGGCGATACGCCCGTATATCGTGGCAGTTCTCGTCGCGAATAAGGCAAAGCAACAACTAACAACCGATATCTGAATAAAAACTCCAAAGATTCATGCAACTCCAGTACTTTTTATTACTTGCAGCTGCTTTATTTTGTATAGGCATCTACGGTTTAATTACCAGCCGCAACGCTGTGCGGGTACTGATGTCAATCGAGTTGCTGCTGAATGCTGTTAATTTGAATTTAATGGCATTTTCCAACTTCTTGGACTCAACATTAATTAAAGGTCAAGTGTTCACTGTTTTTGTGATCACCGTGGCCGCAGCCGAGGCGGCGGTAGGTTTAGCGATCGTGCTTGCCATTTATCGCAACCGTGATACCGTCGATATGGAGCAGTTTAATCTCCTGAAGTGGTAATTTTGCGTGCAACTCAAGCAGGTAATCATTGCTTATAAAGCACGGGATGCCCAAAGTAAACGTTGGGCAGAAATCTGTGCAAAACAACTAGAAAATCGCCAGTGTCATGTGTTGATGGGGCCTAGCGGCCCAAAAGATAACCCTTATCCGGTATTCTTAGCCTCCGCAGGTCAACCAATTGATCTGGCATTGGTACTTGGTGGTGATGGCACTGTATTAACAGGTGCCAGACATTTAGCTCCAGCTGGCATCCCTATTCTGGGAGTGAATGTGGGAGGTCATCTGGGGTTCCTAACTGAGTCCGTTGAAGAATTTCAAGATACAGAAAAAGTTTGGGATCGGCTATTTGAGGATCGCTATGCTATCCAGCGGCGAATGATGTTGCAAGCGGCAGTTTTTGAGGGTTATGGCCCGAATTTAGAACCAGTCAGCGAACGCTACCTGGCTTTGAATGAATTTTGTGTCAAACCCGCTTCTGCCGATCGCATGATTACCTCAATTTTGGAAATGGAAATTGACGGTGAGGTAGTCGATCAATATGTTGGCGATGGATTAATTATTTCTACTCCCACGGGTTCCACTGGTTACACCGTTTCCGCCAATGGCCCAATTATGCACGATGGTATGGAAGCGATTACCATCACTCCCATTTGCCCCATGAGTCTTTCTAGCCGTCCCCTAGTGTTACCCCCTGGATCTGTGGTCAGTATTTGGCCTTTGGGGGATTATGATTTGAGTACTAAGCTGTGGACAGATGGGGTTTTAGCAACTTCAATTTGGCCAGGACACCGTGTTGATGTGCGGATGGCTGATTGTCGGGCTAAATTTATTATTTTGCGGGAGAACAATTCATATTATCAAACGTTGCGAGAGAAGTTACTTTGGGCAGGTACTAGGGTTCGCTACAGTAATAATCACCGCAATTAATTGTCAAATATTGGTTGTAAGCTACTAATCTAGCGATCAAATATTGACAATCACGCATTTACCAACTGCTAAATTGATACTTTTCCCAGATTCTTGCTACCTTAAGGGACAAGAAACATGATTGAAATATAGTGCGTAGGCGTAGCTCGTCGTAGACATCGCACTATCAGTCATCCTAACTATTGTGGAAAATTTGTCATTGACAAATGATAAATAATTCAATGGTCTCGATCAGACCTGTAAACAATATACAAGCCCCCGGATAATTCCGAGGGTTTTTTGTCTCTCCGTGAGAATGTTATGCCAAAGCTATGAATGCATAACATTTATTAAAAATTTTGTATCTTATTGCCAGATTTTTTTAGCAATTCTGTTGATAATACAAATAACCTATCTCATAGCATTTTGGATTTTAGATTTTGGATTGGAAATTGCTCTTTGTATCAAAGCCCTACTAATCCATCTATCGCCTTTTTTTCAAATTGGTATCAAAACTCTATAATCTTTAAATTTCTCTTAATATCAGGAAGAGTTTTTGATGTTTAATTGTTGATTTTTTGACTCCTAGGATATTTTTCCAATTTCCCGCAGGAAGACAGATGGAAATCTCTTGCCACAACATCTATCAGCCACTTAGTCCTCCTTCATTATTTAAAGATTTTCCAATTTTACAAAGCCAAAATTATCTTTTAAAACTTGCTTCAACAGCAGAAGAATTAGAATCTATATTTCGTTTACGCTTTGAAGTTTTTAATCTTGAGTTAAATTTAGGTTTCTCTAGTTCTAGCCTTAGCCAAATGGATCGAGATAGGTTTGATAGTGTTTGCCATCATTTGATGTTGATTTCTAAATTGACTGGTAAAACTATAGGAACCTATCGGATGCAAACCTATACTATGGCTTCAAAAGGATTAGGCTTTGATGCTGCTGATATATTTAATCTCAATGGGATTCCTGCTCGCGTGCTTCAGATGTCTGTAGAAGTGGGACGTGCTTGTATAGCTAAAGAATATCGCAATAGTCAATCACTTTTATTACTATGGGAAGGGCTAGCAAATTATCTTATTCTGAGCGGCTGCAAATATTTTTTTGGATGTGCTTCACTGCTGACACAAAACCCCTGGCAAGCTACTTGTGCTTATCATTATTTTCAGCGTCATAATTTAATGCATCCCAGTATTTTGGTATATCCAAATTTACAATATTCTTTAGAAATTCACTCAAATTGTCCAGATTATTGTGATGTTAATATTCCTAATATTTTGCAAGCATATTTAAGCATTGGTGCCAAAATATGTAGTCTTCCTGCTATTGATAGGCAGTTTAGAACTATCGATTTTTTAACTATATCAAGTATAGAAGAGTTTATTAAATGGCATTTGCCAAGTTAAGTGAGTAGCGCGGTATTTTGATTTGAATTATGGGTATTCATTTTAATATTAGAAGGTGCGTTGCGCTACGCGACAACAGACCCTACATTTACTACATTTACTAATACAAATTTGAAAAAAGAATGCGATAAATTGCAGGGGCAAGGTATTTCCTTACCCTCTAGAATATATTGATGTGTCGCAAACATTATTTGAATTGGTATAAAATCTAAAATTTTTTGAAAGATGACTATATCTAATGAATTATGGATGGCAAATCAAGATTTAGCTAAAGCTTGTCTAGATCATCCTTTTGTACAAGGTATTGGGAAGGGTACTCTGGAGCAAGAAAAATTTGCTTACTATGTAGGACAAGATGCTTTTTTCTTAGAGGCTTTTGCTCGTGCTTACAGCATCGCTGCAGCTAAAGCACCAGACTGGCAAGGGTTTACGACATTTCACAGCCTAGCTGATGGAGTTTTGCAAGAATTGCGGCTACATGAGGGATATGCTGCTGAGTGGGGAGTAAATTTGCATTCTGTACAACCGGGAGCCGCTACCCGTCGCTATACTGACTTTTTATTAGCGACGGCTTGGGGTGGAGATGTGGGTTTAACTGCTGCGGCGATGTCTCCTTGTATGCGTTTGTATGCATTTTTAGGAGAACAATTAGCTAAAGATGGCATTCCGGATCATCTTTATGCAAACTGGATTCGGACTTACAGTAGTTCAGATTTTCAACCCTTAGCAGCACAATTAGACGCTTTAGTTGATAGTTACGCCAGCGCTACAGCGTTAGTAAACTCTACTTACCGTTATGCTATGTTCTGTGAACGTGATTTTTTTCAAGCGGCGTGGGAAGGTTTGTGAATGGGGTAAGGGGGAAAGGGTAAGGGGGAAAGGTAAAGAAAAATCCTATACCCTTTCACCTTTTGTCTAAAACTAGTGCGATCGCTCTTATTATTGGGGTAAATATACACAAACCTGCTCAAGCTATTTGCATTCCAATATCGAACGTTGCGGCGTAACCTTGGTTGGTTTTAGTGAGGTTGAGTAGTAATTGCTCTCCACCATCGTTGAAAATTCCGTCTTGTGCGTTCTTGAGTGTGCGCTGTCCTTTGCTGGCGTATGGGGGTTGTGTATATACGCGATCGCTAATGGCATCATCAAAATATAGCTGTGAGGTAAACTCATAACCCTGCTTTGATGTCCCTTCTGTGCGTACTTTAAAGTGAATATGCACTGTTCTCCCTTGATACCAACCGGGATAGATAGTTGTGAATTGCACTGTTCCGTTTGCGTCTGTTACTTGGTATCCGCGCAAAAACTTTTTACCGATGGTATTGAAGCGCGGATCTTCCACGTCTGAATACACGCCAAGCGCATCACAATGCCAAATATCAACGATCGCATTTGCTAAAGGCTTACATTCAGTATTACTAACTTGGGAAACTCGCAGCGTCAGTTGTAGCGGTACACCTTCTTTTACTAAACCATCTGCGGGATCGACTCTGATGTCAGAACGTTTAAGTTTCTCGTCTACAAAATATGGGCCTTCGGTCTGTTCTGGTCTAATTACACACCCAGGTAAACTGGATTGTGCTTGCACAGATTGAAATTTTCTAGGGATACATCCTACAAGTATTGCAGTTCCAGCTACTCGAAATAAAGCTAGTGTTTGTCTGCGATTCAAAATCCAATTTAGTTGCTGATTGTTGTTTTTCACGCTCTTAATGTTAACTGTTGACTGTTGACTGTGAACTATCAACAGTCAAAGATATTTCATGATGTGGCTTGGTTGAATACCGAACTATCTATTTTCTTCAGGGCGATCGCCTGGAGGATTGGCGGGAACTCCTAACGCATCCTTTAATTGTTGTTCTGTGACACCTAACTTGGTAGCTGCTGCTTTAAAATCTGGTCGGGGTGGACGTTGATGATTACCGCTTTCGCCTGGAGTAGGGGGATTAGCAGGAACTCCTAATGCATCCTTTAGTTTTTGTTCTGTAACACCTAACTTAGTAGCCGCCGCTTTAAAATCAGGGCGAGGTGGATGCTGATGATGACCGCCTTCCCCGGGAGGATTAGCGGGAACTCCTAATGCATCCTTTAATTTTTGTTCTGTGATACCTAGCTTAGTAGCTGCTGCTTTAAAATCGGGTCGGGGTGGACGCTGCTGATTCCCGCCCGCGCTAGGAGTGGGGGGATTAGCAGGAACTCCCAAAGCATCCTTGAGTTGTTGTTCTGTAATACCTAACTTAGCCGCTGCTGCTGCAAAATCAGGATGAGGTGGTCTTCTTTGTCCGTCCTGTGGTTCGTTGAGTGGTTGTGAATTTTGAGCAATGTGCTGAAATTTATTAGCAGCATCTACTTGCTGAAGTGAAATAAAACCAACTGTACCCAACACAACAGGAATTGCAGTAATAACTAATGTTCTACGAAATTTCATGATCTTTCCTCAATAGATAGTTTGTTTATATTTCTGATTAAGCCAACCCAAGATTACAATTTGCCCTGGTGATGAATTACAGTTTTGTAATTTAAGCGGGTTGGCTGAACAAAATTACCAGTGTTGCAATTAACGGTAATTGGGTACTACCTGAATTTGTTCTAAACCCAAATTATGTGGTTGTGGAGTTTGGGTATTTTGGCGATTTTGGTGTGGCTGAGGACGTTGATGAGAACGCTTTTTTTGTTGAGGACGGGGTTTTTGATGTCTAGCCTGTGGTTTTTTATTAGGTTGTTGCTGTTCAATAAGTGGTCTATCGGTTTGTTGGGCTATTTTTTCATGCTGATGGGCTAGTGCTTCAGCTTTGGCTTGACTAGGTGCAAATGTAAATGAACCAATTACAAAAGGAATCGCTGCTACGGCTAACATTTGACGAATTTTCATAACAATCAACCTTGAGAAGTAGTGGTGTTGATATTTATGATTTAGCCACCCCAAAATTACAAACAACCTAGTTTCTAAATTACAGTTTTGTAATTTGAGCTACAGGGTAATCAATCTAAAATGGAGCCATCAGTAGAGTAATGAATACTTGTACTTGTGAATGTTCTGTTTGTCGAAGATGAAGCAAAAATTGCTAACTTCGTCCGAGATGGATTGAAGGAGCAGGGATTTGTCGTAGACTATTGCGACAATGGTGACGAAGGATATCTCAAGGCATTAGATAACGAATACGATGCCCTAATACTCGATATTATGGTGCCAGGGAAGGATGGGCTATCGATTCTCAAACTATTGCGGCAGAAAGGGCGGAATACTCCCGTAATATTGTTAACAGCTCGGAATGAACTAGACGATCGCCTAGAAGGTTTGAACTTAGGGGCTGATGATTACATAGCCAAACCGTTTTTTGTGGAAGAGTTAGCAGCCAGAATCCATGCGGTAGTACGCCGGAGTTTAGGAGATCGCCAAAATCTACTTTGTGTCGGCCCCATCAAGCTGGATCGGATTACGCGGGAAGTTACTTGTGATGGACAGGTGGTCGAACTTACCACCCGTGAATTTAATCTTGTGGAATATTTGATGCGTTCTCCAGGGCGAGTTTTTACCCGCACCCAAATTTTAGAACATGTCTGGGGCTATGATTTTAACCCCAACACCAATGTCGTTGATGTCTGTATTCAACGCATACGTAAAAAGATTGACTCAATAACTGGCTTAACTTGGATTGAAAGTGTGCGGGGAGTTGGGTATCGGTTTCGGAATTCTTGAGTAATGGGTAATGGGTAATGGGTAATGGGTAATGGGGAAGGATTGCGAGGTCAAGAGTTAAATTTCCACCTTTAAGCCTGAAATTTCAGGCTTAAAGCCGCAACTTTCAGGCTCAAAGCCGCAACTTTCAGGCTTAAAGCCGCAACATCCAGGCTTAAAGCCGCAACTTTCAGACTTAAAGCCGCAACATCCAGGCTCAAAACCTCAACATCCAGGCTCAAAGCTTCAACATCCAGGCTCAAAACCTCAACATCCAGGCTCAAAGCCTCAACATTCAGCCTCAAAGCCTCAACATTCAGCCTCAAAGCTTCAACATTCAAGTTCAAAGCCTCAACATTCAGCCTCAAAGCTTCAAACAACACCTTACGTTCATAACGCAAATTGTCCCAGTCCCCAATCCCCAGGAGTTATTTAATTTTGAATTTTGAATTTTGAATTTTGAATTGATTTGTCCCTAATCCCCAGTCCCCAACCGTGAAACTCCATTCCTTCCGACTCCGAATAGCTTTGTTGTTTGCCATGCTAGCTGGTGGAGCGCTGGCAGGGTTTGGTAGTATGTCTTGGTGGCTGATCTATGAGGCGAAAGTTAGCCGCCTAGATGCAAAGCTAGAAGCTTTATTGAATCGTCCTCGTCCCCCGATCAAAGATTTTTGGCAGTTTTATGAAAACTCATTACCGCAGGAGTTGGGGACGGAGAAAGAAACGCCCATTGCTCTTTTAGTGATAGATAGCGAAGGGAAAACGCTTCATCAATCTGAGCTATGGTCAGCTGATTTTAATTTAAATGGTCTTTGGCCTTCACGCCCCAAGTTATTACCATCTCAATTTTTTCCTCGCGATCGCCAAAGACCACCTGCTAGTTCGGGAACTTTACAGCCACCTTCAGATAGACCACGATTTCCTCCCGAACGTCCACCTAATATGCCACCGCCGCGATTGGTAACTCAACGCACGAAAACAGGAACTTGGCGCATTGGTGCGATCGCTTTTCATGAATCCCAAATTGCGATCGCTGTCAGTTTGCAAGGTATTGATCGGGAGATGGCGATTATCCGTGATGTTTTCCTAATTTCTATACCTGCTGTACTTTTGATCATTACTAGTAGTGCTTGGTTGCTGTCTTACGGGGCTTTGCGTCCCATCCGGGAGTTAGTTGTTGCTATCCGGCAAGTTACGGTTAAGGGATTGGATCAAAGAGTGCCAATCGCAGCTACAGATACGGAATTTCTAGAATTAATTCAGGTGTTTAACCAGATGTTAGAACGCCTGGAACGCAGTTTTAAACAGGCTTCTCGCTTCAGTGGAGATGCAGCCCACGAACTGAAAACACCGATAGCAATTTTACAAGGGGAACTGGAGCGAACTTTGCAAAAAGCAGAACCAGGTTCAGAGTTACAACAAAATCTCAGTAATCTCTTAGACGAAGTATCCCGGCTCAGTGGCATTGTCCGCAAGCTGTTGTTGCTATCTTTAGCTGATGCCGGCAAAATGAATTTACATCAGGTGGAAGTAAATTTGTCTGAGATATTAGCCGAGATGGTAGAGGATATGGAACTGTTAGCACCTCATTTACAAGTGATAGCAGAGATTACTCCCAGATTAAAAGTAAAAGGCGATCGCGATTTACTGACTCAGGTATTACAAAATTTATTCAGCAATGCCATTAAATATAATATTCCAGAAGGCTGGATGCGAATTAATGCCAGGCAACAAGAAAAGACAGTATTAGTTACTATTAGCAACTCATCTCAAGAAATTCCCGCCAGCGATCGCGATCGCATTTTTGACCGCTTCTATCGTGGAGATCCAGCACGAACTAGAAAGGTAGAGGGAACAGGTCTAGGACTGAGCCTCGCCAGGGAAATCGCTATTGCTCACAATGGTAAACTTACCCTTGACCCCATGCTGTCAAATCAAACATCTTTTACATTGAGTTTACCTATGAAGAAGTAATTGGTAATTAGTAATTGATAGTAAATGTATGGTTGGTAGTGGTTATCATCAAGAAATGTAAAACAAATATCTGGTAATGCCCACACTTTCAGGTTGAAGACCTACGAGTCTTTCCCTTTGCCCTTTCATCAAGGGTTATTTGCCATAATCTGCTAAAAAATAGAGTGATAAAAAGACGAAATTCTTAGGAATTGTTAGCAGAATTCGGTTTATCTTTAAGTTAAAAGACGAATTTCTCCCTATGAAAAATTAGCTATGGCAAGCAGTGAAGCCTTTGATTCTCCGACAAACTCCGTAACTGTGCCAAGGGTCAATCTGCTGACCATGTTTAGGCTAGGCTTGTTTCAAATGGGGTTGAGCATGATGTCAATCCTGACTCTGGGGGTACTTAACAGAGTCATGATTCAGGAAATTGCAATTCCCGCAACCTTAGTGTCGTTAGTGCTAGCACTCCCAGCTTTCGTTTCGCCTTCGCGTATTTGGTTTGGTCAGATATCAGATGCTAAACCCATGTGGGGCTATCATCGTACAGCTTATGTTTGGGTGGGAGCAGCAGTATTTGCGATCGCCGCATTTTTATCTGTGCAGGTAATGTGGCAGTTGGATTTTGCTGCCGAAAGTGCTGGCGGTTGGGTATGGACAACTGAAACTCTTGGCTGGACGGCACTGCTGTGCTTGGTTTTTGCTGTCTACGGGCTAGCAATTTGTGCTAGTGGTACTGCTTTTGCTGCTTTGTTGGTGGATATCTCGGAAGAAGATAACCGTTCCAAAGTGGTTGGTATTGTCTGGTCGATGCTGATGGTGGGAATTATTGTTGGCGCAATTATTAGTTCCAGCTTACTGAAGCAATTAACACCAGGAGCCAGCATAGCGACTTTACAAGCAGCAGTCAACAAGCTGTTTATGGTTGTGCCAGCTATTGTATTTGTTTTTGCGATCGCTGCCACATTGGGTGTAGAGAAAAAATATTCCCTATATTCCAGACGTTCTCAAGTAGTCAATCGCGAAGATAGCATCAGCTTACGTAACGCATGGGGAATTTTAACAGCTAGTCGGCAAACAGGCTTGTTTTTTACGTTTTTATTAGTGATGACTATTAGCTTGTTTATGCAAGATCCGATTGTGGAACCCTATGCAGGGCAAGTTTTTAATATGCCTTTAGCTGAAAGCACCAAGCTGAACGTTTTCTATGGCACGGGTATCCTCATTTCCTACGGCGTAACGGGCTTTGTGATTGTGCCGCGTTTAGGTAAGCGTAGGACTGCGAAATTGGGCTGTATATTAGTAGCTTGTGCTTCGCTTTTGCTAGGCTTCTCCGGGTTTTCAGCGAATCCAGCTTTCTTGAAATTTGGTTTAGTTTTGTTCGGTTTAGCCACTGGTTTTGTCACCACAGCAGCAATTAGCTTAATGCTAGATTTGACAGCCGCCGAAGCCGCAGGTACATTTATTGGCGCATGGGGACTAGCACAGTCAATTTCTCGGGGTATTGCTGTAGTAATTGGTGGCACAGTCTTAGATATAGAACCCATTTGACATCTTTACAATTATCATCTAAGGTTCTCATACCCGTTGAATCTAACTGCTATGAGCTATTCCACCAGCCTTACTGATGAAGAGT